>JAFGNN010000050.1 GCA_016926955.1 Spirochaetales bacterium | reverse complement strand
GGGCCGCCCTCGACGGAGAGTCCAACCTTTCCGCGCTCGAGGTGTCGCTGGCGGTGAACGTGGGCGCTTACGGCCCCCTCGCCGAGGAACTGGTCGCGCGGGCCTGCCTCGGCGCCCAGGGCGTGTACGCCTGCCCCAACGTCTCGATCAAGGGTTACGCGGTGGCCACCGACACGCCCCCGCTCGGTTCGCTCTCCGGCATCGGGGACGCCCAGTCGAATTTCGCCATGGAACGGATCGCGGAGCTTGCCTCCGCCGGCGCGAATGCCGACCCGGTCGAGTGGCGGTCGCGCAACCGCCTGCGCAAGGGTTCCGCGACCCCGACGGGAACGCCCTTCGGCGAAGCCTGGCCCTTCGAGGAAACGGCGGCGATCCTCCGCCGGATGAGCGATTACGACCGCAAGCGCGCGAGCTTCGCGCTGGCCTCCCGCTCGAACGGAGCGGAAGGCCCCTGGCGCGGCATCGGCATCGCTTTCGCCAGACAGCTGTCGGGCGCCTTCGTCGGGGGATCCGTGCCCAACTCCTACTCGGTCGAAGTCGCGCTGGACAAGGAACTCAGGCTCTCAATCCGTTCGAGCGCCGTGCCCGGCAGCGCCTCGGTCGAGAAAATCTGGCGGGAGAGCGCGGCGGGCATGCTGGCCCTCGATCCGGCCGACGTCACGCTCGAACCGCCCACGACTGAGGACGCGCCGAATTCGGGGCCCTCGGTGCTTTCCAGGAACGTCACGGTCGTGGCTTCGCTCATCGAGCGGGCCTGCGCGACCATCAAGCGGCGCCGCTTTCGCGATCCCCTGCCCATCGTCGCGCGCAGCACTGCACGGGTTCCGAACCCGGTGAGCTGGACCGACGAAGGCGCCGAAGGCGCTGCCTTCGAAGGTGCCGCGCTCGGCGGCGCCGTGGTGGAGGTCGAGCTGGACGCGTGGAGCCTCGAGCCACGCGCCACGGGCATATGGATCGCGGTCGCGCCGGGACGCCTTCACGACGAACGGCATGCCAGGCGCTCGCTCGAGAACGCGGCGGTGCTCGCGCTCTCGCAATGCGCGTGGGAACGGCTCGATCCGTCTCCGGACGGGCTCGGCGTCGAGGCCTACGCCGGGTACCGCCTCATGCCCCTCGCGGCCGTCCCGCCTGTCGGCATTGAATTCATCGGGGAAGGAAAACGGACGCAAGCCCGCGGAATCGGCGAGCTGCCTTTCGATTGCGTTCCGCCGGCCTACGCCAACGCGGTGGCGCTGGCGTCCGGTGTGGCCGTCGACGAGCTTCCCGTGAGGGGCGAGCGGGTGGCCGAAAGGATTCGGGGTACATGACAATAGATTTCATTCTCGACGGGGCGGATGTCTCGTGCAGAGTCCGGGCGACCGATCGCCTTTCGGACGTGCTGGCTTCGGAATTTCCCAAGGCATCGGTGGGATCTGACTGCCGGGCGGGTCGTTGCGGACGATGCCTGCTGCTCATGGACGGCAAGCTCGTGCTCGCCTGCATGGTTCCGGCGTTCCGGGCGCGCGGCGCGGAGATCGTCAGCCCCAAGGCCTATGCCCTGACTGAAGAGGGCGAAGCCGTGGCCGCGGGCTTCGAGAAAGCCGGGGTGGCCACCTGCGCGTTCTGCACGCCGCAACGCATCCTCATAGCAGGGCTCCTGCTCGAGGAAGCGGCCGGCGCAACCGACGCGCGCATCCTCGAAGCCATGCAAACCGTCCAGTGCAGATGCGTCGAACCTTCGGCCCTGGTCCAGGGAGTACGCGCCGCAGTCGAGATCCGGGCAGCGAGGAATTGGCACCGTGCGCGTTAGCGAAGTATTCGCCCCGACAAGCCTCATCGAAACCCTGTCCCTCATCCGGAAGCACCCGGACGCCCTCCTGTGGGCCGGCGGCACCGGAATCCTCAGGCTCCGAGTCGGCAGGCGTCCGGAGCTGCCGCCTACCATAATTTCGCTCGAGAAGGTTCCCGAACTTCGCGCGGTGGGTCGATCGGATCGTACGCTCGACCTCGGCGCCACCGTGGTCCTCTCGCAATTGTCCTCGCTCGGGGAAGGCGCGGTTCCCGAAGCCCTCGCCGAGTCCGCTGCCGGCATCGGCACGGAAGCCTTGCGGAACCTGGCGACCCTGGGAGGGAACATCCTCTGCCGCGAGCGTTTCGGCGACGCCTTTCCCGCCCTCGCCTGCCTCGACGCGCTCGCCGAATTCCGGGGACCATCCGGCTCGCGCTGGATGGCCGTCGGGCGCCTCGCGGGCAAGGACCGCAAGCCGCTCGTTCCTCCGGGCGAGATACTCATCCGCGTCCGGGTACCGCTCGACCCCTGGGATCTCTCCATCGTGAGGAAGATCGGCTACCCCCTCTGGCCCGATGCCGATTCCGGCGTGTTCGCCTGTCTGGCCCGCGCCTCCAAGGGGTCCCTTTACGAATTCCGCGCCGCCATGGGCGGCCCGCTCTTTCTTCGGGACCGGGATACCGAGTCCGCCCTCATCGGCAAGCGCCTGCCCCTCCAGGCTCGCGAAATAGAAAACGCGCGACAGTCGTGGCGCGCGCGCTTCGAGGAGAACCTCGTGCCGCGCCGATGGATCGAACGCTTCCTGGCCGCGGTCGACGAGGCCTTCGACGCGCTCCGCGCGGGAGTCCCCCGTTGAGCGCGCGCGGCACCCTCCACCTGATTCCTACGCCCATCGGCGGCGAGGTCCAGCGCGTCCTCGCGCCCGCCCTGCTCGAAACCGCCCGGAAACTGCGGTACTTCGTCGTCGAGAACGAAAAAAGCGCGTGGCGCTTCCTTTCGCGTTTCATGGATCGGGAGGCGCTCGACTCGGTGCGCATGGCCGTGCTCGACGAGCACACGAAGGACATCGACGTTCCTTCCCTGCTCGATCCGTTGCTGGAAGGCACGGACGGCGGCATCATCTCGGAGGCGGGCCTGCCCTGCGTGGCGGACCCGGGCTCCAGGCTGGTCGCCTTCGCCCACCGCTCGGGCGTCCGTGTCGTCCCCTGGCCGGGACCCTCCGCCCTGCTCATGGCGCTGATGGCCTCGGGCTTCGACGGTCAACGCTTCGAATTCCGCGGCTACCTGCCGGCCGAGCGTTCCGCCCGCGAGAAGGCCCTCCTGGAGGTGGAGCGCGCGGCCCGTTCGCGCGGCGTCCCGCAGATCTTCATCGAGACACCCTACCGCAACAAGGTCCTGCTCGCCGACGCGATCCGACTGCTCAAGCCCGACACGCGCCTGGCGCTCGCCTTCGCACTTATGGGAGATGCCGAAACCGTGCGGTCGGACTCCGTATCCGCCTGGCGCGCCGCCCACGACGAGCCAGGCAAGGAACCGGCCGTCTTCATCGTCTCGGGCCCTTGATCCGCCGCAACCCGTCCGCGCCTTGACGGAGCGACCGTCCGGAGCGAAAACTGTCGTATGCAGAAGACGCAGGCAGGCAACGCGCTCCAGCGCTACGGGGACGAGCTCATCGCGATGGGGCCCTTCGCCTCGCTCAAGCTCGGCCTCGACCCTTCCCAGACCGTCCTCAGGCTCGACACCTACAACCTCGCCTGCGCGCCGTTCCGTTTCGGACTCAAGCAAGCCGCCTTGCTCTGCTTCCTTTCGAGGGACGAGCTTGCCTTCTTCCAGCGCTATAAAGGCTCGCTCGGGGGACTCGCCCTCTCCATGCAGCCCGCGGACAGCCAGAAGCCGCTCAAGATTTTCGCGCGCTGCACCGTGAGCTCCATCGGCCCCATGAAGGGCCGAGACAAGGTCGGCCTTGTCGCGCTCGACTGGAAGCCCTGCCCGCCCGACCTCACGGCAGCCTTCCTCGACTATTTCGCCCTGCTCGACCGCTTGAAGGCCGAATATGAAGAATTCCGTTCCCCTATGGTTCCCATGAACGCGGAGACCGCGAAGGGAATGGGCTACAACAGCTACGCTACCCTCGCCTCGGGAGGCGAGCCCTTCAAGGCGGCCCTGTTCCAGCTCTCGAGCGCCCGGCTCGACTTCCTGTTGCCGATGCAGTCGCCTGACCTCGAGGTCGCGGCGGCGGTTCAGGTAAAGCTCTTCTTCAGGAAATACCAGTTTGCCGTCGCGGGTAGGGTCGCGAGCGTGGACAGGCTTCCGTCGGGCGTGCGCAGGGTCGGGGTCGACGCCCGCTTCGCGCCCGAGCTTGTCGAGCTTTTGGCCGATTGGCGCTTCACCTCGCGGTTGGCGGCCCGGCAGGAGCAGAATTCCCCGGGCTGAGCCGGATCGGGCGAAGCCTGCGTTCCTAGAGGATCAGCATCGCGTCGCCGTAGCTGAAAAACCGGTAACGTTCGCGGACCGCCTCGGCGTACGCCGCCAGGATGCGTTCCCGTCCCGCGAAGGCAGAGACCAGCATGAGCAGGGTCGAGCCCGGCGTGTGGAAGTTGGTGAACAGCTTGTCGACCGCGTTGAACCGATATCCGGGATAAATGAAGATACGCGTGGACCCGTCGCCCGTCCTCAGTTCCCCGTCCGCCCAGGCGCTTTCCAGGGTCCGCACGCTCGTCGTGCCCACGGCTACGACGGGCCGTCCTTCTGCGCGCGCGAGGGCGAAGGCGGCGGCCGTCTCGGGCGTCACCGTGTACTCCTCCTCGTGCATGCGGTGATCCTCGATCTCCTCGGTGCGCACGGGCAGGAAGGTCCCGAGTCCCACGTGGAGGGTCACGCGCGCGATCACGCAACCCTTCGCCCGTATCGAGTCGAGCAGCGGGCCGGTGAAGTGGAGGCCCGCGGTCGGGGCCGCTACGGAACCGGGATTCGAGGCCAGCACGGTCTGGTAACGCTCTGCGTCGAAAGCCGCGTCCTCGCGCTTCACGTAGGGCGGCAGGGGAATGTGCCCGTTCCGCTCGATCCAGTCCTCGTCGAGCGGCGGTTCGAAGGAGAGGACCCGCAGGTCGCCTTCCTCGCGGACCACGGTGCCGACGCGTCCTTCGGGAAAGCGGTAGCTCGAACCGGCAACGCGCTTCCTGGCCTTCACGGCCATGCAGGACCAAAGCCCGTCGGGCAGCTTGCGCACGAGAAGGAACTCGGCCTTGCCGCCAGCCTCGGTCTCGCCGTAGACGCGGGCTTTCCGCACCTTTGAGTCGTTGAAGACGAGCAGGGCGCCGTCCGGCAGGAAGGAGGGCAACTCCGAGACCGTCGAATGCAGCAAGCGGCCGCTCCGGCGTTCGAGCACCAGCAGGCGGCTGCCGCCGCGCTCGGTCGAAGGGTACTGGGCGATCAGCTCGTCGGGGAGCTCGAACTCGAAGTCGCTGGTTTTCATGGGAACTCCGGAACGGCGCCGGAAAGCGCCGTGATGTTTGGCGAGTCGCACGCGTCCGACGCGGAGCGGCAGACTCAGAACGGCAACGCGGCCGTCGGCTCGGGGGGCTTGAATCCGAGATGAGACCAGGCCAAGCGGGTCGCTACTCTGCCCCGCGGCGTGCGCTGCAGGAAGCCCGCCTGGATGAGGTAGGGCTCGACGTAGTCCTCCAGGGTCTCGATCGATTCACCCACCGAGATCGCGAGGGTTTCCGCGCCCACCGGACCGCCGGAATATTTCTCTATGATTGCAGCCAGCACGTCGCGGTCGTGGCGCTCGAGCCCGTAGGCGTCCACCTCGAGACGTTCCAGCCCTTCCTCCACCACGCCGAGCGTGACGCGGCCGTCCCCGAGCACCTGCGCGTAGTCGCGCATGCGGCGCAGCAGCCGGTTGACGACACGGGGCGTTCCCCTCGCGGAAGAGGCGAGCCGGGCCGCCGCGTCGGGCTCGACCTCGGCTCCGATTATCCGCGCGCTCCGCCTGACTATCTCGACGAGCTCTTCCGGTCCATAGAAGCCGAAGCGCAGGTTGATGCCGAAACGGCTCGAGAGCGGGCTCGACACCATGCCGGCCTTGGTGGTGGCCCCGATCAGCGTAAATGGGGGAACGGGAATGCGTATGGTTCGCGCGCTCGGACCCTGGCCGATGATCCAGTCCAGCTCGAAGTCCTCCATCGCGGTGTAGAGCATCTCCTCGATGGCGGGCTTGAGGCGGTGTATCTCGTCGATGAAGAACACCGAGCGCTCGGTGACGGTGGAGAGGATGCCCGCGAGGTCCTTGGGCTTTTCGAGGGCCGGCGCGCTCGTCGCCTTGAAATCGACCTCGAGTTCGTGCGCTATGACGCCCGCGAGCGTGGTCTTCCCGAGGCCGGGGGGACCCATGAGGAAGACATGGTCGAGCGCGTCGGAACGCTCCCGCGCCGCCCGCACGAACACCGCGAGGTTTTCCTTGAGGCGCTCCTGCCCGAGGAATTCCTGGAGCCGCTGGGGGCGGAGCCGGGGTTCGTCCGCGTCTTCGCCGGGTATCCATGCGGGATCGGTCGTGCCGCGCTCCCGATCGATGTCCATCGCCATGACAGGCCTACGCGCTCAGGGCCACGAGGGCGCGCCGGAAGAGCTCCTGCTCGAGGGCCTGCCCGACCGGTTCGCCTGAATCCGCGGAAGACCCCTTGAGCTCGGCGGCGGCGTCCTTGACGGCCGCGGCCGCGGCCTTGCGTTCGAAACCCATCTCGACAAGGGCCCTGACGATGTCGCCGTGCTCGTGCGCCTTCGGCGCCGCCGCTCCGTCCGTGGCGGACACCAGCTTGCCCTTGAGGGCCAGCACGAGTTTCTGGCTGGTCTTGTGCCCGAGGCCGGGCACGCGCTCGAGACGCGCGAGGTCCTCGGCTTCGAGCGCCGCGGCGAGCTCCGCGTGCGGGATGCCGGTCAGAATCTTGAGCGCGGCCTTGGGGCCGATGCCGTCCACCTTGAGCAACTGGAGGAAGGCCGCGCGCTCCGCCTCGTTCGGGAAGCCGAACAGGCGCATGTCCTTCTCGGTGTGCAGCAGCCAGGCGAAGACGCGCGTCCGCTCGCCGACCCGGCCGAAGGCGTCCATCGAACGTGCGCACACGAGGAACTCCCACTCTATGCCGCCCGTGTCGACGCGCAGGATGTCGAAGCGCTTCTCGCTTATCTCGCCGGAGACGGAATTGAGCATGGCGGGAATTATATACGCCGGAGCAGACGCGGATCAACGGCCCGCGCGTGGCAATGGCATACGGCGGCTGCCAGGGCGTCCGCCGCATGATCGGGTTTGGGCACTTCCGCCAGACCGAGCACCAGCGCCACAAACTTCTGCATGTCCGCCTTGTCGGCGCGCGCCGATCCCACGAGCGACTTCTTGAGCTCGTCGGGACGGTACTCGACCAGGGCGAGTCCGCTGTCGCCGCAGGCGAGCCGTATCACGCCCTTGGCCTCCGCCACGAGCAGGCCGCTCGTCACGTTTTTCGAAAAGTAGAGGGCTTCCATGGCGCCCTCCTCCGGCTCGAACTCCGCGAGCACCGAGGCGATGCCGTCGCGGATGACCGCGAGGCGGCGGTCCAGGGCGAGATCCGGCGAGGTGGCGATATGTCCATAAGCGACGCAGCGCAGGCGGGCGCCGCCCTCGACCACTCCCCACCCTACGGAGGCGAGCCCCGGGTCGATGCCCAAAACGCGAAAGGCCGGGCCCCGAGGGGCGCCGGCCTTTCCGATGGCGGGCGAGCCGGCGCGTGCCGGCCCCGGCTTACTCGTCGATGTCCTCGGGGATATTGGCGTTGTGGTAGACGTTCTGCACGTCGTCATTCTCCTCGAGCTTGTCGATGAGCTTCTGGAGCTTGCCGCCGGCATCCTTGTCCACATCGACCCAGGTCGCGGGAACCATGGACACCTCCGCGCCGTCGGTCTCCATGCCCTTCGCGTTAATGGCGTTGAGCACGGCCTCGAAGGCGTCGGGGGCGGTGTAGACGACGAGCTCACCGTCCTCGTTCTGGATATCGTCGGCGCCGGCCTCGAGGGCGACCTCCATGACAGCGTCCTCGCCATACTTCTCGCCGTCGAGCGAGATGACGCCCTTGCGGTCGAAGAGGCGGAGCACGGCGTTCGAGGTCGCGAGGGAACCGCCCGCCCGCGTGAGCAGGTTGCGGACCTCCGCGGCGGCGCGGTTCTTGTTGTCGGTCAGGACCTCGATGAGGAAAGCCACCCCGCCGGGGGCGTAGGCTTCGTAGACGAGCTCCTCATAGACCGCGGCGCCGAGTTCGCCCGTGCCCTTCTTGATGGCACGGTCGATATTGTCCTTGGGCATGTTCGAAGAACGGGCCTTGAGGATGGCGGTTCGAAGGCGGGCGTTCGTATCGGGATCACCGCCGCCCATACGCGCGGCGATCGAAATTTCCTTGATCAGCTTGGTGAACATCTGGCCGCGCTTAGCGTCGGCAGCGCCTTTCTTGTGCTTGATCGTCGCCCATTTACTGTGGCCGGACATCGCAGCTCCTTCTCTCGTGACGGGATTGATCGGATTGGAACGGTAGCTCCGCTCGGCGCAACCCGTACGATTCCGTCTGGAGGGTTCTACGCGGGCGGGAACGCGGCCGAGAACGGCCCGTCCGCGAAGCCTAGCACGTGCCCGCGAAAAGTGTCAACGGACACGGAAAAGCCACGACGGCGCGTCCGACGGAAGCGATCCGGAAGGACTCAAGTCCGGATCGGTGGCGCGGAACGTGCCCGACGCGAAGCGACGCCGGGCACGAGCCTGCAAGCCTAGCGGGACGCCTTGGCCTCGATCTTCTTTCGGGCGATTCCGGCCTTGATGGTGTCCAGGACGAGGGAATCGTACCATCCGGAGTCGAAGGGCCTCTTGGTGCGGACAGTATACTTCATGGCCTTCTCGAGGTCGTCGCGGCAATCCTCGCAAAGGTCGTACTGGGCCTGAAAGAAGAACGAGCGGCCCGGTACCGGGTCGGCCACCTCGCGTCGGCAGACATCGCAAAACAGCTGCTTCATGAAGGACTCCTTGGGTTTCCTTATGGACATGCGTATTCTATTATAGCCCGGGGCGCTTGTCGAGCGCTCCCTGAAAAACGCGAGGTGGCGCAGATGGCTGTAACCGCTTTCGATTTCCCCGGCGTCGGCAGTGGTCGCGTCGTCATCATCGCCGAGGTCGGTACCTCCCACGCCGGAGACGCGGGAAAGGCCCGCGCCCTCATCGAGGCCGCGGCGCGCTCGGGGGCCGACGTCGTGAAGTTCCAGCACGTCTACGCCGACGAGATCATCCACCCCCTGACCGGCGACGTGCCCCTGCCCGGCGGCCGGATTCCCCTGTACGAGCGCTTCCGCGCCCTCGAGACCGGTCCGGATTTCCTCGGCGTCTGCAAGGAGGCGGCGGAGGCGGCAGGACTCGCGTTCCTCTGCACGCCTTTCGGCCTCCGGAGCGCGCGGGAGCTCCGCGGGCTCGGCGTTCAGGCCATGAAGGTGGCGAGCCCGGAATCCAACCACGCGCCCCTGCTCGCGGAACTCGCCTCGTACGGCCTTCCTACCCTCGTCTCCGGAGGCGTGACCACGCTCGGCGACCTCGAACGGGCCATGGCTGTCCTCGATGGCTGCCCGCTCGCACTGCTCCACTGCGTCACCGCATATCCGGCCCCGTGCGAGGACTACAACCTCGCCCTGCTCTCCCCGCTGTCCGCCCTCCTGGGCGTCCCGATCGGCGTGTCGGACCACTCCATGGACCCGGTCCTCGTACCCGCGCTCGCCACGGCGCGGGGCGCTGCCGTCATCGAGAAACATATCTGCCTTTCGCGGAGCGATCCCGGCCTCGACGACCCTATCGCGCTGCCGCCCGAGGATTTCGAGCACATGGCGCGCACCGTCAGGATCGCCACGGCGGAAGGAGCGGAGGCCACGGAACGCGAGCTGGCCGCGCGCTACGGAGCGGAACGGATCTCGGCCACGATAGGCGACGGCCGCAAGCGCCTCGCGCCGAGCGAGCGGGCCAACTACGAGCGCACCAGGCGATCGATCCACGCGCTGCGCCGCATCCGCGCGGGCGAAGCGTTCACCGAAGGCAACCTGGCCGTGCTCCGCACGGAAAAGGTGCTGCGGCCGGGACTCGACCCCTTCCTGCTGCCGGCTGTCCTCGGTCGCGTCGCGATCCGCGAGGTTCCCGACGGCGAAGGACTCGAATGGGCCGATCTCGGCGGACCCGCCCTTGCCTGAACCCGCGGCGCCGGCCGCGGTCCGGTTCCGTCTCGCGGGGTGCGCGGGCGCTGTCAGTCCTGGAGTATCGTGATCTCGACGCGCCGGTTCAGGGCGCGCCCCCCTTCGGTGTCGTTCGGCGCGAGCGGGCGCGTGGAGCCGAGTCCGCGCCAGATGAAGCGCCGCGCCTCGAGTCCGCGCGCGACGAGCTCGTCCACCACGCGCTTCGCCCTGCGCTCCGAGAGCGCGAGCTCGTCAGCGGGCCTTCCCACGGAGGCGGTGTGCCCCTCGACGAGGAAGCTGCGTCCTTCCACGGTCGCGAGCGCCGCCGCGACGAGGTCGAGCCGCGCCTTCTCCGAAGGCAGAAGCTCGTCCGAATCGGCGATAAAGCGAAGGTCCTTGATGGTCAACGCGATGCCGCGTTCCACTTCCCGCAGTTCCAGCCCGGCTTCCGGGTATTCCGCCAGGCCGGGCAGCCCGGCCTTCCGGGCGGCTTCGGCCGCTTCGGGCCCGGATCCCGCCTCGGGCGGCGCCGATCCGCTTCCCGGTCCGGTCGCTCCCGCATGGGTGGACGGAGAAGGTGCGGGCGGGAAGCCCCCCGTCGGCCTTTCGCCGATCGCCGACGAAAAATCCTCGGCCAGCGCGACCCGGTCGATCGGAGTCGCGCCCTCGTAGAACAGCAGGACGAAGCCCTTCTGCCGTACCGTTCGCCTTCCGGCGTAGGTCCAGGTATCGTCGAAGCTGTCGCGTAGCAGGAGCAGGCGCCCCGAGTCCGCGTCGACCAGGGCTTCGAAATCGTGGGTTCCCGTCCCGCCCTCGAGCTCGCGGTCGCCGGACGGATCCTGTCCTTTCCGGTACCGGGTGGCGAACTTGCCCGCTACGACGAGCACGCGTTCGCCACGGTACTCGCGCTCGCCCTTGAACTCGTACTGGACGAGGACGGGCACGCGGGTGGGCTTGCCCACGCCGCGCGGATCGACCGAGCGGCTTCCCTCCGCGACCCAGCGGTCCCCGACCCGCACGGGTTCCGAGGGGAAGGCCGGCACGCCGCGGAGGGACGGCCATCCCGGATCCTCGAGCATCGTCCAGCGGCCGTCACCGCCCACGCGCCACGCGGCGCCCAGCACCTCGTCGACGGCGCGGGCGGAGAGGGATTCGTCGCGCTTCGTCTCTTCGAGTACGTAGAAATCGCCACGGTATTCGACCCCGCCCGCGAAGGGCGAGGCGACGAGGACGCCTCGCGTCTCGCGGCGCGTGAGCCCTACGTAGCGGCCGTCGTCGTAGCGCGACCAGTCGCCGCGTTCCGCGTAGCGAAGGGGGCCATACGATGTCGCGGCGTCCGCGATCACGACCTGGGCCCCGACGCTCCCCGCGCCGAGGAGCGCGAGCAAGGCGGCGAGCGATGACAACGCGCGCGAGCGCTTCATGAGGCTTCCAATGCCGGAAAGTATCCGGCGCACGCGAGCATGCGGGTGAACGCCGGCGGTCCGCCAGTCGCGCCGTTCGCGTCCTTCGTTCCGCGTGCTCCTTCGCGCCGGTTCGAGCCCAGGCGCTTGTCGCAGGACGTGCAGGCGTCCACCACGAGCAGCGCCCCGACGCCCTCCCGGCGTGCGATCTCGAGGTTGGCCTCGACCAGGTCGACCCGCCAGGTCCCGTCTTGCGCGCGGTAACCCGAGGCGCTTCCGTATTCCGACGCGAAGGAGCGCGCGCGGCCCTCGTCCACCGCGTAGCAACACGGACCGATCGCGGGACCGAGTATCACGGAAAGCTCCCGTGCCGCCGCGCCGAGGCGGGTCCTGAAATCATCGACCGCCCGCGCCAGGATGCCCGTTCCCTTCCATCCGGAATGGAGGACGCCGAACGCGCCGCTCTTCCCGTGGAAAAGCCAGATGGGCATGCAGTCGGCCACCGTCACCGAGGGAACGAACGAGCGGTCCCGGACGACGATGCCGTCGGCGCTCTTTCCGTCCAGCTCTGAGATCCGCTCCGGCCATAGCACGTCCCTGGAATGGATGAGCTCGAGGGCGGCGACGCGTTCGCGCGCGACGCCCAGCGAGGCGAAGAACGCGTCGCGGGCCTTGTTGGCCGCCCCGTGACGGAAGAGCATCGATCCGGATTCCCTCAGCGAAAGCACGGCCAGCGGAGCCGCCGCCCCGTCTCCGCCGTCCGCCGCGGGGAAGCCGAAGACGGCATGGGACGAGGAACGGATCGCCAGGTCGAGCGGAAGCCGTTCGAGCCTCACGCCCCGCCCCCGAGTTCCAGGTTCGACAGCTCGTCGAGGATGGAGAGCGCTCGCTCGATACGGCTTCTCGCGCCCTCGACCGACTCGAGAAATTCCTTGTTGGCCCGTCCTTCGAGGTAGTGGAGATTGGCGAGCGAATCATACTTGCCGCCGACCTCGTTTGTCATTATGCCCCGCAGCACCTCGGCCATCGACCTCAACGCCGAGACCGCGGAGTCGACGAAATCCTCCGCCTCCTTGGCCGCCAGCGCGGCGGCGCCCTGGATGCGCCGGTGCCTGACCGCCGGATGCCCCATGTCCGTCCTGGCCTGTATCCAGGATTCCGAGAGCTCCCCTCCTGGCGAAAGCCGTCGGTCCAGGGTTCGCGCGACCTCGTCGATGCGGAGGAGGACGTTGTAGGCCTCGGTGTATTCGACCCGGTTGTCCTTTTTGTAGAACTCGCCGTCGAGAAGGACGATGCGGAGCGGCTTGTTCAGCAGGGGCACGAAGACGTTGCGGTAGAACGCGGCGAGGAAGGCGATGAGGGGAGCAATGCGGATGCCCGGAGCGTGCTCGGTGTCCTTCACGTTGATGTGGTCGAAGGCCGGAGCCTGGCCCGCGAAATGCTCGACTTCGCGGAACAGGGCCTCGGCCTTCCGCCGGTTCGAGAAGATGAGCATCCGGCGCTCGAGGCGCTCGCGCCAGAACTGGCGGTAGAGCGCGAACCAGTCCTCGGCCCCGGGGGCCTCGCGCGGACGCCAGTTCGGATCTTCCGAAGCCAGCTGGACCAGGAGCACGAGAGGGACCCGCTGGTTGAAGGCGCGCACGCGCGACAGCGCCATGTCGGCTTTTTCAAGCAACCCGGCGACCTCTCCCTCCACGTCGAAATCGCCGCGGGACAAGCCTTCGCGGGTGGCGAAGACCAAAAGGCTCTCCATGAGCTTGAGGGAAGGGGGCTGGGCCATAGACGCCAGGATCGAGGCGAGCTCGGCAAGCTGGTCCTTCAATACCGGGAAGACCGCCGAGCGCCGGCCGGCCGCGTCCGTCTCGAAGGCGGCGAGCGCTCGATCGAAAAGGAAGGTTGCGAGGCGACGGAGGAAGAGAAGGCTCCGCAGGTCGGCGTAGACCTGGCGGCGATCCGATTCGCCGATGGAGGCGACCGCGTCCTCGTAGATCGACCAGACCGTCGCCTTGACCGCCGCCTCGTCGAGGGAGGAGTCCCTGTTCGCTATGGCGAAGGGATCCGCCTCGTCCCAAAGCTTGCGATGGACGCCCTCGAGCAACACCGAGCCGACGAACGCGTAGAAGGAGCCCTTGTCCTTCTCGAGGGCCCGGTCCAGGTAGTCCACGAACCAGCGCGAGCCGTCGCGGAGGGAGGCGAGTTCCACGGCGAAGCGCTCGAGCAGGACCCCGCGCCGAGCGTCCGCGAGGCCCGGCGAGCGCAGCTCCACGCGACGGGCGACATCCTCGAGGATGCGGGCCTTCAGCACCTCGTCCCGCGGCAGGCCGGAGAAGAAGGAACGGAGGGCGACAAGTATGCGGCCGATGAGTCCGAGCTCGCGGTACCGGGCGGCATAATCGATGGCCGGCTGGCCCGCCTCTTCGTCGCGGAAAAGGACTTCCTCGGAAACCTTGGCCGCACCGCGAATGCGGTGCAGGAGGTCCCGTCGCTCGTCGTGGGAGAGCTCCCTCACGAGGTCGTCGAAGGCCGAAGGCTCAGGCATCCTTCAATCCTAACCGATGGAAGTCAGGGCGGCAACGACCGGATCGACGACGCGTATCGCGGATCCGTCCGCCGGGTCGGGGAATTCGAGGAGCGCCGCGTGCAGCCGGAGGCGCGTGTCGTCGCGACCTCCGTACAGGCCGTCGCCGTCGAGCGGCAGCCCCATCCACGCGAAGTGGGCCCGGATCTGGTGACGGAAACCCCTGCGGAGGCTCGCGACGCCGAGGAGCGAGGAGGCAGGGCGGGCGAGGAGCGCTTCGATCGCGGTGGAGTACCCGTCCCTGGTCCAGGCGCGGGACAGGCCGGGCTCCGCTCCGGGGGCGAGGCAGGCCACGCGCCGGGCGCCGGGACCGTAGGGACGGAAACGCGAGACGATGGACGCGCCGCCGCTCGATCCGAGGAGGCGGGCAAGCTCCTCGGCATCGCCCGCTTCGAGGGCCGTGTTCCACGCGGCTTCCTCGACACACCCCGGGAAAGCCCTGCCAGGCCGCGAGCCTTCGAGCCCGCCGAGCCCTGGCGCGCATCGCAACGCGTATGCCTTGAGGAAGCGGCCCTCCGTCGAGGCTGCCCACAGCCATTCGAACGCGGTCCTGTCCTTCGCCGCAAGCACAAGACCTGAAGTGTCGAAATCGAGTCGCTGCAGCAAACCCGCCTCTCCCACCTTGCCTGCGGAGGCGCACTCCGGCCGTTCGCCTTCGAGCCACTCGGCCAGCGAGGGGTTTGGGTCCCGTCCCCCGCCGGAACGGACCGTGTGGAGGAACGCGGGTTTCCGGGCCACCAGCCAGCGCCCGGTTTCGGCGATTATCGCCGGCCGATCCGGAACGTCCGGAAATTGCTCGAGATCCATCATCGGGGCGGAGTATAGCAAGGGAAGCGCTTCGCCGATACTGGATAGGGGGAGGTGAGCGAATGCGCCCGAGCCCTGTCGACGTACCGAAGCCCCGTCGCTCCCGCCGCGGGGGCCGTATCCGTGGAGCGCAGCCTCGTCATGTCATCTCCAGGCTCCTGCCGCGGGGCGACCTGCCCCGCCTGGCGCTCGCCGCCGCGGGTCTCGTGGCCGCCTTCGGCCTTGCCGTCTGGATCATCGAGAGACGCTCCGGCGACATGTTCCGGAGGGCTTTCGACGGGCTGTGGTGGGCCGTGGTCACCTTCGCGACCGTCGGTTACGGGGACAAGGCGCCGCAGACCGACGCCGGCAAGGCCTTGGGCATCGCCATGATCGTCTCGGGCGTGGTGCTCTCTTCGCTGATCTCGGGCACCATCGCGGCGATCTTCGTGGACAGGCGCATCAAGGAGGGCAAGGGATTGAGGGACATCCATCTCGACGGCCACAGGGCCGTCCTCGGCTGGAACCGCGACGGCTCCCGTCTGCTCTCCGGCTTCGACGCGGCCCCTCAGGAGGACCGCGCGCCCGTCGTTCTCGTCAACATGATGGAACCGGAGGCTTTCGACGCGCTCCGCGCTTCGTTTCCCGGCCTCGAGCTGCGCTTCGTGCGCGGCGATTTCACGCAAGAGGCGACCCTCCGCAAGGCGGCGCTCGCGAGCGCAGCGAGCGTCATCATCCTTCCGGACGAATCCGGCGGCGCCACGCTCGCCAACGCGGACGAACGGGCCATCCTTGCCGCGCTCGCGGCGAAGTCCATCAACCCCGACCTGCGCGTGAGCGCCCAGGTCGCGCGGCCTGAGAGCGAACAGCACCTCAGGCGAGCCCGCGTCGACGAGATTATCCTCGAGGGAGAGCTTTCGAGCTTCATGCTCGCGGCGGGAGCCTCGGAGTTAGGCGTTCCGCGCGCGGTCCGCTCGCTGCTCTCCTGGGGCGGTCCCCGCATCCGGCAGGCGCCCTTCCCCGCCGCCCTGCGCGGCAGAAGCTACGCGGAGGCCTCGGCGTGGTTCCTCAAGGAAGGGAAAGGTTGCCTGGTCGGCGTCCTCTCGCGCGAAAAGCGCGTCTCCTTCGACGACATCCTCTCCGACGATTCGAGCGCCATCGACGCCTTCATAAAGCGCAAGTTCCGCGAAGCCGACATCGACCTGGAAGCGGAGGGTTCGGGAGAGGAGCGGGTCCGCCTCGATCCGGGGGCGGCCTACGCGATCGCGGACGGAGACCTCGCGTTCCTGGTGGGCGGCTCGGGGGGCGGCACTCCATGAAGCGCGCAAATCGGTACCCGCTCAAAGCTCTCGGAATCCTTTCCGACCTCGAAGCCGCGGAGCTCGCGGAGCTCGAGCGCATGGGTGAGCTGCGCCTGCTACGCGCGGGCGAGGTGATCATGCGCGAAGGCGAAAACGCCAGTTCCATGTGCATACTCGTCGAGGGCGAGGTCGAGATCACCCGGAGCCTGACCCTCAAGACCGGACGCCACGACTTCGGCTCCGCGGAAAAGTCCATGAACCGGCTCCGTTCCGACGGAGGCGCCGTCTTCGGCGAGATGTCCATGTTCGCGGACCATCCCAGGAGCGCCACCGTCGTCGCCCGGACCGACTGCGCGGTGCGCCAGGTCGAACGCGAAGACTTCGCGGCCTGGTGCCGCGAGCGCCCGGAATCGGGGATAAAAGTGCTGTCCCGCATCGCAGCTGTGCTCGCCGACCGCGTCCGCAAGGGCAACGACGACGTCTTGAAACTTTCCACCGCGCTCTCGATAGCGCTGGCCAGGTAAGGAGTCCGCCCCATGCTCGCCAAGCTCCGCCCCGTGCTCTTCACGCTCGCCATGGCCCTGCTCGTCTGGTACGCGGGCGCGCAGGAGGCGGCGCCTGCTCCGGCCGCACCGGGCGGCGCTGCCGCTGGCGCCGCCGCTTCCGCCGACGCCGCTCCCGCGCCGTCCTCCGGGCCCGCCGCATCCAGTCCAGTCCCCCGGGGCTTCCGCGGCATCGAGCTCGGCATGGGCTTCGAGGAAGTGACGAAGCTGCTCCTCGGCGAAGCGCTGCTCTACTACCGCGGGGAACCCGACGTTAGCCTCCTCCCGAGACCCGCGGAAATGCTCCTGGACGTGTCCGGTGCGCCGCGCAGCTTCCTCGAACGCGCCTGGTTCCAGTTCTACGAAGGCAAGCTCTGGACCATGACCTTCGTCATGGACGAGGGCCGGGTCGACCACTATTCGATCTTCACCCAGCTCTCTACCAAATACGGAAAACCTGGCGAGCTCTCGCCAAAGGCGAGCGTCTGGGAGGACGGGTCCACGCGGATGTCGCTCGAACGCCCCCTCTCGGTCAAGTACATCGACCTCGCGGTCTTCGCGGTCCTGCAGGGCGCGAGCTCGGTGGAGCTCTCGGTGGAAGAGCTCGATCGTGGCGACTTCATCGGAAGCTTCTGAGCGAACAAAAAACCTGTCGCGCACGGCAAAGCCGGTGTAGGATTCCTCCAGGCAGCGCGAAATGCCCGATATCGCGCTTTCGCTGCCACAGAGAGGGGAATCATGGCCATGAAGAAGAAGTCATCGGGGAAAAAAGCCGCGGCCCTGGCGGCCCGGCGCGGACGCTACGCGCCGGAAGGCGGGGGAACGCTCAGGAAGGGAAGGAAGAAGGTGGACGACATGGCCAAAGCCGCTTCGCTCGGACGCCGGAAGCTCGCCGCGTCTATCGTGGCCGGAGTCGTACTGCTCGCCATCATCGCCCTGGTCGCGCTTCTGCGCCTCCCCGGGCGTTGATCGCCACGCCCGCGACCTGAGTGGCCGCAGTCCACCGCAAGGCTCCTACATTCCCCCATGCAATCAGCTCTTCCGCTAGTTCCCTCCGCTCGACAGGCTTCCGAAAAAGGCCACCGGATCTTCGCCCAGCCGCCTGTACTCCGCCTCCAATTCCGCGTAGGACGGTATCGGATCGTCATTGGCCGCGAGCAGCGCGGCGCTCACGCCGTCCGATCCGAAAGCCTGGAATCCGTCACCGAGAAAACGCCGGCTGTAGTTGAACCGGAAGTCCTCGAGCCAAACGTCCGTCTGGAAGGACAGCGACCTTTCCGTCTCGGCGGCCGGAAGATCCTGCGAAAGCACGTTCGCGAAACGCTCGCGCAATCCCCCGAGCAGGGTCTGGAAGGTCCTTTCGTCCCGCTTTTGCGCGATGTAATTGCCGAGCACCGGGGAAGCGGGTGACAGCTTCTCGACGAGATAGAGCTGGGTCGCCTTCTCAGCCAGGAAAAGCGCCAGCGCTTCCCGTTCGGACTCCTCCACCGATCGCTTGCGGTCGAGCGCCTCGTACAGCACGCGGAAGACCACTTCCTCGACAAGGGCTGTCCTGGACAGATTCATGTGGGCGCTGACGAGGGGTCCCGGTCCCCTCCCCGTTCCGGAAATGTGGGCGACTTCTTCGATCATGTACGTTGCCCTTTCGCCCAGCTTCGCCGCAGCGGATTCCGCTTCCGCGAGGCTCGTGTGCCAGGTGGTCCGGGCATTCGCGGGCACGCCGTCCTCCACAGCGACAAGTCTCCAAGCCATGCCCTGTCGCGGTTGGGAGATGAAGCGGATCGCTTCGACGCCCTTCTCCAGGCCGAAACGAGCGGCCAGGAAATCAGCTATCGAGGCAGCAGCTTCCAGGAATCCGAGCGTATCCGCGTCGAGAGATCCATCGGAGAGCGCCTTTTCGAGAGGAACCGACCCCGAGTAGGGCCCCCCTGCGCAAGAGACGAGCGCCGCGCCCGCGCACATGATGCTGACCAGGTACCTGACTTTTATCGGCGTGCGTCGCATCGCGGTTCCCTCTCAGGCTAAGGATGGAAAAAACACGGCTCCCCGCGCGCGGGGAGCCGTCCTTCATTTCACGTAATACCCGATTCGATAGTAGTCCGTCGAGCTGTAGCCGATGGCCTGGTTCCAGAAGTTGGCGCCGGTGTCGGTCTCGACGCTCGTCCGCACGCTCTCTACCTCGTAGCCCAGCGCAGCGTTCATGGTCTCCCAGCCGTCGATCGAGTCGGGCACGCCGTCCGCGTCCCCCGTCTCCGTCTCGAGCGCGCTGTCGTAGTACGCCAGCTTGATGCCGTCGAAGGTGTTCACGAGCGAGGAGTCCAGGTACGAGATGACGGGGTTCGTCCCGTCCAGGCTCAGGTCCGCCCAGGTGCCCACGGAGCCGATGCTGTCGATGACGACCGAGGGGCCGAACGTGTAGGGAACCGAGGGACCCACGTCGTAGGAAGTGTTCGTGGAGCGCATGTAGACGAGGTCGCCCGTCGAGTTCCGGAAGAAGGCCAGGTGGACGTAGCCGTTCACGTCGACCTTCATGGAGATGTACTTGCCGGAGTATCGGTAATTGGCATCCGTTCCCGAGTCCATCACGGCCTGCAGGTACCACTGCGTCCCCGCCGGATTGACGGCAGACGCGCGCGCCAGCTTGACCGTCTGGTTGGCGATGTCGTAGTAGGCGATCAGCGGGAAGCCCGTTCCCGGAACGACGTCGACGGCGGAGTACTCGCCGGCGGCGGAGCTGCGACCGACGGAAGCGATCCGTGTCGTCGTCGTCAAGATGCTGGCGAGCACCGTCGCGTTGGTGACCGGAGTTCCTATGGCAGCCCGGTCGCCGAGGAAGCCGGCGGCATTGGCCGAAATCACGGTTGTCGCGCCCGCATAATCTGAAATGCTCAGGATGGGGGTGGGCGTCGGCGTGGTCACGACGGTGTCACCGGCGTCGGCCAGTACGGCGACGACGCTGTGCGAAGCCAGGCTCGCGATGGTCGTATCGAACCATCGCGAGACGGCGGAACCGACGGTGATGATGTAGGAGACGTAGCCGTTCGCCGTCGCGGTGATCTGCGTTCCGTTCGACAGGGTGGCCAGCAACTCGTCCTGCGCGACCTTCTGGCCGAGGGAAACCGCGACGCTCGCGACCGAGACGCCGTTCGTCGGCGCACGGGTCTGTACATCCGTCTCGCTCGCGGTGCCATAGGTGACGTTGGTGGCAGCGCCGTCGTGGGCGTCCAGGCCGCCATCGATGTTGATCCAGGCTTGCGCGTACGGCTCGTTGACGCCGCTCTGGTGATACCAATACTTCAAGGATTTGGTATCCGTGTCGTAGTAGCTCAGGTGGATGTCGTCACCGTTCGTCACGACCCTCTGGTTGACGAACTGCATGAGCTTCTGGTCGTGGTAGAGCGCCTCCGCGTTGTACACGCCGATGATCGGGGTTCCGGTGTAATCGTTGTCGTCGGTCGCCTGGTTGTCCCAGACGTACGAGCCGCCCGCACCCGTGACGTTCCAGGCTCCGTTGCCGTACAGGTTCGCGTTGATCGCGACGGTCGCCCTCGAGCCGAAGTGGATGTCGGTATGCTCGGACGGGTCGTAACCCGTGAACACCGTCGCCGCTCCGGCCGAGTTCGTGCCGTACAGGATGCTCGAACTGGCGTAATTGCTCCAGCTGCCGTACAGAAGGCCGGCTCCGTCGATGCTCATCGCCGGGTACTCCGGATCTGCGGAACCCGTGAAGTAGCCGCGATTCCCGCCGGTCTGGTTGTCGTCTGACTGCCACACGTGGACGGCGATGTCGTCGTTCCAGAGCGTCGAGCCGTCGAGGGCGGCCGAGGTCGTCGCCTCGCTGTTCCACTCCTTCGTGTTGTCGTTCAGGTTGTTGATGGATATCTGTCCCGAGACGGTGACGCTCACCGGCCCCGATGCGATGGAGGCAGTCGAGGCACCAGGCAGGGTGAAGCTCGTGGCCGTGGAGCCCGCCGGCAGCGTTGGCGCCTGTCCGACGAAGGTCGCAAGGTCAGACGTCGAGTTGAAAAGGTTGAATCCGGTGAAGGTGACGGCCTCGCCACGCCTCAGCACGGTGTAGCCAAGCCGCGATCGGTAAGTATTGTAGCTTGTCGCGTCCCTATCCATCGAGATGACGTACGGCACGACGTCGACACGGAGCGCATCTTCGTCGGTATTGCCCAGCGAGACCGAGGCGCTCGTGTTGTCGGTCGGGACCGCGCCCGCGAGGGTGACGGTACCCGAGAGCGGGAGGAACGCAGCGACGGTGGTGGTCGCGGGGACCGCTCCGCCGAACACCCGGATGGGGGCGCCGACGGCGACGGTCTTCCCGCCCAGCGAGGGAATGGCTATGGTCGTCGTGTCCGCCCGCGTGCCTGCGCCCGTGATCACGCCGTCGAAGGCTTTGATGGCCAGGGTCTTGTCGAGACCCGCGACGCCCGTGACCTCGGAGCTCTCCCAGGTGTAGGTGAAGTTCACGGTGTGGCCGGTTTCGCCCAAGGTCTGCGAGTCGATGACGAAGCGAGCGGTGTCGGGCACGAGAGCCCCGTCGACCCACGCGGCGAGCGCGGGGTTCGGGTTGTTTTGGCTCGTGGCCTGGATGCCCGAGACCAGGTTGTCGTCGGTGATGACGCCCTTGATCCGGATGGCTCCGGAAACCTTCGGGTCGTTGTCGCCGCCGTAGGCCGCCTTGATGGCGTTCCAGACGTCCAGCGTATTGTCGCCCTGGAGCTCGAGGTGGCCCAAGTCGAGATCCTGGTCGTCTACCGAGAGCGCGCTCAGGGTCACCACGGGAGGCGTGGCGTCGACCGGGTCGATGACGCTGACCTTCACGTATTGCGACACGTTGATGTCGTCGGAGTCGCGCACCGTGATCTTGAGCGTGTACGCGGCGATGCCGTCCGTATAGCCCGAGGTCCACGGCGCGGTGCCGGGGGTCGGTACCAGCGTGGTCGAGGCGTCGCCCGAGGCCGGGTTGAGCGTGCTCGTGAACGCGTTGCCGAGCAAGGTCGTGCCTGCCGCGTTGTAAACGTCCACGAAGATCTGCTTGACCTGTCCGGGGCTCGCGAGCGGGTTCGGGTCCCCGCCCTCGATGCCGAGGTACAGCCTGAGGTTCTTGATCTTCTGCGAGTCTGACCGGAAGGTCGACGTTGAAGGATTGTAGTAGTCCTTGATCTCCTCGAGACCGTCCGCATTCGCTACCGTGCCGCTTCCGTTAAGGTCTGAACCCACGGCGATGCGGTCGATCTGCGGCCCGTTGTTGGCGAAGAAGACCTGGCGCATGCGGTGCACGCGGTTGCCCGCGAGGTCATAGACCACGTAGTGGAGGTCCGCGAGGCCGTCGGGGATGTCTGCGCTGTCGAAGTACGCGCGCCAGCGGGCCTTTCCGTCGTAGATGCCCTGGAACTCGTGGTAGCCGTCGCCGTCGAGGTCGGTGCCGAGCGCGAGGTCGCTCATCTCGGTTGGCCGGTCGACGCGGATGACGTAGTCGTCGCCGAGATCGTCGTGGGCGACGAACAGCTCCGCTTCCGTCGCCGGCGCGGACCAGCTGTTGGTCGCCAGGGTGTAGTTCTCGACGGTCGTATCCTCGCTCGTCGTGGCGCCGGTCCAGACGCCGTCCGCCTTGAGGTTGCGGATCTCGCCGTCCTTGACCACGTACACCTCTATGTGCGAGATGCCGCTGACCGCGCCCGAGTCGCCGTAGTTGCCTTCGACGTAGGTCTTGTCGACGCCGTTCACCGTGATCATGCCGTTCCTGAGGTTCGAGCCGTCGGGACGCGTGACGCTGTCCGACCAGGCCGAGCTCGGATCCTGGTTGTCGACGTAGTAGGTGAAGGAACGCTGGTTGGTGTAACCCGACTCGTCCTTGACGTAGAGATCGGCGTAGAGGATGCCCGAGCTGTCGGGGAAGTAGTCCTCGGTGTCGATCTCGTAGACGAGGTCGTAGCCGTTCTGCGGGTCGGCCAGGTCGGCGACCAGGGAGTACGGATGCGTGACCGCGACGTAGGGGCCGACGGTCAGCGTCTGGTAGCCCGTCTTGTTGATGTTGATCCGGACCTGGCTGACGCTTCCGAGATCCAGGTCGACGTTGTCCCCGAACTCCGCGGTCAGGTTGAAGACTCCGTTCTGGTAGGTCTGGTCGAGCGGCGCGATGTTCTCGATGCGCGGGAAGGTCTGGTCGAGGGTGATGGTCCGGGTCAGGATCTCGCTCGCGAGGCCGAACTGGTCGCGGCTCCGCACCCTGATGTTGACGAGGCCGTCGGTGAGGCTGCCCGTGTTCGCCGCATAGAGTTCTCCGTCGGAGTTGAGTTCCCGGGTCCATGAGTTGTTGGTGACGCTGACGACGTACCAGGCCGACTCGTCCTCCCACGGGTGCGCGGGGTCGCCGATTTTCACGGTGTTCGAGAAGATGGAAGTATCGGTTCCGGTCTGCACGGTGCCGTCGTTGTCGAGGTCGCGGGCGTCCAGATAATCGCCGTCGCCGTTGAAGTCGATCTGGACCTCAACCTGCATGACCGGGCCGTCGTCGTCGGTGGCCGTGCCGAACATGCTGACGAAGCCGCCGATGGTATCGCCGGTCTTGGGTTGGGTGACCGCGATGGTAGGCTTGTCCCCGTCGGTATCGACGTAGAAGCTGGGCCAGTCGTCGAGGTCGGTGTCCGCGTCCTCGTCGTCGACAAGGAGCTCGGCGACGTTGCCGGAATTGTCGGTCGCCGCGAGGCGGAACCTGACGCGCCAGAGCTTGCCGTCGGCGTTGACGTCGACGCCGTAGGTGGCGTTCGCGTAGGTGAAGCTGTTGAAGGGGAACTCCCACGCGGCCAAGGTCGTGCCCGAGCGCGTGACGTTGGCCACCGGCAGGCCGGAAGCAGGGTCGAGCACCTGCAGGGTCACGTCCGCGAGGCCGCTCAGGTCGTCCGCGGTGCCCGTGACGCTGATGAGGCCGTTGATGTAGGCATCGACGCTCGGGTAGTTGAGGTTCAGGGAAGGCGAGGTGGTGTCGATGGTAAGCGCGCGGGTGACGCTCGACTGCTTGCCGGCCCGGTCGGTCAGCACGAGATCGATGTAGAGGGTCCCGTCGAGCGTGGAGCCGTCGATGGCGATGGGCTGGCTCCAAGCCGAGCCGGCCACTGCGGGAGCGTAAGTGGCGTTGTGGAGCGGACTGGCCGCGTTCGAGTGGCGGAGCGTCATCGAAAGCGGGGACGCTCCCAGCCCGCCCGAGTCGCTGGCGGTGCCGGAGATGGTCAGGGTCCCCGCCTTGATTTTCGCGCCGGCCAGGGGCGCGTCGAGGGTCAGGGTCGGATTCGCCGTATCCACTATGAAGTAAGTCGGACCCATGGTGAAGCTCGCGCCGTTCCGGTCGATGGCGCGCACGCTGTAGAAGTGCTCGCTCTGCGCAAGGCTTGCCCAGGTGTACTCCCAGGTGCCGACAGTACCGGCCGTGTTGACGGCGGAGATCGAGTACGCGCCGCCGTCGAGCGATATGAGCACCGCCCCGGTGTCGAAGCCGTCGTCATCCGAGAGCGTGCCGGACACCTTGAGGGTCGTTCCCAGGATGTTGAGCCCCGCGTCTCCCGAGCTGGGGGCCGCGTTGAACGCCTGTGCGATGACGGGCACGTCGGCCGCCTGGCTTGTGGTCACCACCTTCGAGATGGAGGTAGTGACATTTCCCGCCTTGTCGGTGATGCGGAGCGCGAGCGTGTAGTCATCGTCGGGAACCGAGGTAGTGTCCCAGACGTGGCTCCACACGAAGGTGCCCGTGACCGGCACGTACGCCGCGCCGTCGATGGAAATCTCGATCGGGTTCGAGTCGGCGAGGTTGAGCTCCGTCACCGTGCCGGTAATGCGCACGAGCTTGTTGAGGAGGCTGGTATTGAGGAGGCTGCCGGTGGGGTCGTCGCGGAACTGTGCGTCGAAGGCGCCGTCCGGGGCCGTGTCGTCGAGCGTCGTGCTCTTCTGCTGCGTGGCGATGAAGCCGCCGTCGCTCGCCTCGAATTCCAGGGTCTTGAGGCCATCGGAGCCGAGGTTGAGCGTGATGCTCCAGGCGACCTGCGCGGTCGGCGGCGTGTCCCACTCGCCGTCCACCGGGCTTGTGTCTACAAGACCCGCGCCGCCCGCGAGCTGCCAGGCGCCGCCGTTGACGCGCACCTTCACATAGCGCACGCCGTCGGAATCCTCGACCGTGCCCGAGAGGGCGAGCGAGGCGTTGTTGGTGTAGGCGGGCACGGCGGTCGATACGATCAGGTTCGGAGCGCCCGAGTTCACGGTGAAGGTCGTCGTCGCCGACCAGTCCGACCAGGTTCCCGCGTCGTCGCGGGCACGGATGGAGACGTTCCAGTCGCCTCCCGCGAGGCCGTTCAGGGCCAGATTGAAGGTGGCCGACTTTCCCGAGCCCGACACCACGGGATTCACGATGGTGTGGGTCGCGGTCGCGGTATCCCAATAGTCGACCTCGACGGCGGACGCGTCCACGACGCCGTCGTCGTTCAAGTCGTACAGGTTGTCGTCGTCGCTCGCGGTGCCGGAGATCTGTACGGTGGTGCCGTACGAGGATCCGCCCACCGGAGAGAGGAGGCTAACGACCGGCTTGTCGGCGGCCTGGTCGACCGCGCGGACGAAGGTGCGGGTGTCGCCGAGGTTGCCCGCCTGGTCGTAGGCGCGGACTTCGACGGAAAGATCACCGGACGCGGCGACGTAGACGGCGCTGTCGGCGATGGCGAAGCTCCAGTTGCCGTTGACCAAGGTGGCATCAGTCCAGGCGAGCGAACCGCTCGGTCCGGAGAGGCTGACCTGCACATTCGCGAGGGCGCGGTTGTCGGAGGCGGTGCCGCGGAGCGTGAAGGCGCCGTTGGGGGTCGAGCCGACAAAGGCCGGGTCGAGGCTCAGGGCGTCCTCGACCTCGGGCAGCTCGGTGTCGACGAGGATCGTGGCGGTCCGCGTCGTGGAGCGGCCGGTCTCGTCGGTGACCACCACCGTAAAGCTCTTGTTCCCGCTCGTCGTGGCGGGCACGGTGTAATCGATTTCGAAATCGGATCCGGAAGGATTCCTGAGCGCGCTCAGGGCCGCCGTCGAGCCGTCTACGTCGACAACCTGGCTCGCGATGCCGGAAGCGTCGCTCGCGGTCCAGGAAATGGTGACGACGTCATCGAGCCTGTATGCCGTCTTTATCGGACTCAGGGAAAGCGTCGCGGAAACGGTCGGCGGACTGTTGTCGAAGGTGAATACCCTGGGCGCGGCGGCCGAACCGAGCTCGGTATACACGGCGGGAAGCAATGCCTTTGCGTCGGCGTCATCCGTGACGCGGACGTAGTATTGGTAAGTGCCGTCTCCCGATGCTCCGAGTTCGGTCGTGAGGTCGATCGTCCAGGAGACGAGCTGCCCCGCAGCGCTCGAGTTCGTGATGGTCTTGGAGGAGAACGATGCGTCCGTGGACTTCTTCCAGTAGAAGAGGGCCGAGTTCGCGGCGACGCCGTCGTCGTCGCTGAAGGTGCCGCGTATCTTCTTGTCGGTGCCGATCGCGTCGCCGTCTGCGGGGCTGTCGACCGAGACCGAGGGCAGGTCGGAGGACTGCTGGACGAGCACGGTGGCCACGAGGGCGCTGACGTTGCCCGCCTTGTCGCGGGCCAGCACGTGGAAGTAGTAGGTACCGTCAGAGAGCGCGGTCGTGTCGATGACCGTGTCGTAGGGCGCGGCGGCATCGAGGATCCCGTCCACGTCCGTATAGGCGGGCGTCGCCGCGGAAGCGCGGATGAAGTACTTCACGCCGTCGAGGCCGTTCTCGTCCGAGGCGTTGGCGCTGAGCGTCACCTTCCCGTTGACGATGTTGCCTGGCAGCATGGGGATGACGGAGTTGATCGCGAGCGCCGGATCGGTCTTGTCCACCGTCACGGTGCGCGTGAGGCTCGAGGTCTTTCCCGAGGCGTCGGTGACTGTGATGATGAATTCGTAGACGCCCGAATCGGTGGCGTCGCCGACCCAGCCGGACGGCAGGGCGGGAACGCTCCAGGAGGCACCCGTCTCCGGCGTGCCGCCTACGGCACCCGCGTAACTCGCCGAGTAGACGGCGACCGCGCCCCCGGAATTCTTGTTCTGGGTGACCGAAATGGACGCCAGATCCACATTGTCGGCAAGATCGCCGCCCAGTGCGAATTGCGCGTTCCGGTAGATGGCGCCCGAACCGATGGACGTCTCGGTGATCGTGGGGGAATTGAGGTCGACAACGAAGGGGCGGGATACGGGCGCGCTCAGGTTGCCCGCCTCGTCTGTTGCCCGGACCTGGAGGGTCCGGGATCCTTCGCCAATGGTCGCGAGATCGAGGCTGGCCGACCAGCTCGTCGTTCCCGAGCCGACGGAATACCACGTGGCGCCGTCGATCGACCATTCTACGGCTGCGACGATGTTAGCGTCGCTCGCGCCGCCGCTCGCCGTGTAGGAACTCCCCGAGACGAAGGCTCCCGCCCCGGGAAGCGTTATCGAGGGAACCGGCGCGATGGTGTCGATGCGGACGGTGCGCTGCACCGAGCTGCTTCGGCCCGCGGCGTCGGTCGCGGTGATGGTGAATACCCAAAGCCCGTTGTTGGCCAGGGTGGCCGGGTGCGTATACGTCCAGGAATCGGGCGAGGCCGCGTCCGTATGCAGGGTGCCCTGCGCGACGCCGCCCTTGGTGGCGCTTACGGTGACATTCGTCAGCGCATTGAGGTCGCTCGCGCTTCCCGACAAGGTCACGTCGGCATTCGTCAACACTTCGTCGGTGGTACCTACCGCGGTCTCATCGATGGCGGGAGGCGCGGAGTCGTAATAGAAGTCGACACGCGGCAGGAGGGTGCGGTTGCCGAGCGCGTCGGTGGAGCGGAACCAGGCGAATTTCGCGCCCTGCGCGCCCAGCGCGACGTCCGCCACGTTCCAGTTCGTTCCGGCAACGTTGGCGGCGAACCAGGCGCCGTCCGAGCCGTCGCTCGAATCCATCGAATACTCGACCGAGGCGACGCCGGAGCCGGCGCCGTCATTTACCGAGCCCTGGAAGGTCTTGGTGGCGGTTTCCAGGAATTCTGACGCAGCCGGCGTGGTGACCGTCAGCGACGGGCCGGTCGTGTCGAAGCGCACGATGCGGGTGAGCTGGGTGGTCTTCCCCGCCAGGTCCGTCACGGTGACGACGTAGGTGTACACGCCGTCGCCGGAACCGTCGAGGGGCTGTTGCGTTCCGATGTCGAGCGGATCGCGCGGCAGGTCGGCGAGCGCCCAGGTTGTGGTGCCGCTCGGTCCGTTCACGGACACGGGCACGGCGCCGAGGCCGTCCCTGTCCTGGGTAACCGATACCGCGGCGATGCCCCAGCCGTCGGCGGCGGTACCGCCGAGCGAGAACCCGACGGCGCGGTTCACGATGCCCGTGGAAGCGATCGCCGATTCGGCGAGCGAGGGATTCGCCTGGTCGTGGTCGAATTCCACCGTGACCGCGTCGCCGTCGGCGGTGCGGTTGCCGGCGGCGTCCTCTGCCTTGACGTGGAGATACCACTTCCCTTCGGCGAGCCCCAGGTCGGCGCCCGCTCCGTCGATGTCGAGGTCCACCTGGAAGGTCCAGGTGGAATCGGTCCATGCGAGTTCCGTATAGCCTGCGACGCCCGAAGGTGCCGTCGCGTTTCCGTCGATAAGATACCAGAGCTTCGCGAGGCCGACCCCCGCATCGAGAGCGGTGCCTCCGACGCTCAGCGCCGATCCGGACACCGCGTTGGTTCCGGTCCGGCCCGCCGACGGCGCGCTTACCGTCAGGGTTTCGGGAGCCGAAAGGTCGATAAGCACGGTCTCCGTGGCGCTGAAAGTCCGGCCCGCGATATCGGTGATGGTTATCGTGTATTCGTAGGTGCCGGAGGCGACCCCGCCGATCGGCAGGACGATGCCGGTAGTCCACGCGGCGCCGGTACCCGAAAGGGCTGAAGCGTAAGCCTCGACCTCGCTGCCGGGGTCGCCGTCCATGATCTGCGTGACGCGGATGTTGGCGAGGGCGTTTGTATCAGTGGCCGTGCCCGTGATGGCGAACGCGGCGCTCGCACTCGCCGGCGCGCTCACGCTCGTGGACGGCGCGCTCTGGTCGATGCCGAAGCTCCGACTGGCGGTTCCGGTGTTTCCTGCCAGGTCTGTGGCGCGGATGTAGAGCGTCTTGCCCGGTCCTTCGCCCAGCGCCCCGATCGCGAGCGAGACGCTCCAGGGGTCCGAGACCGTCATCGGCGTGTAGGTGGTGCCATCCGTCGACCATTCGATGGAAGCGACCGACTCGTCGATGGATCCGGAAGCGGTGACGGCGGTTCCCGAGGACCAGGTGGCAGGATTCAGGTCGACACTCGCGACAGGCGCGGAAATCGAAATGACCGGATCCGACAGGTCGATGGTGAAACGGAAGGGGACGCTGCTGGTCTTGCCGAAGCGGTCGACGGCCACGACGGTCCAGTCGTGGACGCCCTCGCCCACGGTCCCTACGGGTATCGTCCAGTCCCACAGGCCCGCGGCTACCGCGGGGCTGGCCACGGCGGTATTCATCGCGTCCTTTATGGTCACGGATCCGCCGAGTAGTCCGTTAGCGTCGGACGCGGTGCCCTGGATCTGGAAATCGGCTCCGTGGACCGAGCCGGTGGCATTGGGCGCGGTGATGGCGAGCGCGGGGTTCGCAGCGTCGATGGCGAACCAGACCGGTCCGAAGGCTCTTTCCACGGCCGCTTCGCCCAATTTTTCCGAAGCGAGGTCCCAAGCCTTCACCCAGAAATACTGGACCGATTCGGGTCGCCCGGAAAGGTCGTAATCGAAGGACACGGATTTGCCGTCAGCGCCGACGCTCAGCCGGAGCGGATCGGAATCCCAAGTGCCATCCGTACCGTCAGTGGTGTCGAAGCTGATGGCGATCGTCGAGGCGTCGATCGAATCGTCGTCGGAGAGCGTTCCGTAGAGACGGGCATTCGCGCCGAAGAGGTTGTTTGTCGAGTTCACCTCGGGCTCGGTGTCCACGTCCGCCTTGAGAGGCGGCGTCAGTGCGAGCGAAGGAAGATCCGAGGACTGCTTGACCACAAAAGCGATCGAGGCGACTGCGACGTTGACGGGGAGACCGCCGTCGTCGAGCGATTTGTCGCGGGCTTTCACCCAGAGCTTGTACGCGTCGAGATCATCCAGGAGCCCGGTGTCGATCACTCCGGCGTACGGCGTCGACACCCAAGTGCCGGTCGCGGGATCGGTCCAGGCGGGTTCGGGCGAGCCCGAGGGAAGCAACCAGTACTTGATGCCGCCGATCCCGTTGGCGTCCGTGGCGGCCACCGAGAATTCGAGCGTGCCGTTGGCGAAGGTACCGCCCACGAGGGGACCGAAGGAGACGATCTCGAGCTCGGGCACGGTCGTATCGATGACTACGGAGCGATAGAGTTCCGTGGCCTTGCCGGTGATGGTCAGAACCTTGATCCGTATCTGCCACGACCCGTCCGCGAAGGGATAGCCCGTCGCGTCCGAGGAATTCCAGGTCCAGGCCGACTCGGTTCCGGATAGGGCGATGCTCGTTTCGGGTATCTCGTCGAACGGGGTCCCTTCGGGGGCAAGATCCACCTCGATGCGGTCCAGCCCCGCGGAAGCAGTGGCATAACCGCCGAGACCGAAGTCACCGCTGGAGAACAGCACCACGTTACCGAGTTCCGTCTCGTCCAGGGTCGGGGCGGCGGAATCGATGGTGAAGCTCGCGACGACGTCGCCGGTCGAGACCGAGTCGAGGGTCGTCGCCCGGGTCACGATCTTGTAGGCGCTAGACTCCAGGGCGGGCACCGGATCGAGCTTGAAGCTGATGCTGTTCCCGAGATTCACGATTTCCGCCATCGCCCAGTTCTGGGCTATATTGATGGCCAGGATGAGGGAATCATCCGAGAGCGCGCGGAACTCCGCTTCCAGGCTTTCCGGATCGATGCCGATGTCGATGCCGAGGGGAGGCGTCACCAGACCCGTGATCGGCGAGGACACGGAAAGCACGTTTCCCGTTTCGTCCTTGCTCACGTCGAGGTTGGTATACCGGACCTCCGGGCGCGCGCTGTCGTCGTAGGTAAAATCGGCGAGGGTGCCTGCGGAATAGAGCCGCTCGGACGAGAGTTCGCTGAAATCGAGATCGTTCACGGTTCCCGACTCGTCGTCGTTTATCCGCGCGAGCTCGGCAACGGATGGGAAGTGCGTGACGTCGTCCAGATATCCGTATATGTCGTTTCGATGGTAGTAGTACAGGCTCTCGTTGCCTGCGGCGTCCCTCGCGACCGCCACGTAATAGAAAACCTCCACACCGCTCGGGAGAAAGTCCGCGTCCGCGCCGTCGAAATCGAAGCTGATGCTCCACGAGGCGGGATTGAGCGCTCGTTTCTCGGCGAGCACCGTTCCGCCCGAATCGAGGAGCAGGACGTCGACCGAGGCCAGGGCTCCCGAGTCGTAGGCTTCGCCGCGGATGTCGATGTACTTCGATACCCTCGGACTGCCTGCTGCGCCGTAGGTCGTCGGCGAGTTGACGAGCACTGTCGGCGCGTGGTTGTCGACCACGGCCACAAGGTCGAAGGAGGAGGAACGACCCTGCGCGTCGGTGGCTACCGCCGTGAAAAGGAAACGGGTATCGTCCAGATCGGCCGTATCGATACTGGCGCTGAAACCGCCCTCCGAAAGGGACGCGTTCACCGTCCGTATCACGTTCCCGGTCGCCTGTTCGGAAACCACCAACCGCACGCCAGACACGCCGACGTCATCGGCGACGGACCCGGTGAATGTGACGGCGCCGCCCAGGTAGGCGCCCTGGGTCGGACTCGTGATCCTCACCTCGGGCGCGGTCACGTCCACCTTGCTTCCCAGGCCGACGGTAAAGAGGTCGCAGGTGCCGAGCGCGAACACCGCGACGAGCGCGAGCGCGGCAAAGCGCCATGCAGCGCGGCGCGACGAGCGGTCGGAAACGGGGTTCGTGGTGGCGTGGGCCATGGTATCCTCCCTGGACGGACGGCGGCTCGGAAAACGATGCATGCCAATCAATAAGCAATAATCATGCCAATCGACACCAATCCCGGTCCGAATCGGTCTGCGCCGCTGAGTTCGACGTCGTTTTCGACGGCGGCGTAGTTCCCTTCCGGATCGAGACTTGTGTCAATCGTTCAATTATCGGTAGATACAAATATAGTGCCGGGTTGAAAAAACTCCAATCCGCGCAGATAGAATTCCGGAGTTGTCGAAATGTGTAGGATGTTTCTTTCCTAAAGGCCCAATACACGCATGCGGTAGCGCAGCCTTCGTTCACCGATGCCGAGACTTCGCGCCGCGGCGGCGACAGAGCCGCCCGAGCGCTCCAGGGCGGTGGCGACGAGCTCACGCTCGAAGGCAGCCATCGCCTCGTCGTAGGCGCCTTCGGCAAGCCGACGGCCTCCGCTTCCGCCGCTCCCGACGGCCGCGGGCGAAACCGCGTCGGCGCGAGCGGCGCCCGCGTCCTCGTCCTCGAGCAGGAACACGTCGGTCTCGGTCAGGTACTCGCCGCGGCAGAGGGCTACCCCGCGCTCGATGAAATTCTCCAGCTCGCGCACGTTTCCCGGGAACGAGTGGCGCATGATGCGCACCATGGCTTCCGCGGTGATGCCCTTGACGGCCTTCCTGTTCTTGATGGCGAAGACCTTCACGAAGTGGTCGACCAGCCAGGGGATGTCCTCGCGGTGTTCGCGCAAGGGCGGCAGGCGAAGGGGAATCACGTCGAGCCGGTAGAAGAGGTCGGCCCGGAACCTTCCCTCTCGAACCTCTGCGCGAAGATCGCGGTTGGTGGCGGCTATGATGCGGACGTCGACTTTCCGCGAGCGGTTTTCGCCGACGCGCTCGAAGGTGCCGAACTGGAGTACCCGCAGCAGCTTGACCTGGATGGCGCCCGGGATGTCGCCGACCTCGTCGATAAAAAGCGTCCCGCCGTCGGCCTGCTCGAAGCGGCCCTCGCGGTCGCCCATGGCCCCTGTGAACGAGCCCTTGGCGTGGCCGAAGAGCTCGCTCTCGATAAGGTTCTCGGAGAGCGCCGCGATGTTCACCGGCACGAACGGCGCCGAGCGGCGGCGTCCGTGCGCGTGGATCGCGCGCGCCACCAGCTCCTTGCCGGTTCCACTCTCGCCGCGGAGCAGGACCGTCGCGTCGGAGGCGGCGGCGCGCGCCGCAAGCGAAAGCGCTTTTTCCATCTCGACGCTGTGGGAGATGATCGCGCCGAAACGTTCGCCCGAGGAATCGAGCAGGGCCGCGCTCTCCTTGGAACGGGCGTAGCGCTCGCCGAGCTCCTCGACCAGGGCGCCGAGCTCGCGCGCGCCGAAATTCCGCGGCAACAGGGCTGCGGCTCCGGTGCGTATCAGTTCAACCTCGGCGGCGAGCCCGGCGCGCTCCGCGATGACGGCGGCCTCGCAGTTCGGGCAGGCGGCTCGGATGCGCGCCACGAGCTCGCCCGCGCGCGCGTCCGGCGCGTCCTCGTCGACGATCACGAGCCCCGCGTCGCAGGCGGTGGCTTCCCGGGCGAAGGCTTCCGGATCGTCGAAGCGCTGAATCGGAAGCGCGGCGGCGACCGGGCCGGAGTCCTCGAGGCCCTTTCGCACTCGTTCGCCCACCTTCTCTCCCGCCAGCACGAAGACCGTGAAAGCGTTCTCGTTGCCGTCGGCGCAGGCGACTTGCGCTGCGTCGCTCACGCGCTCGCCCCCTCCGCCCCGGCCGGCCGGCCGCCATTGTCGTCCACGATCTCGCGCCCGTACTGAAGGCGGTAAAGGTTGTAGTAGACGCCCCCGCGCGCCACGAGGGCGTCGTGTCTGCCTTCCTCCACAAGGCGCCCCGAGGCCAGCACGAGGATACGGTGCGCGTGCCGTATGGTCGAGAGCCGATGCGCGATCACCACGCTCGTACGGCCGGAGAGCAGCTCTGAAAGTCCCTTCTGGAGCAGCTTCTCCGTCTCGGTGTCCACGGAACTCGTGGCCTCGTCGAGCACGACTATCGACGGGTCGTGGGCCACGACGCGCGCGAAGGACACGAGCTGGCGCTGTCCTGTCGAGATGTTGGTGGCGCCTTCGGACAGGTCGGTATCGTAGCCCTTCGGAAGCTTCCCGATGAAAGGTGCTGCGTGCACGACGCGCGCGGCCTTTTCCACCTCGGCCGCGGCCAGTTCTCCATGGAGCCGGATGTTGTCGGCGATGCTGCCCGAGAACAGGAAAACGTCCTGGGCCACCGGCTGCACCGCCCTTCGGAGCTCGTCGAGGGGAATATCGCGGATGGGCACGCCGTCTATGCGGATCTCGCCCTTCTGCACATCCCACATGCGCGACAGGAGCATCGCGATGGTCGTCTTGCCGGCGCCGGTATAGCCTACTATGGCGACCATCTCGCCGGGTTCCACGGTGAACGACAGGTCCTTGAGGACCCATTCCCCTTCCTTGTAGGCGAACCAGACATGGTCGAATTCTATGCGCCCCCGGAAAGGCCTGGGCAGATGGCGCGTTCCTTCGTCGGGTATGCGCTCGTCGGCGTCGAGCAGGGCGAACACGCGCTCGCCGCCGGCCATGGCGCTCTGCAGCAGGGTGTACTTCTCGGAAATGTCGGTGACCGGGTTGTAGAACATGCGGATCAGGTTGACGAAGGCGATCAGCGTGCCGAGGCTGATGGCGTGCGAGGCGTGGAGCGAGGAGCCGTACCAGAGGATGACCGCGATCGAGGTCGAGGCGAAGAATTCGACCAGCGGCCGGAAGGTGGCGAAAACGTACATCTCGCCGAGGCTTGCCTTGAGCAGCTCGCGGTCGTGTTTCTCGAATTCGGCGACTGAAGCCTTCTCGCGGGCGAAGAGCCGGACCACCGCGACGCCCGAGAGGTGTTCGGCGATGTAGGCGTTCACCTTGGAGAGCCATTGTCGCTGCTTTCGGAATGCGTCGCGGGCCATGCGCCGCGAGATCGAAGTGGCCACCGCAACGGGCGGCAGGGTCAAGGCCGTGACGAGGCCGAGTTTCCAGTCGAGCAGCACGAGCGTGACCAGCACGCCGGCCATGACCGAGAAGTCCTTGGCGAAGGCCGCGAGCACGTCGGTGAAGAACTGGTTGATGGTCTCGACGTCGCTCGTGAGCCGCGTGACGAGCCGTCCCACCGGATGCTTAGACAGGAAGGCCAGCGACTGCCGCGCGGTCTTGCCGAAAAGCTCCATCCGAAGGTCCTTCATGACTTTCTGGCCCACGAGGCTCGAGGCGAAAGTCTGGGCGAAGGTTGCGGCAAGCGAGGCGGCCAACAAGGCGAGGTAAACGAACATGTTCGACTTGATGCGCGAGGAGTCCTTAGCGCGCAGGGCCCTGGCGTCGGCGGGCGGCAGTTCGCGGAGTTCGCTCAGCTTTATGGCGGCGAGGTCGCCCTCGCTTTCGAAGAGCTCCGCGCGCTCCGCCAGCACGCGGGCGCGATCCGTGTCCGGGCCGGCAAGGCTGACGAGGTAGCGGCTTTCGATATCGAGGACGCCGCGGGCGACGAGCGCGTCCCGCTCCGTCCGCGAGAGGCCCGACAGCCGGCGCTCCCTGAGGTAGATCCATTCGCCGATTGCTGGATCCTCGCCGGTGAGCTCGAGCGCGGCGAGTTCCGGCGACGCGGCCATGTCGCGGGCCGCCCGCACGTACGATACGACTATGGCCTCGTCCACGGTGCGCTGTACCAGCACGGGCATGAGAAGCTCGGTGCCGGTGGACACGGCGAGCGCCAGGAGGCTGGCCGCCACGAGGCCGAAATACGGCTTCATGTAGCGGACCATGCGGGCGGCCAGGGCGGGATCGTAGACCTTGGTGACCTCGTCCTTCTCGAAGAAATCGCTCATGCCGCCCCTCCCGTTCCGTTCGCGCCCGCGTCGGCCGTCCGCGCTTCGCCGGACTCCGCCGACAAGGCCTGGAGGCGGGCGATCTCGGCGTAGAAGCCGTCACGCTCCAGAAGCTCCTCGTGCGTGCCAAGCTCCGCGAGCTTGCCGCCGTCGAGAACCGCCACCATATCGGCATGGCGCAGGGTCGAAACCCGGTTCGAGACGATCACGTTCGTCCTGCCTTTCCGTTCCTCGAGAAGGGCTGCCAGGATGCGCTCCTCGGTCTCGGTGTCGACCGCGGACAGCGCGTCGTCGAAAACGAGGATCTCCGGATCCACCGCGAGCGCCCGCGCGATGGCGATGCGCTGCTTCTGGCCGCCGGACAGGGTCAGGCCCTTCTCTCCGACCACGGTGTCCCAGCCGAGGGGAAACTGCTCCACGTCCCGGTCGATCGCGGCCACGGAAGTGACGCGCTCGAAGCGTTCCGGGTCGAGGTCCGGCGCGCCGAAGAGCACGTTGGCCTTTATGGAATCGGAGAAAAGGAAGGTATCCTGCGGCACGAAGCCGAAAGCCTTCCGGAGCCAGTCGGGATGGTACTCGCGCGCGTCTCGCCCGCCGACGAACAGGGTTCCGGGCGGCGGATCGACGAGGCGGGGCAGGAGCTTCAGCAGGGTGCTCTTCCCGGACCCGATGCGTCCGAGCACGCCGAGCGTGCTGCCGGGCGGCAGCGACAGCGTAACGTCCTCGAGCGCCGGGGAAGAAGCGTCCGGATAGGAGAAGCTGAGCGAGCGGAATTCGATTCCGCCGGAGGGCACCGTCTCGAGCGCGCCCGGATCGGGCGCTATGTCCGGCTCCGTATCGAGGACCTCGTTGACGCGCTTCAGGCTGGCCGCTCCGCGCTGCAGCATGTTGACCATGAAACCCGCGCCCATGAGCGGCCAGACCAGCATCTCCAGATACACGAGCATGGCGGCGATGTCGCCGGGGCTCATCGTGTTCGCGAGCGCCGCGTTGCCGCCGGCGAGCACGAGCACCAGCGTGGAGAGCCCCGAGAGGAAGCCTATGAAGGGGAAGAAGAAGCCGAACAGGGCCACGAGCGACATGGATACCCTGCGGTAGCGGTCGTTGGCCTCTGCGAAGCGCTCGGAGAATGCGTCCTCCTTGACGAAGGACTTGACCACGCGGATGCCGGACAGGGTTTCCTGGGCGAGCTCGGAGAGCTTCGCGTAGATCTCCTGCACCTTCTTGAAGCGCTTCCCGACGAGCGTTCCGAAGAGGATTATCAAGGCCGTGACCGGCGGCAGCGGGATGATGGTCCAGGCGGCCACCTCGGGATTGCGCGCGAACATGATGACGAGCACGGCGCTCGACATGAACAGACCGTCGACCAGGGTGACGAAGCCCATGCCTGCCGCCATGCGGATGGACTGCATGTCGTTGGTGGCGCGCGCCATCAGGTCGCCGATCTTGTTCCCCTGATGGAAGCGGGGACCGAGCTCCATGAGCTTCGCGAAGAGGCGGTCCCGGAGCCGCGCCTCGATGCGCCGCGACGAGCCGTGGATGAAATACCGCCACATGAAGCGGCCGCCGGCTATGAATACCGCTACCAGCACGATGCTGAGCGCGATGCGCGCGATATCGGAAATCAAAAAGCTACCCGTGGACACGAGGTCGACAGCCTGGCGGATGAACTGCGGGACAAGGAGCTGCGCCGCGTCGACCGCGATCAGGAAGGCGAGCCCCGCCGCGTAGCGCAAGCGGTATTCCTTCAGGTAGGGGAGAAGGGTTCTGTATTCCTTGAGCATGGGCCGATGATACTCCCGCTCGGCGAGGCTCGGCAAGGACGGGCCCTCCCGGATCCTGGAGCGGCTCGCCTAATAAAAAGAGGGAGCCCTTCCGGACTCCCTCCCGCTTCCGTCAGGCGACGGACGGCGTTCAGAACACGTTGGCCCTGAGGCCGAACGAGAGGCGCGGGATGAAGCCGCCGGACACGACGGACGACAGCACCCAGATCTGGAACTCAGTGTAGAAGGCGTAGGAACCGAACATCGTCGCGTCGCGGATGGTGACCTTGGGGAACTCGAGCTGGCCGAACACGGCCGCCACGAGCAAGCCTCCCTCGTTCTGGGTCTCGGTAAAGTACGAGAAGTTGGCGCCGAGGCCGGCGTTGAGCGAGAGCCAGTCCCAATCGGGACCGAGGAAGGAACCGAAGGGCACGTAGGCGATGTTGGCGATCAGCTTGGCCCCGTAGACCGTTCCGAAGAAGCTCTGCTCGACGCCGGCGGCATCGGTCTCGGGCGCCTGGCCGAAAAGGCCCTGGAGCTTGACGTTGTCGTCGAAGAAGGTGAGCCCGAGCCCCGCCTCCCAGAGGGTTCCTCCGAGCGCGTGCGCGTCGACATAGAGCCCCTGGATGAACGAGGGGAGCTCGTAGCTCGACTTGTCGCCTTTCCGGACCCCGATCCGCACCTCGCTGAGGCCGTTGGCGTCGGCGGCGCTGCCGGTCAGGGCGAGGCTCGCGTTGTAGCGCCCGTCCTCCATGGGCTTCTCGATCTCGACAGTGGGCGGCGTCTTGTCGAGCAGCAACGTGGTCTTCGTCACCGAGACAGAGCCGTCGCCGAAGGTGGCGCGGACTATGAGCCGCACCTCGCCTTCCGGATAGTCCTGCGTCTCGAGGCGGAATTTCCAGGAAGCGGCTCCTGATGCCTTGATCCAGTTGCGCCCGTTGTCGATGCTGGCCTCGACCAGGACCGGGGCCTGCCCCTTGGCTGCCTTCTTGAACGCGGCCATGGCGTCCTTGTCCTCGGGGTCCGGCGCGTCGACCGCCCATCCGGCCTTGCCTTCGAGGAAGGGCCGGTAGGGGAGCCAATCGCCCGCCCGGTGGCTCTCGATGGAGATCCAGGGACCCAGGCGCGTCCAGCTGACCGCGCTCGGACGCGAGGCCAGCGTCTTTCCGGACGAGCTCATGGTGCTCGCCTTGAGCTCGAAGTCGCCTTCGACCAGGGCATCCGGATCGGGACGCAAGGTGAACCAGCCGAGGGGGTCCGGTTCCACGGTGCCGATCTCCGCATCGCCCGCGTAGAGCGTCACCGTCCCGGCGCCGCCCTCCACCACGGCGCGGCCGTGGATCTCGAGCAGGCCGGATACGCGCGAACCCGGAAGCGGATAGAGTATCTCGACCGTATCGGCCGGATCGCCTCCCCTGAGCTGGATGGTGCGCGAGGCGACCGTCTCGTTGTCGGCGCGGTCGCGCGACACGAGACGCACGGCGTACGGGCCGGGCTTGAGGGCGGAAAGGTCTATGGTCTGGCGGACGCTCGGCTCGATCGGCACTTCGACCACGAGGACGGGTGGCGAGGCGGCGCCCAAGGGACTGACCTCGATCCGCGCCGAGGCCAGGGCCATGTTGTCGCCGATTCGGCCGCTCGCCAGCAGGCTCCGCGCTATCTCGGCGCCGTCGGCGGGAAGGTCGAGCCGTGCCCTCGGCGGCGTGTTGTCGATGTTGAGGATGCTCGCGTGGAAGCCTTCCGTTCCGTAATCATCCACGGGCCGCGCCGCGACGGCGTGGAGGCCGTCAGCTAGCAGGGAAGTGTCGAGAAGGTAGGACCACTCCTCCGCTCCGGGCGCCGTGTTGTAGGTGGCGCGGTTGTCCACCGAGATGGCGATGCTGCCGATGCCGTTCGCGTCTGCCGCGGTTCCGGATATCCGGACCACGCCGCGGGCCGGTTTCTCTATTGAAGGTTCGACGAAGGCGGCGACCGGCTCCTCCTTCGAGATGCGATAGGTCCGCTTTACGATCTCGCCCTGGATGCCGTAGATGTCTTCGGCCTTGAGCTCGACCGTATGCTCGTTGTCGGTGGTGTCGGCCAGGGCCACGCGGAGGGCGAAGCTCGCGCCCTCCATGGCAAGCCGCACCCAATCGCCGGAATCGACGCTGTAGTGGATGGCTGCCAGCCCGTCGTCGTCGTAGGCAACGCCGGCTATGGAGAAGTCGCCGCGAAGCACCTCGAGCTCCACCGGTGTCTGGATGGCCGCGACCGGCTTGTCCCGCTCCGCGTCGACGGCGAGATCCGGGGCCAAGGTCGTGACATTGCCCGCCCTGTCCGCGACGGCGAATCCGCCGCCCTCGGGCAAGGGTAATGCCAGGCGCGAGAAGTCGAAGCCGCGAGCCCAGGCGGAGGGGCCCTCGAGGGCTTCGGCCTCGGCGGAAGGCCCGTCGCGGTAAGTGGCGGCATCGAGCCGGCCCGCGTCCCTCGCTTCCATGACGACGGTGGTGGTTCCGTTGACCGGGGTTCCGGTGGCGGGCAGCACCTGGACGAGGGCGGGCGCCTGGGTGTCCTTGTTGATGGTACGCTCGACGACCGTCCGGGCGCCCGACAGGTCGGTCGCGACGACGCGCAGCGTCACGGCGCCGTCGGGGAGGGGCGAGAGGGGAATCTCGCGGTCGAATTCGAAGGGCGCTTCGCCCGGTCTCGGCGCGGCGAGGAGCTCGACGGTCTCGCCCCCTGCCATCGAGACCCGCAAGGAGGAAAGTCCGTTGCGGTCCGAGGCGCTGCCGGAAAGGCGGAAGGAATCCCTGGTCCACTCGAACTGCGCGGGGCCGGCCAGCTCGAGGACAGGGGGCGCCTCATCCACGTCGATGACGAAGGGCCCGAATTCGAAGACGTCTCCGTCTATCGTTTTCACCCTGAGCGTGCCCGGCGCGCCGATCCCCTCCGTCACCGCGGAGACGCTCACGCTGAAGCCGTCGAAGGCGGGGGAGAGGTTCGCGCGGGGCGGCTCGATGGATACCGACGCTATGGGCCTTCCCTTGAAGCGCCCGAGCACCGACTCCCCGACCGCGAGCCGGGCGCGCGGGCTTCCATCGTCATTTTCAAACGCGGACTCGTGGAAACGTATGCCCTCGGCGTCGTCCTCGCCCGCCAGGGGGGGGATGACGCCGTGGAGCTCGAAGCGGGTTGTCGCCGAGAGCCCGGCCGCGTCGACCGCGCGCAGCTCGAAGAGGATTCGCTGCGGTTTCAGCCCCGAAGGAAGCGCCACGGTGAAGGGCACCGGGTCGCCGGGGGCGGCCGGCTTGCCGACTCCCGCCTTGAGCGGCGCGCCGCCGTCGACGGAGAGTTCAACCGTAGCCAGTCCGTTCGGCGCGAGCACGGCGCCAGATACGGCCATGGCGGATGCTAGTACCAGGGTCGCGCCGTGCACGACGGGAACGGGCGCCTTCGCCTCGCCCGCCATAAGCGAGGCAAAGCCAGGCGCCGCCCCGCCGACGAGGATTTCTCGGCGGAGTTCGGTTCGCTTGCCCGAGGGATCCACGGCGGCCATCACCAGGGTGTGCTTGCCGGCGCCCGTGGCGGGCAGGGCGGCAGCGAGCGCGGCCCCTCCTTCCGCGAAGGGCGCGAGCCCGTCGAGGGCGAAACTGGTCGATGGCGGGGCGTCGTCGTCCGTCGCGACGAGCGACAGCGTGGCGCCGGGTTCGAGGATTCCGTCGGGCACGGCAGCGGCGACGGAGGGCGCGTCGAGCGCCGGGTCGTAGTTGGCACGGAATTCGACTTCGGTCTCGTTGCCGGCAAGGTCCCGGGCGCGCGCCACGACGACGCTGGCGCCGCCTTTTTCGGCTGCGGGATCGACGCTTCGGGCGAACCATCGCTCGCCGTCCGCCTCGATGGTCTCTGGCGCGGCGGCTCCGGCCTTGAATTCCAGCGAGACCGGCCCGGTGGCATCCTCGGCGCGGAACACCGCGGCGAACGGTCCTCCCGAGCCCCACTGCTCGCCTTCGGGGAAAATCCGGCGCAGGTCGGGCGGCGTGTTGTCGACCTGCACGTACATCGGTGCGAAGGCGGCGAGGCCGGAAAAATCCTCGATCTTGACGATCCAGAGGAGCCCGCCGTCCGCGGCCTTCAGGGAATCGAAAGCGAGCGACACCGGGATGGGATTCTTCGCGGACTTCTCGTCCTTGAAAGAAGCGAGCGGGACGAAGGTGGCTCCGCCGTCGTAGGAAACCGACACCGCTTTCACCAGCCCACCTGCGTCAACCTGGCCCTTGAGCGAGGTGGCGCCGGACAGGAGGAGGCGCGCGGGGATCGCGGCAGGCAGGGCGTCGGCGGCGAACGAGGCGAATTCAGCCTCGGCGAAGAATGGCGCGGCGAACGACAGCTTCCGGCCGCCGGCCGAACCGGCGAGCTCGACGCGCCCCAGGTCGCCGCCGCCCTCCACCGACACGGTGTCGGCAAGGGGCGTCGGGCGGGGTTTCGGGACCGCGACAAGGTCCGGTCTCGCGAGCGCGACGTTGCCGGCGCGGTCGGTGACCCGGAAGGCGGCCTTCGCGTTCGCGGCCAGGTCTGCCCGGTGAATGAAGAAGCGGTCGGTGAAAGGAAGCTCTACGAAGCTTCCGCCGTCGAGTGCGAATTCCACTTTGGCGAGCCCTGACGCGTCATCCACGGAAGCGGCAAGGTACTCGGCCCCGTGAACTTCCTCGCCCGGCCCCGGAGAGAGGAAGCGGACGACGGGTAGGTCTGGATCGTATCCGAAGGAGGCGGCCGCGCGGCCGCGATTGCCGGCGGCGTCGACAGCCTCCACCAGGATCGAGACCGCGCCCGGTGCCAGCGCGGCGGCCGGGACGGTGATTTCGAAGGAGCCGTCCGTCTTGAGCGCGAGCGGTACGGGCTCGCCGGAGGGCAGGATGCGCCAGGTGAGCTCGGCGACCCGGTTGCCGTCTTTCGCGCTGCCCCTCAGGACCGGCGGCTTCGACAACCAGGCGGAAGCGGGGGCTTCGACCGAGACGAGCGGGGGCTCCGCGTCGGTGGCGAAGATGAAGGGGCCGGCCTTGAACACATGCCCCTTCACGGTCCGTCCGACTATCATCGTGGGAACCGTCACCCCTTCTTTCCGGGCATCGAGGCGCAGGGAGCTGCCGTCGAACGAGGCGGAGACCAGGTCGGTGGCGGGTTCGAAACCGACCGACTCGAGCGGTCCTCCATGGAAGGCTCCGAAGATTGGGGCTCCGGAGAAGGTGAGGCGACCGGGTCTGTCCCCCTCGGGAAGCCGGACGGCGGGGTCGACGAAGCGGAATCCGGTTTCCTCGCGTACGACGCCGTAATTCAGGACATAAAGCAGGGCCCGGCCT
>JAFGNN010000049.1 GCA_016926955.1 Spirochaetales bacterium | reverse complement strand
GCTTTTCGCCCTGCAGCATCGCGGGCAGGAGAGCGCGGGCATAGCCACGCTAATGCCGGACGGGCGCCACCTTGCCGACCGTCGCGAGGGCATGGTGGCCGAGGCGCGCGAGCGCTGGCTTTCCGGAGCGCCGTCCGCCGCCGGCGTGGGGCACGTGCGCTATTCGACCGACGGCGGCTCGGGACTCCGCAACGCCCAGCCCCTGGCGGTGGAATGCACCAAGGGACGAATCGCGCTGGCGCACAACGGCAACATCTCCAACGCGGCGGAAATCCGCGCCGCCCTCTCCGCCGAGGGCGCCATATTCCAGACCGCCGCCGACTCCGAGCTCATCCTGCACCGGATCAGCCGCTCGAAGGCCTCGGGCATGGAGGACGTGCTCCGCGACGCGCTCGGCCCCCTCGAGGGCGCCTACAGCTTGGCCTTGCTCTGGGATGACAAGCTCCTCGCCATCCGCGACCCGCGGGGCTTCAGGCCTCTCCACGTGGCGCGCAAGGACGGCATCTGGTACGTCGCGAGCGAGACCTGCGCCCTGCATCCTTTCGGCGTCGAGTTCGAGCGCGAGGTCGAGCCGGGCGAATGCGTCGTCATCGACGGAAGCGGCATGCGGACGGTGCGGCTCTTCGAGCCTGAAAGCGTCCTCTCGCGCTGCGTCTTCGAGCTCATCTATTTCGCGCGGCCCGACAGCCGCGTGTTCGGCCGCTCGGTCCACGAGGCGCGCAGGCTCCTCGGCGCCGCGCTCGCCGAGGACGACGCGGTCGAAGCCGACGTGGTGGTGCCCGTCCCCGACTCGGGGACCCTGACCGCCATGGGCTACGCCGCGCGCCGCGGCCTTCCCTTCGAGTTCGGGCTGACGCGCAACCATTACGCGGGGCGCTCCTTCATCATGCCGACCAAGGCCGACCGCGAGCTGGCGGTCCGCATGAAGCTGCACCCGGTGCGCGAGGTGCTCGAAGGGAAGCGCGTCGTCATGATCGACGACAGCCTGGTGCGCGGCACCACGAGCAAGGCCATCGTGCGGCTCCTCAAGGAGGCCGGCGCGAAGGAAGTCCACCTCCGCCTGGCCAGTCCCGAGCTCAAATGGCCCTGCTATTACGGCATCGACATACCGACCCGTGAGGAGCTCGTGTCCAACCGGCTCGATTCCGCCGGCATAGCGGAATTCGTAGGCGCGGATTCCTGCCGCTTCCTGGGCATCGACAGGCTGGGCGAGGCGCTCGGGACGGAGGGGTGGTGCAAGGCCTGCTTCGACGGCCGTCACCCCTGCCCCGTGCGGGGCGGCGCTGCCGGAAAATGCGGCGTCCTCGACGCGGCGGCCGGCGGGTTGTAGGCGCGACGCGGGCGGGGAGCGGCGCGGCGGCGCTTCCCGGCATCCCGTTCCGTTCCGCCGACCTGGCGGCGGGAGGCACGGGCGATGGGCATCGACAGTTACGAGAAGGCCGGCGTGGACATGCGGAAGGGCGACGAGTTCGCCGACTTCATCAAGGGCCTGCCTTCGAAGGCCGTGTCGAAGGGCTTGGGCGGCTTCGCGGGCGGACTGCCGATCGACGCGTCGAAATGGAAGGAGCCGGTTCTGCTCTCGACCACCGACGGCGTCGGCACCAAGCTGCTCGTCGCGAAGAAGCTCGGGAAGTGGGACACCATCGGCATCGACCTCGTGGCGATGAACGTCAACGACCTGGCCGTCTGCGGCTGCAAGCCGGTCTCCTTCCTCGACTATATCGCCACGGGCACGATCCGCGAGGGCGTGCTCCGCGACGTCATCAAGGGCGTGGTGACCGGCTGCGAGCAGGCGGACTGCGTGCTCACCGGCGGCGAGACCGCGGAGATGCCGGACGTCTACGGGCCCGACGACATCGACCTGGCGGGCTTCTGCCTCGGCCTTGTCGAGAAGACCGAGATGCTGCCGAAGCTGGAAATCATCCGCGAAGGCGACGCCATCCTGGGCTTGCCCTCCTCGGGCGTGCACTCCAACGGCTATTCCCTGGCCCGCAAGTGCGTTGACCCCGACGACAACGCGACCTGGGAGGAACTGCTCACGCCCACACGCATTTACGTGCGCGAAATCATGGACCTGATGACGACAGGGAAGCTCCTCGCCGCCGCGCACATAACCGGCTCGGGGCTCGAGGGGAATTTCGACCGCGTCATACCCGCGACCTTGCGCGGCGAGTTCACCTGGGACTGGCCGCGGCCGGGCATCTTCCGGAAGATCCAGGAAGGCGGGAAGGTGGGCGAGGAGGAAATGCGCCGCGTCTTCAACCTGGGTGTGGGCATCGCCTTCGTGGTGCCGCGGGAGGCGGCCGACGAAGCGCTCGAGTTCGCCCGCGCTCGCGGCATCGCGTGCTTCCGCATGGGCAGCCTGGTCCGGCGCTGAGCGGGCGGGGGGAGGCGGCCTTGGCGAAGCTGGCGGTCCTGGCCTCGGGGAACGGTACGAACTTCGAGGCGCTCGCGCTCGCGCTCGAGGGGGGCGCGCACCGCCTCGTCCTGCTTGTCCATGACCGGAAGGACGCGTACGCGCAGGAACGGGCCGCGCGGCTCGGCATCCCCTCGCGCTACGTCACTTGGGCGGGGCGGTCGCGCGAAGAAGCCGAAGCCGAACTTGGCGCGGCGCTCTCGGAAGCGGGGACAGAGCTCGTGGCGCTCGCCGGCTTCATGCGCCTGCTGTCGCCGGCCTTCGTCGAGCGCTGGGCGGGACGGCTCGTCAACGTGCATCCCTCGGTTCTGCCCGCCTGGCCCGGCGTCGACTCGGTCCGCCGCTCTTTCGACGCGGGCGCCGATGAATTCGGGGTCACGGTCCACTATGTCGACTCAGGGATGGACACAGGGCAGGTCATCGCGCAGCGGAAATTCCGGCGCTGGCCTGGAGCGACGCTCGAGGCGGTCGAGACGCGCGTCCACGAGCTCGAACACGGGCTCTACCCGCGGGTCGTGCTCGAAATGCTCGACCGCGTCGATGCCGTACGCGACCGGGCGGCGATCGGCCCCGGGGCGAGCGGCGGACCCGCCGAAGGAGGCGCGCGGTGAAGGTCATGGTCCTCGGCTCGGGCGGGCGCGAGCACGCCCTGGCCTGGAAGCTTGCGCGCGAAGGCCACGAGCCCGTCTGCGCGCCCGGCAACGCCGGCACGGCGGAGCTGCGGGGCGCGCGCAATCTGCAACTGGATCCCGACGATCCCGCCGCTGTCGTCGCGGCCGCGCGCGAAACGGGGACGGAGCTCGTCGTGGTCGGTCCCGAGGCGCCGCTCGTCGCGGGGGTGGCGGACGCCCTGCGCGCGGAGGGCGTCCCCTGTTTCGGTCCCGGCGCCGCGGCCGCGCGTCTTGAGTCCAGCAAGGCCTTCGCGCGCGCCTTCATGGAGCGGCACGGCGTGCCCTGCGCGCGCACCGCCCGCTTTTCGGACCCGGCAGCGGGGACAGAGCTCGAGCGCTTCATCGCCGCCCATCCGGGGCGCCTCGTCCTCAAGAAGAGCGGCCTCGCGGCCGGCAAGGGCGTCCTCGAGTCCGACGACCCGGTCGAGTTGCTTTCGTTCGGCCGCGCGGTTCTGGCCGACGACGAGCTCCTGGCGGAGGAATTCCTCGAGGGCTTCGAACTTTCGGTCTTCGCGCTGTCCGACGGAAGGGATTTCGCGATCCTGCCCGCGGCGCGCGACCACAAGAAGGCCTTCGAGGGTGACGCGGGACCCAATACCGGCGGCATGGGCGCCGTGGCGCCGGAGCCGCGGGCGGACCTCGCTCTCATGGCCGAGATCCGGAAGCGCCTTGTCGAGCCGACCTTTTCGGGTATGTCGGCGGAAGGGCTCGCCTATCGCGGCGTCGTCTTCTTCGGCGTCATGGTCACGGCCTCGGGGCCGAAGCTGCTCGAGTACAACGTCCGCTTCGGCGACCCCGAGACGCAGTCGTTGCTGCCGATCCTTCCGGAAGGCTTCGGCGAACTGCTCCGGGACGCGGCGGAAGGCAGGCTCGATCAAGCGCCGATCCGGACCTTCGAAGCGCGGCCGGACCGCGCGGCCTGCGGCTTCGTCGTTGCGGCGCCGGGTTATCCAGGCGCCTACCCGAAGGGCCTTGCCGTCCGCTCGCTCCCCGAGGCGGAAAATCCGGATGGCCTGCTGTTCCACGCCTCGACGACGCGCGCTTCCGATGGTATTTTGCATACCGGCGGCGGGCGTTGCTTCGCCGCGGTCGGGCTCGGCGCGGATTCCGTGCGCGCCCGCGAAAACGGACTCGCCCTGGCGGCCGCCGTCGATTTCGACGGGGCGCGCTTCAGGCGGGACATCGGCGCGTAAGGCGGCCGGAAAAGGAACGGACATGGAACTCGGCAGGCTTATCGTCTGGATGATCTTCGCCATCACGATGGCGGGAATCTCGATCCCGATCATGGGAATCCTCACCTCGAAGCGGCCGCGCGGCAACGCGCCCGAGCTCGAGCGCAGGGTCAAGGAGCTGGAAAGCCGCCTGGCCCTCCTCGAACACGAGGGTGCCGAAAAGACCCTGCAGATCGAATCGCTGCGCCGCGACGTGGCCTTCGCGAACAAGCTGCTGGAGGGCCGCTAGACCGGGCGTCGGCCACTCTCCGACTCGCCCGCCGGTTTCGCGCCGGCGGGTGGTTCGGAGCGGATGTCCGCTCAGTTTTTGACGCCGCCCGAGGTCAGGCCGCCCGTGATGTACTTTTCCACGGCCGCGAACATGATCACCACCGGCAGTCCCGTCAGCAGCGAGGCCGCCATCATCCTTCCCCAGACGTAATCCTGCGAGCTGAAGAACTGCCGGAGCCCGATGGGCAGGGTCATCTTGGCGGGGTCGGACAGGAAGATGGACGCGAACAGGAAGTCGTTCCACGCGATCATGAACACGTACACGAACACCGACATGATGGCGGGCAGGGACAGCGGCAGGATGATGCGCCAGAGGCTCTGGAGCCGCGAAAGCCCGTCCATGAACGCGGCTTCCTCCAGCGAGTCGGGGATGGTGCGGAAGTAGTTGCCGAGCATGGACAGCGCCGCTGGTAGCGTGGAGACCAGGCAGGCGATTACCACCGCGACGCGGCTGCCGTAGAGGCCGAGCGCGGCGATGATGCGGAAGAGCGGCACGACCAGCAGGATGCCGGAGAACATGTAGACGACGAAGGTGCCCGACTCCAGGAAGCGCTTGCCGGGCACGGGCAGCTTGGCGAAGGCGTACGCGCCGACGCTCCCGACGACCACGGCGATCAGCGCCGTGCTGAACGCGACGATGAAGCTGTTGGCGAAGTAGCGGGCGAAGGGGAACTTCGCCGGATCGAGCACGTCGGCGAAGTGCATGAGCGTCGGTCGCGCCGGCATGATCTTCGGCGGGTAGGCGACGGATTCGGCCGGCGTCTTGAGGGCCGTACCCAGCATGACCACGAAGGGCGACACGGCGACCAGCACGATGAGCGCGACGAGCGCGTCGAGCGCGAGCTTTCTGGCGGCTTTCCGCTTCATGACGACGCTCCTTTGCGCCGCGCCGCGGCGACGAACACGATGCCCATGACGAGCGCGAACATGACGACGGAGATGGCCGAGGCGAGGCCGAGATCGTTGACGGTGAACGCAGTCCGGTAGAGGTATACGCCCAGGATGGGCACCTGCTTGGTCAGCAGGTAGACGTCCTCGAATTTGTAGAAGTTCCAGATCGAGCGCAGGGTCACGACCGAGGCCACCACCGGCAGGATCTCGGGCAGCGTGATGCACCTGAAAATCCGGAAGGGGCGCGCCCCGTCGATGAGGGCCGCCTCGTACACCGCCCCGTCGATGGACTGCAGCGACGAGAGGATCATGATCAGCGCGAAGGGGAAGATGCGCCAGATGTCGAAGAGGCAGACCAGGAGCAGCGAGAGCACCGGGTCGTCGAACCACTGCGGCGCCACCTCGAAGAGCCCGAGCAGGTCGACCAGCGCGTAGTCCACCATGCCGTAGAGCGGATTGAACAGGTAGATCCAGACGAAGACCGACGAGATGACGGGCATCACGTACGACAGGAGCAGCGCCGAGCGCGCGAATTTGCGTCCCCGGAAATCCCGGTTCATGAGCAGGGCGGCGGAGCCGCCGAGCAGGGTGGAGCCGGCGACCGTAAGCGCCACGTAGACTGCGGTCAGCGCGAGCGAGCGGTAGAACTGGGGGTCGGCGAGCAGTCGTGCGTAGTTGCCGAAGCCGACGAAGAGGTCGGGCTTGGCGGGGTTCAGGGCCGGTTTCCACAGGCTGAGGTAGAGGTTGAAGAACACCGGGTAGATGATGACCGCGAAAACGAGGGCGACGGCGGGCAGGACGAAGAGGAGGCCGAGCCTCCGGTTCTGCGCCTCGAGGCTCGGCGGGATTCTCGGCGGCGGGCTTCGCATGGTTGGCCTCCGGAGCGCGCCGGCGCGCTCGCGCCGGCCGCGTCGATGCGCCCGGCGCGAGCCGGGCTTGAAGGGACGGCCCGCCTGGGGCGGCGGGCCGTCCGGCGCGTCAGCGACCCGCCACGACGTCTTCCATGGCCTTCTGGGCCTTGGCAAGCTCGCCGTCGAGATCGGCCCCGAGCACGAGGATGTTGTTGAGCGCGGTGGGGATGATCATGCGCGCGCTGATCTCGCCCATCTTCGGATTGGTCTTGCCGTCCTGGAAGCCGAACATGGCCAGGTCGGCGAAGGCTTCCGGGATCGCCTTCGCGGTGTCGCCGTAGGCCTTGAGCAGCGGGTGCCCGAGATAGGCGGGGTCGGACGCCACGCCCTTGAGGACCGGGTTCGGGCCGCCGGGCGCCATGTGCATCCAGGGAATGTAATTCTCGTTCCTGAGCAGGAATTTCATGAACGCCGCGGCCGCCTGGCGCTGGGCCTCGGGCACGGTGTTGGTGATGACCTCGGTGGAGACCATGCCAAACGACGCGGGAGCGACGCCCTCGGGCACCGCGAAGCCGACCTTGTCGGCCATGCCCTGTTCGTACAGGCCGCCCAGGATGTAGGTGGAATAGACGACCATGGCGGCGTTCCCGCCCGAGAAGGAGTCCTTGACCTGGGTGAAGCCGTTGGAGCCGGGCAGGCTGTACTTGTAGAGCTCGCGGTAGAATTCGACCGCGCGGCGCATGGCGGGCGAGTTGAAGGCCGGCTTGCCGGAGGCGTCGAAAAGCTCGGCGCCGTTTGAAAGGGCGAACTGCGAGAAGGTCTGCTCGGTGAAGTCGGTGGCCTCCGTCGCGAAGACGATGCCGTACTTCTTGTCAGCGGGCGAATGGAACGCCTTGGCAGCGGTGAGGATGTCGTCCCATTTCTCCGGGGCGGCGAGCCCCTTCTCGGCGAACAGGTCCTTGCGGTACCAGATGCCCTGCACCCAACCGGTCAGGGGGACGCCGAAGAGCTTGCCGGAGTCGCCGCGGAGCACGGCCACGGCGCCCGCGTAGAAGCGGTCGACGCCGACATCCTGGACCACCGAGGTGCACGTATCGACGTCCACGACGTCGGAAGCCGCGAGCAGGCGGGCCTGGTCGACCGACACGTCGATGAGCGCGGGCAGCTGGCGGCCCTGCATGAGCGTGGTGATGCGGGTCCAGAACGCGTCTTCAGAAACCGGCACCTGCTTCACCTCGAAGCCGGGGTTCTCCGCCTGGAAGGCGTCGATGAGTCCCTGGATCACCTTGAGGCGATCTTCCTCGACGTACGTGTGCATGAATTCGAAGCCGACCGGTGCGCTCGCCGGCTTCGCGCACGAAGCGAGCAAGGCCAACAGCGCGACAAAGACGACGATGAGCCGACGTTTCATGATTGCCTCCTTATGAACGCGGGCGAAAGCCGCTCCCTTTGAATTGAAGGGAATCCGGGCTTTCCCGCGAACGCTAGCACCGCCATGTCAGGCTGTCAATGAAAAAGTTTCATCATCGGATGAGTGATTCATGAATTGAAATTGACAAGACGGTGCTCGGGCGGTATAAGCGAGGCATGGGACGAGCATCGATCGCCAGCGTGGCCCGCAAGGCGGGCGTCAGCCTCAGCACGGTCAGCCGGGTGCTGAACGAACCCGGCAAGGTCAACCCGGACACCCGGCGGCAGGTGTTCGACGCGATGCGCGAGCTCGAGTACACCCCGGTAGCCCGACGGCGGGCGAAGCGTCAGCAGTCGGGCATGGTCGCTCTCGCCGTCCCGAACCTCCATCTCGATTCGGTGATCGAATTCTTCCGGGAACTGCAGCGGGTCCTGCTTCCCTTCGACAAGCACCTGATCGTCCTCGATCTCGAAGGCGAGCGGAATTTCTTCGAATACCAGCGTTTCCGCGAGCTTCCGCTCGACCAGTACGACGCCGTGGTGGCGTTCAGCCTGCTCCTGGACCGCCAGGCGGCCGACCTGCTCGAACGGCATACAGTGCCCTCAGTCGTGGTTCAGTCCAGGAACCCCTACCTGTTCTCCATCAATAACAACAATTACTCGGGCGGCTTCGACGCGGCCTCCTACCTGCTCGGCCGCGGGTACCGGCGGCCCGCCTTCGTCGGCTGGAATTTCGAGAACGAGACGCTCCGCGACCGGCGCGCCGGATACCGCGCCGCGCTCGAGCAGGCGGGCATCGATACGGCGACCTTGCCCGAGGAGACGGGACCGCTCGATTTCCACGGCGGCATGGAAGCGATGGAGCGCCTGCTCGAGCTGCCCGAAGCGCCTGACTGCGTTTTTTTCTCCTGCGACGTGATGGCCCTCGGCGGACTCGAGGCGTGCAGGCGCCGCTGCCTCCCCGTACCGGGCGCGCTCGGCATCATGGGCTTCGACGACATCGCGCAGGCGGAATGGTGGGGCCTTACCACCATGAACCAGCATCTCAAGGAAAAGGCGGAAGCGGTGGCGGGCTACCTGTCCGATCGTTGGGCGGGCAAGCAGCCGCACGAACGCCCCATGGAAATAACCATTTCATCGCGGGTAGTCGCCCGCTCGACAACGAGGTAGGGCGGGTCCGGCCCGCCGCGTACCAAGCGAGGAAGGAATCATGCCCCAGGCTCTCATCGCGACGGCGCCGCGCGTCGCCGAACTCAGGACCTACCGTGATCGGTCGCTCGCGCGCAACGAGATCCTGGTCGAAGTCGATTTCGCCTCTCCCAAGCACGGCACGGAGCTGGTCGATTTCCGCGGGCTGAATCCCTTCGACCGGGAAAAGTACGATCCGGAATGGCGGGCGTTCATGGCCCGCGACAAGGACGAGACGCCGGCCGTGGTCTTCGGCGAGTGGAACCCCGGCAACATGTGGGTGGGCCGCGTCGTGGAGCTGGGCGCCGACGTGTCCGCCTTCTCGATCGGGGACCGGGTATGCTCCTACGGCGGCATCCGCGAGACCCAGATCGTCCGGGCCGTCGACAATTTCCGCCTGCGCAAGGTTCCCGAAGGCGTTTCGCCGAAGGCGGCCGTCTGCTACGACCCGGCCCAGTTCGCCCTCGGCGGCGTGCGCGACGCCCTGCTGCGCCCCGGCGACGCGGCCTGCGTCTTCGGGCTCGGCGCCATCGGCCTGCTCGCCGTCCAGATGATCCGAGCCATCGGCACGGGAACGCTCGTCGTCGTCGATCCGATCACTCGCCGCCGCGAACTCGCGCTCGAGTACGGCGCCGACCTGGCCCTCGACCCGAGCGATCCCGCGACCGACGTCGGGCTCGAGCTGAAGCGCGCGACGGACAAGCGGGGCGTGGACGCCGTCGTCGAGACCTCGGGACACGGATCCGCCCTGCAGGCGGCCCTGCGCGGCTTGGCCTACGGCGGCCGGATCTCGTACGTGGCCTTCTCGAAGGTGATCGACGATCTCCGGCTCGGCAGGGAAGCGCATTTCAACGCCGCCGAGCTGGTGTTCTCGCGCGCGGCGAGCGAGCCGAACCGTGACCACCCGCGCTGGGACCGGAAGCGCATCGAGGACGCGTGCTGGGACATGCTCGTCCGCGGCCGCCTCGACTGCGAGAGGATAGTCGATCCCGTGGTTCCCTTCGCCGTTTCCGCGGAGGGTTTCATGCGCTACGTGGACAGATCGCCCGAGCTGGCCGTCAAGCTCGGCGTCGAGTTCGGCCGGAGCGTCCCATGATCCTCGCGACCCACGACAAGCCCTTCCTGCCCGCGGACCTCACCGGGAAATTCAAGGCGGCCGGCGCGCTCGGCTTCGACGCGATGGAGGTTGACGGCGCCCTGCTGCTGGGGCGTTTCGAGGACCTGCTCCGCGCGCGCGACTCGAGCGGCGTCGGCGTCGTCGCGGCTTGCGGCGGCTACCGGGGCTGGATCGGCCACTTCGAAGAAGCGAAGCGCCTGGAAGCCTGCGAGGACCTTGCCCTCATGCTCCGGCGCGTGCGGGCGCTCGGCGGCAGCGGCGTGGTCGCGCCCGCGGCCTGGGGCATGTTCTCGCTTCGCTTGCCGCCCATGGTCCCGCCCCGCGACGAAGCAAGCGACCGGGCGGCGTTGCTCGATTCCCTGACCCGGCTCGAGGAAGCGGCGGAGGCCGGCGACTCCTACCTGTACCTCGAGCCGCTGAACCGCTACGAGGACCACATGGTGAACCTGCTGGAGACGGCCGCCGGCTACATCGAGGAAGGCGGGTTCCGGCGGGTCAGGATCGCGGCCGATTTCTACCATATGAACATCGAGGAAGCGCGCATCGAGGAAAGCCTCGCGACCCATGCCGCCCTTGTCGGGCACGTCCACCTGGCCGACTCGCATCGCTACCAGCCGGGCGACGGCCACCTGGACTTCCTGCCCGGCCTGCGGGCGCTCAAGGCGGCGGGCTACGGCGGCGCTTTTTCGATCGAGTGCCGGGTACGCGGCGAGAACCCCGCGGAAGCCTATCGGGCATCGGCGCTCCACGTCCGCGGCCTCCTCTCGGCGGCGGGATTCCTGTCGTGAGCGCGCTCAGGGTCGGCATCATCGGCGCCGGCAACGCGGCGGCGAACATCCACCTTCCCGCCTACGCGCGGATGCCGGACGAGGTCGAGCTCGTGGCCCTGGCCAGCTCCGACCCCGCTCGGGGCGCTGCGCTCGGCGCGCGTTTCGGCATCGAACGGATCTACGCTTCGGCCGGGGAGCTCTTCGCCGCGGGCGGCGTCGACGCGGTGAGCGTCTGCGTCGCCAACCGCTTCCACGCGCTGGCGACTCTCGGCGCGCTCGAAGCGGGCCTCCACGTCCTGTGCGAAAAGCCCCCCGCGATGAACGCGGCAGAAGCCGCCTCGATGGAAGCCGCCGCGGCCCGCGCCGGCAAGGTGCTCGCCTACGGCTTCCAGACCCGCTTTGCCCCCGAAGCCCGCGCCGCCCGCGCGCTGATTTCGGCGGGAAGGCTCGGCCGCGTGTACGCAGGCAAGGCCGTCGCCCTGAGGCGGCGCGGCATTCCGGGCTGGGGTTCCTTCGGCGACAAGGCGATACAGGGCGGCGGCCCGCTCATGGACATCGGCGTGCACGCCCTCGACCTCGCCCTTTATCTGATGGACTTTCCGAAGGTCGTCGAGGCGAGCGCGGCCGCCTACGCCGAGCTCGGCCGACGGCCGGGGCCGGGGCTCATGGGGAAGTGGGATCCTGACCGCTACGGGGTCGAGGATTCGCTGTTCGGCTTCGTGCGTTTCGAGGGCGGGGTGAGCCTCTCCCTCGAGACCTCCTTCGCCCTGAACATGAAGGAGCGGAGCCGCATGAACGTCGAGCTGTACGGATCGGACGCGGGACTCTCGGTGTTCCCCCTCGAGCTGTACGGCGAAACGGAGGGCTTCCTGACGGATACGAGCCTGCCCTTCCCCGGCGAGTCCGACGCGCACTTCGAATGCGTCCGCGATTTCGTCCGCGCCTGCCGCACCGGGTCGGAACCCGCGGCCGGGGCGCGGCAGGGAACCGAGCTGCAGAGGCTCGTGGACCTGCTCTACCGCTCCGCGGAGCTCGGACGCGCCGTCGGCCCGGACGAAGCATGAGACGGGATGACGGACGCCCGCCCCGGCTCGAGCCCTCGGCGGACGCGTGGTCGCTCGTCGAAACGCGCTTCGAGCCCGAGCTGTTCGGGAAGTGCGAAAGCCTCATGTGCTCGGGCAACGGCTATCTCGGCCTGCGCGCCGCGCACGAGGAGGACTACGCCGGCCAGCGCCGGGGGCTCTACTTTGCCGGCAGCTTCGGCCGCGCGATGGAGGGCGAGAGCGTCGAGCTGCCGAACTGCCCCGACCCGGCGGCCATGGAAGCCCGGCTCGACGGCGAGCGCCTGGACCTGCTCCGCCTGGCTCCGCTCGAGTACCGCCGCGCCCTGGACCTTCGTTCGGGCGAGCTCGCGCGGGACGCGCTCGTGCGTACCGCCGCGGGTCGGACCTGGCGCCTGCGCCACGCGCGCTTCGCCTCGCTCGCCGACCCGCGCCTGATCGCCTTCCGCTTCGAGGCGAGGCCGCTCGACGGCCGCGGTTCCGTGGAGCTGCGCTTCGGCATCGACGGCCGGGTCGCCAACGCGGGCGTCCAGCATTTCGCCGAAGGCGAACAGCGGGTCCTGGGGCGCTCGATCCTGCGCTACGCGGCGCGCGCGCCCGGCTCCGGGTTCGAGCTCGAGCTGAGCCTTGTGTCCGGGCTCGCCGGCGCTTCGGAACGGGCGGCTGAACGGCCCGGCCATCCGCGCTTCGAGGTCGATCGGCGCCGTATCGTCCGGGAGGACTCCTTCGCGATCGAGCGCGGCGGGGTCCTCGTCTTCGAGCGCTTCGTCCTGGTCCGCGCTTCGTCCGGGGCCCTCGACGCGACCGAGCCCGTCGCGCTCCCCGATCCGGGCGACTACGGCCGGCTCCTGGCGGAGAGCCGGAACGCATGGTCGGACTTCCGGGAATCCGCCCCGGACCTCGACACCGATGCGCTCGACGACCAGCTCGCCCTCCGCGTGGCGCTCTACCACCTCCGCGCCATGACGCCCGACGACGGGGGCTCGAGTTCCATCGGGGCGAAGGGGCTGACCGGGGAAGGGTATCGCGGCCACGTGTTCTGGGACGCGGAAATGTTCATGCTTCCCTTCCTGCAGTACGGGCGACCCGAGTTGGCCCGGGGCATCCTCGAGTACCGGGTTCGCCGGCTCGACGCGGCCCGGCGGCGCGCCGCCGCCCGAGGCTACGAGGGCGCCATGTTTCCCTGGGAATCCGCGGCCACGGGGGACGAGGAGACGCCGGAGCGCGCCGGCCTCGATCCGCACACGGGGAACCTGGCGCCGGTCTGGTCCGGCCTCAAGGAGCACCACGTCACCGCGGACCTGGCCTGGGCAGTGGCGAAATTCCGCGAGGCGACGGACGACGACGCCTTCATGGATTCGGGCGGCGCCGCTCTCGTCTTCGAGGCGGCCCGGTTCTGGCGCTCGCGCGCGGCGGAGGGGCCGGATGGCGCGCTGCATATTAATGACGTGGTAGGGCCGGACGAGTACAGCGAGCATGTCGACGACAATGCCTACACGAACTACCTGGCCAAGGCCTGCGTCGACGCCGCGCTCGAGCTGGCGCGCGCGGGGCATCCCGCGGCGCCCGCGGAGGCGGAGCTGGAGCGGCTCCGCGACTTTTCCGCGCGGATCCACCTGCCCGAGCCGCGCGGGGACGGCGTCCTTCCCCAGGATGCGGGCTTCCTTTCGCTTCCGGAGCTGGACGTCTCCGCGTACCGGGCGGCCGAGCGCAAGCAGGCGATCCTGCGAGAGCATTCCCGCGAGGACCTGAACGGGCTGCAGGTGCTCAAGCAGGCCGACGCGGTCATGCTGCTTTTCCTGATGCCCGAACGCTTCACGCGCGAGGTCGCGCTCGCGACCTACCGCTACTACGAACCCCGCACGGTGCACGATTCTTCGCTGAGCCCGGCCATCCACGCCGCGGTCGCGGCGCGCCTGGGCGAGACGGACGAAGCGTACCGTCGCTTCATCGAGGCGCGCGAGGTGGATCTGGGGCCCCGTCCCCATTCCTCCGACGACGGCGTGCACGCGGCCGGCTTCGGCGCGCTCTGGATGGCGCTTGTCATGGGCTTCGGCGGCTTCCGCGTCGCGGACGGCGTTCCGCGCTTCGAGCCGAGGCTGCCGACGGCCTGGCGGGGCTTCGCGTTCCCGCTCCGCTTCCGGGGGCGGCGCCTCCGCGTCGAAGCCCGGGGCGGCGGCGCCCGGATAGAACTACTCGAAGGCGACCCGATCGAGGTAGAATTGTACGGACGAAGAGCGCGCCTCGCGCGGGGAGAAGCTATTGATGGAAAGCGCTAGCCTGAAGCGGACGGAAGCCCTGCTCGCCCGCCTCTACGGAGCTCGCGCCGGAGCGGTGGCCGAACGGCTGGCGGCCCTGGTGGACGCGTGCGCGGAACGACTGGGGACGCGGCGCGACCCGGCCCCTTCTGCTCCGCCCGGGGTCGGCGAAGTAATGCTGATCAGCTACGGCGATTCGATCGGCACGGAAGGCGAGGCTCCGCTCGCCACGCTCGGCCGCTTCCTGGACCGGCACGCGCGGGGGACCGTCACGGCCGTGCACATCCTGCCCATGTACCCGTCCACCTCGGACGACGGGTTCTCGGTGTCGGATTACCGGATGGTCGACCCGGAGCTCGGGGACTGGGAGGACGTCGCGGAGCTCGCGCGCGGCTACGAGCTCATGTTCGATGCCGTGGTCAACCACGCCTCGGTCTCCAACCCCTGGTTCCGCGCCTTCCTGCGCGGCGAGGCTCCCTACGGGCGCTTCTTCGCGAAGGCCCGCGAGGGCGCCGACTATTCATCGGTCGTCAGGCCGCGCGCCCTGCCGCTCTTCACGCCCTTCGAGACCTCACGCGGCCGCGAGCTGGTTTGGACCACCTTCAGCGCCGACCAGGCGGATCTCGACTTCTCCGAGCCCGAGGTCCTGCTCGCGGTGCTCGACACCCTGCTCTTCTACGCGGAACGCGGCGCGCGCTACCTGCGCCTCGACGCGGTCGGCTTCGTGTGGAAAGAGGAAGGGACGTCCTGCCTGAACCTTCCGGGCGCGCACGCCATCGTGAAGCTGGCCCGGCTTGCCCTCGACGCGGCGGGCTCGGGCACGCGGATCATCACCGAGACCAACGTGCCCCACGACGAGAACGTCGCATATTTCGGCGAGGGCGACGAGGCGGGGCTGGTGTACCAGTTCCCGCTGCCGCCGCTCGTCCTTCACGCCTTCCTCTCCGGGTCCGCCGAACGGCTCGGGGCCTGGATCGCGTCGCTCGGAGCGACGGCCCTGCCGTCGGGCTGCGCCTGGTTCAACTTCCTCGCCTCGCACGACGGCATCGGATTGCGGCCCACCGAGGGCATCCTGGACGACGCCGGGCGCGACGCGCTCGTCCGGGCGACGCTCGAGCGGGGCGGCAGGGTCGGGTACCGGAGCGCCGCTGACGGGAGCCGCTCGCCCTACGAGCTGAACATCAACTACCTCGACGCGCTGTCTCCGCCCGAAGCGGACGACGGCGGACGCGCGGACCGTATGTGCGCGGCCCACGCCATCCTGCTCGCGCTGGACGGCATGCCCGGCATCTACGTCCACAGCCTGCTGGGGTCGCGGAACTGGTCGGCGGGCGTCGAGGAGTCGGGCATCGCGCGGCGCATCAACCGCGAGAAGCTCGACCTTGCCGCGCTCGAAGCGGAACTCGCCGGGGACGGCTTGCGCGCGCGCGTGTCCAGCCGCCTCCTCGCCATGATCCGCGTTCGCCGCGACCTGCCCGCCTTCGCGCCGGGTTCGCCACAGGCCGTGATCGCCCTGGATCCGCGCGTCCTCGCGCTGGCCCGCGGCGCGCCGGGGAATCGCGTCCTGGCTCTGGCCAACGTCTCCGGTGACGCTTTCACCCTTGAGGTGCCGTGGGGCTCCTTCGACGCGATTTCGGGCGAGTTCGTGGACCGCCCCCGCGTCACGCTCGCTCCCTACCAGGCGCGCTGGCTGCTCGAGTCGGCGCCCGCCGACCCGGAAGGCGCGACGCGGCATGCCGCGGGCGCGGCCGCTTCCTCCCGCGGCGGCGAGGGCCGTGGCGAGCCCGGTAGCGCGTCCTAGCGGCGTGGGCGTTTACGGAGCGGGCCGCGACCGCCGGGCAAGCCGGATCGAGGCCCTGGCGGTCGGCGGGCTCGAGGCCCGCGTCGAGCGGAAGCGCATCAAAACCCTGCGGCTCCGCGTCGTCCCGCCCGAAGGGGACGTGCTCGTATCGGCGCCCGAGGGCCTGCCCCTCGGCGAGATCCGCCGCTTCGTCGAGTCGCGGCTGGCCTGGATCAAGCGCCACCGGGAAGCCGTCCGGGCCAGGTCCGCCGCGAGTCCGGCCGACCCGATTTCCTGCGGCCGCTTGCGCCTCTGGGGCGAACAGCTCGGGCTCGAAATCGCGGAGGGGCCGGGTCGCGCTCGTGTCGAGCTCGCGGGCGAAACGCTCACGCTCCGCGTCCGGCCAGGTTCGAGCGACAAGGCTCGCGCCGCCCTGCTCGACGCCTGGCTCGCGGCGGCCCTGCTCGAGCGGGCTTTACCCTTGGTCGAAGCCTGGTCCCGGAAGCTCGGCGTCAAGCCCGGACCGGTCCGCCCGCGCCGCATGAAGACACGCTGGGGCAGCTGTAGCGTCCGGACCGGCGCCATCCGGCTCAGCCTCGAACTGACCTCGAAGCCGCCCTCCTGCCTGGAATATGTCGTGGTGCACGAGCTCGCGCACCTGCTCGAACCCGGCCACGGCCCCCGCTTCCACGCCATCATCGAGCGCGTCCTGCCCGACTGGAAGGAACGCAAGGCCGCGCTCTGCGGGCCGGCCCGGACCTGAAAGGGCGATCCCGGGCCGCCCGCGATCCTTCGCGTTTTGGAGGGCCTGCCCGCGGTCCCGCTCAGCGGCAGCTCTGTCCCTCGATCCGGATCAAGTTCAGATGCAGCTCTGTCCCTCGAGCCGCGCCAGCACGGCGCGCAAGGCCGGCGCCAGCGCGCGGGCTTCCGCTTCCCCGCCGCCGCCGAGGCAGGAAACCAGCTTTAGCGGGACGCTGGCCGCCTTTTCCTCGAGCTCTGTCCCCGATCGCGTCAGTTCGACCCTCACCGAGCGCTCGTCCTCGGGCGAGCGGGTTCGCGTCACGAGCCCCGCCTTTTCCATGCGCTTCAGGAGCGGCGACACCGTGCCCGAATCGAGGCGCAGTAGCTCCGAGAGCCGGCCCACGCTCATCGGGCCGTGTTCCCACAGGGCCAGCATGGCCAGGTACTGCGGATAGGTCAGCCCGAGCGGCTCGAGCAGGGGACGGTACAGCTCCATGATGCGGTGCTCGAGCCGGTACACGAGGAAGCAGACCTGCGCGTCGAGCGCGAGCTGCGGATGGCTCATGCGGGCAGCAGCTTCTCGATGTCCTTGCGGATTCTCGAGGGCAGGGTCGTGGGCGCGTAACGCTTCACCTTCGAGCCGTCGGGCCACACGAGGAATTTGGTGAAATTCCAGGAAAGGTCGCGCTTGCCGAGCATGCCCGGGGCCATTTCCTTGAGGAGGGCCATGAGCGGATGCGTCCCCGGCCCGTTCACGTCGACCTTGCGCGTCAGGGGAAAGGTGACGCCGAAACCGACCTTGCACGCCTCGACCATGTCCGCGTCGCCCACCGGCTCCTGGTTGGCGAACTGGTTGCTCGGCATGCCCAGCACCAGGAGGCCCCGCGGACCGTAGTCCTCGTGCAGGTCCTCGAGGGCTTCGAACTGGGGCGCCAGCCCGCACTTGGTGGCGGTGTTCACGACGAGCAAAGGCTTGCCCTTGTGGGCGGAAAGGTCGAGGGTCCTGCCCTTGGTCAGCTCGAGCGAGAAGTCGAAGGGATTCTTGTCCATTGTAATCTCCTTGCGAGATATTATATTGCACACAATATAAAAAGACAAGTACTTGCCTTGCCCCCTTCGAAACCGAGTTGCTATAGTTCCTTCGCGTCGAGGCGCCGCTCGCGGCCCTCCGCCAGAGCGAGGTGCTTATGCGAAAAATCCGGACTCTCGTCGTATTGGCGCTTGTCGCCCTTTCCGTCCATGCACAGTCGCTGGATTTTCTGGTAAGCGGCGAATATGCCTGGTACTCCGACGAGCGCGGCGCCGATGCCTATCTCCGCGGGTACTGGTATCTGGGCGTGCGAGAGGCAGCGCATGTCTTCGTGGTCCGAAGCGTCGGCCCCGGGGCTTCGGGCGAGCGTCGCTTCGTCGCCAGCGTCGTGGATCTCGGTGCCGACGGGTTGGAACTCGGCGATGTGCAGGGTGACGTGAAACCCGACGAGCATGGCCATTTTCAGGCGATCATCGACCTTCTCAACTTTCTGAGCCTCCGGAAGAACCGCGCGGACGCCATCGGCTGGATGACCGAGGTGGAGGATCGCTGGGAAGAAAGCGATCCTCCATATTCGCTGTACTTCGAGTTCGGCAAGGCCGTGCCGCTGTTCGGCTTCCTCGGGATCCGGCACGAGTCAAAATCCGGGCGCTCGTACCGGCTCGTGGCCGCCGGCTTGATCGACTATGAAGAGCAGTCCGGTTTTCTCGAGACCCTGCCCCGGGCACCCGCGGAGACCGCCCTGCCGGAGGCTCCCCCCGCGCTCGACAAGGCGCGATCCGGCAGGGTGGACCTCGGCGCCTTCTCGGTCGCGCTGGACAAGCGCTGGACCAGGAACGACGAAGTAGTCCCCGGCGGCTACTGGCTCGCGCTCAGGACGATCCGCGACTCGCAGGTCAGCGTCGAGTCGATGCCCATCGCCGGGGCCGATCCGGACGAGGCGACAGCCTGGTTCCTCAAGGCCATGCTGCTCATCCAGGACGACTGGATCGATTTCGATACCGTGCGCATCATGGAGCGCGACGGGCTCGTCACCCTGGCCTTTTCCCTGTCGGACAAGCGTGGCGTCCGAAATGTCCAGGCCTTTGTCGTCAAGCTCGCGCAAGACTCCTTGCATGCGCTCAACGTTTCCGCCTTCGAGGACATCTGGCTCGCGAATGAAGCCTACTTCGAGGGGATACTCGAAAGCGCGCGATGATCGAAGCGCCCGATTCCGCCGCGTGCCGGCCATGAGGATAAGTCCCGGCTGGCCATGAGACGTATTCCGTTCAAGCGCGGCGCGTCGTTCGCGGTGCGCGCGGAGACGGGGACATACCTGGAGGCAGACTTTGAAAAGACCGATTCTGGCATTCGCGATCGTCATGCTCGCCCTTTCCGTCCATGCCCAGGCCCTCGGCTTCCTCGAGCCCGGCGAGTTCGCCTGGTATCTGGACGAGCGCGGCGAAGGCGCCTACCTCCGCTGCTACCTGTATCTCGACAGCTCGCTCGGACAGCACGCCTTCCTGGTGCGGAGCATCGACCTGAAGGTACGGGGCTCCGCCGACTTCTACCTGATGTACCTCTTCGAGACCGAAGAGGGGCTCCGGATCGGCGAGGTCGAGGGGGACGACGAAGGCGACGCCCCGGGCCACAGGCAGGCCATCCTCGATGCCGCCAATTTCGCCAATTTCCGGCTCTTCCACGCCGCCGACATCGGCTGGTCGAGCGTCGTCGAGGATCCCTGGACCGATAGGGATCCGCCCTACACCCTGCATTTCGACCTCGGCGCGGCGCTTCCCTTGTTCGGATTCTCCGGCATCCGGTACGAGGACGAGGAAACGCCTTCGTATCGGCTGATCAGCGCGGGCATCGTGCCTCCGGGCGCGGATCCGGTCGACTACATCGCCAAATCGCCGCCCGTTCCCTCGGGCTCCCCGGCGCCGTCGGGAACGCTCGCCATCGAAGGTGGCGAGGCGCTCGACGTCCGGCTGGGATACTGGAGCCTGACGCTCGACGGGAAGTGGACGCCGCGCGAGGAACCCGGCTACCGGGGCTATTGGCTGTCCGAGCGTTCGGGCCGCGATGCGCAGGTTTCGTTCGAGAGCGCTCCGCTCGATCCGCGCGTCGACGCGCGCGCTTTCGTCGCCCGCGTCCTCAAGATGACGCTGCTGACCTACAACCTGCCCGTGAATTACGACTCGGTCGAGTTCGAGGAGCGGGACGGACTGGTCTGGCTCCGCTTCGCGGCGAGCCGGGAGGGCGCGCGCAGGACCGCGCAGGTCTACGCGGTCAAGGTTGGCGACGGCTTCGTCGAACTGCTCAATTTCTCCGCCTTCGAGGACGTCTGGCTCTCGAACGAGGCGTACTTCGAAGGCATCCTCGACAGCGTTCGGTAATCGTCCGGGACGGAAACCTGCGGTTTCCTTCCCGGGCCCTTCTTTCCCTTTGCCCAGCCCGCTGGACCGGCGCGTTCAGGCGAAGGCTTCGAAGCCGCCGCGGGAGCTCTGTCCCTCGTCGGGAGCCGACCGTTCCGCGCGGATGGCCGCCTCGGCATCCCGGGCCAGACGGTACGCCTTGGCGGCCACCGCCTGGTCCGCGGCGGACGGGTCGCCCGGCGCCTGTGCGGCGGCCAGCACGGCGCGCGCCTTGCGGAGGCTCGCCTCCGGGTCGCCGGGTACGGGCGCGAGGTCGACCTTGATCGAGGCGCCGGTCGCGTAGGCGCGGCCGTCCTCGCCCTTCACCGTGGAATAGTCGACCAGCGACGCGGCGTAGGGGCCGAGCGCGGAGAGGTGGGCCCGTTCGTGCGAGCGCACGACGGCGTCGCGCGCGGCGGCCGCGTCCTCGTCGAGGACGAAGCGCGGGGCCTCGCCCGCCGGTCCGCCGTGTCCGGGTCGCGCGGCATCTTCCCTTTCGCCGATCCGCACCACGAGCACCTCGCGGCCTTCTCCGCGGCGGACCGGAGAAACGGCGGAAACCCTGGAGACGGGCTCGACGCCGGAAACCTCGTAGACGACGCGCATGGCTCGCCTTCCATTATAGCGCCCCCGCACGGTTCCGCGAGGGCGTTGATGGCGGCGGCTCTACAGCCGCCCGCCTTCCCGGAGCGCGGCCAGGGCTTTTACTAGCAGGACGGCCGTCGCGAGGCTTCCGTCGTCCGTCACGGCGACGCGGAGCCCCCAGCCGCCTTTCGCGCCCTCGTCGGGCATAAGGGCGGCGAGCGTTTCCTCGAGCTCCGGGTCTTCCCGGAGTTCTTCGAGCTCGAGCGCGCGGGCCGCGAGCGCGACCAGGAAGCCCTCCGACGCGACCGTGATTTCCGCGAGGGCCTTGTCGCCGTCGTGCAGCTTGAGCTTCCAGCCGTACTTCGGGCCGTGGTGCTTCCACTCGCGCTCGTAGCCGTCGGCCGCCTCGAGCACTGCCCGGTAGCGGGGCAGGGCAGGCCCGAGCGCTGCGGCGATCGCGGCCTCGTCCGGCGCGGGATTCTCGGGAAGGAAGGCGTTGTCGTTCATGGAACCATTGTAGCGCGAAAGGGGCTCGCGCGGCTCGCGCTCAGGCCTTTACCGACAGAACCCCGTACAGCTCGGTGATGACGTGGCGTACCGCCGCCGCCGCTTCCGGAGGAACGCTTCCGATAAAGCCGCGGAGCCGCGCCTTGTCTATGGTTCTGATCTGGTCCACGGCGACTTCCGCCGCGCGCCCGTCAAGCTCCGTCTGGACGCGGCTCGGCCAGCTCGGGTGGAGCCGCGAGGTGATCGGACACACCACCACCGTCGCGAGGAAACGGTTCATGTCCTCGTCGCTGACCACGAGCGCGGGGCGGGTCTTGGCGATCTCCGAGCCGCGCGTCGGATCGAGCTCGACCCAGTAGACGCCGTAGCGCTCAACGCTCGAGGCCATCGCCTGCCGTCCCGTCCCAGTCCGACCACTCCGCGCGCTCCGCGACCTCTTCCGCCATCCGCCGGTAGGCTTCCTCCCGGTCCAGCTTGCCGTCCGCGCGGGGTGCGGGCCGGACCAGTATCCCCTCGGCGCGCTCCTCGAGCACGAGCTCGTCGCCTTCCGAGAGCCCATAGAGCTCGAGCAGCCGCGCCGGGAGCCTGAGCCCCCGCGAGTTGCCGATGCGCACGACCGAGGCCTTCATGTGATTACGGTAATTACTATGGAGCCGCCTGTCAAGGATCGACGATCGGCGGTCTCGGCGCTACTGACCGGAATCACGACGCACGAGGGCGAGCCCGACCGCCACCATCCACGCGATCGACATGAGGCCGCCGGGGGCTGCGACGGCGGTGGCGACGGTCGCGACGCCGGGCACGAAGGTCACGAGCGCGAGGTAGGCTCCGAGGAGCGCGTTGCCCGTGAGCCCGAGCCAGGCGAGCGCGGGCGGGAAGCGGCGGCCTTTCAGCATCGCGACCGAGAGCAGCAGGTTCGCGACGAGCGGCAGGAGGAAGCTCGGGAAGACCCCGGCGCCCCCGTGCGCGCCGCGGGCTAATATCGCCTCGCCCGCGGCCGCGAGCGACTGGTGGAGGACCGGGTCGGACGAGGCAAGGTAGTCCCGCGAAAGGCCGAGCATCGGCAGGGCGGGATTGCCCGCCGCGAACACGGCCGCCCCGACGAGGGACAGACCCCAGCCGAGTCCCGCCAGTTTCGATCCCTTCCCGCGGAGCGCGACGTATACCGCATGGAGCGCGGGCAGGAAGAGCAGCGTCGTGACGAAGTTCAGCAGGTCGAGGTTGTAGAGGCCGAGGAGCGGGGAGTCCGCGAGCTGCGCGAAACGCTCCGCCGCCGTCCGCGGCAGGGCCTCGAGGTTGCCGCCAGTCATGGCGCCGACGGCCACGTCGACGAGGGACAGAGCCGCGACGAGGAGGGCGGAAACGCCCCCGAACAGCAGGACGCCCTCGCGCCCTCCGCGTTCCGCCGTCGCGCGGATTGCCGTGCCTTTTGCCGGGGCCGCGCCCGGGCGGGCCTTGATTCCGTTCATGGTTTTCACTCCTTGCCGTTCAGGTCGAGGTAATACGAAAGCATCAAGGCGCCGCCGCGCTCGAGCTTTTCGCCGTAGAAGCGGTTGATCTCGTCCAGCGGATAATCCGCCGGGCGATGCCGTTTCGGGATGGGCGGCTCGCCGAGCTCGACGCGCTCGAAGTGGACGGGACCCACGTAGAGGAGCCGCCGCGCGAGCTCGTCGTCGGCGAGCGAGTCGGGCAGGAAGGCGCGGAGCGTGGCCAGGTAGTCCGCGAGCTCGCGCTTCCGGGATTCGAGGTCGAAGAGGGCGAGGACGCGGCGCGCCTGATCCTCGTCCTCGAGCTCGGGACAGGTGAAGAGGTACAGGTGGCTTTCGAGCCCCAGTTCCCGCACCGCGGCCTTGAGGGGCGCGGTTTCGATGCGTCCGTTGATGTACGCGTTCTGGGCGAGCTTCCGGAAACCGAAATCCTTGAGGGTCTCGCGGAGCGCGGCGCGTTCTTCGGTGTCCTCGCTCTTGAACGAGAAGACCGCGACGAGGAAGCCCTCGGGCCGGGAGCCGGAGCGGATGACCGCGTTGCCGCGCGCGAGCTGGGTTGCCGAAAGGCGGTAGCGCTTGACGCCCGCCTCGTCCTCCTCGACGACGAGGCTGCCCTCGGCCTTGGCCCGCGAGAGCGCGGTCCGCATCGCGCCGTCCGAGATGCCGGCGAAGCGCGCGAAGTCGCGGATGCCTTCGAGTCTGGGCCAGGGCAGTCCGGCCAGTCCCGGCATGCCGGACCGGAAGACTGCCGGCGTGTGGACGGCGGCCTTGGCCGTGATCGGGTAGGCCTCGCGGAAATCGGGCGTCCGCGGTCCGGCTTCCGCGCTTCGCCTAGCGGGCACAGGCCAGGTGCCAGGCGAGGTTGCCGCCCACGAAGAACACGAGCACGATGGCTACGTCAATGGCCGCGCCCCGGCCGTCGCGGAAGAAGGCGATGTCCTTGAAGCGCGGCATCAGCGCGGACCAGGCGCCCGTGAAGAGCGACACGGCGGCCGAGTGCAGGAAGGCCAGAACGAACCAGCCGGCGACCATGCTGACCAGGAAATTGACGAGCTTGAACGGAGACGAGTTCATGCGAGCCTCCCGGCCGTATCGTTACAAATATACTGCATGTGGAGGAGTATTGTAACAATTCTGCGAGCGGGTCAAGAGGGTGTGGCTCAAAAAAGCGATAAGTTTTGGAAAACCGTAACAACGATCGTATTAACCGAAGCACTCGACCCGCATCCCGGCGCAGGTCTCGCGGAGCCGGGCATCGTTGGTGAGCAAGGTCGCGTCGTTGCGCCGGGCCAGCATCGCGTAGAACATGTCGTACGCGGAATGGTCGTGGCGGATGCTCTCTGCAAGCGCTTCCTTCCAGAGCTCGACGCTCCCGAAGAAGTCGTCCACCAGCTCGATGCCGTCCATGACGCGCTCCTGGCATGCCGCGTGGTCGAGAATTCCCGCCCGGCGGTATTTCCAGAGCACGTTGGCGAAGTCGGCGACGAAGAGGTCCGGCGCGATCACCCAGGAAGCAGCCTGGAAACGCTCGGCGTAGAGCCCGAATTTCTCCTTCCGGAGGATGATCTGGACCGCGGCGCTGGCGTCGAGCACGAGGGTCACCGATCGCGCCCTTCCCGGATAAGGGCGACGTCGTCGATCCCGTCCGCGCCCGCGGCAGCCTCCCGGGTACCGATGCGATCGAGGACCGCCCGTCTGCGCTCGCGGTTCGACTGCTCCTGGCCGAGGCTTTTTTCGAGCAGGACCACGACTTGCTGTGCGATGGTCCGGTTCTCGCGGCGGGCCCGGGCGGTGATCTTTCGGTAGAGGTCCTCGGGACATTCGCGCACCTGCAGCAAAGGCATGGCGTCCTCCTGCATACAATAAACAGCCGACTGTATGCGGCAACAAGGCCGGGACAGAGTCGATCCTGTTTCCCTACGCCCGCTCCGGCTTGGCCTCGCGGCGGGTGAAATGACTTCCATGACGGCGGAGGGCACCGGCGACCGCTCCATGCCGGCGCCGCTCAGAGGTAGGCGACGGCCGCCGCGGCCGCGAGTGCGGGCGCGAGGAAGTGATACCAGCGCCGTCTCGACCGCGCGAGGACCGCGACGGCGCCGAGTCCGCTCGCGAACGCGAGGACGAGGAAGACGCGGGGGCGCTCGTGGAACTGGACGCCCAGGCTTATCCAGAGCGTTCCGAGCGCGGCGGCCAGCGCCGCTACCTTGAACGGCTCGGGCGCCCGGGTCCGGTAGAGCATGACGCAGAGACCGCACAGGACCAGTCCGTATCCGACCCGGAGCGGGCCGACGAACCTGTACGAGCCATCGCGGTTCGCGAAGGATTCGAACGCGGCGAAAAGCCCGAAATAGAGCGCGAACGCCAGCGCGAAGAACATGAGGCTCGTGCCGGCTACGACGAGCACATTGAGGATTTCCTTCTTGACGTCGAGCTTGCCGGCCATGAAACCAACCCCCGATCGATTTATGGATGGAAGTCCGCGCCGGTACGGTCACATAACGCGCGACGGTGCCGTCGCCTACGCCCGCTCCAGCAGCGCCTCGCGGTCGAGCGCGAAACCCTCCACGACCGCCGAGGGGACTGGCGACTGGTCGACGCCCCAGGGCTCGCGGAGGTCCGGCTTGCGGTAACGGCCATCAGGTCCCCGCTCGTGGCGCTCGAACCACTTGCCTGCCGGATCGACGATCCAGTATTCGCGGACGCCCGCTTCCTCGTAGACGCGGAACTTCTCACGCTGGTCCTTGCCTGAGGTTGAGGGCGAGAGGATCTCGACGACCAGGTCCGGGGCGCCGCGCACGAACTTGTCGCGCACCTTGGACGGGTCGCAGACCACGATCAGGTCCGGCTGGACGACCGTGTCCACCTCGTCGTCTGAGTCCGCCGGGCGCCTTGGCAGGAGGACGTCTACGGGCGAGAGCATCGCCTCGCAGGGCTTGCCCGCCAGCAGGGTCGTAAGCATGAAGAACAGCTTGCCGACGAGCCGTTGGTGCGCGGTCGTCGGGGCGCCCATCATCCAGGCTTCGCCGCGGATCAGCTCCCAACGCTCGTCGTCGGGCCAGGCGCGGTAATCGCGGTAGGCATACTGTGCGGAACGGTCGACAGCGGGATCTGCCATCGTTTTCATCCCCCCATGATACACCACCGCCCGCCCGCCCCGCCACGCTTGCGTCCGCCGCGCACCCCGCATCACCCGAACCTCCGCGTCGCCGCCCGCCGTGAAGCCACCCGCAAAAAGTGGGGGTAGCGTAAGCGACCGCAGGGCGCCACGCGCCCGAGGACGCTGAAGCGTGGGGGAGCAGCGTCGTCGTCCATGACGTACCCGTCCGCGGAGCGGACGGGCCTCGTGGTGGGCGCGCATCCATGCGCGCCGGCCTTACCCCCGCCAAGCGAACGGGAAGCGCGCCTGCCCGCTCCGAGAAGCGGCGTGCTGGCGCAAACCCGGCGAACGCTTTAATGGGGCGGGTAGCACGGCTGTGGTGAGCGGAAACGCGCCCCCGAGCGCAGCGCAGCGGAGCAAGCGGGGTGCGTTTCCGCTCACCAGGCCCCGCGCTGCAGGGTCTTGATAACACCCCACGCCGCGCCTGCGGTGGAGTAGCGCGCTTCCCGTAGTCCGGGTTGCGTGTGCTCCCCCTTTTCGCTTAGAGCGTGCCCGCGAGCAGGGGGATCGCGAAGAAGTTCCCGATCGCGGCCAGCAGGGTCGACACGAAGAACACGAGGAGGATGTGCGTGACGCGGTTGCGGTAGAAGCCGCGGAAGCTCGCGATGTCGTCCTGCAGGTTCTCGAAGTCCGCGACGGATGGTTTGCGGATGAAGGCTTCGGTGAGGCCGGCGAAGAGGCCGACGCCCACGAGGGGGTTGAGCGTGGCGACAGGGGCCGAGACGAAACTGACAAGGATGGTCAGGGGATGCGCGAGGCAGAGTGCCGAGCCGAGGGCCGCGAGGCCGCCGTTCAAGAGCACCCAGAAGCCGAGCATGCGGAGGCTGGCGAGGGCGCCGGAGCGGAGGAAGCTGGCGCCGAAGAGGGCCACGAGGGCCGCCGGCAGGGCATAGGGGAGAATTTTGGAGAAGAGGCCGGGGCCCGGAACGGTGTCGATTTCCGAGACATCGGTGGATTCCTCGCCGCGCGCGAAGCGGCCGAGCCAGTCCTCGATGCCGGCGGCGTGGCCGGCGCCGACGACGGCCAGGACGCGCGCGCCTTCGCTCGACCAGATCTTCGCGGCCAGGTAGCGGTCGCGCTCGTCGATCAGCACCTTCTTGACCGAGGGCAGGTAGTCGGCCAGTTCGGCCAGCATCGCGTCGAGCTCGTTCTGCTCCTTGAGCTTCTCGATTTCCTCCGGGCTGACCTCGTCGCCGCCGGCGACGCCGGAGAGGAGGCTGGCGACGAGCTTGGCCTTGCCCCAGAGCCCGCTCATGGTCCAGGCGCGGCGGAGCGTCACCTGCACCTCGCGGTCGCAGAGGCTCCAGGGGATGCCGGCGGCGTCGGCTGCTTCCACGGCGGCGAGCATCTCGGCGCCGGGTTTGGTGCCGGAGCCGGAACCCATGCGGCGCTGGAAGGACGAGAGCGCGAGGTTGGCGAGGAGGAGGAAGCCCTTGCCCTGCTTGAGCACCTTGGAGATGTCGAGCGCGCGCCAGTCGGAACCCTTGGTCAGCGATCCGTGGCGGCCGGGGTCCAGCTCGACGCAGACGCGGTCGGGGCGTTCGGTCTCGATGGTTTCCTGGACCTCGCGCACGCTTTCGGGCGAGACGTGGGCGGTGCCGACGAGGATGAATTCGCGGTTTCCGTGGACGATGCGGCGGACGGCGGGCATGGGGACTCCGTCAGGATTGATGTGCGCGCAGCGAGCGGACGGCGTCGAAGAAGCGGGCGCCGAGCGCTTCTTCGCCGGGGAACTCGGACAGGGCTATGCGGCCGCCGGCGGAGCGGCCGTGGCCGCCGCCGGAGCCTATGCCGGCGACGAGCGCGCGCGCCGCGTCGAAGGCGGGTACGAGCGGATCGCGCGAGCGTATCGAGATGCGCACGCCCTCGTCGTCGACCGAGGCGACCAGGGCGACCGAGACGTCCTCGGCGCGGAGCGCGAAGTCGGCGAGCAGGGCGGGCGCCTCGATGTCGCGCGCCCGGCCGACCACGGCGAACAGGGCGGAGTCGGCAAGGGTCGCCGCCTGGAGCGCGGCCGCGAGGAGCTTGAGCTCGCCGGGTGCCAGCGCGGTCTTGACGAGCCGGGCCGCCTGGTCGCGGTCCGCGCGCGATGATAGCCAGTGGAAGGCTTCCACGTCGAGGGGGCCGGCCCCGCGCGAAAGGAAGTCGGTGTCCGCCTGCAAGCCCGCGAGCAGGGCGGTGGCGACGCGGCGTTCGGGTTCGAGGGCGGCTTCCCTCCAATAGTCCACGATTATGGAGCAACAGGAACCCGAGTCGATTCGGAGGTCGGCGAAGGGCGCGTTCGGCGCAGCGGCGGGGACGTGGTGGTCGATGGCTCCTGCGAGCGTTCCGGGAAAGAGCTCGACGTTGCCGTTCTCGGGTATGCAGTCGACCGAGACGATCGAGCGCTCGACGGAGGACTCGTCGGGCGCCGGGTTGACGGGGGCGCCGAGCTCGCGGGCCATGTTCGCGAGGCTACGGGAGCGGAGCCCCCCGCGGAAGGCGGGCGCGGCGTCGTAGCCGCGCGCGGCCAGCAGGCTGGCCAGGGCCCAGGCGGCACCGAAGGCGTCGACGTCCGGGAAGTCGTGCGCCTGGGCGATGACGGGAAGGCGGCGGTCGAGCGCCGCCTCGAGGGACGCGAGGGCGCCCGTCGGCCTCACGGCTTGGCGGATCCCGGCCGCTTCGCCTCGGCCTCCGCGAGGCGGTGCCAGATGGTGCCCTGCCGGTCGAGCTCGAGCGACAGGCCGACATAGGTGGCGCCGAGCTCGGGGCGGCCCTTGGCTATCCAGTATTCGCCGAGCCAGAGCAGAAGGGCGGCCTTCATGTCGAGCCGCGTTTCCGCGCCTATGCGCAGCTCGATTTCCGAGGTCGACCCGGAGCGGTCGTAGAAGAGGCGGAGCGCGAGCCACTCGGCGGGGAACTTTTCGCGGTCGACGGAGGGCATGACCTTCTCGGCCAGGGCGCGGGCGCCTTCCGCGTCTCCGCCCCGGGCCAGCGAGACGGCCGCCATGATGGCGTACTCGTACTGGACGGGACTCATGCGGAACGCGGCCTCGAAGCCTTCGCGCGCGGTCTTCCAGTCTCCGGAGCGGAAGGCCACCGTGCCGATGGATTCGTTGGCATACCAGTAATCGGGCTCGAGCGCGAGCAGCTTCTTGTAATCGGCCAGCGCTTCCCCGTCGCGTCCGGCTTCCTCGTGGATGCCGGCGCGGTAGACGTAGGGCAGGAAGTCTGAAGGGTCGAGCTCGATGGCTCGCGAGAAGTCGGCGAGGGCCTCGTCGGAGCGCCCGAAGTCGAGGAGCAGCTGGCCGCGCTCGACGCGGTGCCAGGCGGAGTCCGGGTCGAGCTCGACGGCGGCGTCGAGGTCGTCGAGGGCTTCGAGATAGCGGCCGAGCTCGTAGCGGGCGCGGGCTCGGTCGGAACGGGCCAGGGACGAGGAGGGGTGCGCTGCGACCGCGCGGTCGAGGAAGGATGCCGAGGCCTTGAAGTCGTCCTTGCGGTAGGCTGCGCGGCCCATGCCGAGCAGGGCGCCCAGGTTGGTCGCGTCGGCGGCGAAGGCGCGACGGTAGGAGTCCTCGGCCTTGGCGTAGGCGCCTTCCTCCCAGTGGAGGTCGCCGTAGGCGGCCAGCACGTCGGCGTGCGCGGGGTCGAGGGCCAGGGCCTTGTCGAGGGCTGCCTTGCGGCCGGCCTGGTCGCCGGACCACGAGGCGAGCTCGGCGGCGAAGAACCAGGGCTCGGCGCTCTGCGGGGCGAGGGCCTTGGCTTCCTCCGTCGCGGCGCGGGCGCCGTCCAGGTCGCCGGCCGAGGCGCGCACCGAAGCCAGTACGAGGCGGCGGTCGACCTTGTCCGGCGCGTCGGCCGCGTAGGACTCGGTTTTTTCGAGCGCGGCTTCCAGCTTGCCTTTCGCGAGGAGTTCGTGGATCTGGTCGAGGGTCACGATTTCCCGGGCGACGGCTGCCGTGACTCCGGGAACCCGGCCGGTGCTTCCGCAGGCCGCTGCCAGCAAGGCCAGGCCGGCAAGCGAAAGGGCGATGACTGGTCCCGCGGCGCGGCGGGAGCGGTTTCGGAAGGCGTGTTCGCTCATGGTCGGCTCCGTTTCGTTTCGTGGAAGGGCAGGTCGGCAATGATAGCCTCAGGAGCGGACCGGGGGCAAGCTTGCACTTCGGCCCTTCCTGCGCTACAGTCCGAAACCGCCATGAAATACGGTTCCCTCTGGCGTGGCCTGGGCCTCGCCGCTCTCTATATCGGCATCATCGTCGTCCTCGTCCTCCTCCAGTTCCCCAGGGAAGGCGGTTTCCTCGTCGAATCCGGAGGCTTCGCCCTGCGCTTGGAACGTCCCGAGGGCGAGGAACGGGGCGATCGGACGAACGGGCCCGTCTCCGCCGCCAGTCTGTCCTTCCAGGGCCTTGCGCTCGAATTCTCCGGCGAACGGCCGCTTTCGTGGTCCGATGCCAAGGGAACTCGCCGCGAATCGGCGCCGGTCTCCTTCCGCGCGCTGAGCTCCGGCTTCGCCCTGGAATTCGAGGGCGGAGTCGTGTTGCGCGCCCAGGCTTCGCCGGACGGCGGCGCCTCGATCGCCGTCGACGCCGCCCGCGAAGTTGCGGTTTCGTGGCGGCTTTCCCGGGGAGCTCGCTTCATCGAAGGCGCTGAAGGGGGGCTCGAGCTGACCCGCTCCGGTTCCGCCTGGTCGCTCGGGGTCCCGGCGGAGGCGCTCGACCGCGCGGGCAGGACGCTGACCCTGACGGGCAGCGCTCTCGTACCGGCGGCCCTGGCGTTCCTGCCCGTCGTCGCCGCGCCGGCCGCGCCTGCCGCGCCGGCCGCCAGCTTCGTCGAGCAGGCCCCCATGGAAGCCTCGGCCTGGGCCGCCGTGCGGTCCGACTACCTCGACAAGGTCTGGACGGGTCTGTCGGCGCGCCGCTGGCTTCCATCGGAAGGCGCCTGGACCGATGGCTCGGGCGGCCGGGTTCCTCCCGAGCCCGCGGCCGTCGCCTACCTGGCCGAAGCCTGGTCGCGCGGCGTCGAACCCGCCGCCTTCGCGCGGGTCGCCGCCGTCAGATCGGCGAACCCGACCGGATTCTCATGGTTGAGCGCTCCCTACTTCGGCGACATCGTCAACGCCATGACCCGTCTCGAAGAGGCCGATCTTGCGGAGGTGCGTCGGATCGAACGGGCCATCTCGGAAAACTCTTCCTCCATCTTCGACCGCGAGCGCCTCGTGCCCTTCCTGCTCGACCGCACGCCCTACTCCCTCGCTCGTTCGGTCTTCGCCTGGGCTCAGGGCGTGGATCCTGCCTCCCTCGACCCGCGGCGAGCCGTGGCGGCCCTCGAGGCCTGGAATGACGGGCTCGAGCTGCTCGGGGCAGAGGCGAATCCGTTCGCGCGCTTCGGCGCCGTCGCCGAGCGCGTCATGCTGCCCTCCGTGCGCAAGACGGCGCAGGGATATTTCTACCGGGCGGACGCCGACGGAACCCTCGATCCGAGGTTGGGGTTGCGGGCTGGCTACGCGCTGATCCGCTACGGCGAGAAGGCCGCCAATCCGACCATGGTCGGGGTGGGGCAGAGCCTCGTGGCGGGCGTGCTCGCCCTTTCCGACCCGGACGGCTTCCTGCCGGCGGCCGCGACGGTAAGGGACGGAGCGTTCACGGCCGGATCGGGAACCCTCGCTCCCGAGGCGGTGTACGACCTGGTCTCCGGGAACCCCCGGTATCCGCGCCAGGTATCGTTCTACCGCGAGCTCGGGCCGGGAGCCTGGACCTGGACCGTGGCTTCCAGGGTTACGGTGCTGAAGGAGGCGGGGCGCGCCGTCTACTCCTTCGACCATCCCGTGGGTTACGCCCACTTCGCCGCGGTCTACGGCGTGGCTCCCTACCAGGCCATCCGCATCCACGGCATCGACTACCGCATGGATCCTGCGTTCGAACGCTACGAGGTCTCGGGCTTCAACTACAAGCGCGCCTCCAACTCACTCTACCTAAAGCTGCGCCACCGCCTCGCCACCGAACCGGTCGTGTTCGTCTATTGAGTCGCGAAAGGGGACGGATCGCCGCGAAACCGGCCGCCGCCCCTTCCGCTCCTTGCCCGGCCCGGGCTATCATGCGGCCACGCCATGCGCATCGAAACGAGTTACCTTGATCCGGCGCTCGACGGACGCGCCGCTTCGCTCTCGGCCTCCGCGAGCGTCCGTCTCGGCTTCCCGGTCCGCGTCGTCCTGGTCGACGCGATCCTGGTCGACCGTCCCCTGCCGTCCGGTCCCTGCGTCGACGCCTTCGTCGATCCGGTGGTCCAGGTCGCGGAGGTGGACGCCTGGGCGGCCGAGCGTCCGGCCCTGGCCGGATGGTCAACCCTGATAGAGGTGGCCTGGCGCCCCGGCGTCACCGACACCCTGGCCCTCACCGCGCGTGAGGCCCTCGAGTTCGCCCTCGGCCGCGACGCGGTCGGGGGCGTTCGCTTTTCTACGGCCCGGCAGTTCCTGGTCTACGGCGAACTCGGCCCCGAGGGGCGGGAAGGGCTCGCCGCCTCGCTCCACAATCCGCTCGTGCAGACGGCGATGGTCCTGGACGCGGCGGAGTGGGCGGCCGGGGCGAGACCGCCGACTGCGCACGCGGCGCCGGGCGTCCACGACCCTGCCGAACCCGCGTGGTTCGACCTGGCCGGCATGGACGACGCCGCCCTCGAACGCCTCTCCGCGGAACGGACGCTCGCGCTCTCGCGCGGGGAGCTGGCCGCCATCCGCGCCCACTACGCCGATCCGGAAACACGGCGCCGCCGCGAAGGAGCGGGCCTTCCCCCGCTCGCGAGCGACGTCGAGCTCGAGATGCTCGCCCAGACCTGGAGCGAGCACTGCAAGCACAAGATATTCAACGCCGACATCGAATGCCGCGCTCCCGAAGGCTCGCGGACCATCCGATCGCTCTTCAAGACCTGCATACGCGCCACCACCGAGGCGCTCGCGCCTTCGAAACCCTTCCTGCGCTCGGTCTTCACCGATAACGCGGGCGTCGTGGTCTTCCATCCGGGCCAGGCGCTTTGCGTGAAGGCCGAGACTCACAACAGCCCGTCCGCGCTTGACCCGTACGGCGGCGCCATCACGGGCATCGTCGGGGTCAACCGCGACGTCCTCGGGACCGGCATGGGCGCGAAGCCGATCTTCAACACCGACGTGCTCTGCTTCGCGCCGCCCGACACGCCGGACGACGAGGTTCCGGAAGGGCTCATCGCGCCGCGCGACGTGCTCGCGGGCGTGCACCGAGGCATCGTCGACGGCGGGAACCAGTCGGGCATCCCGACCGTGGCCGGCGCCTTCCTTTTCGACGAGAGCTGGCTCGGCAAGCCGCTTGTGTTCTGCGGCACAGGCGGCGTCATGCCGGAATTCCTGGACGGCAAGCCTTCCTGGGAGAAGGAAATCCGCCCGGGCGACCTGGCCGTCATGTTGGGCGGCCGCGTCGGCAAGGACGGCATACACGGCGCCACCTTCTCGAGCCAGGCACTCGACGAGTCGAGCCCGGTCGGCGCGGTGCAGATCGGCGACCCCATCATCCAGAAGCGCATGACGGACTTCCTGCTGGAGGCGCGCGACGCGGGGCTCTACCGCTTCGTCACCGACAACGGGGCCGGCGGGCTTTCCTCCAGCCTCGGCGAGATGGCTCGGGAATGCGGAGGCGTGCGCGTCGACCTGGACGCTTGCCCGCTCAAGTACCCGGGGCTTTCCCCCTGGGAGATCCTCGTTTCCGAGAGCCAGGAGCGCATGAGCCTCGCGGTGCCGCCGGAATCGCTTGCGGCCTTCATGTCCTTGGCCGCGCTTCGCGGCGTCGAGGCGAGCGTGGTCGGGGAGTTCCTCGATTCGGGGCTTGTGGAGCTCAGGGCGAACGGGGGTAAAGCCGTCGGCCTGCTGCCGCTCGATTTCCTCCACGACGGCCTGCCGGTCCTGAGCCTGAAAGCCGATTTGCGCCTCGACTCGAGGGCTGCCGAACCCGTCCCCGCGCGCGCCGACTGGACGGAGGCGCTGCTCGGGATCCTCGCCGAGCCGAACGTCGCATCCAAGGAATGTTGGATACGGCAGTACGACCATGAGGTTCAGGCGCGGTCCATCGAGAAGCCCATGGTGGGCATACGGCGGGACGCCCCCGGCGACGGCGCGGTATTGCGGGCGGACCTGGGGAATTTCAAAGGCTACACCGTCACCCACGGGATCTGTCCCCGCTACGCCGAGGACGACGCGAGCCGCATGGCGGCCTGCGCCGTGGACGAGGCGTACCGCGCCCACGTCGCGCTCGGCGGCGACCCGGAGCGGGCCGCCCTGCTCGACAATTTCTGCTGGCCCGATCCGGTCGAGTCCGAGGCCGTGCCGGACGGGGCCGCCAAGCTCGGCGCCCTCGTCCGCGCCTGCGAAGGACTGTCGGAAGCCTGCCTCGCCTACGGCCTGCCGCTCGTATCCGGCAAGGACAGCATGAAGAACGACGCGCGGGCGGGCGGCCGGACCATCTCGTCGCGGCCAACCCTGCTCGTGACGCTCGCCGGCGCCATCGACGACATACGCAAGGCTTCGTCGACCGACTTCCTCGAAGCGGGTGAGCTCGTCTACCTGCTCGGAGCGACGCCCGGAGCGCTCGGCGGCTCGATGCTCGAGAGGATCGACGGCGCCGCTCGCCGCGCCCGGAACGTGGCGGGACCCCGCTACGGTCGGGCGCCTGTCCCGGATTTCGCGGCGGCCAAGGCGCTCTACGCGACAGTGCACAAGGGCATCTCCGGCCGCATGCTGCGATCCTGCCACGACCTGTCCGACGGCGGGCTCGCCGTCGCGTTGGCTGAAAGCTGCCTCGGCGGCAGGCTCGGCATAGTCGCCAGGGTCGACGGGCTGCCTGGGCTCGACCCCGGCGCGCCCGACTACGCCGCGCGCGCCCTGTTCGCGGAGGATCCATCGCGCTTCGTCGTCTCGGTACGCCGGGTCGACCGCGAGCGCTTCGAGACCACCTTCGCCGCGCATCCGTTCCGGCTGCTCGGCGTTCTGGAAGACGGGCCTCGTTTCGAGATCCGGCGCGGAGGCGAAGCCCTTGTCAGCACGACGCTCGACGCGCTCGAGTCCGCCTTCAAGACTCCCCTTGCGGGCGGAGGCCGTCGATGAGCGTCCGGGCGATCGTCCTCTCGGGCTACGGCTTCAATTCCGATCCCGAACTGGCGGAAGCGTTCCGCATGGCGGGCGCCGCGCCCGTCCGCCTTCACCTTTCCGACCTGCTCGCCGACCCCGCCCTGCTCTCGGGCGCCTCGATAGTCGCCCTGCCGGGAGGCTTCTCCTTCGGAGACCATCTCGGCTCGGCGCAAGTCGTCGCGAACCTGCTGAGGACCCGGCTCGCCGCCGCCTTGTCGGAGCATCACGCGCGGGGCGGCCTCACGCTCGGCATCTGCAATGGCTTCCAGGCGCTCGTCAAATCGGGCTTCCTGCCGTGGCCTGAATCCGGGGAGCGCTCGGTGACGCTCGTCCACAACGAATCCGGCCGTTTCGTCGACGACTGGGTCCGCGTGTCCTTCGACGCCACCGGCGCCTGCGCGTGGACCAGGGGCCTGTCTCCGCGCGAGCTGCCTGTCCGGCACGGCGAGGGCCGCTTTGTCGCCCGGGACGCGGCGGTCCTCGAGCGTCTCGAACGGGAAGGCCTGGTCGCGCTGCGTTACGAGGGCCGGAATCCCAACGGCTCGACCGGCGGCATCGCGGGCTTGCGCGATCCGAGCGGCCGCGTGATAGGCCTGATGCCGCATCCGGAAGCCTTTCTCGCGCCGGAAAACCATCCGGGGAGGCGGAGGGGCTTCGACGGCGGAACCGGACTGGCGTTTTTCGAGAACTCCGTCAAGGCCGCCGCCGCCGCTTTGTAGCGGCTCGCCGTAGCGACGCGCGGGAATTTCGCCTATAATCGGTCCATGCATGGAGAGGGAACGGGAGTGACGGCAATCGATTGGTCCGCCGGTCCCGAAGCGGCCCGGGCCGCCTGCGAGAAGCGCATCTACGACCTCGAGCAGCTGCTCGAGATATCGAAGAGCCTCAACTCCACGCTCGAGTATCCGATCCTCATAGACTCGATACTCTTCACCATCATGGGGCAGCTGCGTGTCGTCAAGGCTGGCCTCTTCTCGAAGAAGGGGCTCGAGTCGCCCACCTTCTCGCTGTACCGGAACTTCAAAGGCTTCGAGATAGACCAGAATATCGACTACAGCTTCCCGGAGGATCACGAGCTCGTCCGCTTCCTCGCCCGCGAGGCCGGGGTTTACCGCTACGGCGAGCTCATCTCGCGCGTGCCCGAGGCGGCCGAGCTTCCCGCGCTGCGCTCCCTCGGCCCGGACCTGGTCGTGCCGCTCAAGGCCAAGGGGGCGGTGAACGGCGTCATCCTGCTCGGCGACCGCATCGACAGCGAAAGCTTCAGCGACTACGAGCTGAGCCAGTTGCTCGCCATCGCGGACCTGGCCGCCGGCGCCGTCCACAACGCCTTCCTCTTCGAGCTGACCACGACCGACATGATGACCAAGCTCAAGCTGAAGCACTATTTCTACACGGTGCTGCTGGAGCGAATGGAGAAGGCCGCCGAGCGCGGCAAGGATCTCTCGGTCCTCATGCTCGACATAGACCACTTCAAGCAGTTCAACGACACCTACGGGCATTCCTGCGGCGACGCGGTGCTGAAGCAGGTCGCCCGCACCCTGCGCGAGAGCGTGCGCCCCAGCGACCTTGCGGCCCGGTACGGCGGCGAGGAGTTCTGCGTGCTCCTGCCCGACGCCGACGACGCGCGCGCCCTGGCGGTAGCCGAGCGCGTCCGGGCGGCCATCGAATCCGCCCGCACGGAGTACGAAGGGCTTTCCCTCCAGGTAACGGTATCCGTCGGCGTCGCGCGCTACCTGCCCGGCCACGACATTTCCGGGCGCAACCTGATCGACCGGGCGGACAAAGCCCTCTACCAGTCGAAGCAATCCGGCCGCAACCGCGTCACCGTCGCGGGGAGCCCTTGAGCCGCCTCATCGCGAAAGCCGACGACGGGACCGTCCGCGTCGTGGAGAACTCTCCCGCGCGCAGCGTGCTCTCCTCGCTGCTCCTCGCCGATGTCCCCATACGCCACGATTGCGGCGGCATCGCATACTGTGGCACCTGCCGGATCCGCGTAGCCGGCGATGCGGCGGGCCTTTCCGCGATCGGAACTTCGGAGCGGGAGCGGCTCGAGGCCGTGAAGGCGCCGCCCGGGGACCGGCTGGCCTGCCAGGCGCGCGCGGCGCGCGACATCGAATTCGAGATCCTCGACTCCGGCAAACCGGGACGGGAGGGGCTCGGCGGACACAGGGGGAAGGAATGACTGGCGTCGACCGGGAGTGGTGGAAGCGCGCGGTGTTCTACCAGATCTACCCGCGATCCTTCATGGATTCGGACGGCGACGGGGTCGGCGACCTTCCCGGGATCCGCTCGCGCTTGCCCTATCTCGCCAGCCTCGGTGTCGACGCGCTCTGGATCAGCCCCTTTTTCAAGAGCCCCATGAAGGACTTCGGCTACGACGTGGCAGATTACCGCGACGTCGACCCGCTCTTCGGCTCCCTCGATGATTGCCGGGCCCTCGTCGACGAAGCGCACCGCCTTGGCATCCGCGTGCTCCTGGACCTTGTGGCGAACCATACGAGCGAGGAGCATCCGTGGTTCGTCGAGGCGCGCGCGTCGCGCGCGAATCCCCGCCATTCCTGGTACCTCTGGCATCCGATCGCCCGTCGGAACGCGCTCGGCCGTCCCGTGCCGCCGAACAACTGGAAGTGTCTCTTCGAACTGCGGTCCGCCTGGTTCGAGAACGCTGCCACCGACGAGCTCTACCTCGGTACCTTCACCCGCCACCAACCGGAGCTCGACTGGCGGAATCCCGCCGTGCCCGCCGAGTTCGCCGATATCCTCCGCTTCTGGTTCGAGCTCGGGGTGGACGGTTTCCGGCTCGACGTAGCCACCGCGTATTTCAAGGACGCGGAGCTCCGCTCGAACCCCTTCTCGTGGAAGCCGCTCGACCTCTTCCAGCGGCATGTCTATGACCGGAACCGGCCCGAGGTGTTCGGAGCCCTTGCGGAGCTCAGGAAGGTCGCCGACGAGCGGGGCGATCGGGTGCTCGTCGGCGAGACCCATGGCCGCGACGCCTCCCTGGCGGCGGCGTGCCATGGCGAACGCGGCGAAGGCCTCCACATGGCCTTCAATTTCGACTTCCTCTTCAGGCCCTGGAGCGCCAAGGCCTTCCGCGACTCGGCGCGCGCCTGGTATGCGGCGCTTCCTGAGGGCGCCTGGCCGAACTTCACCCTGTCGAACCACGACCAGATTCGGCATGCGAGGCGCTACCGCAAGGCCGGCTACACCGACGCGCGCGCCAAGGTCGCGGCGGCCATGCTGCTCACGCTCCGCGGCAGTCCTTTCCTCTACTACGGCGAGGAGCTCGGCATGGAGGGCGGCTATCCTCCGCGCGGGCAGCTCCGCGATCCGCTCGGAATCGCGACCTGGCCTCTCCGCGCCTACGGCCGGGATCCGGAGCGCACGCCCATGCAGTGGGATTCGTCGCAAAACGCCGGATTCACCACCGGAACCCCATGGTTGCCCCTGGAGCGCGGGTGGCGGGAGCGGAACGTCGAGAGGGAACTGCGCGACCCGGGCTCGGTGCTTTCGTTCTACGTCTCGATGATCGCGCTCAGGCGTTCGCGACCCGAGCTCGCGCTCGGAAGCCTCGCGTTCCTGGGCGACGATCCCGGCGTGCTCGCGTACGAACGGCGCGGCGAAGGCGGCGTGTCCGGCGAGGGGCGCGTCCTCGTGATCCTCAACTTCGACGCGAAGGCGCGGCGCGCTGAATTGCCCTCGGACGGATCGGTCCTGCTCGGCACGCACCGCGAACCGGGCGCGCGGATTCAAGCCGGAACCGCGGTCCTGTCCCCCTGCGAGGTCCTGCTGCTGGCCCCGGCCGAGCGTAAATATCCCGAAGCGTGAAGGGTTGCCGGTTGGGGAGATCGCCGAAGCCATTGGCTTCGGCGCCGTCAATGGCGCGGAGCGCCCTTGACGCTCAGCCGTAGAACAGGTACTCGAGCTCCGACGCCGGAAGCGCGCGGCTGAAGAGGAAACCCTGGGCGCAGTCGCAACCGACGTTGCGGAGCAGCTCGAACTGGGTGGGATTCTCGACGCCCTCGGCAATCACCTTGATGCCCATCTCGTGCGAGAGTCGGACCACGCTTTCCACGATCGCGAAAGCGCGTTCGTTGGTCTCGATGTCGCGGATGAATTCGCGGTCTATCTTGACCACGTCGATGGGCAGGTTCTTGATGTAGGCCAGCGACGAATAGCCCGTTCCGAAGTCGTCCACCGAGATCGACAAGCCGAGCGACTTGATGCGCGAAAGCACGCGGGCGGCGTCCTCGAGGTCGTCGCAGATGGTGCTTTCGGTTATCTCGATCGAGAGGCGCGACGGATCTACGCCGGTCTCGAGCAGGGCCGCCGCGAGGGAATCGACGAAGCCCGGATCCTTGAGCTGGATCGGCGAGACGTTGAAGGCCACCCGCAGGTCGGGACCGCCGACCACCGACCAGGCGCCTCCCTGCCGGCAGGCGGTACGGAGCACCTGTTCGCCGAGTTCGCCGATCATGCCGGAGCGCTCCGCTACGGGAATGAACCGTTCCGGCGATATCGAGCCCTGGCCCGCGTGATACCAGCGGGCCAGGGCCTCGACGCTGACCAGTTCGCCGGTGGCTACGTCGATGACGGGTTGGTAGTGGACGGACAGCTTGCTCCGGTCGAGGGCGTCGCGGAGGCTGTCCTCGAGGAAGGCGCGGTCACGCAGCTCGAGGTCGATGTCGGGACGATAGAAGTTGAGCGCCGAGCGCCCCCGGTCCTTGCTGGCCTGCAAGGCCAGGTCGGCGTTCGCCATGAGCGTGCGGGCGTCGGCTCCATGCTCGGGGAAGCGTGCCAGACCCATGCTCGCGCGCGCGTGTATGGATTTCCCGCCGGCGTCGAATGGTTCGGAAAACGCGCCGAGTATGCGCTGGGCGGCCTCGGCGCCGTCCTGGTCGCTCTCGAGCCGTACGATCAGGCTGAACTCGTCACCGCCGGAGCGCGCGAGGAAGTCGCCGGAGCGGACGACCGCCGAGAGCCGGTCGGCCACGGCCTTGAGGATGCGGTCGCCGTCCTCTCGCGAGAGCTCGGTGTTGATGCGCTTGAAGTTGTCGAGGTCGATGAGGGCGACCGCGAAGCTCGGGCGGCCGGGAGCCGAGATGAGGGTCTCGAGGCCGGAGGCGAAGAGCTCGCGGTTGGGCAGCCCGGTCAGGGCGTCGTGGCTCGCGCTGTATTCGAGGCGTTCACGGGCGCGGTCGACCGAGGACAGGTCGCGGAGGTGGCCGGCGTACCAACGGCGTCCGTTCTCGTCGCGGAGCGCCGAGACGGCCAGCTCGTAGCCCCGCGCCGCGCCCCTGCGGTCCCTCCGTCGGATCACGCCGCGCCAGTGGCCCATCGTCGCGAGGGCGTTGCGCGCTTCGAGGGCGCGTCCCTCGTGGTCGCTCTCGGGGAACAGCGCGTCCAGGTCCGCGTCCACGAGTTCGAAGGAGGGCAGGCCGGCCACCCTGCCGAGCGCCGGGTTGGTCCAGGCGAGCGTGAACCGCTCGTCGGCGAAAAAGGCGCCGTCCGGCATCAGGTCGAGCAGCCGTCTCGCGAGGCGGAATTCCGTTCCGCCGTCCGGACGATCCGTGCCGATTCTCGTTTCCGAAACGGGCTCGGCCCGTCGCCCTCCGGCTTCGTCAAAGGTTCCGCTCATTGGGGCTCCGTACACAGGCGTTCCCTGTTCGCATCGGCAATCCCGGCGATATACTTGAGGGAATGCGACACTTCGGCGTAACGGCGCTCCTTTGCCTCCTGGTTTCTGGGCTTTGCCCTCCAGCCGCCCGCGCGGATGAGGCCTGGGACCGCGCCGTATCGGACTACGCGCGCGGGCTTTCGCTCCAGGCGCGCCGCGTGTCATGGCGGATCGAGGAGCTCGACGGGGACGGAGCGGTGAGTTCGTGGGAGGAGGTCGACACCCGCGTCGACTGGTCCGGAGGCACCGCTCGCAGCACGGTCGTCTCCGCCAGCAAGAACGGGGAGGACGTGACCGAGACGTGGCGGAAGCGTCTCGAGAAAAGCGGTTCCGGCGACGGCCCCCCCGCGTGGGGCGAGGGTTTCAGCGCCACGCCTTTCGATCCTGGCTTCCAGGAAGGCCGCATCGTTTCGGCCCCCTACCAGGCCGTGGACGTCGGGGCGACTCGGCTTTTCACGCCGTACGAGCTTTCCGGGGACGGGAAGACCCGGGTGAAGGGCCTGCTCGTCGCGGATGAGTCGGGGCAGCCGTTGTACGCGCGCCAGACCTGGGTCCAGCTGCCGATGGCGGTTTCCGGGATGGAGGCGATCATACGCTACGCGCGCGGGCCGGGAGGCGAGCTCGTCATAGCCTCGCTCGAGTACCGCGCTGACGCGTCCATCCTGTTCGTCCGGAAGCGCTTCCGCTTCGTCATGCGGTTTGGGGACTGGGCCTAGTCCGGGAAGGTCTCCGGTTCATGCGTGAGCTCGACCGGCGCGCGTTTGCCCGAGCAGGCGTAGACGTACAGCGAGAGGAAATGCCGCTCGAAGGCGGCGCCTCCGGATCGGAGGGCGAGGTCGACATCGGTGCCGAAGGCCACCAGGTCCGCGCAGGCGGCGGGCGGCCAGCGCTTCCGGGCCGCGTCGAGGCCTGAGAGCTGCTTCCGGCTCGTGGCCCGGAGCCTCCTGCAAGCTTCGTCGAACGCGACCCCTTCGCCCGTCAGGGCGTGCAGCTTCGCGAGGCGGCGCATGGACCATTGCAGGCCGGCGAGTATGCCGACTCCGGATCCTTCCCTTCCCGAGAGCACGGCGTCCAGCGCTTCGAGCGCTGCCTGCAGCTCTCCGCGCGCCATCAGGTCGAAGACGCCGAACGCGTCGATGCCCCGGGTGCGGGCGACGTATTGCTCGACGGTGGGCGCGTCGACGGTGCCCGAACCGCCCAGGAATTCCGCGATCCGGCCGCATTCCGCCTCGATTGTGCCGGAATCGCTTCCGACCAGCGAGAGCAGGGCGTCGAGCGCCTCGTCGTCGACTTTCAGTCCGGCGCCGCGGAACCAATCGCGGGCCAGGCGTTCCTTCTCGTCCTCCCTTAGTTCCCAGAAGACGGTCTTGCGGTCTTTCCCGGCCGCGTCCTCGAGGGCCTTGTCGAATCCGAAGGTTTCGGTCACCAGGACGAGCGTCGTGCGTTCCGCCGGCGCCTTGATGTAGGCGGCCAGCGGTCCCGTCGTCGCCTTGCCCTTGTAGAGCTCGGCGTCGAAGACGAGAACGAGCTTCCCGGGCGAGAAGAGCGACCCGTTCCGCAGCAGGTCGAGGAGTTCCTCCACCGGGGTGTCGCCTGCGTAGCGGCGGTGCTCCTCCGGGGCTTCGCCCCATTCCCTGGCGAGGCGAACCTTGAGCTCGGCGACGCGCTTGTCCCTGCGCCCGAGCTCGGGGCCGGCTAGGAGGAGGACGGACTCGACCGCCATTTCAGTAGACGCGGATCACCCCGCGGAGCTTTCCGAGCACGCGGGCGTCCTGGGTGTAGATTGGGGCGTAGGCCGGGTTCTCGGCGGCCAGCCTGATGCGGCCGGCCTCCCTGTAGAAGCGCTTGAGGGTCACGGCGTCGTCGATCATGGCCACGACAATCTCGCCGTCGGTGGCCAGGGGGCGCTCCTCGATGACGGCGATGTCTCCGTCAAGGATGCCCGCGTCGCGCATGGAGTCACCGCGCACCCTGAGGGCGAAGCAGGGTCGGTTTCGGGTCATCTCGCACGGGACGTGGACCGAGCCTTCGAAGTTCTCGTCCGCGAAGATGGGTTTGCCGGCGGCCACCGAACCGAGCAGGGGGACGTCCCTGACGTCCCCTTCCGTTCGTTCGCGCCGGAGGACCTCCATGGCGCGGGAGCGGTTTTCCCCGAGCCTGAGCGCGCCCTTCTTCTCGAGCGCCTTCACGTGATCGTAGGCGCCCTTGACGGAAATGCCGAAGTGCTCGGCGATCTCGCGGATGGTGGGCGGGTAGGAGTGCCGCTCCACGTGGTCCGTGATGAAGGCGAGGACCTCATTCTGCCGTTCGGTCAGCGACTTCATTCGTTTGTCCCGATTCCGTATTTGCGGATCTTGGCATGGAGGTTGCTAGGATATACCCCGATCGCCTCGGCCGCTTTGGCGACAGTATAACCGCTGTCCCGGAGCTTTTGAACAAGATAATTCCGTTCGAACAGATCCTTCGCCGCGGCGAGCGGGAGTTCGAGGTACTCGTCCGGAATCAAAGCCTTGGCGGAGCGGGGACTCGCGGATCCGAGCAGCCGGGCCACGGTTCCTTCGGAGATGCTGCCTTCGTCCGAAAGCACGTCGACGCGCTCAACGAAATTCCTGAGTTCCCGCACGTTGCCCGGCCAGGGGTGGCCTGCGATCAGGCGGGCGGCTTCGACCGAAAAGGTCCGGAGCGGGGAGCCGGGACGCGCGGAGTCGGCGAGGAAGCGCTCGGCAAGCTCGACCGCGTCGCCGGGCCGCTCCCTGAGGGGCGGTATCGATATGGGAACGACGGCAAGGCGGAAGTAGAGGTCTTCCCTGAAGCGTCCCGCGGCGATCTCGGCCTGCAGGTCCTTGTTGGTCGCCGCGATCACCCGGACGTCCGCCTCGATGGTCTCCTCGCCGCCGACGCGCTCGAAGCGAAGCTCCTGTATGGCCCGGAGGACTTTCGCCTGCGCGGAGAGCGACATGTCCGCCACCTCGTCCAGGAACAGCGTTCCCGAGCGGGCCGCTTCGAAACGGCCGACACGACGCGACGCCGCGTCGGTGAAGGCGCCCTTTTCGTGCCCGAACAGCTCGCTCTCTATCAGCGTGTCCGGGATGGCGGCGCAGTTCACCGCCACGAAGGGACCGTCCGCGCGATCGGACTGCTCGTGGATGCTGCGGGCTACGAGCTCCTTGCCGGTGCCGTTCTCGCCCGAGATGAGTACGCGGGCGTCGGAGCGCGCGCTCTGGGCCACGAGGGAGCGCACCATTTCCATGGCGGCCGACGACCCGACGAGTTCCAGGTTCGGGGCGACCGCCCGCTTCAGGCGGCGGTTCTCGGCCCTGAGCTCGCGGATGGCGAGGGCGTTCCGGACTGCGGCCAGCAAGCGGTCGAGGCTGATGGGCTTTTCGACGAAATCGAAGGCGCCGAGTTTGAGCGCCTGCACTGCCATGTCCACGCTCGCGTGGCCCGAGATGACGATGGTTTCCAGGCCGGGCCGGGACTCGCGGATCTTCGCGAGCACGTCCATGCCGCCGACACGCGGCAACCAGACGTCGAGGATGACGAGGTCGACCGGGTCCAGTTCGAGGGTGTCGAGGGCGGCCTGACCGTCTTCGGCGACGAGGACGCGGTAGTTCTCGTCCTCGAGCACTTCCCGTACGGTGGTCCTTATGCCCGGCTCGTCGTCGACGACGAGGATGGTCGGCTTGCTCACGTCGATAGACTCCGGTCCATGGGTAGGTCGATGGTGAACACCGCGCCGGCGCCCTCGGCCGATTCGAGCGAAATCCTGCCGCCATGGTCGCGCAGGATGCGGTCAACTATGGCCAGGCCGAGACCGGTGCCTTCCGGCTTGTCGCTGACGTAGGGTTCGAAGATCCGGTCGCGGATGGCCGCGGACACGCCGCGGCCCGAATCGCGGACGCGAAGCCTACAATACCTGTTGTCCGCCGCCTTTACAAGGTCGGCGCGGAATGAAATCTCGCCGCGGCCATCCATGGCGTCCACGGAGTTCTGCACCAGGTTGGAGATCGCCCGCCTGAGCTGGGAGCGGTCGACAGGCAAGACGAGGTCGCGGGGAACGGCGCTCGCGTCGAAGCTGACCCCGGGATACGATGCGCGGTACGGCGAGACCGCCTCCTCGACCAGGCTCGCCAGATCTATCCAGGCGGGCTCCGGCACGGGCAGGCGGGCGAAGTCCCGGAATTCCGCGAGCAGGGCGTTCATCGACTCCACTTCCTTGATGACGGCCATCATGGAATTCTCGAGGATCTCGCCGATCGACGAAGGTTCGTTCCTCCAGCGCCTCAGGACCCGCTCGGCCGAAAGCTTTATCGGCGTCAGCGGGTTCTTCAGCTCGTGTGCCAGGCTTCGCGCAATCTCGCGCCAGGCGCTCGCCTTGCCGGAAGCGGCGGTCTCGTCGCGGGAGCGCGCCACGGCGACCAGCATGCGGTTGAAGGCGGCGAGCAGGCTCGCAATTTCGTCGCCGGGCTTGGTCATGAGCCTCGGGGTCAGGTCGCCCTCGCCGGCGCGGCGCATGGCCTCGTCGAGGGCTTCGAGCGGTCCTGTCATCGAATCCGCGGCGGATACGCCGACGAGCAGGGCCAGGAGCGCGCCCGGCAACACGAAGGCCGCCATGAACCATGCGAGCTCGAACGGAAAACTGTCGCGGCGGGAGCGCAACGCCGCGATTTCCGCGCCGGCGATTTCGAGCGCCTCCGCGCTTTCCTCCAGGGCGCGTTCCGTTTCCGACAAGGCCACGGCCGAGAGGCCGAGCGCCGCGTCGAGCACAACCCTGAACCGCACCCGCGTGCGTCCGCCGGCGGTTTCGCGCGCGAGGAAGCCGGAACCGCTCATGGAAGCGGCTGCCCGCTCCCGTTCTTCCCTCGTGGATCGGGGGCCTTGAAGATCCGCGGAAGTCCGCTCCGCCCAGCCGAGCTCCCGGCCGTCGGCGGCGTAGACGCCCGCTCCGATTATGGTGGGTTCGCGCGCGGCGAGTTCGTCGAGCAGGCGCGGCGCCTCGTAGTTCCAGCGTGCCGCCAGGCGAGGCGCGTCGAGCAGCATGAGCCGTTCGATCCGCCCCAGGCGCTCCTGGTCCTCGGCGAAGGTTCTGAGCCTCGCGCGTTCCACCGCTATGGCGATGTTCTCGCTGGCGGGCGCTTCCATGGAGAACGCCAGCAAGCTGCCGAGGAAGACCGCGGTGGGGATGAAGGCCAGCGCGGCCACGCCGAGGAAGAGGACCGTCAGCCTGACGCGCAGCCGCGAACCGTACGCCCGTCGGGCGCTGTCCAGCGCCAGGGCGCGCCAGCGGGCGACCAGGACCGCGATGACGGCCAAGGGAACGAGCGCCAGCAAGGCGACGCCAACGTAATCGCCCGGCGAGCGCCGAGCGGGTTCGCGTCCGAGGAAATCGCCGGCCAGGGCGAGCGAGCCGATGAACAAGAGCGCGTACAGGATCAGTACCGAAAGGACCTCCGTCCTCGATCCGGTACGGCGCCTCCGGTTCATTCCTCCTCGAACCGGCTCTCGAACAGGCGCGCCAAGGCTTCGACCGCGGCTTCCTCGTCGGGGCCTTCGGCCGCGATGAGCACCGGCGTGCCGTATGAGGCGCCGAGCGTCAGGATGCCCATGATGCTCTTCGCGTTGATGGAATCGCCGCCTTTCTTGAGGTGCACCCGCGAGGCGAATTTTCCCGCCGTCTGCACGATGAGCGCGGCAGGCCGCGCGTGGATGCCTGCCCTGTTGGTGATAGTAACCTCGCGTTCCGTCATCGAGCGCTCCTCGTTCCTGTCGGCCTCGCCGCGCCGTCAGCGACACATGCCGTCGCCATGTCAGTCGTCCTGTCCGAAATAGACGGCCCGCGCGCTTTCGCTTTCCAGCCAGCGGAGTATGTTCTGGTTGAACTCCCGCGCGGAGTGGTAACCCATCTTCTTGAGACGTTCGTTCATCGCCGCCGTTTCCACGATGACCGGGATGTTCCGGCCGGGTTTGACCGGGATGTCGAGCTTCGGGACCTTGACGTCCAGGATTTCCGTCAGGTTCTCGTCGGTGCCGATGCGGTCGTAGACCTTCTCCGGATCCCAGAGCTCGAGGTCGCACACAAGCTGGATCTGTTTCTTGTCGCGGATGGCGCCGACGCCGAACAGATGGGTGACGTTTATGATGCCGAGCCCGCGGATCTCCATGTGGTGGCCGATCACCTTGTTGGCGCCTTGCCCCATCAGGACGTTGCCGTTGACGCAGCGGATCTCGACCACGTCGTCGGCCACCAGCCGGTGTCCGCGTTCGATGAGTTCGAGGGCGGTTTCGCTCTTGCCGACCCCCGAATCGCCGGTCAGGAGTATGCCGATGCCGAACACTTCAACCAGGACCCCGTGGATGGTGGTCTGGGGCGCGAAAACGTCGGAGAGCACCCGCAGGAGGCGGCTCGAGAATTCGCTCGAAGAGAGGTCGGTCTGCAGGACCGGACAATCGGCGGCTTCCGCGAGCCGCATGAAGGTGCGGTCGGGCTGGAGGGAGTTGGCGAAGACGCAACAGGGGATGGGAAACTGGAAAAAGCGCTCCAGCGTGTCGGAGCGGCCCTCGGCGGCCAGTTTCTCGAGGTACGCGCACTCGCCTTGCCCGAAAATCTGTAGGCGTTCCGCGCCGAAGGACTCGTAGAAGCCCGACAGGGTCAGGCCGGGTCTGTTGATGTCGGGCACGGTGATCTCGCGGACGAGCCCCTTCCGGCCGCCGAGGCAGCGCAGGTCGAGGGCGTTATGCTCCCTGAGCTCGAGATCGAGCAGGTCGAGGACCGTGAAGCGCCGTTTTTCGTCCATTGCGCGGGAAGCATACTACGAAGCGCACTCGCGCGCAACGCGAGCCGGTTGTGGCGCCCGGCCAGGATGATGCGGCGCCAGCGCGTCGGGGAGGCGCGCGTCGCGCAACGCGAGGGCGTCGGCCGCCCGTCCGGTGAGGCCCTGCTTCCGGGCAGAGAGCCGAAAAGCAAAAGCCGCCCGGATTTCCGGGCGGCTTTCTCATGGACGCCCGCGGCGGGCGCGGGGAGGGCGGATCAGGCTTTCCGGTCCTGCACCTTGTCCTTTTCCTTGGCGATTTTCTGCTCGAGCCGGTCGATCAGCTTGTCGATTCCCGCCGTCAGCTCGAAGTCGTGCTCCACCAGATGCGCCTGGGCGCCCCAGCGGAAATTCACGGTACATTCGCACTTGAAGTCCTTCTCGTGGGTGAGCGCGAACAGCAAGTCCACCACGAGGTCCTTCGCGTACGCGAGCCGCTCGAGCTTCCGGTCGAGGAAATCCCGGTTGACTTGCGAAAGCTCGAAATGGACGGAACGGACATCGACAGTCATACAGCCTCCTCGGTATCGATGCGATTGACGGCCTTCTGGCGGCCGCCGCCGGATGTGCGCTTCGGGAGCGAGCGGATCGGGTCAGCCGTGCCGCCTGCCGAACGAGGAGTCCATGTTGAGCTCCTGACGGTACTTGGCTACGGTCCGCCGGGCCAGCTTGATGCCGCGCCGGGCCAACAGGTCCGCGATGTCCTGGTCGGACATGGCGGCGGTCTCCTCTCCGATGAGCTCCTTGATCACCTGCTTTACGCCCTCCTTCGAGAAACGGGAGCCGCCGGAGCCTGCCCCCGAGATGGAGTTGGTGAAGAAATATCGCAGTTCGAAGATGCCCCAGTCGGTCTGCACGTACTTGCGGTTGGCTATGCGCGACACCGTGGTCTCGTGAACGCCGACTTCCTGGGCCACGTCCTTGAGCGTCAGCGGGGCCAGGTGTTTCGGACCCTTGCCGAAGAAGGCTCGCTGGAACTCGACTACTGCCTTGGCCACCTTCAGCAGGGTCTTGTTGCGTTGGTGGAGGCTCTGGATGAAGAAGCGCGCCCTCCTGACGTTGTCCTTGACGAAGGCATCCGTGGACTTGTCGTGCTTCTCCTCCGTCAGCCGGTCGAAGAACGCGTTGATGCCGAGCACCGGGATTTCCTCGTCGTTGAGGACGATGACGAATTCCCCGTCCTTGAGCTTCACGAGCAGGTCGGGAATGACGAAGCGCGGCTCCGATTTGGAGAACTGCCTGCCGGGGAAGGGATTGAGGCGCTTCATGTAGGCCAGGAGCTCCGCGAGGCCCTCCTCGTCGAGCTTGAGGCGTTTTCGTACCTCTTCGTGCTTGCCTTTCTCCAGGAGCTCGACGTGGTCGCGGAGCACCGCGAGGACGGCCGGGGGAGCCTCCGGATCGAGTTCGGCCTGGGCCAGCAGGGATTCCCGGTAGTCGGACGTGCAGCAACCGACGGGTTCGAGCGAGCGGATGACGCCGATGACGGCCTTCGTCTCCTCGATCGTCCGGTTGCCGTCCTCGAGGGCGAACAGCTCGGCAACCAGGCTGAAAGGGTCCGTACGGTTGAAGCCGTCGTCGTCCAGGTTGCGGATCAAGGCCTCGCCGATATCGCGGGCTTTCGGGGAGATGGGTTGGAGCCGGAGCTGCCAGAGCAGGTGATCCTGCAGGGACTCCGCCTCGGCGATGGACCCTTCCATGAACATCCGCTTCGCGTCGTCGTCGCGCCGGGACGACCCGGCGAAGCCCGGATCGGAGGCCGTGTCGAACATCTGCTCCGCGGCTTCCGCCTCCCTCTCTTCGGGGAAGATCTCCAGGGAGACCTCGGAGCGGTCCTCCACCACCTCGAGGGCGGGGTTCGCCTCCACCTCGGCGACGATCTGCTCCTTGAGCTCCGCGACGGGCAGGGCCATGAGCCGGATGCTCTGGATCATCTGGGGGCTGAGCTTCTGGCGTTGTTCCTGCGCGAGGACCGGCTTCTGGAGCTGCACGGATACTCCTTTCGCTACTGATGCTGTTTAAATGGTAGCGTCCGCTCCGGCCTTGTCAAGCAGACCGGGGCGGCGATCGTCCGCGCCGACCCCCCCCTGCGCCTTCCGCTTGACCCTGCAGGCGCCGCGTCATTACTTTATCCGCAATCCATCAATCACGCGGACAAGGTGTGCCAATGTCGAAACAGCAACAGGCCCGGAGCGACGCGAACGAGCCTTCGGAAAAGGTTCGCGAAACCGCTTCGACGGCCGGGCCCGACGCCTCGGCCCTCGAAGCCAGAATCAAGGAACTGGAGGGAGCGAACGCCGCCCTGCAGGAGGAGCTGTCCTCCCTCAAGGACCAGTACCTCCGCAAGCTGGCCGACTACGAGAATTTCCGGAAGCGCATGTTCCGCGAGAAGGACGACGCCGTCCAGTACGCCAATTCCAGCCTGATACTGGACTTGATCGGAGTCATCGACGACTTCGACCGCGCGGCCGCTGCCGCCGACGCCCACGGTCACGATTACGCGGCCTTGCACGACGGCGTGAAGATGATACACACCCGGCTTCTTGGGGTTCTCGAGGGCAAGTACGGCCTCAAGCGCTTCGATTCGGCCGGACAGGTTTTCGACCCGAACCTCCACGAGGCAATCGCCTCGGAGACCGGCGATTTCGATGAGCCTACGGTCGCCGAGGAATTCCTCGCCGGCTACCGTCTGCACGACCGCGTGGTGCGTTGCGCCAAGGTCAAGGTGGCCATGCCCGACGTCGCGCGGGCCGAAGCCGGAGCCCCGGACGAAGACGCCACGGGCGAAGATCGTTAACGACACCGTACGCGGCGGAAGTCGCGTTCCATAGCAAGGAGAACGAAATGGGCAGGATAATCGGCATCGACCTCGGGACCACCAACTCGTGCGTTTCGGTCATGGAGGGCGGCGAGCCCCTCGTCATCGCCAACTCCGAGGGCCAGCGCACCACGCCCTCCATCGTCGGTTTCACGGCCAAGGGCGAGCGCATCGTCGGCCAGCCGGCGAAGAACCAGATGATCACCAATCCCGAGAACACGGTCTACTCGATCAAGCGCTTCATGGGCCGTCGCTTCGGCGAGGTGGGCAACGAGACCAATCTTGTGCCCTACCACATCGTGGAGAGCGGCAACGACGTGCGTGTCGACATCTCCGGAAAGCAGTACAGCCCGCAGGAAGTCAGCGCCTTCATCCTCCAGAAGATGAAGAAGACCGCGGAGGATTACCTCGGAGAGACCGTCACCGAGGCGGTCATCACCGTCCCGGCCTACTTCAACGATGCCCAGCGCCAGGCCACCAAGGACGCCGGCAAGATCGCCGGCCTCGAGGTCAAGCGCATCATCAACGAGCCGACCGCCGCCGCGCTCGCCTACGGCTACAACAAGGACCAGAAGAAGGACAAGATCATCGCCGTCTACGACCTGGGCGGCGGCACCTTCGACATCTCCATCCTCGAGCTGGGCGAGGGCGTCTTCGAGGTCAAATCGACCAACGGCGACACGCACCTGGGCGGCGACGACTTCGACCGCCGCATCATGCAGTGGCTCATCGACGAGTTCAAGAAGGATTCCGGCATCGACCTCGGCCAGGACCGCATGGCCCTCCAGCGCCTCAAGGAGGCCGCCGAAAAGGTCAAGATCGAGCTGTCCAACGTCCAGCAGGCCGAGGTGAACCTCCCCTTCATCACCGCCGACGCCTCGGGACCGAAGCACCTCCAGAAGAGCCTGTCGCGCGCCAAGTTCGAGCAGATGATCGACGACCTGCTGGAGCGCTCGAAGGATCCCTGCCGGAAGGCGCTCTCCGACGCGGGCGTCAGCGCCGCCCAGATCGACGAGGTCATCCTGGTCGGCGGCTCCACCCGCATCCCCAAGGTCCAGCAGATCGTCAAGGACCTCTTCGGCAAGGATCCCTCGAAGGGAGTCAATCCCGACGAGGCTGTCGCCGTCGGCGCGGCCATTCAGGGCGGCATCCTCGGCGGCGACGTCAAGGACGTGCTGCTCCTCGACGTCACCCCTCTCTCGCTCGGCATCGAGACCCTCGGCGGCGTCTTCACGCGCCTGATCACGCGCAACACCACCATCCCCTGCCGCAAGAGCCAGATCTTCTCGACCGCGCAGGACAACCAGAACGCGGTCAGCATCAACGTGCTGCAGGGCGAGCGCGAGATGGCCAACCAGAACCGCACCCTCGGCCGCTTCGACCTGGTCGGCATTCCACCGGCCCCGCGCGGCGTCCCGCAGGTCGAGGTCACCTTCGACATCGACGCGAACGGCATCGTCCACGTCTCGGCCAAGGATCTCGGCACCGGCAAGGAGCAGAAGATCCGCATCGAGGCTTCCTCCGGCCTGAACGACTCCGAGATCGACCGCATGGTCAAGGAAGCCGAGGCCCACGCCGAGGAGGACAAGCGCGAACGCGAGCGCGCCGAGGTCCGCAACGAGGCGGACACGATGATCTACTCCACCGAGAAGAGCCTCAAGGATTACGGCGACAAGGTTTCGGCCAGCGACCGCGAGGCCATCGAGGCGGCAGTCAAGGAACTCCGCGCCGCCATCGAGGCCAATGACGCCGGCGCCATGCGCGACAAGCTCGAGGCCCTCAAGACGGCGTCCTACAAGCTGGCCGAAGAGGTATACAAGGCCGCCGGACCGCAGGGCGCCCAGGGTGGCCCGGAAGCCGGTCCCGGTCCCGGACCCGATTCGGGCGCGCAGGGCGCTTCCGGAACCGGCCCGAAGGACGCCGAGGACGCCGACTACCGCGTCGTCGACGACGACGACAAGAAATAGATCGCCGGCCCAAGAAGACCACGGAGCCACGGAGGAGAGGAGGGAGGAGAGAGGTCGTTGATGGAATTGGGTTCGGTCCGGATCCCGCAACTGTCCGCTCACTTTCTTCTCCCTCTCGATCTCCGTGCCTCCGTGCCTCCGTGGTTCGATTTGTGAAGGAAGCTCCGTGGCTAAACGCGACTATTACGAAGTGCTCGGCGTCCAGAAGGGCGCGGGCAAGGACGAGATCAAGAAGGCGTACCGCAAGCTCGCCGTGGCGAACCACCCGGACAAGAATCCGGGCGATCACTCCGCCGAGGAGCGCTTCAAGGAGGCTACCGAAGCCTACGAGGTGCTCGGCGACGACCAGAAGCGACAGGCCTACGACCAGTTCGGTTTCGCCGGCGTCGAAGGCATGGGCGGCGGCGCGGGCGGGGCTCACGACTTCAGCTCGGTGTTCCGCGATTTCGAGGACATTTTCGGCTTCGGGGATTTCTCCGGCATTTTCGGGGACATCTTCGGAGGCGGACGACGGCAGGGCGGGAGAAGTCGTCCCAACCAGGGCCGCAACCTCCGCTACGACGTCGAACTCGAATTCGAGCAGGCGGTCTTCGGAACCTCTCTCGAGATCTCGTATTCGCGCGAGGATACCTGCCAGACCTGCCAGGGTTCAGGGGCGCAGGCGGGCGGCGGACGCCGGGTGTGCGGCACCTGCCAGGGCTCGGGCCAGGTCAGGCGGAGCTCGGGCTTCTTCTCGATCGCCCAGCCTTGTCCGACCTGCGGCGGCGAAGGCTATGTCGTCGAACGACCCTGCCGCGACTGCCAGGGTACGGGCACGACGAAGAAGCGCCAGAAGATCAAGGTAACCATCCCGCCGGGCGTGGACGACGGAAAGCGCGTCGTCATCTCCGGGCAGGGGGATGCCGGTCCGAACGGCGGACAGGCGGGCGACCTCTACGTGTTCATCCGCGTGAAGAGCCACCGCTTCTTCGAACGCGACGGGGCAGACCTCTACTGCGCCATGCCGATAAGCCCGGTCCAGGCCATGCTCGGCGCCGAGATCGTGGTGCCGACGATAGAAGGCAAGAAAATCAAGCTCTCGGTGCCCGCGGGCGCACCCCACGGCAAGATACTCCGCATCCGCGAAGAGGGCGTTCCGCAGCAGGGCGGCCGACGGGGCGACATGTACGTGAAGCTCATGATCCGCGTGCCCCAGGCGTCCAGGCTGTCCAAGCGCGCCCGCGAGCTGCTCGAGGAATTCGCCAGGATCGAAGGATCCGGCAGCGAGCCCGAGCCCATCCCTCTTGAGGAATTGAAGAACGCCTGACGCGCTCAGGCGAAAAGGTGTTCGAAGAGTATCCGGGCGCCGAGGCCGACGAGAACGAGTCCTCCCGCGATCTCGGCGCCCCGTTCGAAACGCGCGCCGAGGCGCTTGCCGAATTCGATCCCCGCGAATGACAGGGCGAAGGTCACGCACCCGATGACGAGCGCCGGGACGCATATGGGCGATCCGACCAGCGCGTAGCTCGCTCCGACCGCGAGCGCGTCGATGCTGGTGGCCACGGCCAGGAGCAGCACCGTTCGGAGCTTCCGGATATCGTGACGCCGGATTTCCTCGTCGTCGCAGGCAGGGTCCTCTTTCACGCCGAAGCTTTCGACG
>JAFGNN010000048.1 GCA_016926955.1 Spirochaetales bacterium | reverse complement strand
GCGCCCGACCTGGCCGTCGAGGTGCTCTCGCCGTCCACCTCGAAGAAGGACCAGCACGAGAAGTTCGAGCGCTACCGCCGCGCGGGCGTCCGCGAGTACTGGGTGATCGACCCCCACGGCAAATGGCTCTGCGTCTACCGCCTCAAGAGCGACGGGAATTTCGATGCTGGCGAGCTCCGCGAAAGCTGGGACGGCAAGTACGAGCGCGTCGAATCGAAGGTGCTCGAAGGCTTCGGCTTCGATCCCGCGAAACTCTTCGCCGAAGACTAGCGTCCGGAACGACGCGCAGGACGGCGTGGACCAGACGCCGCACCGCCCGCCGCGCGAGGGACTGCAGCGTAAACGAGGACCGAGCTTGAAATGACAAAAGCGGGGCTCCGGAGGAGCCCCGCCCCGGCCGCGGCTCGGCGAGGTCCGAGTTGCAGCGGAAGGCCCGACGGCAGCCCGCGCCGATCGCGCGGGCCGCCGACGCGCCCAAGTCATGTTTCCTTAACGCCTCTTCAATTTCCTATTTCTTTTCTCCCTCTTCCCTCTGTGTCTCCGTGCCTCCGTGGTCTTCTTGGTCAGAGCAAGCCTCTCTGCTTCAGGAGCGGCTCGACCGTGGCGTCGCGGCCGCGGAAGGCGCGGTAGGTCTCGGCCGGGTCGACGGAATTGCCCGCGGAGTAGATGTGCTTGCGGAGCTTGGCGGCGAGCGCGGGGTCGAAAGAGTCGCCCTTCTCCTCGAAGGCCGACCACGCGTCGGCGTCGAGCACCTCGGCCCACATGTAGACATAGTAGCCGGCCGAGTAGCCGTCGCCCGCAAAGGCGTGCTGGAAATGCGGCAGGCGGTGGCGGAGACCCACCTCGGCGGGCAGCTCGAGCCGCGCGCAGGCTTCCTTCTCGTAGGCGGCGGCGTCGAAATCCGCATAGCCCGAGCGATTGTGGAGCTCCATGTCGAGCAGGGCCGGCCCGAGGTACTGCACGGTCTCCCAGCCCATGTTGAAGGTCATGGTCTTGCGGATCTTCTCCACGAGTTCCGCGGGGATGGGCTTGCCGGTTTCGTGGTGCGTCGCCCACGTGGCGAGGATCTCGGGCGCGAGCGCCCAGTGCTCGAAGAGCTGGCTGGGGAGCTCGACGAAGTCGCGGAGCACCGAGGTGCCGGAGAGCGTGCGGTAGGGGACGTCGGAGAGGAGGCCGTGGAGGCCGTGGCCGAACTCGTGGAAGAGCGTCTTTACGTCGTCGAAGCTGATGAGCGCGGGCGCTCCGCCGGCGGGCCGCGTGCAGTTGAGGTTGTTGGTGACGATGGGGATCACGCCCGAGGCCTGGTCGCGGTAGGTCGACATCCAGGCGCCGGACTGCTTGCCCGCGCGCGCGAAGTGGTCGGTGATGAAGACGCCGATCAGGTTCCGGTCCTTCGAGTTCCGCACCTCGTAGAGCTTGGCGTCGGCGTGGTAGAGCGGGACGCCGGGGATTTCGGTGAACTCGATGCCGAAGAGGCGGCCGGCCGCGTCGAACGAAGCCTTTACCATGCGGTCCAGCGCGAAGTACGGCTTGACCGAGGCCTCGTCGAGGTCGTAGTCGCGGATCCGGAGCTTCTCGGCGTAATAGAGCCAGTCGGAAGCCTCGAGTTTTTCGACGCCGTCGAGCTCGCGGGCGAGGGCGGCAAGCGCCTTCCTCTCCTCGAGCGAGCGGGCCAGGGCGGGCTTCCAGACGCGCTCGAGCAGGGTGGCGACGGCCTCGGGCTTCTTGGCCATGCGATCCACGAGGGCGTAATCGGCGAAGCACTTGTGGCCGTGGAGCGAGGCGAGCTCGGCGCGGAGGACGAGTATCTCCTTGATGAGCGCCTTGGTGTCGCGTTCGGGGACGAGCTCGCCGCGGGCCTTGAAAGCCTCGTGGACGCGCTTGCGCAAGGACCGGTTTTCCGCGTGGGTCAGGCAGGGCTCGACCATGGAGCGCGAGACCGAGACGGCCCACTTGCCCGCATGGCCCTTGGAAGCCGCGAGCTCGGCGGCCGCGGCCACGAAGTCCGCGGGCAGGCCCGCGAGTTCCTCGGGCTTGTCGACGAGGACGAAGGTCTCCTCCTCGTCCGCCAGGAGCCGCTGCGAGAAGGCGGTGTACTTGTCCGCGAGCTCCTTGACGATCTCTTCGAGCCGGGCCTTCTTCTTAGCGTCGAGCCGGGCGCCGGCGAGCGTAAAGTCGAGGTGGATCCGCTCAACGAGGCGGACCTGGACGGGCGTGAGGCCGAGCGTCGCGCGCTTCTCGTGCACGGCGTCGACGCGGGCGAAGAGCGCGGGGTCGAGGTAGACGCCGGCCATGTGGACGCCGAGCTTCGGGGCGTATTCGCGCTCGACGGCCTGCATCTCGGGGGTCGAGACGGAGCCGGTGTAGTTGCCGTAGACGGCGCCGACGCGCTGGAGCAGGGCGCCTGCGCGGTCGAAAGCCTCGATTGTGTTGGCGAAGTCCGGCGCCGCCGGGCTCGCGCCGAGCGCGGCGAGTTCCTTTTTGTGCTCGGCCATGGCGCGCTCGAGCGCCGGGCCGAAATGCTCCGCCTTGATCAGGTCGAAGGGCGGGAGCCCGTAGGGGGTATTCCAGTCGGCGATGAGGGGATTGGTGTCGTTCATGGGCGCCATGGTAACCCGGCTCGGGCGCGGCGTCGAGTGCGGCGTTTGCCTTTCGCGGCAAGCTTGCCTACATTACCGGTACGACAAACGAATGGAGGTTCGACAATGTTCCGATCCGCGCGAAGTTCCCGCGACCTCGCGGTCCTGATCCTGGCCATCGCGGCCCTGGCGCCGGCCTTCCTGGCCGCGCAGAAGCTCCCGCCCCTCGAGACCGTGCCGGTCCTCGACTCGAACCGCTACCTCGGGCGCTGGTACGAGATCGCGCGTTTCCAGCACAGCTTCGAGAAAACCCTGGTCGGCGCCACCGCCGAGTACTCGCTCCGCGAGGACGGCCGCATCTCGGTGCTCAACTCCGGCTTCAAGAAGACCCTCGACGGCAAATACACCAAGGCGACCGCGGTGGCCTGGATTCCGGATCCCGCCCGCCCCGGCGCGCTCAAGGTCAAATTCTTCGGGCTCTTCACCTCCGACTACCTGGTGATGGGGCTCGGCGAGGACTACGACTGGGCGGTGGTCGGGAACGACGACCGCAAGTACCTGTGGTTCCTGGCCCGGACGCCAGAGGTCGCCCCGGAGCTTCTGGAGCGGATGAAGTCCATAGCTCTGGCCCAGGGCTACGACCTCTCCGGCCTCTACCTGGTCCCGCAGAAGGAACGCTGACCCGCCGGGCGCCGGCCTTGAAGGCCGGCGCCCTTGCGCAACGGCCCCCGGCGTCGTAGTCTGTTCCTTCTTCGACCCGACCGGAAGGTGGAACGGACCATGCGCAGACTGAGCCTGATCGCACTCGCCCTCGCCCTGCTCGCGACACCGCTCGTCGCGGAGCCCGTCTCCTTCCCCGTCGCCCCCTCCTGGCGTTTCGCCCCCGGCGACGAAAGCGCCCGGGCGGAGCCCGGTTTCGACGACTCGTCGTGGGAAAGCGTCGAGTCTTCCTCGATGAAGGAGCTGCCCGAGTCCGGCTCGTGGTTCTGGCTGCGCGCCGAGCTCCGGGTGCCCGACGGACTGCGCGGCGGAGAGCTCTACCTCGTCACCGGCAAGATGACGGGCCCCATGGACGTCTACGCGGGCGGCCAATACATCGGCCGGCGCGGCGGCCTTCCGCCCGCCTACTTCCACCGTCCGCTCCTGTCCGACACGATGGTCATCCCGGCCTCCGCCATCGGCGCCGACGGTATGTTCACCGTGGCATTGCGCTGCCACTATCTGGGCACCATGGCGCCGATTCCTTCCATGCAGGTGGCCAACCGCGAGGCGGCGGAACGCGTCCGCTACCTGCAGAATTTCCTCAACGGCCAGCTCTACGTGATCCTCGCGGCGCTTTGCCTCTTCCTCGGCGTCTACTTCGCCTTCCAGTTCGCCGCCCGCCCCGACGACCGCTCGAACCTTTTCTACTCGCTCTCGCTCATCTTCGTATCGGTCTACTTCTACGACATGGGCGCCGAGCGCTTCGTCCCCTCGAGCCTTGTGTTCCGCGCCCTGGCCCGAGCCTGCCTGAGCTTCAGCATCGGCTTCCTGATGCGCTTCTACGCCCGCTTCTTCGGCTTCCTGGACGGAAAGCTCCTGGCCGTCCTGGTCTGGGTCGACATGGCGGCCTTCGGCGTGGCGCACGTGCTGGCCGCGGGCGACGACACCTCGATAACCGCGGTGTTCAACCTGAGCCTCCTGCCCGTCTTCATCGCCATCTTCATCGGCGTGGTCATCCTGGTGCGCGCGGTCAGGCGGGGGAATCCGGACGCGATCCCGGTGCTGGTGGGCCAGGGCGTCGGCATCGCCTTCGGCATCCACGACATCGTCTACCAGGTGCTGGGCAAGGATCCGTACGCCTGGCTCCAGGGCTTCACCTTTTTCGCTCTCAACGTCTCGGTCTTCATCGCGCTCGCGCTGCGCTCGAGCCGCAACCAGGGCCGGCTGGAGCGCTACATGCGCGAGACCGAGGAGCAGAAGGACAAACTCCAGGGCTTCGCCCACAGCATCGACCGCTCGATCCCGGTGCTGGCCGAGCTGTCGCTCTCGCTCGAGGCCGCCGTAAGCGCGGTGTCCGAGGCGTCCGCGCGCTCCGCCGAGTCCTCGTCCCGCATCGAGCGGAGCGTCGGCGAGCAGGGCGCCCTTGTCGGCCGCACGGGCGAGGCGGTCGAGGGGCTCGTGGGATCCATCGCCGTGGTGGGCGCCGAACTCGAGGTGCAGTCGGAGAACATAGGCTCGAACGCCGCGGCCATCGAGCGCGTCTCCGGCAGCATCGAGCGGATATCGCTCGAGACGAAGGAGGCCGCCGCCCTGGCCGAGAACCTCGATGTCCTGACCGACGAGGGCGAACAGGGCGTGCGCAGCCTGGCGGCGGTCATGGCGGCCATCGGCGAGGCCTCGAAGGAAATCGACGGCATCGTGGACGCCGTCAACGACGTCGCGGAGCGCACCAACCTGCTGGCCATGAACGCCTCGATCGAGGCGGCCCACGCGGGCGCCGCGGGGCGGGGCTTCGGGGTCATCGCCGGCGAGATCAAGAAGCTGGCCTCCGCGTCGACCGAGCGCTCGCTCAAGATCAAGGCGATCGTGGACGACGTCGCCGCGAAGATCCGGGCGGGCACGGAGACCGCCGAGGGAGTGGGTAGCTCGCTCGGGACCATCTCGCGCGAGACCGACCGCGTGGTCCAGCTGGTGCGGAACATCTCCGACTCGATCGAGGAGCAGCGGGTATCAACGGTTTCCCTCAGCGATTCCCTTTC
>JAFGNN010000047.1 GCA_016926955.1 Spirochaetales bacterium | reverse complement strand
CTCGTGATGGTGATGCCGCGCTCCTGCTCCTGCTCCATCCAGTCCATCGTCGCTTCGCCGTCGTCCACCTCGCCGATCTTGTAGGACTTTCCGGAGTAGTAGAGGATGCGTTCGGTGGTGGTCGTCTTGCCGGCGTCGATGTGGGCCATGATGCCGATGTTGCGCATGCGCGAGAGGTCCATGGAAGGGCTCCGGGAGAGGGATTTGGGCAAGCGCAACTATATACGCTAAATCGCACTGTTTTCAAGGCTGCTCGTCCTCCATGACGTACCCGTGGCCAAAGGTGCCACGGGCCGCCAACTGGGCGCCCATCCATGAGCGCCTGGCAGAATAACGAATCTTGGATGGGATAGGGACGAATGGCGCGGGCTTTGTCCCCAGCTCGCTTCGACCCTCATCAAGGGCCCGCCCTTCCGTGGTGGCAACGCCTCCAGTCCCCGCAGGCGGCTCGCGACCGCTTCCAGCGGTCACGGCGCCGAAGCCGAGGAACGGCTTCGGCGATCTCCCGCACCACTCCCGCCTCGCGAGAGCCTTGCGTAAACTCCGAACCGGTGGCCCCCCGGGCGTGCGGCGTGGATGCGCAAACCCGGCGGGCATGATGGTACCACCCTCGCCTCGCGACAGGGCCGTGATTGCCTCCGGGCGGGCGGCGTGGATGCGCAAACCCGGCGTAGCGCCTCGCGGAAGCCGGCAGGACGGCGGGTGACGAAGACCAACGCGCCCCCGAACGAGAGCTTGAGTGAGTGGGGTGTGTTGGTCTTCGTCAGGACCCGCCCTGCGTGGTCCCGATAACGCCCTCCGCCGCGTCTTCACGCATTTCCTGACCCCCGCGCCCGGGCATTCACTATTTTGGAGATTTACGCTAAGCTCGAGCGCATGAACATGGAACTGCTCGCCCCGGCCGGGGCGCCCGACGCGCTGTCAGCGGCCGTCGCCGAGGGAGCCGACGCGGTCTACCTCGGGCTCCGCACCTTCAACGCGCGCATGCGCTCCACCAACTTCGCTTTCAACCAGTTCGAGGCCGCTACCGAGGCCCTGCACAGGCAGGGCAAGCGCGTCTTCGTCACGGTCAATACCGTCTTCGAGCAGCGCGAGGCCGACCGCCTCTGGCAGTTCCTGCAGTACCTCGAGCGCGTCGGTCCGGACGCCATCATCGTGCAGGACTTCGGCGTGGCCAAGATGGCCCGCGAGAACTTCCCCGGACTGCGCCTCCACGCTTCCACCCAGATGAACGTGGGTTCGGCGGCCGGGGCCAACCAGCTGTCGCGCGCCGGCTTCAAGCGCGTCGTCCTGAACCGCGAGCTCTCGCTCGAGGAGATCCGAAAGGTCCGTGAGGGTTCCGGCCTCGAGCTCGAGACCTTCGCGCACGGCGCCCTCTGCGTTTCCGCGTCCGGCGCCTGCCTCTTCTCGAGCTGGCTCGGCGGCCGCAGCGCCAACCGGGGCGCCTGCGCCCAGGCCTGCCGTCGGCTCTACAAGACCGAAAGCTCCGAGGGCTTCTACTTCAGCCCCGACGACCTCGAGCTTGTCGACCGCATCCCCGACCTGGTCGAGGCTGGCGTGTCCTGCATCAAGATCGAAGGGCGGCTCAAGAGCGCGGAATACGTCGGAACCGTCGTGTCCGCCTACCGCTACATGATCGACAACTGGCGTTTCGACCGCGAGCGCGCGGCGGCCAAGGCCAAGGCCATGCTCCAGAACGACTTTGCCCGTCGCAAGACTACGTACTGGTTCGACGGTCCGAACGAGCTCGAGTTCCTCCGGCCGGCCCAGGCCGGCGGCACGGGCATCGAGCTCGGCAAGGTTCGGCTGATCCGCGTTTTCGGCGAAGGGCGCTTCGCCCTGCTCGACACCTTCGAAGGCCTGGCCGAGGGCGATTCGGTGCGCATCCACCGCGCCGACGACTCGCAGCGCGTCACGGCGCGGGTGAAGGAAGTCCTCAACAAGAGCGAGGGCATGTTCGTCCGCCTCGAGGAGGAATTCCGCGTCGGCGACCGCGTGTACCTGGTGCAGACCAAGAGCATGAGCCGCCGCTATCCGTCCATCCTGCCGAAAGACCTGGCCCGCTTCCGGAAGTTCCCGAGCTGGGAGACGGCGCCCGAGCCGGCGATTCCCGCGCCCTCGCGGGAACGCCTCGATGCCTTGCCCTCGGGGCTCTGGACCATGACCGACCGAGTTTCCGCCCTCCATGTCATGCCCTCGATACGCCCCACGGTGGCCGTGCTCCGCCTGACCCGGAAGAGCGCCCGAGAGCTCGCCGCCGCCGAGGCCACGGTCGTGTTCAAGCGAGGCTCGCTCGCCATCTGGCTGGAACCCTTCTGTCCCGAAACCGAGGCCGCCTGGCTCGCGCCCGAGATCGACAGGCTGGTCGAAAAGGGCCAGACCCTCTTCATCGCGAACAACCTGGCCCACCTGAACATGCTGAAGGGCCGAGGCCTCCGCGTCATCGCCGGCCCCTTCCTGTACGCCTTCAATCGCTGGTCCGCGGCCTGGCTCTTCGAGCAGGGCGTCGACGCCATCATCCCGCCGCACGAGATATCGAAGCAGGCCCTCGGGAAGCTCGCCGAGTCCATCCCGGCCAAGGCCTTCCTGCCCCTCGTGTTCGCGTGGCCCCAGCTGTTCACCATCCGCGGCGATCTCGGCGCCAAATACGACTTCAAGTACTTCCAGGACCGCGACGACGCCTCGTACGAGCTGGTTCCGGGCGAGGAGGCGAGCACGGTCATCCCTTCGACGCCCTTCAGCCTGGTCGACCGCATCCCCTTCCTCAAGGAGGAAGGCTATGTCCGCTTCCTCGTCGACTTCAGCTTTGTCGAGCTGCAGAAGAGCCTCTACCGCAAGGTGATGAAGGCCGCGATCGACGGCAAGGTGCTTCCGGACACCAGCCGCTTCAACTGGAAGGAAGGCTTCTGGGCTCCCGAGGAGGAGAAGCGCAAGGACGAGGGCGAATCGAAGCCCCGCGGCATCGGCGCGCGCCCGCGCGACGCCGAACGCTTCGGCCTCAAGGTGCCGGGCACCGGCAAGGGCGAGGACGGGAAGGCGCCGCGCGCCGGCGCGAGGGGCGCGTCCCGCGGTTCCGGCGCGAGCGGTCGCGACCGGCGCGGCTCGGGTGAAGCCCGGAAGGGCGGCTCTTTCTCGCGCGCGGTCGCGGGCCGCGACCGCAGGGGCTCCGGCGACGAGCGCCCCGGTCGCGGGGGCAAACCCGGCGCGGCACCGACCCGGACCCCGCGCTCCGGAACCGCGGGCAAGCCCGGCGGCTCGAGGCAGCCCAAGGGGCGCAAGCCGACCCGTTCCTGAGCGGGATGTCACGGAACGGGGTCCGCGTGACGACACGCGCGGGCTCCAAGCCGCCGTCGAAAATATACCCGTGCGCCGAAGCCGTCAAAGGCGTATAATGATCGCATGGAAACCATGCGCGCAATGATCATCGAACGCACCGGGGGACCCGAGGTCTTCGAGGCCCGTGATTTGCCGCGCCCGAGTCCGGGCCCCGGCCAGGTGCTGGTCCGCGTCCGGGCCACGAGCGTCAATCCCATAGACTGCAAGGTCCGTTCGGGCGCGGTGGCCGTCATACCGCCCTTCCCCGCGGTGCTCCACGGCGACCTGGCCGGCGAGGTTGTAGCGCGCGGCCCCGGCGCCGGCAAGTTCAGGGAGGGCGACCGCGTCTTCGGCTTCGTCGGCTGGACCGGCGGCGAAGGCGGGGCGCTCGCCCAATACGCGATCTGCGATGAACGGCTGCTCGCCGAGGCCCCGACCGTGCTCTCCTTCGAGGAGGCCGCCGCCCTGCCCGTGGTCGGCCTGACCGCGTGGCTCGGGCTCAAGGTCCGCGCCGGCGTCAAGAGCGGCATGCGCGTGCTTGTCCACGGAGCGTGCGGCGGCGTGGGGCATGTGGGCATCCAGGTCGCCAAGGCCCTCGGCGCGGAAGTATCGGCCACCGCTTCGTCGCCGGAGAAGCTGGCCATCGCCGAGCGTCTCGGCGCCCGCCATTCCATCGATTACCGGAAGGAGTCGGTCACCGACTACGTCGAGCGCATCACCGCGGGCAAGGGCTTCGACGTGGTATTCGACACGGTAGGCGGAAAGAACCTCGACGCCTCGTTCGAGGCCGCGCGATCCGGCGGCACCGTGGTGGCGACCGCCGCCCGCTCGACCCACGACCTCACGCCGGTCCACTCGAAGGGATTGTCGCTCCACGTGGTATTCGTCCTTCTTCCCATCCTGCAGGGCTCGGGCCGCGAGGAGCTCGGAGCGGCGCTCCACGAACTGGCGCGGCTCGCGAGCGCCGGTCAGCTCAAGCCCGTGCTCGACGATCGGCGCTTTCCGCTCGAGGCCGTCGCCGACGCGCATCGCCTGCTGGAATCCGGCGCCGCCGTCGGCAAGGTGTCGATCTCGGTTCCCTAAGCGCGATCCGGATTCCGGAAGGGCCGTCCCGTCGGCAGAGCGCTTTCGGGACGGCTCGGCGCATCCGGCGGCCGGGAAGCCTCAGAACACGGGTTCCGGCATGCCCGGCGCCCCGGCGGTTCCGGCGTTCGCTGCTTCGTCCTTGTCGCGGTTGAACACGGGCTTGAACTCCACGTGCTCCGCGACGATCTTCACCTTCGAGTGCTGCTTGCCCTCCTGGTCGTTCCAGCGGTCCTGCTTGAGCCTGCCGACCACCCTGACGCCGCGCCCCTTCTTGAGCTGCTCCCCGCAGGACTCCGCGAGGCGGTTCCAGGCTTCCACGTCGAAGAAGCTCACCTCCTTCTCCATGGCGTCGTTCTGGCGGTAGAAGCGGTTGGAAGCCAGCGCGAAGGCGCAGACCGGCGTGCCGCCCGGGGTGGTGCGGAGCTCCGGATCGCGGGTCAGGTTCCCTTCCACGAGTATGCTGTTGAGCGAGTTCATTGGATCCTCCTTGGGGCGCCTTCCGGCGCCCGCGTTCGTCGTGTCGGCCGACGCGAGAGGAACGCCCGGGAACGCGGAGGCGCTTGCGGAACGCGGGAAAAAAATCGGGATCCGGGCCGGCGTCGGATCGCGGGTCGGGGCCGGCGGCTCAGCCCTGGGGCTTCATGCCCTTGGTCGGTTCGGACTCGAGCGGATTCTCGGGCCAGAAGTGCTTGGGGTACCGGGCGCGCATGGGTCCACGGAGTTCCGGGTAGGCCGAGCGCCAGAACGAGGCGAGGTCGGCGGTGACCTGGAGGGGGCGATCGGCGGGCGAGAGCAGTTTGAGGACGAGCGGCCGCCCGCCGACTCGGGGACTCTCCGCGGTTCCGAACACCTCCTGGATGCGGAGCTCGCAAAAGGCGTCGCCCGAGGCGGGATAGGCGATGGCCCGGCTGCGTCCGGCTGGCGAGACGAAGCGGGCGGGGAACTCGCGGTCGAGGCTCCGCATAGCCTCGCGGCCGAGCCGGGCGCGCAGGGCTTCGAGGAGGGTGCCTGAATCGAGGGCGTCGCCCGATCCGGCGACGCACCAGGAGCCGAGCCATTCCCGGGCGTCCGCCGCCAGCGAGGCGTCGTCCCAGGCGCGGCCACCCGGGTCGGCGAGCGAACGCGAGGCGTAGCGGACGCGGTCGAGGAAGGCGCGCGCGGCCTCGTCGAAGGGCAGGCAGGCGACTCCTTCACGCGCGACGCGTTCGCAGGCGGCCGCGCCGACGGCTCCGGAATCGGACGGGACGGCGCTCCGCTCCGAGAGGACGAGCCGCCCCGAAACCCGGCGCTCGAGCATGCGCGCCTTCCAGCCCTTCCATTGCACCGTCCGCTCGACGCGGGAACGGGGAGCGAGGACCTCGAGCGCTTCGGCCTTCGACAGGGGGGCGGCGAGCCGGACTGCCCCCGCGGTCTCGCCCGAGTCGGCGTCCACGGCGACTATCCATTCCTCGCGGGAGAGCGAGCCCCGGAGGGCGGCTCGCCGCCCGGAGCGGAAGGCGTAGACGCCCTGTCCGGGGCGGGAGTCGGCGCCTTCGCCTTCGAGCCGGGCGACGCGGTCCGGGAAGGCCTCGGCGAGCAGGGCGCCCGCAGAGGCTTCGTCGGCGGCGTCGAAGCCCGCGCCTCCGGAAGCGCCCCCGCGGGCGGCGAGACCCGCGTTCCGCGCGATCCGGGCCGCCTCGGCGCGGACCCGGTCATAGCGCTCGTCACGTGCGCCTGAACGCAGGCGCTCGAGGCGGAGGCGGAAGTCGGGGTCGTCGTCGGCGGTGCCCGGGTCGCGGTCGCCGAGCAGGGCGGCCGCGGCGCAGGACAGGGCGGCGCGGCTCCCGCCCTCCGGCGCCTCGCGCGCCACGAGGACGCCGAGCCGCGGCTCGAGGCCGAGCGCGGCCGCGGCCTTGCCGAGCGCCGTCGGTCGCCCGTCCGGGCCGAGGGCGCCAAGATCGGCCAGGAGTTCGCGCGCGGCGTTCCAGGCGGACTCGGGCGGCGGATCGAGCCAGCGCAGGGCTTCGGGCTCCGAGCCCCAGAGCAGGGCCTCGAGCGCGGGACCGGAAAGCTCCGAGCGGAGGATTTCCGGGTCGAGGGAGGACTTGAGGGCCTCCGACTCGGACCAGGCGCGCACGCAGAGCCCGGGCCCCAGCCGCCCGGCCCGGCCCGCTCGCTGGGCGGCCTGGGCCGAGCTCACGCGCTCGGTCACGAGGCGGTTCATGCCGGAGCCGATATGGAAGCGGCCGTGGCGCGACCAGCCCGCATCGACCGCGGCGCACACGCGCGGCACGGTGAGCGAGGTCTCCGCCACGCTGGTCGAGAGTACCACCCGGCGAGGGCCGCCCGGCCCGGCCAGCACGATCCCGCGTTGCTCGCCGAGAGACAGGCCCCCGTGGAGGACGCGCGTCTCGACACCGCGCAGACCCGCGAGTTCTCCGGCCACCCGGGAAATTTCCCCCAAGCCCGGCAGGAAGCAGAGAATGTCGCCGGAGCACGAGTCGAGCGCCTCGCGGACCGCCGCCGCCACCGCTCCCGCCTCGAAGCGCTCCGGCCGCGCGCCCGGCATCCAGCGCGTCTCCACCGGGAAGGCCCGCCCCGGCACCTCGAACACGGGCGCGCCGACGAAGTCCCCGATGCGCTCCGCTTCGATGGTAGCGGACATGAGGACGAGTTCCAGTTCGGGACGCAGCTCCCGGAGCTCCAGGAGCAGGGCCAGGGCGAGGTCCGCGTGGATGCTGCGCTCGTGGAACTCGTCGAGGACGACGCAGTCGACGCCCTCGAGGCCCGGGTCGGACTGCAGCGTGCGGACCAGGAGACCCTCGGTCAGGAACTCGACGCGGGTGGCGCGGGAAACGCGCGCCTCGCCGCGCACGCGGAAGCCCGCGAAGCCGCCGACTTCCCCGCCCGAAAGCTCAGCGACCCGGGCCGCCCCTTGCGCGGCCGCCACGCGCCGCGGTTCGAGCACCAGCACCCGCCCCGATTTTACCGCGCGCGAGGCCAGGAAGGGCGGCACGAGGCTCGTCTTGCCCGCGCCCGGCTCGGCGCGCAGCACGAGGGCGCCCGACGCGGCGAGGGCGCGCGCGATGTCGTCGAGGCGGGCGGCGACGGGCAGGTCGATCGGGCGGAGCTCCATGGCGCCATGATGCCGACTCAGGCGCGCGGGGGCAAGCCGCTTCCCGTCCGCGCCCCGCCTCGCTATAGTCGAAAGCGCGACGGCGAGCCGCCCGTACCGGGCGGGCCTGGCGCGATCCGGACCGGGGAGGCATGCGCATGTCGATGTTCGCGAGCGTGGAAGACGGGGAGGGCGAGACCCTCGGCGACGTGGTCGAGCTCCTCGAGATCTACAAGGCCTTTCCCTCGGGACCCGACGCGACCGGCGCCTGCCTCCGCTTCGTCGGTCCCGAGGTCGACGCGGCCTTCAACATGCGGCAGTTCAAGTACCTGCGCGAGGAGCTCGAGGCCCTGCGCGGCGCTAAGCTCTCCGCCGCCGCCGCCGCAGAGCTCGAGGCCCTGCTCAAGCTCGTCAAGAAGGCCGGCGAGGAACGCCGCCGGACCCTCCGGCTCTACGGGGATTTCTGACATCGCCCCGAAACGACCGGGCGGCCCGGACGCCGCGCCGCGCGCCTCCGGCAGGATCCCAGTCCTGTTCGAGGACGACGAGCTCCTGGTCCTCGAGAAGCCCGCGGGCCTGCCCATGATCCCGCCTGACGGAAGCCGAGCCAAATCGCTGCTCGACGCCGCCACGGCCATCATCCAGAGGCGCAACCCGAAGGGCCGCGCCGCCCTCGTGCACCGCGTCGACCGCGACACCTCGGGCTGCGTCATGTTCGCCAAGAGCGCGCGCGGCAAGCGCGAGATAATGGGCGACTGGAACGCTCTCGTCACGGAGCGCCGATATATCGCCCTGGTCGAAGGCGCGCCGCCCGCCGCCTCGGGCAGCGTCGACGACCACCTGGTCGAGAACGCCGCCGGCACCGTGTATTCCGCCCCGGCCAAGACCCGCGGGGCGCTGCGAGCCGTCACGCATTGGGAGCTCGTCGAAAAAGGCGCGCGCCATTCCCTGGTCGCGGCGGTGCTCGAGACGGGCCGCAAGCACCAGGTGCGCGTCCACCTCGCGGGCCTCGGCTGCCCCGTCGCCGGCGACGAGCGCTACGGCGCGCGCACGGACCCTCTCGGCCGCGTCTGCCTGCACGCCGCGGTGCTGGAATTCCGCCATCCCTTCACCGGGGAAAGCGTCCGCGTCGAAAGCCCGGTTCCGAGCGAATTCGGGAAGGTGATGAAGAAGGCAACTCGGCGCGACGCGACGGAATTTTCGCGCGGCCCCGGCGGCCACCCGAAGGCTCGCTCCGACCTTCCCGCCGCACCGGGGGCGGAAGCCGCTCCGAAGGCGGAAAAGCGCGCCCCTCACGCGGCGGCCGGAAAGCGGGCGGACGCGGACGCCTCCGCGGGTAGGAAGCGGGGGCCCGGGGGAGAAGGGAGGGGCGGAGCCCTTCCCGTCGCCCCCGGACGGTCCCCGAAACGTAGCGCCCCCGACTGGGCGAAGCCCGCGCACGAACGGAAGCGCGGGCCGAAGCGCGGGTAAGCGCCGTGGAATCGGGCGGGCTTTTCGTCGCCGAGCGCGCGGGCATCAACCTGTACGCGGAGCGCTCGCTGCACGCGGCGCTGAAAGCGTATCTGGCCGAGCCGGGCGACCGCCTCGAGGTTCCCGTCGGCGGGCGCGTTGTGGACCTGGTGCGGGCTGACGGCGAGCTCGTCGAAGTGCAGACGCGTTCGCTCGGGGCACTCCTGCCGAAGCTGCGCGCGTTCTCCGCCGCGGGGCGCCGCGTTCGCGTGGTGCATCCGATAATCCTCGGCTCGACCGTCGCGCGGCTCGATCCGGAGAGCGGCGTGGAAATCTCGCGCCGTAAAAGCCCGAAGAAGGGCGACCTTTTTTCCGTGTTTGACGAACTCGTGCGCGCGTCGGAATTGATCGCGCTGGGTGGCGTCGCGCTCGAGCTCGTGTCCGTCCGCGTGGTCGAGACGCGCGTGCGCGACGGCTCCGGCTCGTGGCGGCGGAAGGGCGACCGCGTGGCCGACCGCTTCCTGGAATGCATCGAGGAGCGGCGCGTGTTTCATTCGCGCGCTGACTGGCTCGCGCTGATCCCCCCGACGCTCGCGCCGCCCTGGGACTCCGGAACGCTCGGCGCGGCGCTCGGCCTGAGGCCTGAGCGCGCGCGGAAAATGCTCTACGTGTTCGCGCGCGCGGGCTTCCTGTCCGAGGTCGGAAAGGCGGGGCGCCGCAAGCTTTACGCGCCCGTTCCCGAATCCGCCCCGCGCGCGCGCCGGCGCGCCCCGGCCGCCGATTGACCGGGCGCCCGGCGCCGCGCTAACAATGAGATCCGATCCGGGAGGGAACGTGGACGCGAACGCGGCGAAGCCGGTCAATTATCTGGCGGGACTCGGGACGAGCCTGCTTTTCGGGTTCTCTTTCCTCTTCACCAAGAACGCGCTCGACGCGCTCGGGGTCTACGAGCTCCTGGCCCTGCGCTTCGCCCTCGCGGCGACGCTCATGCTGGCCCTGCGCGTTTTCGGCCTCGTGCGCCTCGAGTTCCGCGGCAAGGACCTGAAGCCGCTCGCGGCCGTCGCGGTGCTGCAGCCCGTGCTGTACTTCCTCCTCGAGACCTGGGGGCTCGAGCGCGCCTCGTCGAGCACGGGCGGCATCGTGCTCGCGGGCATTCCCGTAGCGGTGGCGGCGCTCGGCGCGCTCATGCTCCGCGAACGGCTCAAGGCCGCGCAGGTCGGCACGGTGCTGCTCTCGTTCGCGGGCGTCGCGCTGATCGCGTTCTTCCGCTCGCGCGACGCGGCGGCCGGCAGCCCCGCGGGCATAGCGCTGCTCTTCGGCGCCATGCTCTGCGCGGCCTTCTTCAACATCGCGAGCCGCAAGGCCTCGCGCACCTTCGCCGCCGCGGAGACCACTTTTTTCATGATGGCCACGGGGGCCCTGGTCTTTGGCCTGCTCGCCCTCGCGACGGGGCTCGCCGACGGCTCGCTCACCACGCTGGGCTCGCGCCTCGACGCGCGGAGCGTCGGCTCCATCGTCTACCTGGGCGGTCTTTCGAGCGTGGCGGCCTTCTTCCTGGTCAATTTCAACCTCTCGAAGCTGCGCGCGCCCGAGGCCGCCGTCTTCGCCAACCTGACCACCGTGGTCTCGGTGGTCGCCGGCGTCGCGTTCCGGGGCGAGGGACTTTCGTGGATGGACCTCGCGGGCGCCCTCATGATCGTGGCGGGCGTGTGGGGCACCAACGCGCTCGGGGCGGCGCCGCGAGACAAGCCGGCTTGAGGGGAGGAACCCCGGCGAGACCGACCGTGACGACACGGTGACCGGAGGGTCGACGGAACGGGGAGTCCGGCAGCCGGCGGCGTGAAGCGAGGCTTTCGCGTCGCCCCGCCCCGTTCCGGCGCTGGCCTCCCGCGCGGGTTCGCACCATACTTGAGGCGATCCGGAGGAGGTTCAAATGCGCCGCACTTCCGCGCGCCCGCCCGCGCTCGCCATGGCTTGCATTGCCCTCTTTTCCTGCGCCCCCCGACCCTCCCAGGCGCCCGAGCCCCCGGCGGCTCCCCCGACCCGCGCGGAGCTGACCCTCTCCGGCCTGGCGCCCGAACCCGTCGCGGCCGAATGGCTGGAAGCCCGTAAGGCAGCGGGCGGCGCGTTCCGCGTGGCCATGCGCGAGCGCGCCGACTCGTACATGCCGCAGGCCGACGGCAGCGTGAAAGGGTTCGATTACGAGCTCGTGGCCGAGTTCTGCCGCGTCACGGGCCTCGAGCTCGAGGTCTCGGTGCAGCGGACCATCGAGGCCTTCTTCACGCTCGAAGGAGCCATGCCGGCCGACCTGGGGCAAGGGGGCGATTACAGCTTCACGCCTGACTTGCTGGAGAAGGTCGACTGCTACGCCGGACCCTTCGGCATCACGGAATGGCGCAAGGCGCTCGCGGACTGGGTGCCGCTCTGGCCTACCCGGAACGTTCTGGCGGGCAGGAAGGGCGAGGAGATCGACGGAGTCCGCGACCTGGACGGCAAGCGCTTCGCCGTCATCGAGGACTCGATCCAGGAGAAGAGCCTGTCCACCCTCGCCGCGGCCGAGGGAATCTCGATCTCCTTCGTATACGGCCTCGACGAGGAAACCCTGTTCGGCCTGGTCGAGACCGGCGGCGCTGACTACGTGCTCGACGCGAGCGTGGTCATGGCCAAGAGCAGGCAGAGGCATCCGGCCCTGACCCTTTCGCCATTTCCCGAACCGGTCATCACCATCGGGTGGGCGGTGAAAAAGGATGACGCGGGACTCGCCTCGCTGCTCGCCGCGTTCGTACGGGCTTCGCAGGGAAACGGGTTTTTCGCCGAGCGGTGGGCCGCGACCTTCCTCATGGATTTCGGCGACTACCTGGACGCCGTACTCGCGACGGCGGGTTCCTGAGGGCGGGGGAGGATCCGTGAGGCTCAAGGTCCAGCTGCAGATCGTCGGTCCGGTGCTCGTCCTGGTGCCCGCGATATGCCTGACCCTGGTCTATGGGGTCATTATGTCGGGCCACGCGGCCTCCACGGCCGCCGAGATAGCAAGCGCCAAGCTCGGCCTGCTCGAGAACAGGCTCGCCGCGGCCTTCGAGGTCCTGCGCGAAGCGGGCCTGTCCGATTCCGAGTATTACCTGTCCGCCTACCGCCGGAGCGCGGTCGAACGTTTCGCCGAGAGCCTCCGTCCCGGCGAGGGCTTCCTGGTCCTCTCCCCCGGCGGCGCCATGCTGGACGGGGCGGTCCGTGAAGCGACCGGGGAGGGAGAAGTCCGATCGGCGTTCGCGCCAGTCGACGACCCGCCCCGGGTTCCCGAGGCCATCGTCCGCGAGGCCGAAGGCAGCGCGCTGGCCGTGATGCCGGCCCTGGGTTCCCGCAGGGCCTTCGTCTCGTGGCGACGCTCAGACGCGCTCGATTGGATCCTCGTCTTCGGCTACCAGCGCTCGGTGGCGCTCGCCCCCCTCGACGGCGCCCTGGCCGTCTCGTCGCTCATCTCGCTCGGCCTGCTCGGCGCGGCGTCGATCCTCATGGTGCTCTACGCCCGCCGGGTGGGGAACCCGCTCGCGAGGCTTTCGCTGGTTGCCGCCGGGCTCGGCGAGGGCCGGATTCCGCTCAAGGCGGGCATAGCCCCGGATTTCGAGCGCTCGAGCGTAGACGAGATACGCGACCTGGCCCGCGAATTCGACCTGATGGCCGGGAAGCTCGGCGCGCTCACCGAGAGCCTCGAGGGCCGCGTCGCCGAACGTACCGAGGCCCTCTCCCGGGCGAACGAGAACCTGGTGGCGCTCAACGAGGATCTGGCTTTCTCGCTCGAACGCCAGGAGCGCATGCGGGGCGCGCTGGTCCAGTCGGAAAAGCTCGCGGCCCTCGGCCAGCTCGTCGCGGGCATCGCGCACGAGCTCAACACGCCGCTCGCCGCCATCCGATCCGCCGCGGGCACCCTCGGCGAGTCCTGGCGCGAACCGGAAGTCCTGGTGCGCGCCGTGGAGACGCTCGGCGCGCCGCTCATGGAGTCGGTGTTCGCCCTGGCGCGCGATTTGGGCCGCGTCGAGACCCTGGAACGTCCCGCGCGGGTCGCGCTCGAGGAGCGCCTTGCCGCCGAGTTGCGTACCCGTGGGATCGGCGACGCCCGGAAACGCGCGGCCGCGCTGGCGGATTCCTGCCTCGATCCGGCCGATCTGCCGCCCGGCATAGCCGGCGAACGGGGCGCGGCCGCCATCGACCTGGCGCTGCAGCTGTCGAACACGCCGCGCTCCTTGAGCATCATCAACGAAGCCGCCAAGCGGGCCTCGCGTGTCATCGAAGCCTTCCGGATCTACACCCGCCAGTCAAAGGACGAGGATCCCGCGCCCATCGACCTCGTCGAAAGCATCGAGGGCATACTCCCGCTCTTCGCCGCGCGAATAACCCGGGACGTCGATCTTACGCGGCGCTTCGAGTTCCGTCCGCTCGTGCTCGGCCAGGCCGACAAGCTGGCACAGGTCTGGACCAACCTGCTTTCCAACGCCCTGCATGCCATGAATTACAAGGGGCGGATCGAAATGTCGATCCGTCGCTCGGGCGAGAGCGCTGTCGTCTCGGTCGCCGATACGGGGCCGGGCATCCCGGTCGGGATCCGGCACCATATTTTCACGCCCTTCTTCACCACCAAGCCCGCCGGCGAGGGCACCGGCCTCGGTCTCGAGATCTCCCGCCAGATCGTGCTCGAGCACGGGGGCTCGATCCGCTTCGAGACCTCGGACTCGGGTACGACGTTCTTCGTGGAATTGCCGATCGCGGAAGAGCGGGCTCCGGAGGCGGGCGGGGGAACTCAGTAGTTCCAGCCGAACGAGATCCCGGGCGCGACGCCGACGAGCGGATCCTCTCCGAACAGGTAAGGATACTTCACGTAAGGTTCGACGAGCAGCCGGGGAAGGTCCTCGGGCACCCAGGCCCAGGCGAGCTCGAGCATGAAGCCGTAGCCGAGGACAGGCGTCCCGAAGTCGACGCCGTAGAGCAGCATCGGGTAGGCGCCGAAAAGGAAACCCTCGAGGGCGGGCGCGTCGAACGAGAAGCGCGGCCCCGCGTAGGCGATCAGGGTCGAGACGCTCGCGTCGCCGAGCCATTGGTACTCCGCCATGGCCAGCGCCGAGAAGCGCGCGCCGAGCCGCCCTTCCCAGCCGCCCGAGAGCCCGAAGCCGCCGGACGAGATGCCGAGCGTGACGGGCCGCAGATCCACGCGCAGGTTGCCCCGGGGACCTTCAGCGCCGGCTCCGGCGCCTTGCGCGGCGCAGGGCGCGAGGGCCGCGAGCGCGAGGACCGCCGAAAAAGCCGCCATCTTGAGCCGGTTCAGCATTGGAGGCCTCCCGGGCGCCCCGGGCGCCTGACCCACAGCTTACAACGCCGCGGGCAGGAAAGCGACCCGGAAGCTTCGTGGCACCATTGCCCGCGCCGCGCGGCCGAGGCTGCCCCGAAGCTTCGTGACACCACGATCGCGCCGCGGGGTCGGGAGTCACCCCGAAGCTTCGTGACACCGCCTCGCGCTTGACGGCGCGGGTAAAGCGCGCGACCATTCCCCCGCGCCCTCCGCCGGCGTTCCGCGCTCCCCTTCAGCCGGCCCGGGGCCGCGAAGGAGACGCGCATGGCAGAAACCGAAGGCAAGAAGGAAGACGGCAAGGCCGCCGAGGCCAAGGCCCCCGACTACGTCCCGCCGAAAGGCTCGACCGCGAAGCTGTCCGTCAAGGCCGGCGGCCGCGAGCTCCGCTACGAGGCCGAGGCCGCCTGGCTGCCCCTCCGCAAGGACGAAAAGCCCAGGGCGGAAATCTTCTACGTCCGCTACTTCCTCGAGGGCGGCGAAAAGCGTCCCCTCACCTTCGTCTTCAACGGAGGACCGGGCGCCTCCTCGGTCTACCTCCACCTGGGCGCCCTCGGGCCGCGCCGCATCGAGCTCGGGCCCCGCGGCGAGCCCCTCGCGCCGCCCTCGGTCCTGGTGGACAACGCCGAGACCTGGCTCCAGTTCACCGACTTGGTCTTCATCGACCCCGTCGGCACGGGCTTATCGCGCATGATCCCCGACCCGAAGGAGGAGGAGGAGAAAAAGAAATCCGGGCCCGAGGGCGAGAAGGACTCGGAGTACTGGCGCGTCAAGCGCGACCTCCAGAGCCTCGGCGAGTTCATGCGCAGCTTCCTTTCCAGGTACCACCGCTGGGAAAGCCCGGTCTGGCTCTGCGGCGAAAGCTACGGCGGCTTCCGCGTCGCCAGGCTCGCGCGCATGGCGCAGGAGGACTACGGCATCGGACTGGCCGGCATCTTCGTCGTCTCGCCCGCGCTCGAGTTCACCCTGCTCGAAGGCTCCGACTACGACGCCCTCATGTGGGTCGACGCCTTCCCGACCATGGCCGGCGCCGCCGCCTTCCACGGCCGCGCGCGCAAGCTGAAAACCGACGAGGACCACCGCGCCTACATGGAGCGCGCCGCCGACTTCGCCGTCGACGAGCTCCTGCCCGTCCTGGCCGCGGGCGACCGCGTCGGCGCGGCCCGCCGCGACAAGACGCTCGACGCGGCCGCCGACTGGATCGGCCTCCCGCGCGCGACCATGCGCGCCAAGTACGGCCGCGTGACCATCGACTGGTTCGTGCGCAACCTGCTCCGCGACGAAGGCAAGCACCTCGGCCTCTACGACGCGAGCTTCGCCGTCTCGAGCCCCTATCCCGACCGTGACGAGTGGACCGGCCCCGACCCGACGCTCCACATGCTCGAACGCGTCTTCGCCGCCGGCATCAACACCCAGGTGCGCGCCGCCATCGGCCTCGACTCCGAGCGCGACTACGAGCTCATGTCCGAGGCCGTCAACAATGGCTGGAAGGTCGACACGCGCAAGCACGCCCTCGAGACCCAGGTCGGCGCCACCGACGAGCTCCGCTACGGCATGGCCCTCAACCCGAGCATGAAGGTGCGCGTCAGCCACGGCGTCTACGACCTCGTCACGCCCTTCTTCTCGACCGACCGCATCGCCGGGCTCTTGAAGCTCGACGCTGAAAGCCGCAAGCGCTTCTCGGTCAAGCACTACGCAGGCGGCCACATGTTCTACACCTGGAAGGAAAGCCGCGAAGCCTTCTTCCGCGACGCGAAGGAGCTCTACGGCGCGAAGTGATTTAAAAGGGCCCGTCCGGGAAGGCAACCTGCGGTTTCCTTCCCGGGCCCATCTTTCCCTTGGCCGTATTCACGGGTGAGGCAGCATGCGACTGAATCATTCACGCCGACTTGTTCTCGCGTCCGCTACCATCGCGTTCCTCTGCTCGTGCGCATCGGCGCAGCGCCCGGAGGCGAACTTGCTCATCGAAATCCCCCCGGCCTTCACGCTCGAGGAAATCGCGCGCGAAGCCGACGGCTATTCCGTCCGCTTCGCCGCGCCCGCGGGAACCGAAGTGCCCGCCTTCCTCGCCGGGATCGTCGTCGAAGTGAGCTACGATGAGGAGCTCGGCCTCGTCGTCGTCGTATCTGACGGCGCCGTCGAAACAATCTACGCGCACCTCAGCGCCCCGCTCGTTCGCGAGGGCGATCTCGTCGAAGCGGGCGCGCCTCTCGCCCTGAGCGGCATGACGGGCGCTGTGCTCGTTCCAACCCTCGGCGTGCGCTTCCGCTTCCTCGACGGCGTCGGGCGGAAATTGCGGCTCGTGGCGCTGCCGTGAAAAAGGGATAGGTGAGGTTTTCGCAGGCGACGGAGCCCGAACCGGAGGAGCGATCCTCGGCGACAGCTTTATCCATGAGTCCGCGTGAAAACAAACCCGCTATGACGTCCGCTTCGAGGAGGGCTCGGTCTGGCCTGGCCAGGAGCATCTGGCTGGGTTTTTCAGGCGGTCCAGGCAGAACGCCAGTCTGCACGGCGACCATTGTTGCAGGGAATGAGCGACGGATCCGGAACCAGCCGTCAAGGAATCCTTGACGGGTCGACCGACGATGATCGGGTCGTCGTCAGCGTGCTGAACCGGAAGGATCATCGGGAGCAGTAACAGAGACCGCTCCGGATCTTCCGATATTCTATCGCGCTCCGGATAGGATGGATCGAGCGGGCTCCTCAAAAGAAAGGCTTGACATCCACCGTCACCGGGGTGAACATCGCTCCGATTAAAAGCCGGATTACTCAAGGAAGCGATATGAAATCATCACGCTCTCCGCTCTCCGCTCTCCGCTCTCCGCTCTCCGCTCTCCGCTCTCCGCTCGCTGAATAAAGTCCATTCGAATGTCCTCCGCGTGACGCTGGCTCTCGCCTTGACGCTCGCGCTCATTTCGTCGGCGGGCGCTGACGACAATGGCATGATAATCGAGTGCTTCGTCGCGGGAACCAGGATCCTGATGGGCGACGGCACCGAGAAGGTCGTCGAGGACATCGTCGCGGGCGACCGCGTCCTGACCTACAATATCGAAACGGGGGCGCTCGAGCCGCAGCTCGTCACCGTCATCGATTCCGACTGGCACACGGGGCTGGGCGACGACTTCACGATTGAAATCACGTTCTCCGACGGCGTCGCTTCGGAGTGCACCAACCACCACGCGTACTACGTGCCCGGGAAAGGCTACGCCTCGTGGCTGCCCGGGCGCACGGAGTCAGAGTACGGGCTCGTGGTCGCCCAGCTCGAAATCGGGGACCCGGTTCTATCGATACTGGACGACGGCTCCCTCCGCGTCGAGACGATAACGGGCGTGGTCGAGAAGCGCGAAGCGGTGCGCACCTACAACATCATGCAGGTCGTCGACAACTACAATTTCTTCGCCGACCGGAAGCTAGTGCATAATTCGGGAGACTGGCCTCCTCCCGATCCGGATCCTGAGCCCGAACCGGATCCCGAGCCGGATCCCGAGCCGGACCCCGAACCCGATCCTGGCGAGGAACCACCTCCCGGGCCGACGCCCGAAGAGACCGCGACGGACGCGGCCATCGGAACCGCCAGCGACCTGAACACCGTCATGGACGATGAGTTCGCCACGGCGAGCTCTGGCTTCCCCGGAGTCGAGGTGGGCGCTACGTCTGGCGAAGCAGCCATTCTGGACGCGGCGGAAGCGGACGCAAACGCGGGAATCGGTTCCGCGCAGGCGAATTCGGACGGGAACCTCGCGGCGGCGGCTAGCGCCTCAGGCGGATCGGAGCTCGCCTCCCTGACCGACGCGAGCACCGTCGGCGGCGACCCGGTGCGGCTCGCGACCGGCTCCTACTATCTGCTCGAAACCGATCTCGAATACGCCTACGGCGCGCTCGGCGTCCAGGCGACCCGCCTCTACGAGAGCGACGGCTCGATCAGCCGCTCCTTCGGTCCCGGCTGGAGCTTCTCGTACGACACCCGCATCGTCATCGGTTCCGACCCCGGGGTCGCCGCCGAACGCGACGCCTGGCAGGAAGCGTACGAGGGCATCGCGGCCTCGGTGGCGGCGGCGACGAGCCGCAGGGCCGCGTTGCGCTCGGAGTTGGATGCCGGTCTCGCGCTGGCCCGCGACGCGTACGAAGCGGCCATCGACGCCCGGAACGCCGCGTCGGCGGCGCTCGCGAAAGCGCAAGCCGCCGACGGGTACCGGCAATCCGAGGCGATCGCGCTCTATCAAGCCGCGCTCGACACCATTGCGGCGACCCTGGACATGATCGAGACGATCGAGGACGCCCTCGACCGGCTCGACGGCACCGAGGACGAGCTCGCCGTGCTCGCCGCCGCGGCCGCTCGCGCGCGCTCGATGCGCGACGAGGCCGCGAGGCGAGCGGACTATGCTTCCCTCGCCGACGCGCGCAACGCGTACGTGCTCGACTCCTCCGATCCTTCGATCCTGTCCGATACGGGGAACGGCACGGTCACCCTGATAGACGAGAACGGATCGCCGCATCTCTATGTCGCGCGCGCGGAACCCGACTACGCTTCGGGCGCGACGCTCGAGAACGGGTGGCGGAATTATTATCCGACGGGAACGGGCTTCGACCCGGTCGTGCCGACGGACGAGCGGCTCGAACTCCTGGCCGACGGCACCTTCGTCCGCGCGTTCAAGGACGGGCGCGAATACCGCTATGGCCTCGACGGCCAGCTCGCGGCCGCGGTCGACCGCGCGGGCAACATACTCGAGTTCAATTATGATACCTCACGCCGCCTGACGGGAATCGAGGACGGCTATACCCGCGCCCTCGTCATCGAACGGAGCGGAATGCGGATCTCGAAGCTCCGCGACCCTGAAGGGCGCGTCGCGTCGTACTCGTACGACGCTTCGGGGCGGCTCGTCGCCCTGACCGACATCTCGGGCGACCTGATCCGGTACGAGTACTCCGGCACCCTCCTCACGGCCATCGTGAAGCCGGACGGCAGCGCGCGCCGCTACGAATACGAGACTGTCGACGGAAAAGCGCGGATCGCGCGCACGGTGGACGAGGAGGGCGAAAGCGAGCGCTTCCGCTATCACCCCGAGATCCGGATGACCGAGTACGAAAACGCCTCCGGCGTCGTCGAGCGCTGGTACTTCGACGAGCGCCTCAGGAATTCGCGGATCGTCTACGCGGACGGCTCCGAGCGCTCGTTCGAGTACGACGAACGGGACAACCTGGTCGCGGAGACCGACGAGCTTGGGCGGACCACCCGCTACGGCTACGACGACGCACGGAACCGCGTGTCCGTCGAAAATCCCGAGGGCCGGACGACCCGCGTCGCCTTCGATTCCTGGGGGAATCCGCTCTACGCGGTGGACTCCGGCGGCAGGCGAACCGACTATTCGTGGGACGCGTCCGGGAACCTCGTCCGGATCGACCGCCCGGACGGCGGATCGGAGACCTTCCTCTACGATGCGCGGGGCCGTGTCGCGACGGCGACGGATCCGCTCGGCAACGCGACGGATTTCGAGTACGACGCGTACGGCCATGTCGCGCGGAAAGTCCATCCGGACGGCGGCGCCGACTACTTCGCGAATGACGCGATCGGACGGGTGCTCGCGTACACGGACCAGGCCGGGCAGGTCTGGACGTACGAATACGACGCTCAAGGGAACGTGATCGCCGCCCGCGACCCGCTGGGCCGGACGGCGCGCTACGAATACGACGAACGCAAGGACCTGGTCCTCGCTATCGACCGGACCGGCGCGGCGACGCGGAACGTGTACGACGACCGCCACCTGCTCCTCGCGAGCGTCGACGCCGCCGGAGTGGCGCACGGCTACGAGTACCGGGCCGACGGCAAGGTGACCGCGGAGAAGCTCGGCACGGCGTCGCTGAAGCCAGGGGCCGACGGAACCGGGCTGGACGACTGGAGCTTCGCCTGGGAGCGAGCGACGAGGTTTGAATATGACCTCCGCGGGCGCCTCGTCGCGCGGAGCGTGGACGGCACGGGCGAGCGCGTGGCGTTCACGCTCGACGCCGCGGGCCAGGCCCTCGCCGCGGTCGACGCCCTCGGGACCGTAGCCGAATTCGAATATGACCCGCTCGGCCGCGTCACGGAGGCCACCCTCGCCGGCGTGCGCATCGGATCGAGGACCTACACGCCGTCCGGCATGACCGCGGCGAGCGTCGACGCCAACGGCGTCGAAACCCGGTACCGTTACGACGCGATGGACCGCCTCGTCGAAACCGGGTACTACGACGACGCGGGCCGCTACGTCTACGCTTTGTTCGAATACGACGTGGCGGGGAATTTCGTCGCCGAGACCGACCGCCTCGGTCGGACTCTGCGCTACGGGCACGACGAGTTCGGTCGCTTAATTTATGAATCCGGTCCCGATTCTTCGTACGGCGTCGCCCGCACCGAATACGACGCGCGCGGACTCGTCACAGTGCGGACCGACCGGACGGGCCGGTCGACGCGCTACGAATGGAACGCCGACCGGACGCTGGCGCGGGAGATCGATCCTGCGGGCTCCGTCACGAGCCACCGCTACGACGGCGAAGGCAGGCTCGTCGGCGTCGTCGATCGGACCGGCGCCGCGTGGGGTTACGAGCTCGACGCCGCCGGGCGGCTCATAGCGGAGCTCGATCCGTACGGGCGGAAGACGACCCTGACGCTTGACGCCTCAGGCGGGCTCTCGTCCGCCGCCGACCGTACCGGCGCGATCACCCGCTACGAACGCGACGGTGCGGGCCGCGTCACCGCCATAATCGATCCGAGCGGCCGGACCACCGGGTTCACGTACGACGCCGCCGGGCGGCTCGCCGAGAAGCGGACCGGCTCGAGCCTCGTCGAGACCTTCGCGTACGACGCGCTCGGCCGCGTCGCGGCGACGGCGAAAGGTCCCGAGCGCTATGCGTACGAATACGACGCCATGGGAAACCTCGTCGCCGAGGCGGCCGAAGGCGGCGCGCGGTACCGCTACGAATACGACCGCGCGGGGCGCCCTGTCGCCGAGACGGACCGACTGGGTTCGCGCGCCACCT
>JAFGNN010000046.1 GCA_016926955.1 Spirochaetales bacterium | reverse complement strand
CCCTTTGGGGAGAGAAGGATTTGAACCTTCGAAGGCTGAGCCAACAGATTTACAGTCTGCCCCCTTTGACCACTCGGGAATCTCCCCATGTATCTACTCGCGTCGCGAGGTCTCTTTCAGCCATCTCCCGGAGTCGAACCGGGGACCCCGAGATTACAAGTCACGTGCTCTGCCGACTGAGCTAAGATGGCGTCACCCCGATCGGCGACGGCTCGGTCGCGAACGCCGCGCCGTCGACGGGGGCAATCTAGCAGTAAGCGCTCGGTCGCGTCAATAGGATTTTTGTCCTTTCTCGCCGCGAATGTCGCTCGAGGGTTCGGTCGCGCGATTTCGCGGGCGACCGATGCGCCTCAACGGAGCGGAGCGAAGAATCCGGTTTCGTCGCGTCCTGACATGCGGTAGAGGTAGGCTTCTACCGCGAAGCCCAGGAAGCTGCGTCCGAATCCGTCTTCGGCGCGGCTCAGCCAGGATACCCGGTAGCGTCCCCTTCTGGACGCGCGAAGCTCGGCGGCGAGGGGCGCGGCGCCTGCGGGCTCGCGCGAGGAGCGCAACGTCCCTCCGGTTTCGCCTACGATATACGACAGGGCGGCGTCGGGCTCCTTGTCCCCCAGGACGATAGCGTCGAAGCGGATGCCGTTGTTCCGGAGCAGGGCGACCAGCTCGGAAAGCGCCGTTCGGCCGAGGGTGCCCTCGTTGACGCTGCCCGAGCCGACATAGAGGATGGATGGCTTTCCCGTTCCCGAGGCGAGCGAGGACGCGGCGAGGCGCACGGCCAGATCGAAGCGCCAGTCGCGTGCGGCCGGGAGCCCCCTGGCCGCCAGGCGGATCAGCTCGGGGCCGACCCCCTCGTGCGAGAGCGCCGGATTGGCCGCCGCCTCCACCAGGATAGCCCGATCGGTCGAGCGGAGCTCTCCGGCGAGTTCGCCCACTACCGCACGGGTTTCGGACGCGAGGCGTTCCGCCTCGGGCGAACGTTCCACCAGGAAGGCTAGGTCGAGCGGATCCTCGTCGCTTTCGGCGTCGATGAGCTCGAACTCCTCGACACTGCGCATCATCTCGACGCGATAGGCGACATCCTTTCCGCCTTCGTTGCGGATTTCCTCGCTCGTCACGAGCTCCGTCACATGGAAATTTCCCTCGGCCAGACCGACAACCGGCCTGCCGTCCGCGTCGCCGACGAGGATCTCGGCTTCGACGCGCGGAAACCTGCTCGTATCGACGCGACCGGCCTCGACGCGCCAGCCCGAGTACACCGTGGATGGAGCGACGAGCACTTCGATGAGCGATGCGTCGAAATCGGCCACGACCAGGTTGCGGTTCGCGTCGAAAGCGGCCGAGAGCAGGCGCGAGCCTTTCCTGGCGCTCGCATGGAGCTCGGTCACCGCGAGCGAGGATGGATCGATGGCCATGACGCGGCCACCGTCCGCCACGAGAAGGCGTCCGCCGTCCACGGAAATGCCTTCCGGCGAAGACAGCCCGACGGGAACCAGGCTTTCGAGGTGATTGCCGGACAGGTCGAAAACCTCGATGGATGGTCCCGAGCGATCCGCGACATAGACCAGGTCTCCGAGCAGCGCGATCCCGGAAGGCGCCCCGAGGCCGCCGCCCGATGCGTCAGCCTTGCCGAACTCGAAGAGGAAGCGTCCGTCCGGGCCGAATTTGACCGCCCTGCTGTTTCCGTAATCGCTCACATACAGGTAGCCGTCACTGTCCCTGGCCACGTATTGGGGACCGGACAGGCGTTCATCGCCGTCCCCTTCCCCGAAGACCGCGGTCACGTTTCCGTACTTGTCGCATACCGATATCCGGTCAGAGCCGAATTCCGCCAGCACGAATCCGCCGTCCGGCAAGGGAGCCAGCGAAAACGGCCTGTCGTAACCTCGAAGCCCTCCCCTCATCCTCGCGGTCAAAAGCCCGTTGACGTCGAAGCGGAGCACTTCGTTCGATCCGAAGGCAACCGCGAGCACGCTTCCGTCAGCCGCCGCCGAGATCCACGTGGGCCGCGCGAAACGCCGGTCCCGACCGTCGATGCCCGCAATCGTTCCGGCGACGACCATGGCACGGCCTGAATCGTCGGTCCCGACTCCCCTGCGCGTCCTTACGTATTCGGCGAACGCTTCGAGGGCTATGACGGGTCCACCCAGCGCGAGGGCCTCATCCCAGGCGGCCAGCGCGGTCGCCTCGTAGCCCTGCCGGTAATAGGCGCGACCGAGCCAGGACAGTATCAGCGGATCGTCCGCCTCAGAGGCGAGCGCCCGTTCGAACAACAAGGTCGATTCGGCCAGCCTTCCGCGATGGTAAGCCTGAACGCCGAGCCTGAAGTCTTCGGCGGCGCGGACCGAGTCGATGTCGTGGGCGAACTGGGCGAAGCCGCCGCGCGCGGTGACGAGGGCCGCGAGGGCGAGGACAAGGGTGCGCAGCCGCGCGCGGTATCGGGTCACTTGCTTCCTTCCTTCAGCGCCTCGAGGTGGGTCGCGATTTCGGCGCTGTCCGGGTCGAGTTCCGCGGCCCTGGCCAGGTGGATCGAGGCTTCCCGGGTCATCCCGAGGACGTGGTAGGTCCAGCCGAGGCTGTCCAGGTAGGCGGGGCGGTCCGGTGCAAGATCGACCGCCTTGCGGCAGCAGGTGAGCGCGCGAGGCAATTCGCGCCCGGCGCACGCGAGCACGTAGCCGAGCCCGTTGAGCGCGTTCGGGTTCTCCGGATCGATCTTGAGTGCAGCCTCGTAACTGCTGGCCGCTTCCTCCAGCTTGCCCTGGGCGAACGCAGCGTAGCCGAGGGTCGCCCACATGGCGACCGACTCGTCGCCGGCCTCGCGCAGCCTTCCCAGCTCGTATTCCGCGAGCCGGGTCCGCCCGGTCTCCGCGTAGACCCATGCCAGCGCGAGCCTGCATTGGTTGACGCGCTCGCGGTCATCGTCACCGGTCACGACCTGTTCCAGGTAGAGGAGCGCCTCGTCCCAGTGGCGGAGGCGGGCGTGGCAGAGACCGATGAGATAGGCCGAACCGACCTGGTTCTCCCCCGAAGTCTCCGCCCGGGAGAGCGTTTCCAGGGCCAGTTCCCAGTCGCCGGAGCGGTAGGCGCCGAGCGCCTCGGAGAGTTCGCCGCTCATCGCCCTACCCCAACGCGATTCCGGCCCTGAAATCGCCGGGTACCGCGGGATAGACGAGCACCCGGCTCACCGCGGCCTTGCCTGCGCGGATGGCGGCCTCGTCGCCTTCGTCCCATGGATCGGTCTCCACCTTGCCGTCGGCAAGGAAGCAATACGAGTAACCGTCGGGCGCCTCGAAGGAGCGAAGCTTGTCCCGGTAGCGTCGGCGGCTAGGATAGGCGGTAACGCCCTCCGGAAGCCCGTCGGCGGGAAGCGGCGGCACGTTGACATTGACGAACACCTCCGGATCCCAGAGGGCGAGGAGTTCTGGAAGGTGCCGGGCGATGAAGCGGGCGGCGGGCAGGTACTCGAAGGGCGGCTCGTAGGTGGCGAGGGAAACCGCGATGCCGGGCAACCCGTGCATGGAAGCCTGACGGGCCGCCGCCGCGGTGCCCGAATAGACCAGGTCGGTGCCCAGGTTCGGCCCGCGGTTGATACCCGAGACGACCGCGTCGGGCTGGAAAGGTATAGCGCCCAATCCGGCCAAAATTACGCAGTCGGCGGGCGTGCCGGAGCAGGAATACTCGCGCTCCGCCCTGCGGCGCACCTTACCCGGGGTCCGCAGCGACATGGCGTGGCTCATCCCCGAGCGTTCCGAATCCGGGGCGAATATGAAGACCTCATGATCCCTGGCGAGCGTTTCGGCGAGAACCTTGATTCCCTCGCTCTGGTATCCATCGTCGTTGGTGAGGAGCAGTTTCATTAGTGCGGTGCCTCCGTCGTCCTGGCCGTCCCGCGGGTACACGGCTGGCGGGACGCCTCGCGAAGCATACTATCGTCGAGGGCCTCTGGCGGCAAGCGCGCCCCGCCTCAGGCCAGCACGATCCCGCCATCCAGCTCCACGTCCCAGGCGGCCGCCCGGAAGCCGAAGATGCGCTCATACTCCTCGAGGCGCGAGCGGTAATCCGCCGCCGCGGACGGACGCATGGCCGTCAGAGTGCACCCGCCGAAGCCGCGCCCGGTAAGGCGGGACCAGTGCACGCCATCGATCTCCAGCGCCCGCTTGGCGAGCCAATCGACCTCCGGGCAGGAAATCTCGAAGAGGTTGCGCAGGCCGGCTTGGCTCTTGTTGACGATCCGCGAGAACGAGGCGAGATCGACGCGCGCGAGGGCGTCCTCGGCCTCTCCCACCCGCAGCATCTCTTCCATGATGTGCAGGCAGCGTCGACGGACGCTCTCCTGGAGCACGCCCATCAGCTCTTCGAGATCGTCGAGCCCGAAGTCTCGGAGGGTCTTGCCGCCCCTTCGCGAACCGAGGGCGGCGAGGCATTTGCGGCAGTCGTCCGCCCGTTGCTCCATCTCCGCGTCGATGACCGGCCTCGGCACCCGGCTGTCGGTCAGCACGAGGGCGGCTTCCTCGAAAGCGTAGGGTACGAGGCGTTTTGCGCCCGAGCGCGCGTCGATGGCGAGCAGGGTTCCGGGCCTCGAGAGCGCGGGCACCAGGTGCTCCGAGGCGGGCACTTGCTTGCCCATGAAGATGGTCTCGGCCTCGCGCGCCAGCTCCGCGATTCCCAGGTCGCCGAGGGCTAGGCCGTAGAGCGCGTCGAAAGCCGCGGCGCTCGCCACGGAGAGAGCCGCCGAGGAGCCGAGCCCGATGCCCTGCGGGATGTCGGACGAGACGGTGAAGTTGAACCCTCGCGTGGCCAGGCCGCGCTCCGCCAGGGTGGAACACACGCCTTTCGGGTAGTTGGCCCAACGATCCTCGCGCTTGTACTTGAGGTTCGCCATCGTGGTACGCTTGCGTTCGCCGAGGTCGAGCGCGTGGAAACGCAGGGCGGCGTCCCTGCGGAACGACACCGCGACTGACAGGCGCATGCCGAAGGCGGCCGACAGGACGAGCCCTTCGGAATCTTCGGTGTGTTCGCCAAGTATCCGTACGCTGGCAGGTACGCTCACGACCACGTCGGGCGGCGTGTCGAACTCGGCCTGGTGCAGTGCGGCGACGTCTTTCATCATCCAGCCTTGCTGCGCCGCCTCCTGGGGGCGACGGATCGAGACGTTGCCGCCTCGCTTATCCTATAGGTTTCGCAGGGATGATAAACCATGACGCGGGAATCTTCAAACGAAAACGCTCGCGTCCCCGCCCCGCGGCAGGGCGCCCTCGCGAGTCCGCGCTTCGACTGGTTTTGACAGCCCTCGCCCGACGGGAGTACAATTCGTCCATGTCATCCCGTTTCGAAAGATCCGTCCCCGTTCTTCTCGCCGTCCTCGCGGCCGTAGCCACGCTCTCGGGTTGCCCCGGCGCTCCCAGGCCCCTGCCCGGAGCCCCGGTCGACGCTGGCGAGGACCTGCCACGGACAATCGAACCGGAGGCCTTCGACGCCTCCTCGGTACCGGAAGAAGCACGCCAGGACGCTCTGCTGAGCGTCAGGATCCTGATCGAGGAGCTCAACGGCATCATCCGGCGGAAGGACTATGACGCCTGGCTTTCCCGCTTGAGCGAAGAGTACGTGGAGCATTTTTCCCGCCCTCCGGTCCTCGAGGAACTTTCCAAGGCCAAAACCCTCCAGCGCCAGGGCATTACCTTGACGACGCTCCTCGACTACTTCCTGTACGTGGTCTATCCTTCAAGACAGTTCGACAGGGTCGACGACATCGAATTCGTGGCGGCCGACCGCGTGAAGGCGATCACCGTCACGCCGAAAGGCGAACGGCTCGTCCTCTACGAGCTTGCAAAATACGGCGACACGTGGAAAATTAGTATCGGGAGGCAACCATGAAGTCCAGGCTCTCCGCGCTCCTCGTCCTCGCGCTCTGCGCGACACTTGCCCTGCCGGCCATCGCCCAGACGACGGGCGAGAAAACCGTCGAGGAAGCCTATCTCCAGGAGACCCTGGAGACCCTCATCATCCGCGAGCAAGCCCATGCCGACGGAAGGGACATGAAACTCGTGGCCCTCCAGTACATCGAGCAGGCGATCGCCGAAGGCCGGAAGGGCGAGGAGATCCGCCAGGCCCTCGAATACCTCGCGCTCGAAACCACCCAGGTCTCCATCAGGGAGGCCGGCTACGGCCGTGTCATCAACGACTACCCGGACGTCCGGGCCAAGGCCTGCGAGCTCCTCGCCGAATTTCCGAGCGTCGAGTCCAAGGACGCCCTCCTCAAGGTCGCCCTGTCCGACGGGGAGACAATGGTGATCTCCGCGGCCATCCGCTCACTCGGCAAGATCGGCATCAACGAAGGGGACGAGGTGACGACCGCCATCTCCTTCCTCGTCAACAAGTACGACCTCCTGCTGCCGGACAACAGCCTCGCCTTCGAGGCCCTCGTCGCCCTGGAGCTTCTTCACGACGAGACGGGCGCCCTCAAGGATGCCGCCGCCATCCGGATGATCATGCGCATCGCCGACGGCAACTACATCAAACCGGTCAAGGACAAGGCGCGGGCTCTGCTAGACAAGCTTCGCAAAAGCTCCGCGAAGTAGGTCGGGGAACATTATCGCCGCTGGCGCATGCCGGCCGGCGCATAAAGAAGAGCCGGTCGAGGCTAGCGCCTCCGACCGGCTCTTTCACGTCCGTAACCCCTCTCCGGCTCAGTCGATGTCTTCGGGGATCGACTCGGGAGCGGCCTCGAGCAGTTCCGGATGCGTCACCAGGCGCTTGAGGAGCCTGAACGCGCTCGCGTAGTAGAAGCCATCCACGATGCGCTCGTCGGTGTTCACGCGAAGGGTAAGGTGCTTCCGCGTCCTGACCGAGCCGTCCTCGACAAGCTCCTTCTCGTGCGATTTCGATCCGAAAGCCAGGAAGAGGCTCGTGGTTCCGAATTCGTAGAGGTGGTGGTAGATGGACTGGATGCCGACCGAACCGAGGTCGGTGATGAACAGGCTCGTATGGAAGGGGCTGGCGGCATGGATCGCCTTCGGGAGCCAGCCGTGGTCATCCAGGAACCACAGGAAGGAGACGAGGCCCTTGAGGAAGAAGGGCGGCATGCGAACGAAAAAACCGGCGAGCTTGTCTGTCGAATTCGCGGCTTCGATCTTCTTGTTCTCGGACACGGCAGCGTTGAGCTTGTCCCGTACGTCCCAGATGGTGTCCGCGCGGTCGAAATGGAGCTTCAGCGTGGTCTCGATGCCGTCCTCGTCGATCGTCTTCTTGATGGCGAGCGAGACCGTCAGGTCGTTCCGGGCGTAGATGCGACCGTTCTTCACGAAGCGGTTCACCCGGGGCCTCAGCGCGAAGGCGCGCACGCAGGCGGCCATGATGACGTGCAGTATGCCGATGTCACCGATGCCCTTGTCCCGCTGCTCCCGAAGCCAGCGCTCCGCGTGGGATATCTCGACGCGGTCCTCGAAGAAATTCTGCGCGTCGCCCCGCGTTCTCATGATGAAGGGGACCATCATGGTAAGCGGATCGAGCGTGCGTATCAGCCTGCCGTCGTAGCGGTCGCCCCGCCTGCGCTTTCGCGTCGTAGTTGCCGTCATGTCGAAGTCTCCTGCGTTTGGCGCGGGTCGTCACCGGCGGGCCTTGATCCGCTGGCCGCACCGGTAACGTTCAGCCCTGCTTCTTCTCGATCTTGGCCCATGAGTCGCGGAGCGACACAGAGCGGTTGAAACGGGGTTTGCCTTCGGAATCCGCGGGGTCGCGCGTGAAATATCCGAGGCGCTCGAACTGGTACGGGTCACCGGGCTTCGCCAGAGCCAGGCAGGGTTCGCCGAAGGCACCGCTCCTGCGCTGGGAGGAAGCGGGGTTGATCCCTTCCTTCCAGTCCTTGCCCGGCTCCACGTCCATGGGGCGCTCGGCGAGGAACAGGTGGTCGAAGAGTCGCGCCTCGATCGGCACGGCGTCGGCCGCTCGCAGCCAGTGGATGGTCCCCTTCACCTTGCGGTTGTCGGGCGCGTTCCCGCCCCTCGTGTCAGGATGGTATTCGCAGAGGACGCGGGTTACCTGCCCCGCGGCGTCTTTCTCGCAGCCCGTGCAGGTGACGATGTAGCCGTAGCGGAGCCTGACCTGGTTGCCCGGGAACATCCGGAAATACTTTGGGGGCGGATTCTCGGCGAAGTCGTCCCGTTCGATGAGAAGCCGCCCGTCGAAACGCAGGGTCCGCGTGCCGGCGGAAGCGTCCTCGGGGTTGTTCACCGCTTCGAGCTCGACGGGCTCGGTTTCTTTCCAGTTGGTGACGAGCAGCTCAACGGGGTCGAGCACCGCCATGACCCGGTTCGCGCGGCGGTTCAGGTCCTCGCGGAGGCAGTGCTCGAGCAGCTGGATGTCGACCATGGAATTGGTCTTGGCGATGCCGATGCGGTCGATGAAGTCCTTGATGGCCTCGCGCGTGTAGCCGCGACGGCGCAGCCCGGCGATGGTGGGCATGCGCGGATCGTCCCAGCCCTCGACGAGGCCCTCCTCCACGAGCTGCTTGAGCCAGCGCTTGGAGAGCACCGTGTGCGTGATGTTGAGCCTGGAGAACTCGATCTGGCGCGAGGGGAAGGTCTCGGCCTCGCGGATGAACCATTCGTAGAGGGGCCGGTGGATCTCGTACTCGAGCGAGCAGAGCGAATGCGTGATGCCCTCGATCGAGTCGGAGAGCGGGTGGGCGAAGTCGTACATCGGGTAGATGCACCACTCGTTCCCCACCCGGTAGTGCGGCGCCCGCTTGATGCGGTACATGACGGGATCGCGCATGACGAGGTTCGGATGCGCCATGTCGATCTTCGCCCGGAGCGTCTTCGAGCCGTCGGCGAATTCGCCTGAGCGCATGCGCGCGAATAGGTCGAGGTTTTCCTCGACGGAGCGGTTCCGCCAGGGGCTGTCCTTCCCGGGAGGAGTGAGCGTGATGTTGTTCTTGTCGGGCACCGCGGTGCCCCGGTAAACGCGGATATCCTCGTCGGAGAGGTCGTCTACGTATGCGACGCCCTTCCGGATGAGCTTCAGGGCCAGCTCGTAAAGCTTTTCGTAATAGTCCGAGGCGAAAAAAGTCCGCTCGTCGCCGCAGTCGAGCCCAAGCCAGCGCGAATCGCGCGTGATGGCCTCGACGAAGGCCAGGTCCTCCGCCTCGGGGTTCGTGTCGTCGAAGCGCAGGTTGCATTGGCCGCCGAAATCCATGGCGACGTAATAGTCGATCATGAAGGCCTTGGCGTGGCCGATGTGCATCCAGCCGTTCGGTTCGGGTGGCAAGCGGGTCCGGACGTAGGAAAAACGCCCTTTCCTCAGGTCTTCCCGGACGGCGGCGCGGATGAAGTCCGAAGCCTCTTCGCCCGCGCCGTCGCCTGACGCCGCCGCGGGAATGATGTCGTCGCTCACGGATGAACTCCTTACCGCGCTTCAGGGGCGCGGCACGGGTGACTATGCCGCGCCGCGCCGTCCGCCGTCAAGGAAGGGGCCTCAAGCCCCGGCAAGCGCGTCCAGGGAGCGGTCTATCCGGGCAACGGAGCGTTCCAGACCGAGCAGGCGGATCGAGCCGAAAAGCGGCGGGCTCGCGCGCGAACCGGTGACCGCCACGCGGAGGGGCATGAGCAGGTCGCCGAGCTTGAGACCGAGCTCCGCGGCGCGCGCGCGATAGGCTTCCTCGAGCTCCTCGTCGGATGCGGGGAAGCGCGCGGCGAGAAGGGCGCGGGCCTCGGCCAGGGCCGAGCGCGTCATGGCGGCGTCGAACTTTTTCGGAAAGTACTCCTCGAGCGCCGGGACCGGAGGCTCATCGAAGAGGAAGCCCATGACGGCGGGCGCGTCCCGCAGGTAATGGAGGCGCTCCTTGGCGAGAGGCATGGCGGCAAGCACGGCGGCTTCGGAGGCCGCGTCGGCTTTCTTCGCTATGCCCGCCTCCTCGAGCCAGGGCATGACCAGGGCGGCGAGCTCCGCGTCGGGCTTCTGCCGGATGTACTGTCCGTTGAACCATTCGAGCCGCTTGTAGTCGAAGACCGCGGGAGCCTTCTTGAGGTGCTCCACCGAGAAGAGTCGCTCCATGTCCGACAGCTGGTAAAGGTCGCGTCCGTCCTCGTAAGAGGCGCCGAGCATGCCGACGTAGTTGATGAGGGCTTCCGGAAGGTAGCCGCCCTTGCGGAACTCGTCGACGCTGGTGGCACCGTGGCGCTTGGAAAGCTTCCGGCCGTCCTCCCCCATGACCATGGGCAGATGGCAGAAGGCGGGCGGCTCCCAGCCGAAGGCCTGGTACATGATCACGTGGAGCGGCGTAGAGGAGATCCACTCCTGGGCGCGCATCACGTGGGTTATGCCCATGAGGTGGTCGTCCACTACATTGGCGAGGTGGTAGGTCGGAAAACCGTCGCTCTTGAGGAGGACCGGATCGGGATTCACATCCTCGTTTTTCCAGGTGATCTTCCCGAGCAGCTGGTCCTCGAACTCCGTCGTCTCGCCGAGCGGAATCTTGAGACGGATGACGTGGCGCTCGGAGGCCGCACGCGCCTTGGCTTCCGCCGCGTCGATGTTCCGGCAATGGCGGTCATAGCCGAAGCTTGCGCCCTCCGCCCCGCCTTCCTCATCCTGCACGTCGGAGTGGAACTTGGCGACGCGGTCCTCGCCGCAGAAGCAGTAGTACGCGCGACCGAGTCCGACGAGCCGCTCCGCGTGCTCGCGGTACAGGTCGAAACGCTCAGACTGGACGTATGGAGCGGCGGGGCCGCCGGAGTCGGGACCCTCGTCCCACCTGACGCCGAGCCATTCGAAGGTTTCGTAGAGGTTCCGCACGTATTCCTGGCTGAAGCGCGAACGGTCGGTGTCTTCGAGCCTGAGTATGAACTTTCCGCCCGTGGATCGTGCGAAAAGGTAATTGAAAAGCGCCGTACGGACGCCGCCGATGTGCTGGAGCCCCGTGGGCGAAGGCGCGTAGCGAACCCGGACCTGCATCGCTCTGTTCTCCCGATGGCCGCGCTTATCCGGCGCGGCGGACGATTGGAGAAGCGAGTATAGCCGCGCCCGTTCCGGGGGGTCAATAAGAGCGGCGGCTCAGTCGAACCCCGCGACCAGCACGGACAGCAACGAAGCGAGGAAGCCGAAGACGGCGGCCAACGCGCCAAGCGCCAGCCAGGCGGCCGCGGCCCACCAAGCAGGAGCCTCGCCGCGCCTGGTCGGCATGTAGGCACGTGCGAACCCCGCGAGCAGCGCCACCGGCACGAGGCCCCAGGATACCCATCCGGCCCAGTCGACCAGATTGGACTGGGTCTCGTCGAGGAAGCCTTGGGCATTCCCGGCCACGTACAGGAAAACCAGCGCGAAATCCAGGCCGGCAAGAAACAGGGCCGCGCGCTTCGTCGCGACTTCGAGCAGGGTTTTGGCGTGTTCCCCTTGGGTGAGGCTCATGACCGATACCATACCGCCGCCCGTCGCGGCGGACAAGCGCGGCGAATCGTCTGGCGCCAGGTGCCCGTGTGGGGTATAAACATCGTATGGAAAGAGACGGAGGGGCAGCCCCATGAAACGGGTCGTATCGTTCATCCTGGTGGTGGCCTGCGGAGCCGCCGTCTTCATGGTCGGCTGGGTATCCTTCCGCCTCGATCCTGGCGCCTGGGGCGTCGTGACGACCAAGACCGGCGGCGTGGAGGAACTTGTCCTCGCCCCGGGAGCTTTCGCCTGGCGCTGGGAAGCGCTGCTTCCCACCAACCTGAGCCTCGCGGAATTCGTCCTCGTGCCGCGGGAGACGGTCGTGGAGCGCAGCGGCGAGCTGCCCTCGGCCGACGCGTATTCCGCCTTTGCCCCGGGAGAACCGGACTTCTCGTACTCGCTCAAGGCGACGCTCGCGGTGAAGCTTCGGAGCGAGGCCCTGCCCGGCCTGGTGGCGTCCGGGACGGCGCCCGACCAGGCTCGCCTCGACGCTGCCTTAGGACTTCTCATCGAGCGGGCGAAGCAGTCGCTCGCCGCCGCCATGGTCGGTCGAGCGGCCGATCCGGAGTTCGCGGAGGCCCTTCCTTCGGGCGCCCGGATCGCCATCGACGCGCTCGAGGCGGAGGTGGAGGAATCCGTCCCGGAAATCGAGGTCCTCTCGATCACCGTCGATGCCGTCAAGTTGCCCGACCTGGAGCTCTACCGCTTCGTCCGGGACGCCTATCGCGCCTGGCTGGACGCCGCGCTCGCCTCGACCGAATCGCTGCTCGCCGAGGAGGCGGCCTCCCGCGCGCGCGACGAACTCAGGCTGGAAACCCTCGAACGGTACGGCGTGCTGCTCGACCGCTATCCGGTCCTCGTCGACTTCCTCGCCATCGAAGCGGGCGCCGATCCGGCCCTGCTGGACGCGCTGGGGTTTCGGACCGGCCGGAAGCCTTCGGGAGAGTAGCGCGTGGAGTACTTCCTCAACTTCGACAAGATCACCTACCTGAGGGGTCCGCGCCCGGATGGCTGCATACTCTGCCTGATAAGGGACGGGGACGATCGGGTGGAGCGTCTCGTGGTTCGCGAGACGGCTTCCTTCGCCGCGTCCGTGAACCTCTATCCCTACAACCCGGGACACCTCATCCTGTTCCCGAAACGCCACGTCACCGACCTGCGCCAGCTGTCGAGGGACGAACGCTCCGAGCTCGACGACCTGGTCGACGACTGCCTCTGCGCGCTCGATTCCACCCACGCGCCGGCCGGCTACAATCTGGGCTACAACATGGGGCTCGTGGCGGGGGCCAGCATCGAGCACCTGCACCTGCACGTCATCCCGCGCTATCCCCGCGAGATCGGCATAGCGGAGCTGGTTGCCGGCAAACGCGTCCTGGTCGAAGATCCCTTCGAGACCGAACGGAGGCTCCGCTCCTGGTTCGCCGAACGCGACGCGGCGGGAGTTCAGGCCGGCAGGTCCGAGGCTCCGTAGGGAAGGACGACGAGAAGCGGCGCAGCGCCGCTTTCGATGGAGAATTCCCGGTCCACGGTTTCGTTGCTGACGCCGAAGCCCCCCGGCCCCCATTCCAGGCCTTCCAGGGGCCAGCGCAGACCGCGGCTGGACATGCCGGACGCGCCGGAAGCGAGGGGGAACACGGACACGAGCGATCCGGGCTCGGCTTTCCAGCTTCGGCCACCCGACAGCCTCAGCACGCGCTCTCCCGGCGCCCACCATTCCTCGGGGCCGTCGGCGCGCTCGAAAAGGGCGCGCACAGCGAGCAGGTGGTCGAGCCTGCCGCCGCCGCCGCCGGCCAGCACGACGCGATTGGCACCGGCCTCCCTGAGCAGGCGCAGCCCCAGCTCGGTGTCCGTCTCGTCCTTTTCGCGTGGCACGAAGTGGACGCGCGCCCGGGGGTACGCTCCGACCAAGCCAAGATCGCTGACGGAATCCATGTCGCCAGCTATGAGGTCGGGCTCGAGGCCCCACGTCGCTGCGAGGTCGAGGCCCGAATCCGCGGCGCAGACGAGGCCGAAACGGCCGAGGTGGCCTGCGACGGCGGAAAGGGGCGGGGCTTCGCCGCCGGTGAGGAGGAGTGCACGCATGTGGAGGATTGTCCCCCGCGCGCGGGCGCGGGGTCAAGCGCCGCGCCCGCGGCGGCTCTGGACGCCAACCCTTCCCTCCGGTACAAACGAAGCATGCGGATCGATACCCTGGTTCCCGGCGCCGTCTACGACTTTGGTTCCGTCCTCGCGCGCGAAGGTTTCCAGGCCTGGATAGTCGGCGGCGCCATCCGGAACCTGGTCCTCGGGCGTGAGCCCTCCGATTGGGACGCCGCCACGGATGCCCGGCCGGAGGACGTCATGCGTGTGTTCCGGCGAACAGTCCCGACCGGCGTCAAGCACGGCACGGTCACGGTGCTCTGGCGCGGCCTCCAGATCGAAACCACCACCTTCCGCGTCGAAGAGGGATATTCCGACGGCCGCCGTCCCGACCGTGTCGGATTCTCGAAGGATATCCGCGAGGACCTCAAGCGGCGCGACTTCACCATGAATGCCATGGCCCTCAACCTTTCCACGAGGGAATTCCTCGACCCGCACGACGGTCTGGGCGACCTCGAGAGGCGCCTCGTGCGCGCCATCGGTGATCCGCTCGAGCGCTTCGGCGAGGACGGGCTCAGGCCGCTCCGGGCGGTGCGCTTCGCGAGCCAGCTCGGCTACGCTATCGACGTACCGACCTTCGAGGCGATAGGACTCTCCCTCCATCGCTTCCGCTCCGTCTCCGCGGAGCGCGTCCGCGACGAGTTCGCCAAGATCCTGCTCTCGGGCAAGCCGTCCTATGGCATCGGCCTGCTTGAACGCTCGGGGCTCCTCCGGGAATTCCTTCCGGAGCTGGCCGCCTGCCGGGACGTCGAGCAGGGCGGACTCCATTCCTTCGACGTGTTCGACCACCTGGCAGCCGCCTGCGACGCCGCGCCGCCCGTCCTCGAACTCCGCCTTGCCGCCCTGCTCCACGACCTGGGAAAACCGGGCCGCAAGGCCGGGGACGCGGAGGGCGGCTACTCCTTCCATCGGCACGAAGAGGATTCCGCGCGCATGGTCAAGGGCATCCTGCCGCGACTCAAGTTCCCGAACTCCGTCACCGAGCGGGTCGAGCGCCTCGCGCGCCACCACATGTTCTCTTACTCCGACGAATGGACCGACGCGGCAGTCAGGCGCTTCGTGGCCCGGGTCGGCGAGGACCTGGTCGAGGACCTCCTGGCGCTCCGCGTCGCCGACTCTGCGGCTCTTGCGGGCACCCCGCCCGACCCGCGCGGCGTCGAGCCCTTCCGGAAGCGCATCGAAGCGGTGCTCGCCGCGTCGCGCGTGCTCGGCGTCAAGGACCTGGCGGTCTCGGGAAACGAGCTTGCCGCGATCGGCGTGCCTAAGGGACCGGTCATGGGCCGCATGCTCGCGGAACTCCTCGAGACCGTGATGGACGACCCCACGCTTAACGAGCGCGAAAGGCTGCTCCTGATCGCGGAACGGATGAAGGCGAAATACGGCCTGTCGTGACGGTGCCGGAGGCGGGCCGCCCGACGCGGCCGGAGGAGGATGCCATGGATCCGGAAGCGTTCCACCGCTCGCTGACCGTCGTCGACGGCCACTGCGACACGGTGCTCGACCTGGTCGGGCGCCCGCTCTCGCGCCCCGAGGGCCTGCCGCGCGACTTCCTCGAGCGCGGGAGCTTCGGACACCTGGACCTTCCGCGCCTCGTCGAAGGCGGCGTGGCCTGCCAGACCATGGCGCTCTTCGTGGAGGATGCCCTTGTCCCCGACGCGACGGCCGAGACACATCGGCTGATCGACGCGCTCGAGTCCGTCTTCGACCGCACCGACCGTTTCGTTCCGACGACCGACTCGGGCGGCATCAGGGCGGCGCGGAAAGCCGGGAAGGTAGCCGCCCTGCTCTCGATCGAGGGAGGCGAATGCCTGGGCGAAAGCCTCGACGAACTTCGGGCCTTCCACTCCCGGGGCGTGCGTATGCTCGGCTTGACCTGGAATCGCCGGAACGCCCTCGGCCGAGGCGTGCGGGCACCGGGCCCGGGCGGCCTCACGGAATTCGGCCGAAAGACGGTGCGGGAGATGGAACGGCTCGGGATGGTCGTCGACGCGTCCCACCTCTCCGACGAGGCGCTCGACGACTTGCTCGCGATGGCGGAGCGTCCGGTGGTCGCCTCGCACTCGAACGCGCGGGCGGTCTGCCCGGACGACCGCAACCTCGACGACGCGCGGGCAGAGGCCATTGCGCGCACGGGCGGCCTCGTCGCCCTCACCTTCGCCGGTGCCTTCGTGGACCCGGATCCGCTCCGGGTGTCGATCGGGAGTTTCCTCGACCATTTCGAGCACCTGCTCGCCGTGGTCGGCCCCGATCACCTCGGCCTCGGCTCGGATTTCGACGGCTACACCGACGCGTACGGCGTCGTCCTGGCTTCCTGCGCGAACCTGCCCGAGCTGACGCGCGCCTTGCTGGCTCGGGGCCACTCCGAGGGGACCGTCCGGAAATTCATGGGGGAAAACTGGCTCAGGTTATTCGAGTGAGGGGGACGGAAACCACGACGCGGAAGGAACGGCTCAACCGAGCTCCCTGATGCGCTCCGCCTCAAGCCCGCCCGCCGCGACGATCGCGTCGTAGGCCATGCGCGCGGCTTCGCGCTCCGCTTCCTTCTTGCTCTTACCGCCTGCCGGCCCGAAAGCCAGGTCGCCGACGCGGCAGAGTATCTGGAAGGTCCGGTCGTGGTCCGGGCCGACCTTCGCCGCCAGTTCGTAGACAGGGTATTGCTTCCGGTACTTCTGGAGATATTCCTGCAGGATGGTCTTGTAGTCCTTGCGGTGGCGGCCCTCGAGCACCTTGTCGACCTCGGGGACCGTCAGTGCGAGGACGAAGGCCGCGGCCTTCTCGAAGCCCTGGTCGATGTAGGAGGCTCCGATGATGGCCTCGAGGGCGTCGGCGAGGATGGCCTTCTTGCGCCTTCCGCCTGTCTGCTCCTCGCCCTTCCCCACGCGGATCACGCGGTCGACCCCGAGTTCCGCCGCGATCGAAGAGAGCGTATCCTCGGACACGACGAAGCTCTTTACCCGCGCCAGCTCGCCTTCCGCCCTGTCGGCGAGGGAACGGTACAGGTACGACGCGACGACGACGCCGAGAACGGCGTCGCCGAGGAATTCGAGTCGTTCGTTGTTGGATGCCGAGGACTGGTCCTCGTTGGCGAAGGAACGATGGGTGAGGGCGCGGTCAAGGATTTCGAGTTCCCTGAACCGCAACCCGCACGCCTTCTGGAAGGCGAGCAGGACCGACTTGCGCTGGCGGTTTGGGCCGCCGGTGTTGAAAAGCACGGTCCCGACGCTTCCGCAGGCCTTACTTCACCTGGGTCTTGATGTACTCGTAGGCGTCGCGGACGGTCTCGAACTCGTTCGCCTTCTCGTCCGGGATGGTGATGCCGAGCTCCTCCTCGATGCCGTAGACCAGCTCGTAGGTGTCGAGGCTGTCGGCTCCGAGGTCCTGGCGGAAGCTCGCGTCCAGGGTGATTTTGTCATCCTCGACCTCGAGCTTGTCGGCGATGATCTTCTTGATCTTTGCGAAGAGCTCGTCCATGGGAATTCTCCTTTACCCGTTGTTCTCGGGCGCGAAGACCTGCCTGCCGCGATAGAAGCCGCACTTGGGGCAGACCCTGTGCATGAGCACCGGATTGCCGCAGTTGCCGCACGCGACCAAGGTCGGTGCGGTAAGCTTCATGTTGATCGACTGGCGGCGGTGCGTGCGCGCCTTCGAAGTTTTTGCTCTGGGTACAGCCATTTGAAACCTCGTGCCTATTGGTGTAGACGTGTGGAAATTCTCGACCGTACCCTACCGAACGGTGCGGTCTTTGTCAAGGCGACACCGTAGCCGCCATTTTGTCACTTTTACGCTTTTTGTCAAGTGGTCTTGTCCGGGTGGAGGCGAAGCAGGAGTTCCTCCGCGACGGCGGGCGGAACCATCCCGGTCAGGTTTCCGCCGAAACTGGCCAGTTCCTTTATGGCGCTCGAACGAAGCACGAAAAAGCGTGGATCAGTCGGCATGAAGACGGTCTCGATGGCCGGATCGAGACCCTTGTTCATCACGGAAAGCTCGAATTCATAGGAAAAATCCTGCACCGACCTCACGCCGCGCAACAGCACGGAGCAGCCGTGCTTGCGGGCGAAATCCACGATCAGGGTGTCGCAGACATGGACGGAGACCTCGGGCCACTGGCCGACGAGCCGCCTGAGGTGGCCGACCCTCTCTTCGGGGCTGAAGGTGCCGGTTTTCTGGAGATTCACCGCGACGACGACGAGCACCTCGTCGAACAGGCTTCTGGCGCGCTCGATGATGTTCAGGTGACCGTACGTCGGCGGGTCGAAGGAACCCGGGAAGACTGCCTTGACCATGGCGCAGACTCTAGTCCGACCTCTCGGAGCGGGTCAAGCGAATCCGGGAATCCGCGCTCCTCTCGGCCACTCCCGGTACGGAGCCTGAGAGGAGCGCCGCGTCCGCCGCTTCACGGAACGGGGCGGCTCGGCTACTATCGACACATGAGCCGCACCACCATGTCGCCAGCATCCACCATCATCCCGCTCGCCGCCTTCGGAGGAGCGCTGTCAGCCCTCGCCCTGCCCAACGAACTGTTCCTCTACGGATCGCCCCTCATCGGCCTCGTGGCATTGGTGCCGCTCTACCTCGCGATGCGGAGGTCCCGGTCCTACGGCGCGGCGGCTCCCGCGGCCGCGGTCTTCGGCATGCTCGCTCACGGCCTCTCGAGCTACTGGCTGTGGTTCTTCAAGGATTTCCGCTTCTGGACCCTCGGCAGCACGACACTGGCCTACGGCCTGCTCTACGCCCTTGCCGGGCTCTACCTGAGGCTCGCCGCGCGCGAAGGGGGCAGGCTGTCACCGCTCGCCTTCGCACTCGTCTGGACCTCGTGGGAACATCTCAAATCGATCGGCTTCCTCGCTTACCCCTGGGGACTCATCGCGTATTCCTGGAATTCGGTCCTGCCCTTTATCCAGCTTTCCGCCGTGACCGGCGTGCCCGGGCTGTCCTTCCTGCTGGCCTACGCGAATGGAGCGCTCGGCAACCTGGTGGAATTCCTCGGCCCCCCTCCCCCGCTGGCCGGGCTACCCGCCTGCGGGCTTGGAAACGGGCCGGAACGGGCTTTCGGCCACTTTCCTCGCGTGCTCCGCGCCCGACTGGCCGGGCTTCCCTGCGAACTGCGCATACGCGCCGAACGGCGCGCCATGGCGGCAGGCCACCTGGCCTTCGTCGCCATGCTCGGTTCGCTGGCGCTGGCCTATGGCTCCATCAGGCTCGCTACGCCGCTCCTCGAAACGACGCGGATCAAGGCCGCCCTCGTCCAGCAGAACACCGACAGCTGGACTTCGGGCGAGCTGGCGACCCTGAAGACCATCGCGCGGCTGACACGCAAAGTGATCGAGGAGAACCCCGAAGGCCTCGACCTGGTGGTGTGGAGCGAGACGAGCCTCGCGCGGCCCTGGGACGACTACGCCGATTTCTACGAACGCACACCCCGCGAGGATCCGCTCGCCCCCCTCGTCCGATTATCAGGCGCATGGATTTTCACCGGCGCGCCTGACATCCTGGATTACGAGACCTTCGAGGCATCAAACTCGGTATCGCTGATCGACCCCTCGGGACGCCTCGTGGCGCAATACGCCAAGACCCACCCGGTTCCTTTCGCCGAAGCAATCCCCTTCTGGGAAGTGGACTGGTTCAGGACCTTCATCCAGGAAACCGTCGGCCTGGCCTCGGGCTGGGTCATGGGCACCGAACTCACCGTGTTCGAGCTTCCCCTCCGCGACGGTACGGTCGTGCGCTTCGGAGCGCCGATCTGCTTCGAGGACGCGTTCGCCTCGCTCAACCGCGAGTTCGTCCTGAACGGAGCGGACTTCCTGCTCAACCTGACCAACGATTCCTGGTCCCTTACCGATTCGAGCGAAATACAGCACTTTGTGGCGGCGCGCTTCCGCGCGATCGAGACGGGAAGGACCCTGGTGCGGTCGACAAACTCCGGGGTTACTGCGGTGGTGGATCCGCGCGGCCGGGTGCTCGACTCCTTCCCGCTCTTCGCCGAAGAAGCGCGTGCGGTCGACATTCCCGTCTATTCCGGAGGGGCCAAGACTCCCTACCTTTCCTTCGGGGACTGGTTCGGCAGCCTCGCGCTCTTCCTTTCGGGCCTGCTCGCGCTTATACTGGGAGCGGTGGAGCCTTTCCCGAGGAGGAAGCACGCTTGAGCATCAGCGAATACCTCGACGCGGAGCCCTTCCGCGAGATCGTATCCTACCGGAGGGCTGAAGCGCCCCAGGACGCCGTGGATTTCATCGGCACGCCGCGCAAGCATCCCTACGACGACGAAAAACTGATCCTGATCACCGAACCGGACTCGGTCGACGCCGGTCTTTTCGAGTTCCGGGTGGCCGATGTGCTGTCCGCGCAGGACCTGCCTTCGCCCGTACGCTCGGACGGAGAAAGCTGGCCCCTCGTGAGGCTCTGGGTAAGGAAGGGATCGATCGGCGTCCGCTACGAACCCTTCGAGGTCGATCGCCCGCGCAAACCCCTCGGCGCCGCTCGGTTCGTGGCCAACCGTCTGGTACGCAGGGAGAGCTGACACGGCGGGCAGCGGGTGCGCCGAAGGCCGCTTCTGGAACGCCGGGAAGTCCGGCGCGATTTCCTGCGGGCTCTGTCCCCATCGCTGCCAGATCGCGCCCGGAACGTCCGGAATCTGCAAGGTCAGGCAGAACGAGGACGGCCGCCTCGTCCTGCCCTTCTACGGCCGGGCCAGCTCCGTAGCCGTCGACCCCATCGAGAAGAAGCCCCTCTACCATTTCAAGCCGGGCACCCCGGTCCTGTCGATCGGCTTCGTCGGCTGCAACCTTCGTTGCCCCTTCTGCCAGAATTGGGAGATCAGCCAGGGCCTCGGCGCGCCGACCGAGCGCCTCGATCCGGAGGAATGCGCCAAGCTTGCCCGGCGCTCCCGCTGCGCTTCGGTGGCCTACACCTACTCCGAACCAGTCGTCCACACGGAATGGGTCATCGAGGCCATGAGCTCGGTCCGCGCCGCCGGACTCGCGAACGTTTTGGTGACGAACGGCTGCGTCCTGCCCCCCGCCTCCACCGAGCTGCTCGCCAGCTGCGACGCCGTCAACGTCGACATCAAGTCCTGGGACGCGGATTTCTACCGGCGGGAACTGGGCGGCGAGCTCGAGGCGGTCAAGGCCTTCATCGCGGAGGCGCGCGGCTCCGGCGTCCACGTGGAGGCCACCACCCTGGTCCTGCCCGGCTCCAATGACTCGGAAGAGGAAATCGACGCCATCGCTGCCTTTCTCGCGAGTCTTTCGCCCGAGCTCCCCTACCACCTCTCGGCCTACCGCCCGATGTACCGCTGGACCAAGCCCGCAACGCCGCCGGAAAACGTCGTCCGCCTGGCCGCGATCGCGCGGGGCCGGCTCCGCCACGTCTACGCGGGCAACCTGGCCTTCGAGCGCAACGACGACCACTGCCCCGCCTGCGGCGCTGTCCTGGTGCGCCGCGCCGGATATTCGGTCGACGCCTCGGGTCTGTCGGGGGGAACGGAAAGCGAGGCGCGCTGCGCAGCCTGCGGCGAACGCGTCGCGTACCGGCTCTGAGCGTGGCGCGATCGCCTGCGCCGCCTGGCCCGCGAGGCGCCGCCGGCCAGGGTCGGGCGGGCCCCCCTGAAAAAGCGAAGCGAGCGCGCGGCTCAAGCCCGTCGTTTTCCCCTTCCTTGATAAGGAATCAAGAAACCGTGCCAGACTTCCTGGAAAGGAAAAAAAAACGCTTCGCGCCAGTTTTTTCGATTTCGGCTCGCTTGACAAAGAAATGCGATTCTGGCATTGTTCACTCACCAAGTGCACGGCACGGTGGGTGTAGCTCAGCAGGTAGAGCACCAGACTGTGGATCTGGGTGTCGCGGGTTCAAGACCCGTCACCCACCCGGCTTCGCCACCGCGAAGGGCCCGAGCCTTGGCCGAAAGATGCGTTCGTAGCTCAGCTGGATAGAGCGACGGACTTCGAATCCGTAGGTCGCAGGTTCGACTCCTGTCGGACGCATTGGTAGTTTGTTCCGGGCCGCTAGCTCAGCTGGTAGAGCAGCAGACTCTTAATCTGCGGGTCGCAGGTTCGATCCCTGCGCGGCTCAAAGGAACCGACCGTAAGGCGCAAGCCCGAAGGAAGGTTCCGCCCTTGCGAACGTGCCGGTCGGCGCCTCGAAGGAGGTTCCGCTTGACACGGTCCGCCGGAAACCGTTACCGTACGTTCGCCGAAAGGCACCGTGCGAGAGTGGTGAAACTGGCAGACACGCCGGATTTAGGTTCCGGTGCCTAACGGCATGAGGGTTCAAGTCCCTTCTCTCGCATCGAGCTTCGCCGATGCGTCCGCGGGGCGGTACATGCGGGAATAGCTCAGTGGTAGAGCGCCACCTTGCCAAGGTGGATGTCGCGGGTCCGACTCCCGTTTCCCGCTCGAGAGCGAAGGCGATCCGGAGCCATTCGGATCGCCTTCTTTTTTTGTTTTTTCCGTAGCCTCCAGTCAGGCCTACGCAGGACCGAAACCCCCAGTTCCCGAGAGAGGATAGCCATGGTAGCCGCCAAGAAGATCGAGCGCCTCGAACGCTCCCGCGCCCGCCTCGAAGTCACCGTTTCAGGCGAGGATACCCGCAAGGCCTACGACGAGCTTCTCGTCGAGTACGCGCGCAACGCCCGGGTCGATGGCTTCCGACCCGGCAAGGTGCCCGCGACTATCCTGGAACGGAAATACGGCGAGGAACTCCGCATCGAGGCCATGGGACGCGTCATGGACAAGGCGGTCGAGGAAGCGCTCGAAGGCGTCGAGGAACGTCCCCTCGCCTACGACCACCCCGAGCTCGAGGGCCGGCCCGAGTTCAAGCCCGGCTCGGAATTCTCCTTCTCCATCGTCTACGACATTTTCCCGACGGTAAACGCCGGCGACTGGAAGGGCATCGAGATCGAACTGCCCGCCGTCGAGGTGGCCAAGGCCGACGAGGACCGCGAGCTCGAGCGCATCCGCGAGCGCAACGCCGTGGTGGTCGAGAAGGACGAGGGCGCGAAAGCCGCCAAAGGCGACATCGTCACCGTCGACTATCGCGAGCTGGATGCGTCCGGAGCGACCGTCGCCGAGAGCGAGCGCCAGGACTTCGTCTTCGAGCTCGGCACGGGCCACAACCTCTACAAGATGGACGATGAAGTCGTCGGCATGAAGAAGGGCGAGGAGAAAAACTTCGAAAAGGCCTACCCCGCCGACTTCGAATACCCCGAGCTCGCCGGTTCGACCAAGCGACTCGCGGTTAAGGTAACCCAGATCAAGTCGCGCAAGCTGCCCGACCTGGACGACGAGCTCGCCCAGGACGTTTCCGAGAAGTTCAAGACCCTCGCGGACCTCCGCGCCGACGTCCGCCGCCACCTGGAGTCCCAGCTCGAGCAGCGCCTGCGCTCGCTCAAGGAGCAGGCCATCGTCGACGCCCTGCTCGAGCGCTCCACCGTCGAGCTGCCGGAGTCCATGGTCGCGGCCGAGGTGGGCATGCGCTGGCGCGACCTGATGCGGCAGATGGGCATCGAGGACGAGGACCGCATGGACCGCATTGTCGAGAACTCAGGCCATGACAAGGCGGGGCTCTTCGCCGAGTGGCGCCCGTCCGCCGAGAAGGCGCTCAAGACGCGGCTCGTGCTCGAGAAGCTCGTGGCCGACGGCAAGTACGAGACGAGCGACGCGGACCTCGAAGCCGAGTACGCCAAGATGGCCGGCGACGGCGCCCTCTCCGTCGCGGAAGTCAAGGCCGAGTACGAAAAGCGCGGCATGGTCGACTACCTCAAGGACCGTGTCCGCGAAGACAAGCTCATGAGCGACATCATCACCGCGGGCAAGCTCAAGAAGGGCAAGAAGAAGGCCTTCGTGGACTTGTTCGAGGCGAATGAGTAACCTATAGGCCGAGGTAACGCATGAACGAGAAAATGCACAACCTGGTGCCCATCGTCATCGAGCAGACGGGCATCGGAGAGCGTTCGTACGACATCTACTCGCGCCTCCTCAAGGACCGCATCGTGTTCGTCGACGGCGAGATCAACGATCTCGTCGCCGACCTCGTGGTCGCGCAGCTCCTCTTCCTCGAGTCGCAGGACCCCGAGAAGGACATCGACATCTACGTGAACTCCCCCGGCGGCTCGGTGACGGCCGGCCTGGCCATCTACGACACCATGCAGTACATCAAGCCCGACGTGAAGACCATCTGCGTCGGGCAGGCGTCCAGCATGGGCGCGCTGATCCTGGCCGGCGGCACGGCCGGCAAGCGCTTCGCCCTTCCCTCCTCCCGCGTGCTGATCCACCAGCCCTGGGGCGGCGTGCAGGGCCAGGCTTCCGACATCGGCCTCCAGGCCCGCGAGATCGTCCGCCTCAAGAAGCTGACCATCGAATACTTCGCCCTGCACGCGGGCAAGACGCCCGAGGCGGTCGCGAAGGACATGGAGCGCGACTTCTACATGTCCGCGGACGAGGCACTCGCCTACGGCCTCGTGGACAAGGTGCTGGAACGGAGGAAGCATGGCCCGGCAAAAGCAGACTGAGGCCGAATCGCGCGCCTGCTCGTTCTGCGGCAAGAGCGCCGAGTACGCCAAGCGCATCATCGCCGGCCCGGGCGTCTACATCTGCGACGAGTGCGTCGCCGTCTGCCAGCAGATCCTCTCGGAGGAGGAATCCAACGTCGCGACCGGCTTCACCGGCGACGTCCCGAAGCCCGCCGAGATAAAGGCCTACCTCGACCAATACGTGGTCGGCCAGGACTACGCCAAGAAGGCGCTCTCCGTGGCGGTCTACAACCATTACAAGCGCATCGCCAACCAGGGCAAGATCCGCGACGGCGTCGAGATCGAGAAGGCCAACGTCCTGCTCATCGGCCCGACAGGCACCGGTAAAACCCTGCTCGCCCGCACGCTCGCGAAGAAGCTGAAGGTTCCTTTCGCCATCGCGGACGCCACCACGCTGACCGAGGCGGGCTACGTCGGCGAGGACGTCGAGAACATCCTCCTGAAGCTGATCCAGAACGCGGGCGGAAACATCTCGGCCGCCGAGCGCGGCATCATCTACATCGACGAGATCGACAAGATCGCCCGGAAGACGGAGAACGTCTCGATAACGCGCGACGTCTCCGGCGAAGGCGTGCAGCAGGCCCTGCTCAAGATCATCGAGGGGACCATGGCGAACGTGCCTCCCCAGGGCGGACGCAAGCACCCTCAGCAGGAATACCTGCGCATCGACACGACGAACATCCTGTTCATCTGCGGCGGCGCCTTCGTGGGGCTCGACAAGACCATCGAGTCGCGCGTTTCCAAGACCGCGCTCGGCTTCGGCGCGGACGTCCAGTCGAAGAAGGACCGCAATTTCCGCGAACTCTTCAAGCATCTCCATCCCGATGACCTCATAAAGTTCGGCATGATCCCTGAATTCATCGGACGCCTGCCCATCCAGGTGGGTCTCGACGAGCTCGATCGCGACACCTTGCGACGCGTGGCCACCGAGCCCAAGAACTCCGTGGTACGACAGTACCAGGAGAACATGCGGCTCGACGATGTGGACTTGGTGTTCGACGATGGCGCCCTCGACGCGATCGCGGACAAGGCAATCGCCCGCCACACCGGCGCGCGCGGCCTCCGTTCCATCGTCGAATCGATGATGATGGACATCATGTTCGAGATTCCGAGCGTCGAAGGGGCCAAGCGCGTGGTGGTCACGCGCGAGACTGTCGAACTCGACGTGAAGCCCGAGGTCGTCTACCTTCCCAAGAGCGCATGAGCCTGATAGATTCCCTGAAGGCCCATGGGGAGAGCGTCGAGCTGCCCCTCGTGTACGCGCGGGAATCCGTCATCTTCCCCCGGAGCCTGGCCCCCATCCTGGTGGCCACGAGCTTCGGGGTGAACGCGGCCGAGCTGGCCATGAAGGGCGACCGTCGCGTGGCCGCCGCCCTTCTCGCCCGCATGCCGGACGAGAAGAGCCCGGACATCGAGGTGGCCAAGACCGCCACCATCTGCCACATCATCCAGTTCGCCCGGCTGCCCGACGGCACGGCGCGCCTCCTCGTCGAAGGCGAGAGGCGCGCCCGCGTCCGCAAGACCGTCTACCGCAAGGACCATCTCTCCGCCTCACTGGAACCCTTCGACGACGGGGAACCCGAGCGCGACCACGAGCTTGAAGCCCTCATGGAGGTGGTCCGCAAGGATTTCCTCCAGTACGCGGAACTCGCCAAGAAAATTCCGCCCGAGCTCGTCCAGGCCGTCGTCAAGGCCGAGGGACCGCATCGCCTCGTCGACCTGGCCGGCCACGCGCTCGCCATCAAGGCGGAGCGCAAGCAGGACTTGCTCGACGCGGCGGAACCCCGCGAGCGCCTCGAACTCCTCGCCGCCTCGCTCGAGGCCGAGGTCGAATCGCTTTCGCTCCAGAAACGCATTTCGCAGAGGGTCAAGAGCCGAATCGACAAGAGCCAGCGCGATTACTTCCTCAACGAGCAGCTCCGGGAGATCAACCGCGAGCTCGGAAAGGAATCGGGCGACGAGAGCGAGACGAAGGAGCTTGAACGCCGCATACTCGAGCGACAGCCGCCCGCCGAGGTCCTGGAAAAGGCGCGCAAGGAGCTCGGCCGTCTTTCCAAGCTCCAGGCCTTCAGCCCCGAAGCCGGGGTACTCAGGGCCTACTGCGAATGGATAGCGGACCTGCCCTGGTCCGGCAAGACGAGCGAAAACCGCGACATCGCCCTAGCCAGGGCGGCCCTCGACGAGGACCACTACGGCATGGAAAAGGCGAAGGAGCGCATACTCGAGTACATCGCGGTGCTCGGTCTCAAGGAAAAACTCCGCGGTCCCATACTCTGTTTCGTCGGCGCTCCCGGCACCGGTAAAACCAGCCTCGGCCGCTCGGTCGCCCGGGCCCTGGGACGGGAATTCGTGCGAGTCTCGCTCGGCGGCGTACGCGACGAGGCAGAGATACGCGGGCACCGCAAGACCTATGTCGGCGCCCTTCCGGGCAAGATACTGCAGTCGATGAAGAAGGCCGGTGTATCCAATCCGGTGTTCCTTCTGGACGAGGTCGACAAGCTGTCCAGCGACTTCCGCGGCGACCCCGCGAGCGCCTTGCTCGAGGTGCTCGACCCCGAGCAGAACCACAACTTCACCGACCACTATCTCGAGCTGCCATACGACCTGTCCTCGACCCTGTTCATAGCAACCGCCAATTCGCTCCACTCGATTCCGGCCCCGTTGCTCGACAGAATGGAGGTGATAGAGATTCCCGGCTACTCGGAATATGAGAAGCTCGAGATCGCCAAGTCCTTCATCGTGCCCCGCCAGCTCGAAGAAAACGGTCTGGGCTCCGCGAAGGTGCGCGTCTCCGACGACGCCATCCTCGAGATCATCCGCCACTACACCATGGAATCCGGCGTTCGCTCGCTCGAACGGGAGATCGCGCACGTCGTGAGGCGGGTCGCGCGCGAAGCCGTGGAGAAGGGCTGGGCTTCCGGACCCGGCAGGATCGACGCTTTCGCGCGCTCCATCTCCTCCAAGACCGTGGCGGCCCTGCTCGGCAAGCCGCGACGGCAGGACGACCCGGTCTACCGCGAAGGGCGAATCGGGGTGGCTTACGGGCTCGCGTGGACCGAGCTCGGCGGCACGGTGCTGCCGGTGGAGTCCACGGTATTCGAAGGCGAGGAAAGCCTCATTCTGACCGGAAAACTCGGCGACGTGATGAAGGAAAGCGCCCGCGCCGCCCTCTCGCTGATCCGCGCGCGCGCCGAAACCTTCGGTCTCGACGCCGATTCGTTCCGAAAGAAGACCCTCCACGTCCACGTGCCGGAGGGCGCCATACCGAAGGACGGGCCGAGCGCGGGCATCACCCTGGCGGCGTCCATGCTCTCGGCCCTGTCCGGAAAGCCCCTGCTCGCGGGGCGCGCGATGACCGGAGAAATCACCCTGACCGGCCGCATACTACCCATAGGCGGTCTCAAGGAGAAGGTTCTCGCGGCCCGACGCCTCGACATCGGAACGGTGCTGCTGCCGGCCCGCAACGTCCGCGACCTGGAGGACGTGCCGCGCGAGGTGGCGCGCGAGCTCGAATTCATCCTGGTGGAGACCGTGGACGAAGCCCTCGCCGCCCTCTTTCCGTCGGGGAGCTTCCCCGGCGCAGGCAAGCCGGCCACATGAACGCCGTCCGCCCTCTCAGCGTCTCCGAACTCACGCTCCTCGTGAAAACGACGCTCGAGGACGGCTTCCCCGCAGTACTGGTCGAGGGCGAGATATCCAACTGGCGCCCGGCCAGCTCGGGCCACGTGTACTTCACGCTCAAGGACCGCGAAAGCCAACTGGACGCCGTGATGTTCCGGGGTCGCGCCGGACGGCTGGCCTTCGCGCCTCGGGACGGCCTGCTCGTCCGGGCCGGAGGCGCTCTTTCGGTCTACGCGGCGCGCGGCCGCTACCAGCTTATCGTCGAGTCCATGGAGCGCGCGGGCGAAGGCGACCTGCTGGCCGCCCTCGAGGAGCGTAAGAAGCGCCTTTCTTCGGAAGGACTCTTCGACGATGATCGCAAACGCCCCATCCCCCGTTTGCCGCGACGGGTTGGCGTAGTCACGAGTCCGACCGGCGCCGCGATCCGCGATATCCTCTCGACCCTCGCGCGTCGCGACGCCGCCTGCGACGTGATAATACTACCGGCAGCCGTCCAGGGGACGGAAGCGCCCGGGGAAATCGCGGCGCGCATCCGCTACGCCAACGCGCACGGGCTTGCTGAAGTCCTCATCGTCGGACGCGGCGGCGGCTCGCTCGAGGACCTGCTGGCCTTTTCTGACGAGGAAGTGGTGCGCGCGGTCGCCGGTTCGGCCGTACCCGTCATCAGCGCCGTCGGCCACGAGATAGACTGGGCCCTGAGCGACTACGCCGCGGATTTCCGCGCAGCCACTCCGACGGCAGCGGCGGAATTCGTATCGATGGGAAGGCATGAACTTCTCGAGGCCATCGCCGACGCCACGGGCCGACTGGAAGACACCCTGCGCGGCCGTCTCGAGCGGGCTCGACTGGCCATCGACCGCTTCCGGCCCGAATCGCTCGAGCTCCAGTTCCGCCGCATCATGCAGCCGTTGCTGCTCAGGCTCGACGACGGTAAGGAGTGCCTGGTCGAAGCCCTCGGGGCTTCCGTCCGCGAGGCCCGGCACCGCATCGAGCTCGCCCGGGGCGCCCTGGAGGCCTCTGATCCGGACGCGGTCCTCGGGCGCGGTTTCGCCGTCGTCACCCGCGCCGATAATCCGGGGACCGCCCTGAGGGGCAGCGCCGGGCTCGAGCGCGGCTCGCGTCTTTCGATCCGGTTCGCCCGCGGATCAGCTTCCGCGACAGTCGAGGAGATACGATCATGAAGAATTTCGAAGAACGCCTCGAGCGGCTCGAGGAGCTCGCGGAGACGATCCGCACGCCTTCCCTGCCCCTCGAGGAAGCGCTCTCCGTGTTCGAGGAAGGCATCAAGCTGGCGAAGGGGCTCGAAAAGGAACTCGCGCGCATCGAGTCGAAGGTGGAGATCCTGACGACGAAGAGCGCGGACGAGGCGGCCGAGCCGGCACTCGAGCTTTTCGAGCGCGACGCCGACTGAGACGCGGCTGCCCGGAGCCTGATCGGCGCGCCGAACCGCGCGCCGGCGGCAAACGGTTCAGGACAGGAAAGGCAGCAGACCCCGGTCGGATTCGGCCAGGTCGAGGCTTCCGAGGGTTTCGACCGGCACCCAGCGTAGCTCGTCGTGTTCCGGATGTTCCCGAGGCTCGGCGGAGAGGCTCACAGACCAGGCCTGGAGCGTGAAGCATCGTTCGCGATAACGGAACTCGGTTTCGCCGAGCAACTCGCCTACTTCCACGTCGACGCCGAGTTCCTCCAGGTATTCTCTCTTGAGGGTCTGGGCGGGCGTTTCTCCGGCTTCCATCTTTCCTCCGGGGAATTCCCAGCGGCCGCCGAGCTCCCCGCCCGGCTTGCGTCGTCCGACCAGCACGCGCCCATCCCTTCGGACAATGCCGGCTACCGAGCGCGCTTCCACTAGAGGAAGATCACCTGGGCGAAAAGAAAGTGAACGAAGCCCGTCACCATAGACGCGACGCCAATTATGCGCTTCCTGTCGAGCAGAATTCCCTCGAGCCTGGCTACCAGTTCGCTCTTCACCTCAGAGCTGTCTCCGTAAAACTCGAGCAACAGGGTGAAGCCCGCGCCCAGGCCGGCGAGTGCCGGGAGCAGGTCTCCGACGACGGGTATGTCCCCCCGCATGACGGCGAGCAGCTTGAAGAATCCTACGGATGCCCCCATTATCCCGAGTATCAGGCGGACGATGCGGTCGGAAAGGAAGCTCCTGATGCCGTCCGTGGCCGTGCCGCGCGACGGCGAGTCCCGGGATACGAGCGCGTACCCCGAGATAATGGTGAGGAAGACGCTCAGGGCGTAGAACTGGATCATGCGTCGTGCTCCATGAGGAAGCTTTTCGGGTAAGCGCGCGGCGGCTGGTCGTGGCGCGACGGTTGCTTCAACATGCCGCCGGATTCACCATAGCGCGCACGTATCCCCGGGTCAAGGCGCGCCGGAGCGACGCAGGTCAGCGGAAAGTTCGATCGATTCGCCTTCGAGCACGATCCTGGCCGTGAGGCGATCGGACTTTCCGGCGCCGCGCAAGACCAGGTAGAATTCCTGCGAGCGCTCGGCATCGGTGAAGGCTTCGAGAGCCGCCCGCGACGTCAAGCCTGACGCCCCGAGCTCGATGCTCAGTGGAAGGCCGGCCACGGCGTCTGTCTTTCCGGTACGGAGGACCGTCGCGAAGGCGTCCCCCTGATGCGGGAGGGCCGATAGGGTCCAAACCGAACCGGCCAGGTTAGCGCGGGCCTTGTCGCCCAGCGCGAACGATACGATTCCGAAGGAGATGGCCGCGAGGATCGCTGCGAAGGCGATGAAGCGCAGGCTGCGCGTCGCGACGAGGGCGCCGAGAACCCCGGGCCGCTTCGAAGGATCGAGGGACGACAGCCAGCGCACGTCGGCGCTGGCGCGCGAGAGCCGGCTGCTCCGGTCGTAACGCATGAGATGTGTCTGCTCGTCGCCATCGCTCATGGCTTCGGCCTCCATCCGTGAATCGAAGATTCGGCTGTCGATGCCCCGTGGATGATACGCGCGGCTTCGGCGGCGAGCTCCGAGGCTCCGTAGAAACCCCGTCGACGGGCCAGGGACCTTCCGGCTGAAGCGTGGGCCAGCGCGGCGGCGGCCGCGAGAGCGGCCGGTTCGAAGCGCTCCGGATCGCCCGCGCTGGCGCGCGCGAGGAGCCCGGCCAGAAGGCCCGCGAATACGTCGCCCGAACCGGCGACAGCCAGGCTGGGCTCCAGGCCGTCCACGACCAAGGCCGTCCCGTCGGGCCGGAGCACCCAGGTGGTGACGGCTCGCACGCAGACGACTGCCCCGAAACGGACGGCCACGCTGCTCGCCACGCTACGCGGATCTTCGAGGACGGCATCGACGGAAACGTCTCCGAGCCGGGCGAGCTCTCCGGGGTGTGGCGTGAGGACGAGGGGAGCCTCGCGCCGGATCTCCCTCGCCGCTCGTTCGAGGAGTACCAGCGCGTCGGCGTCCAGGACGAGGGGTCGTTCGCTGCACAGGAGCGCGTCGAGCAGGTCCGCCGAGCCTTCGTCCACGCCCCAGCCGGGACCGGCCAGCAGCGCGTGCATGCCCGCGGCGAAGTCACGTTCTTCGTCGCATGACGCCAGCGGCGCCACGAGTCCGTCCTCGAGGCGCGCGGCCAGAGCCTGCCATATTTCTCCGCGCACCCGAAGGCGGGCGAGGCCGCAACCGGCCGCGACCGAACCGGCGCAAGCGAGGCTCGCGGCGCCCGTGGTGCCGACCGCCCCCGCCCAGATGCCCACCCGCCCTCTTCGGCCCTTGTGGTCGTCGGGCGCCAGGCGCGGAACCAGGAGGGGCAGGTCGGCAGCTTCCGCCAGTCTGAGTTCGGCGGCGGCTCCCGCACCGGGCCCGAACACGTTGTCGACGGGCAGTATCGTTCCGCACGCTGCGCGGCGCGAGGGTCTGAACGCGAGCTCCTTGAACGGCGCGACCATGAGCGTAACGCCCGCGGCAAAGCGCTCCGCGTCCGAAGCGAGGCCGGCGGGCAGGTCAACCGCGACGCGAAGGGCGGCCGACGAGTTCGCGAGGCCGACCAGGGTCCTCGCGGGTTCCTTGAGGTTTCCGGCGGCGCCCGTGCCGGCAAGCCCCTCGACCACGACGCCCGCGGCGCGGATGGCGGCGCTGCAACGCACGCTCTCGGAGTGGTACTCGAGCGTCTCGATGTCGAGACCTTCGAGCCTGGTCAGCTGCGAAACCGCCGGGCCTCCGGTTCCTGAGCCGCAAGAGAACGCGAGCACGGCCGTCATCGACTCGGGACGTCCCGCCTCTTTCAGGATGCGAAGCGTCGCCAGGGCATCCGCTCCGTTCGAGCCGCGACCGACCAGGGCCACAACGCGGAGCGGCCGCGGCCGGGCGTCCGCGGCGCACCGGTCCAACAGGCGGGCCAGGCGCTCGGCCATGCCCCGCGCGGCACGTTCGATCAACCCGTCGGGTTCGACCGCCGAGTCAAGCGCCTCGGCGTCGAGCTCGAGGCTCTTCCCGTTGGAGAGGAGCGGTCTCATTTCTGCGTCGGGGCGAAAGCCTTGTCGAAACGCCACCAGACGACGCGAGCTTCGAAACGCGTGGCAAGCAGGGCGGACAGGATGCCCTCGGAGGAAAGGTTGAAGGTCGCGTATTCGAGCTCGTCGAGCTCGATCGGCAGCACGTAACGCTTCGGACGGCGGGAATCACGATCCAGCACGGATACCGTAAAGGATCCATCGAGGCCGGTCGCGGAAAGGTAGATGCGTCCGTCCGCGTCAATGCCGACCAGCTCATGGATCGGCGGGACCGAGCCGGGTTCGTCGTCCTCGTACTCGACCGAGGGGAGCTCTATGGATTCGGAATACGCCGCCCGTTCGAGGTCCATCAGGTAAAGCCTCGACCCCGCGTACGCGACGCCGGAACCGGCCATGGTGTCCTTTTCCACGAGTTCGCGGTAGTAGTCTATCTTGAGCCAGGCGCCCTCTCCGTCCGGATCGGCCACGATCTTCTCGAGGTTGGCGAAAAGCCTTTCCCCTTCGGGTTGCGGCAGCGTGGAACGGCGAATGCGGACCGATGAGAGCAGGGCGCCGTCGGCGTCGAAGCTGAAGACCAGCCAGCCGTCCTTCGTCATCGAGACGACCATGCAGCCGCCCCCTTCGACCGGGTATATCCCGTCGATGTACGGGAAGGGAGTTCCGCCGAGGCCTTCCTGTCCCAGGAAGTCGAGGAAGGATCCTTCGCGCGAGAAGCGCAGCACGACGTAGTCGAGCGGCACGCCGATGTCCTCGTCGACGAGCCGCCGCTCCGCGGGAAGACGGTCCTCGACATAGAGGATGCCGTTCGCGCCGACAGCGATCTCGCCGGGGGCGGCGAGCGGGTAGCGGCGGGCCACGCGGCCGGTGCCCGTCTCGCCCTGGTCGAGGGCCTCGAGCGAAAGCGGCTCGGGATTGCGTTCCGGATCGAAGACGAGCGAGAGCAGGTCGCCGAAGGACGAGAAGGAAAGCACCTTGCCGGACGATCCGTTGGTGACGAAGAAGATGCCGTCTCGCATCGCCAGGCGCGTTTTGGCAGGCGCGGCGGCGGAGCTCGAACGGAAAAGGTCCAGCTGGTCCTCGAGGACGCCGTATGAGAGCGTGAACAGCTGCTCGCGCGGCACCTGCTCGAGCGCGCCCTCGGGGGCGCAAGAGACTGCGGCAAGGGCCGTGGCGAGGATTGCCGCGCATGCCGTCAAAAGGCGTTGGTTTCTCTTCAAGGCTAAGCTCCTTCTCAGGTTTAGCCTCCGTCCGGCGGGGCTGTCAACCGACGCGGGAAGCCTCGCGCGCTTGACCGCCAATATCAAAGTAAGTACCATCGCCGCATGGCTTTCAACCCGATAACGGCGCTCTTCGGCACCAAGCACGAGCGCGACCTCAAGTCGCTCCTGCCCATACTGCATTCGGTGAACTCGAAAGAGGCCTGGGCCCTGTCCCTGTCTGACGCAGATTTTCCCCGGCTGACCGCGGATTTCCGCTCCCGCCTCGCTTCCGGCGAAACGCTCGACGGGATACTGCCCGAAGCCTTCGCGCTGGCCCGGGAGGCCGCCCGACGCACCCTCGGGGAGCGGCCGTTCGACGTCCAGATACTCGGCGGCATCGTGTTGCACCAGGGCAAGATCGTCGAGATGAAAACGGGTGAAGGCAAGACCCTGATGTCCGTAGCGCCGATCTATCTCAATTCGCTCTCCGGGAAGGGCGTCCACGTCGTCACCGTCAACGACTACCTCGCCGAACGCGACAGCGCCTGGATGGGCAAGGTGTTCTCCTTCCTCGGCGCGAGCGTGGGCGTCGTACTGTCGCGCATGGAAAGCGAGGTTCGCCGGGAAGCCTACCACAAGGACATCACCTACGCGACCAACAACGAGCTCGGCTTCGACTACCTCCGGGACAACATGGCCTGGAGCGTCGAGTCCCGCGTTCAGCGCGGCCACTCGTTCTGCGTGGTGGACGAGATCGACTCCATACTCATCGACGAAGCGCGGACGCCCCTCATCATCTCGGGTCCAGCCGAGGACGACACCTTCCGCGTCTCGGAAGTCGACCGTCTGGCCGTCCAGCTCGTCGAGGTCGCCAAGAACCCCACCACAGGCGAATACCCGCGGGAGGAACTCGGCGAGGAACTCGTCGGCGACTACAAGATAGACGAGAAGTCCAAGCGCGTGTCGTTCACGCCCGCAGGACTCGACCGCATGGAGGAGCTTCTCCGGAAGCGCGGGTTGATGGAGGGCTCTCTCTTCGACGAGGGCAACTTCCAGTTCGTCCACTACTTCTCCAACGCCGTACGGGCGCACCGCCTGTTCGAGCGCGAGACGGAATACGTGGTGCAGGACGGCATGGTGCAGATCGTCGACGAGTTCACCGGCCGCATCCTGCACGGGCGCCGGTACTCTGACGGCTTGCACGAGGCCATAGAGGCAAAGGAACGCATCAAGGTGGCCCGCCGCAACCGGACCCTGGCCACCATCACCTTCCAGAACTATTTCCGCCTCTACGAAAAGATTGGAGGCATGACCGGTACCGCGGACACCGAGGCGCCGGAGTTCCTCAAGATCTACGACCTCGACGTCGTGGTCATACCGACCAACAGGCCCGTCATGCGGAAGGACGAGGACGACCTCGTCTACCTGAACGAGGCGGAGAAATTCGAAGCCATCTGCGACGAGATCGCGGAGGTGAACAAGACCGGCCAGCCGATCCTGGTCGGCACGGTCAGCATCGACAAGTCCGAACGGCTGTCAGTGCTGCTCCAGAAGCGCGGCGTCCGGCACGAGGTGCTCAACGCCAAGAACCACGCCCGAGAGGCCTCGATCATCGCGGAGGCCGGATCCAAGGGCGCGGTCACCATCGCGACCAACATGGCCGGCCGCGGGACCGACATCAAGCTCGGCGGCAATCCCGAATTCCGGGCGCGCAGGAAGGTCGGCACCGAAGCCTCCGACGAGGAGCTCCGGCTGGCCATGGCCGAGGAAGCCGAAGCGTGGCGCAGGGACTACGAGGAGGTGCGTTCGCTCGGCGGCCTCTACGTGCTCGGCACCGAGCGCCATGAAAGCCGCCGCATCGACAACCAGCTCCGCGGCCGCTCCGGCCGCCAGGGCGACCCCGGCGCCTCCTGCTTCTTCGTATCCTTCGACGACGACCTCATGCGACTCTACGGCGGAGAGAACCTCAAGAACCTGATGATGCGCGTCGGCATGAAACCCGGCGAGCCGATATATCACCCCATGCTTTCCCGCACCCTCGAAGGCGCCCAGCGCCGCGTGGAGGAACGCAACTTCGAGATCCGCAAGCACCTGCTCGAGTACGACGACGTGCTCAACCAGCAGCGCAAGTACATCTACGAGCAGCGGGACGAGATACTCCGGGACCAGGACCTCATCTCGCGCGTCATGGCCTCCGCCCGCGCGATGGTCGACGAGCTGCTCGAAGCCTACGGATCGGGATCCCGCGACGACCGGACGGCGGCATGGGCCGCCCTCCGTGAATCGCTGCGCGAGGAGTTCAACGTCTCCCTCCCCTACACCGTCGAGTCGCCCGAGCTCGCGAAGGTCGATGTCCTCCGGGAGGCTGCCTACGCGGCGCTCGAGGCCAACATCAACGAAAAGGTGGCTTACGCCGGCGCGGCGAATCTCGGCAACTTCATCCGATACCAGTACCTCCAGTCCATCGACCAGAAATGGCTCGACCATCTCGAGAACATGGAGGGTCTCCGCGAAGCGGTCCACCTCCGGCACTACGCGCAGAAGAATCCCCTGCTCGAATACAAGCTCGAGGGCTTCCAGATCTTCGAGACCATGATCGACGAAATCCGCACCGGGCTCGCGCGCCGCGTCTTCCTGGTCCGCGTCGGCGCTCCCGAGGAACGCCGCGGGGCCCGCGCAGTGCCCGCCGCGGTGGCGGAACACCGTGAACTGGGCCAGTTCGGCGGCGTAAAGGGAACGACGACGGGCAGTTCATCCACCCGCGCCGCCGCCGCTGCCCCGAGGCCCGTGGCGGCGCCGCAAGGCTCGCTTGCCGACCAGGCGCGCGCCGCGAACGTCACCGTGGAACGCCATGGACCTAAGGTCGGCCGCAACGATCCATGTCCCTGCGGTTCCGGCAAGAAGTACAAGCACTGCCACGGCAGGTAAGCCATTTCCGATGTCGCTCAACTGGAAAGAAATCGACCTCGCGCTCTCGGAGCTGGACCTCGTCGGGGCCCAGCTCCAGCGCGTCGTCCAACCGACCTGGGACACGCTCGCGCTTTCGTTCTACAAGCCGCCCGCGTCCGTGGAACTGCTCGTTTGCGTGTCCCACGGCGCGTGCCGGATCCACGCAACCACGCGCCCCGTGCCGAAACCGGAAAAGCCCCAGCGCTTCCAGGAACTGCTCCGGTCGCGCGTGAGAAACGGCCGCCTGCTCTCGATCAGCCAGCTCGGAACCGATCGCGTCGTCCGTCTCGAGCTGGTCTTGGGCGGCGATCTGTTCCGGCTCTACGCGCGGCTCTGGTCCGGCGCCGGAAATGTCATCCTATGCGATTCCAAGGGAACCGTCATCGACGCGCTGGCCCGAAAACCAGGCAAGGGCGAGACCGCGGGCGGCATCTACGCGCCGGAAGAGGCCCTGGGCTCGGGCAAGGGACCCCCGAGGGAATTCTCGGTTCGCGAGCTGCCCGGGGAGGGTTCCTTCAACGAACGCGTCGACGCCTGGTACTCAGACCGCGCGGGCGCCCATTCGCGCGACGCGCTCGCTGAGCGGATCGCCGACTGGTACGCGAGTCGCCGCGCGGCGATCGAAGGACGGCTCGCGGACCTCGCGAAACGCGCCGAGGCCTACGCAAATCCCGAACGCTATCGCGAGCTCGGCGACCTGCTCATGGCCGCGCTCGAGACCGATACCTCGTCGGGCTTCGTGGATACGGAGGATTTCAGTATCGGCGGCCCCGTGAGCATCGCCGTCGACCCCGGCAAGTCCGCGCTGGAGAATGCCCGCGCGTATTACGAACGGTACCGAAAAGCCGCTTCCGGCGCGGGCGAGGTAGCCGCGGAGATCGAAGCCGCAAAGCGCAGCCTCGAGGAGCTCGATGCCTCGCGGACCCGGCTCGAGGCGGAGGAAAATCCGTTCAAGGTGCGGGCCGAGCTCGAAAGGCGGCGAGTCGCGTCCTCGGAAAAACCGCGCGCGACGCCGGGACTCTCCCTCGTCCGGAACGGCTGGACCCTGCTCGTCGGCCGCTCGGCCAAGGAAAACGACGAGTTGCTCCGGCGCCACGTCCGAGGCAACGACGCCTGGCTCCACGCCCGCGACTGGTCAGGCGCCTACGTCTTCATCAAGGCCAAGCCCGGGAAGAGTTTCCCCCTCGAGCTGCTGCTCGACGCCGCCGCACTCGCGTTGTACTACTCGAAGGGCAGGAACGCGGGTTTGGGCGACGTCTACTGGACCTTTGTCAAATACCTTCGCCGCGCCAAGGATGGACCGAAGGGCCTTGTCATCCCCATGCAGGAGAAGAACCTCCGCGCCGCGCTCGACGAATCCAGGCTTCGTGAACTCAGGACCCTGATCGGGCGCGACGACGCCTGAGGCCGCACGCGAGGGACGGGTCCGGATCAGGACGGGACGCCCGCGGGCACGGGAAGCGGATCCGGGTCGGCTTTCCGCCCCCGGGGCTTCGGCTTCACGACGAACGATTCTCCCTTCCAGTCCACGCATACGGTCGAGCCTGGCGGGCATTTCCCCGCGATGATCGCGTCCGCGAGCGGATCCTCGATCTCGCGCGTGATGAGACGCCGCATCGGCCGAGCTCCATAAGCGGGTTCGTACCCCTTCTCCACCAAGCGCTCGCGCGCGGCAGCCTTCAGTTCGAGGGCCACGCCCTTGGCCGCGAGCCTCCGTTCCAGCTCGGTGAGCATGAGCGTGAGCACTTTCGACACCTCAGCCCGGCCGAGCGGGTGGAAAACCACCACCTCGTCCACGCGATTGACGAACTCTGGCCTGAACTGGCGCTTGAGCTCCGAGAGCGCGGCCTCCCGCACGGCGGGAAGGTCGAAGCGGGCGTCTTCCGCGCGGAAGCCGAGCGAAGCGCCACGCGCGATGTCGCGAGTGCCCGCGTTGCTTGTCATCACCACCACCGCGTTTCGGAACGAGACGGTGTGCCCGAGGTTGTCGCGAAGCTCTCCTTCCTCCAGCAGCTGGAGTAGCAGGTTGAACACGTCCGGGTGGGCCTTCTCGATCTCGTCGAACAGGATAACGCTGTAGGGGCGCCTGCGGATCTTCTCGGTGAGCATGCCGCCTTGGTCGTAGCCGACGTAGCCCGGAGGTGCGCCGACCAAACGGGAAGCGTTGTGCTTTTCCATGTAATCCGACATGTCGACGCGGATCAACGCGTCCTCGCTCCCGAACAGGTACTCCGCGAGGGTCTTGGCGACGAGGGTCTTGCCGACGCCGGTCGGTCCGAGGAAGACGAAGCTGCCGAGCGGCCGGCGCTCGTCGGCGATGCCTGCCCTGGACCGGCGGACGGCGGCGGCGACCGCCCTGATGGCGTCGTCCTGGCCTATGACGCGGCGGTGCAGCTCGTCCTCCAGGCCGAGCAGGCGCGCGGATTCGTTTTCCTCGAGACGCGCGACGGGAATGCCGGTGGCGTCTGAGACCACCTCGCGTACATCCTGCTCGGTGACGAGTCCGCGCGCGCGGCCGCTGTCGCTTTCCCAAGCGGAACGGATGGACTCGAGTCGCTCCTTGAGCCTCCTGACCCGGTCGCGGACCTCGGCGGCCCGCTCGTAATTCTGGGTCGAGACGAGGGCGAGTTTTTCCTCCGTCAGCTTTGCGATCTCGGATTCGACCTCCGGAAGTTCCGGAGGACGCGACGGATCCTCGATGCGACGCTTCGCGCCGGCCTCGTCCATCAGGTCGATGGCCTTGTCCGGCAGGAAGCGGTCCGCGAGGTAGCGGCGCGAAAGGCTCACCGCGGCTTCCACCGCGTCGCGGGCGTAGGCGACGCCATGGTAGTCTTCGTAGCGGCCCTTGATGCCGAGAAGGATCTCGACCGCCTGCTCGGGGCTCGGCTCCTCCACCAGCACCAGCTGGAAACGACGCTCGAGCGCGGCATCCTTCTCGAAGTACTTGCGATATTCGGCAAGCGTGGTGGCGCCGATGCACTGGATCTCCCCGCGGGACAGCGCGGGCTTCAGCATGTTTGACGCGTCTATGGTGCCTTCGGCGGAGCCGGCGCCGATTACCGTATGGAGTTCGTCGATGAAGAGCACCACGTCGCCGGCTTGCGAGATCTCCTTCATGATCCGTTTCAGCCGTTCTTCGAATTCGCCGCGGTACTTGGTTCCGGCGACTACGCTCGCGATGTCGAGCGAAAGGATGCGCTTGCCCGCGAGTTGGTCGGGAACGGATCCCGAGCCGATGCGAAGCGCCAGGCCTTCGACTATGGCGGTCTTGCCTACGCCGGGTTCTCCCACGAGCACGGGATTGTTCTTGGTCCGCCTCGAGAGGATGCGGACCACCCTGCGTATCTCGCTTTCGCGACCTATCACCGGATCGATGCGTCCCGAGCGCGCGAGCGCGGTCAGGTCTCGCGAGTATTCGTCCAGTATGGGCGTGCGCGCCTGCTGGGTAGCTCGTTGCCGCGGCATGGCCGCCTCGCGGACGTCTTCCCGGCGGGGTCCTTCAGAAGGCGTCGGACGCTCCCGGCTTTCGCCTGCTCCGACCAGCCGAACGGCCGCGCGCACCTGCTCGTAAAACACGCCCCGCTCCTCCAGGAAGCGCTCGAAAGCGGAGCCGCCCTCGCGCGCCGCGGCGATGACCAGGTGCTCGGTGCCGATATACTCGCTGCCGGCGAGGTGGGCTTCCTCCGCCGCCGTTTCCAGCAGGCTCTTCAGCCTGCGCGAAAGCGGCACATCCCCGAGCACGAAGCCGCTCCGCCTGCCACCGGAATTTCTCTCGAGCTCGGCGCGGAGCTCCGCGAGGTCCATCTTGAGCGCGCGGAGCGCCCTGGCCCCGAAGCCCTCGGCGTCGCGGACTATGGCCGACAGGACATGCTCCGGCGTGAGTTGGTCGGCGCGGGAACGTTTGGCCTCCTCTTGGGCGATCACCGAGAGGACGCGTTGGGCGCGTTGGGTCAGTCCTTTAAACACGGTGCTTCTCCTGCACGAGAGAGACGCCGCCGAGCGCCTCGGCGAACGCGAGGGCACGCCTCCGGGCTTCGGGACGATCGGGGGCGATTCCGGACAGCGAAAGGCCGGATCCGCTCAATCCGCGAAGCAGACTCGCGAAAAGGCCGGGACCGAAGCCGGCCACGAGGCCGAGCGCGTCGCCAAGCCGCAGGAACGAAGCTGCTTCCGCGGCCTCGCCCGCCTGGAGCGCGAGCGCGTAGCGGGAGAGCCCGAACGCGCGGGATACCGCGTCTTCGAGACCAAGCGGATCGCGTTCGACCAGGCTGGACCGGGCGGCACGTTCCGCCTCGACCAACGACATGCCGATCTTCCTCAAGCGCGCCGCCGCGTCCCGTGGAAGGAGGTCCGGCGGGCACGTGAAGGCCAGGGTCCAGACCGAGGCGAGCGAGCGCCCGTCGTCCGAGCTCTGGCCGATGATCTCCACGCCCGCCGAGAGGGCTTCCTTGAAGACCCTTTCGGCGGCGAGAGTCATGGATAGCGCGGGCAGGTGGAAACTGGCGGAAAGGACCAGGGCATGCCCGAGCTTGGCAGGGTCCGGGCCGAGGAAGCCGAACCGCTCGTCAAACGCCCAGCCGAGCGAAAAGGAAAGGGCTTCCTCGATGGTTTCGAGCGACGAGAGCACGCCTTCCGGATCGAAGCCGGGACGCTCGCAGCGCAGGCGGACGTGATCCTGCTCGTTCGCCGTCAACCAGGCGCCCCGTGCCGCATCCCAGCCGATCCAGGCGCCCGGGTCATGCGAATACGAATCCGTGATGGAATCACGCTCGGCCAGGGCACGTCGCAAATCCGCGTCGAGTTCCGCGAGCGGGCAGGCCTCGACGGCGTCCAGGTGGCGCCACGCGGCCGACACCTTTTCCGCCGCGCGCGCGCGCGCGGCGTCGTCGGCGCGCCAGGCGTAACGTTCACCTGAGAGGTTCCGCGAGAGGATTCCGGCGCTTCGTACCGCGACGTCGCCCGAAGGCGCGTCGGCGGGTACCTCGACGCCGCGAGCGAGGAATCCGTTCATGACGCGCTTCCGCTCGAACCGGGCGCGGAACCCGCGAAGGCGGGACGCTTCGCCAGCGGCGGGTAGGCGTCCGCGAAGGCTTGTACGCAAGCGGGACAGCCGAACCGCCCTTCCCTGAGGAAATCGTCGAACGAAAGACCGCATGCCGCGCAGGACCGGATACGGGAGCCGGGCCCCGGCTCAGCGGTCGCGAAGAGCGCTCCGAGATCGATGCTGAGCACGCCTCCGGAACCGGATACGCCGCGCCTTGACGCGCAGTCGGCGCAGAGACGCAGCCGCGACGGGAGCGAGCCCGGATGACCGATGAGGATGGTGGCTTCAGCGCTTCCGCAATCGTCGCAACGCATGGTTCGACTATAATCAATGCGCTGGAAAAAGTGTAGGAGCGCAGGGTATAGTGTTCGCGCATCGAAGACCATGTATAAGGAGACCACCACGAAACGTCGCATCTCTCCGTTCTGCGCCCTGGCAGCCTTGTCCCTCGCGTTAGCCGCTCCCGCCTCAGCCCTCGGGGCACGGGAGCTCGCGGCCTCGGAGCCGATTGTCATCCGCGCGGCGGTCCTCAAGGGCCCGAGCGGCGTGTCCCTCGTCCGCCTGCTGGACGGACCGGCGCTTCTCCCGTCGAACGCGACGATGGAGACCCTCATCGTTCCCAACACCGATGTCATGGTGGCCAAGCTCCTGGCCGGGGATCTCGACGTGGCGGTGCTGCCGCCGAACCTCGCCGTCAACCTCTTCAATTCCGGCATGGATTTCCGTCTTGGCGCGGTAGTCGGCTTCGGGATGAATTCGGTGGTCTCCGCGGATCCCTCGGTCTCTTCCATCCGCGACCTCACCGGTCGAACCGTACAGGTCGCCGGCCAGGGCGCGACGCCGGAATTCGTGCTCAGGACCTTGCTCGCCAAGGAAGGGCTCGTCCCGGGCACGGACCTCACGCTCGCGTTCTCCATGCCGGTGCCGGAGATCGCCTCGAGCCTCGTCGCGGGCCGGATTCCGCTCGCGGTGCTCCCCGAACCCTTCGCCACCCAGGCGCTGGCCGGAAATCCCTCGCTCTCTCGCGCCTTCACCCTCGAGCCCGCGTGGCGCGAAGCCACCGGCTACGGCGATTATCCCATGACGGTTCTCGTCGTCCGCGGCGAGCTCGTCGACTCGAGGCCTGATGCGGTCTCCGCGCTCCTCGACGCCTGCAAGGCCTCCGTCGATTTCGTCGTCGCCGACCCCGTCGCCGCCGGCCTCCTGGTCGAACGGCGGGAACTCGGCCTCAAGGCCGCCATCGCGACCAAGGCCATCCCTTCATCCAACTATCGTTACCTGGCTCCCGGAGCAGCAAGGCCCGCGCTCGAGGCCCTGCTCCGCGTGTTTCTCGAATACGCGCCCGACTCGATAGGCGGCAAGCTGCCCGCCGAGGGTTTCTGGCGGGGCGATGCGCGCGAAAAATGAGCGGCTCGCCGCGCTCGCAGGCGCGGCGACAATGCTCGCAGGCTGGAAGCTCGCCTCGCTCTGCATCGGCAAGGACATCATCCTGCCGCCGCCGGAGCGCGTTCTGATCCGCGCGGCCGCCCTGTTCGCCGAGCCGGCCTTCATCCATGCCCTCGCTGCTACCCTGGGGCGAGGGCTCGCGGCTTTCGCCCTGTCGATGGCGGCCGGAGCCCTGATCGGGGCGGGTTGCGGCGCGAGCCCCCGCTTCGCCGCCTTCGTCTCGCCGCTCCTATCCGCCATCCGCGCGCTTCCCGTCATCGCACTTATCCTGCTTTTCCTCTTCTGGTTCGACGTCGGAGCCGTGCCGGTCTTCGCGGCCTTCCTCATGGCCTTTCCGGTGGTCGCCGCCCAGGTGGCGGAAGGATGGCGTTCGACCGACCCGCGCCTCCTCGAAATGGCGTCCTTATTCCGTCTCGAGCGCGGCCGCGTACTGTTCGGAATCCGCGTCCCCTCCATGACCGGACACCTGGCCGCCGCCGCTCAGGCCGCGATAGGGCTCTCTTGGAAGGTCGTGATTGCCGGCGAGGTGCTCAGCCAGCCCGCCAGAGCGCTCGGCACCGGCCTCCAGGATCGGCGCCTCATGCTGGACACCGCCGGCGTGCTGGCTTGGGCCGCCGCCGGCGTATTGCTCTGCGCCCTCAGCGACGCCGTGTTCCGAGCCTTCAGGCTGAATCTGGCTCGCCATGGGCTATAGGATTTCCGGGCTCCGACTCCGCTACGGAGAGCGTTCGGTCTTCGACGGTCTTTCGCTCGAACTCGAGCCGCATACGGCCACTGCCGTACTCGGTCCATCGGGCTGCGGGAAAACAAGCCTGCTGATGAGCGTCGCTGGCCTTCTCAAGCAGGCCGAAGCCGATCGGTCCGGTTTCGAAGGCGCGCGCTTCGGATTCGCTTTCCAGGAACCGAGGCTCCTGCCCTGGCTGGGCGCCCTGGACAATGTCGCCTTCGTGCTGGGACGGGAAATGGGGAAGGTCGCGGCGCTTGAACGGGCACGGACCTACCTGGAACGCGTCGGACTCGGCCGGGAACTCGCGAAGCGCCCCTCCGAGCTCTCCGGCGGCATGCGTCAGCGCGTTTCGCTCGCCAGGGCCTTCGCCTCTCCTTCGGACGTCCTTTTGATGGACGAACCGTTCCAGTCCGTCGACCCGCGTACGCGCGCGGGGCTCGTCGAAGCATTTCTCGAACTCGAGTCGGTCGAACGCAGGACCGTGCTGTTCGTGACGCACGACATCGCGGAAGCGATCCGCATCGGCGACCGCGTATGCGCGCTCGGCGGAGCCCCGGCGACCATTGTCGCAGACATCCGCCCCGAACCGAAGGACGACGCGGATAGAGGGGCGCTCGAGACCAGGCTCTACTCGCTCGCCTTCTCGGGCAGGTCCTGAGCCAGGATTCGCTCCAGGCTTCCCCTGAGCGCACGTTCGTCAAAAGGCTTCCGGAGCAGGGTGAAACGCCCTTCGAGCGGCAGAGCCGGGTCGTCTCGCCCCGAGAGTATCAGGGCGGCTGAATCCGGGGCAAGCTGGCGCACGCGCTGGGCCAGCTCGTGGCCGCCCATGAGCGGCATGACCAGGTCGGCCACAACGAGGTCAATGCGCGCTCCGAGCTCCTCGGCGACCTTGAGTCCCTCGCCGGGTCCGTTGGCGGTACGCACTTCGAAGCCAAGGCGCGCGAGGGTGCGGGCGAGCATGTCGCGGACGTCGACGTCCCCTTCTACGACGAGCGCCGTCAAGCCGCAGGGCGGATCGTAGGATCCATCATCCGCTCCCTGGCGTACGGAACCCGACTTCCTGTCCTTGATCGCTGGCAGCAGTATCGAGAAGACGGAACCCCGTCCGGGCTCGGACTCCACGTCAACGAGGCCTCCGGCTTCGCGGACGATGCTCGAGACCATCGCCAATCCGAGTCCCGTACCCGAGCCTGGCCCCTTCGTCGTGTAGAAAGGTTCGAAGATCCTGGGGAGCTCGTCCGCTTCCATGCCGATTCCCGAGTCGGCGACCTTGAGGATGATGCAGGAGCCGGGACCCGCTTCGCCGATCAGTCCGGCCCGGCGGGCAGGAAGCTCCACCACAGCGGTCGACAGACGTATGGTGCCGCCCGACCCCATGGCGTCCCTGGCGTTCACCACGAGGTTCACCACCACTTGTTCGAGGCGGGAGGGGTCGGCTTCCACCAGGTGATCCGGCGTCCCGTATTCGCAGATCAACGCGAGGTCCGCCGGCAAGAGGCGCTTGAGCATGCGTTCGAGTTCCGCGACCAGGGCGTCGAGGGACAGCTTTCTCGGTTCGTAGGCGCTCCGGCGGGCGAACCCGAGAAGCCTGCGGGAAAGCGTGGCTGCCCTTCGGGCTGCCCTGCGGACTCCGTCGATGTCCTCGAGCAGGTCGGGACGGTCCCGCGCGCTGTCCGCGAGCAGGTCCGCGTGGCCCATGACCGCCGTCAGCACGTTGTTGAAATCATGGGCAAGGCCGCCCGCGAGGCTGCCGACGGCCTCGAGCTTCTGCGCCTGCCTGAGCTGCGCTTCCAGGCGACGCCGTTCCGTCGCGTCGATTCCGAATCCCTGGGCAAGCACCCAAGCTTCGCCGCGTCGTTCGCGAGGTGTCGACTCGGCGGAAAAACTCGCGAAGAGGCAGATCTCCGCGCCGTCCGACCCTTTCAGCATGTACTCCGAACCGGGACAGACGCCTTCTGAATCCAGCGCTTCGACAATCGAATCGAAGCCGTCCGGATCGACGAATCTTCCGCGGAATGAAAGCCCTTCCCCTTCCCCGAAAACGTCCCTGAACGACGCGTTCGCCTCGACGACGGCGCCGCTCCGGTCAAAAAGGAAATTGCATCCGGGACTTCCTTCGAAAAGCGCGCGGAATTTCCGCTCGCTTCGCTTCAGGCGACGCTCCATGTCCCCTCGATAGAGCGCTATCTCCATCGCGGTCCAGAGCGCTCGTTCCTCGAACGGCTTTATCACGTAGCCGAACGGCTCGCTGCGCTTGGCCCGCTCGACCGTCTCCTCGTCCGCGAAGGCGGTAAGCAGGACTACCGGTACGCCATAAAGTTCCCTGACCACGCCGGCCGTTTCGACGCCGTCCCGCGTCCCGCGGATTTTCACATCCATGAGGACAAGATCGGGGTCCAGGGCGTCGAAGCCCGAGAGCAGCTCGTCGCCGGAATCGAAGGTTCCAGCCACGATGTGGCCGCGTCGTTCGAGGAAGCGCGCGATGTCGAGCGCTACGACGAACTCGTCCTCTACGATCGCGACCCTGGCCATGCTCCGACTAGCTCCGCTTCGCCGCGGGCGGAAAACCGATCCGTTCGAGCTCCGTTTCCAGCTTCTCGCGCGAGATGGGTTTGACCAGGTAGGCGGTGGCCCCGCCCTTGCCGAAGGCATCCATCACATTGCGAGGATCCTCGAGCACGCTCGTCATGATGACGCGGACCTCGCGGGCCGGAGGCACGCCGCGCCGCGATTCCGACTCGCGGATGATCCTGAGCGCTTCCTGGCCGTCAACCTTCGGCATCATGATGTCCATGAAAATGAGCTCGTAGGGAGCGTGCTCGGCCCAGGCCAGCTCGAAAGCGTCGACAGCCTCCTGGCCGTCCACCGCCACGTCGGCCCTGCCCCAAGGCTCGAGCAGTTTCTGCATCATGCGTCTCGACGCGAAATCGTCCTCGGCCACCAGGATACGCATGGTTCACTCCCTCCATCGAGTCCCGGAGAATCGCCGCGCGAATGCGGCGAGCTGGCGCCCGTCCGAGCGCCGGGCGGCCCGAAGGGCGAAAAACGCGGCGCTTCTCCCCGCTTTCGAGCCGCGCGCTTCGGCGCGCTCGCGGTACAGCTGCGCTGCACGTTCCGCCGACTCGAAGTCAGATTCCGCGACGGTCCGCTCGAAGGCCGCCGCGAGGCGTTGTAGATCGTCGAACTCCTCGGGCTCGGCGCGGAGATCCGTTTCGAGGCTTTCGAGAAGGTTCTCGAAATCAACCCCATCGTCCGGTTCCGGGGCCGGAGCCGGCAAGGGGCGGTCTGCCGCTTCGCGATCGGGGCTCGTCCCCGCGGCGAAAGCCTTCAGTTTCCGTAGCCCTACGGGATACCACGCGAAGATCGGCCCGTCGACCCGCGCCTTCCTGGCGGCGCCTTTCCGCCTCAGCGTAAGGACGCGGCCCTCGAAACCCGAAGGGATTTCCGCTCCCCCCCAAGCCGCTTCGTCGAGGATCGCGAGCGCATCCGGGTTCCCGTCGAGGAATCCGCGGATTTCTCCCGCATGCGCCAGGGTTATCACCTTGCCGCCGAGCGATTCTACGGCGCCGGCGATATCGGAGGCGCTCGGTTCGCTGATGCCCACCAGGGCGACCGGGCGGCCCGAGAGCTCGTCTCCCGGCTCGCCTTCGGTCTCCGTTTCCCGACATGGCACCACCAGGCGCGCGGTCGTGCCGCCTCCGGGCCGATCGTGGAGACTGACGGCTCCGCCCATGAGCGCGGCGAGCCCGCGCGTTATCGCGAGGCCCAAGCCGGCCCCGCCAGCCTTCCTCCGGTACGACGGATCGAGCTGCACAAAGCTGCCGAAAGCCTCATCGCGGCGTTCTTCGGGAATTCCCGGACCCGAATCGGATACCTCGACGAGCAGCGCGGACTTCCCGTCCTGCGTCGAGGATCGGCCCAGCTCCAGACGGACGAAACCACGGTCGGTGAACTTGAGCGCGTTGTCGAGCAGGCACGAAGACGCGTGGAGGAGCTTGCGTTCGTCCAGGCGTACAAGGGCGGGCAATCCGGGATCCTCCGCGTGCGAAAGCTCGAGGCCCTTGGCTCGAGCGCGGGAAGCGAAACCGTCCAGCAAGGACTCGAAAGCCTCCGCCAGGTTGAAATCCGCGGCCAGAACGCGTGCATCGCCCGATTCCAGACGCGTGTACTCAAGGACCGATTCGATGAGCGACTTGAGCGAGCGGGCGCTTTCCATGGCTATCGCGAGATTGGCGCGTCCTTCCTCGTCAGCCCCGTCACGGGCGAGCTCGATGAAACCGATGATCGAATTGAGAGGTGTCACGAGCTCGTGGCTCATGGTGGCCAGGAAACCGCTCTTCGCGCGCGAAGCGGCCTCCGCCAGGTCGCGCGCCTCGCGTACGCCCTTCTCGTAGTCGTGCTTGGCCAGGGCCAACTCGATGACGATCCGGAGTTCCCGCTCCTGGAAGGGCTTTACGATGTAGCCGTATGGGCTCGATGACTTCGCGCGCGAAAGCGTTTCGTCGTCAGCGTAAGCAGTCGCGAAAACCACCGGGACGTCGCTGATGTCGCGAAGCCTTTCCGCCGCTTCCACCCCGTCCGTTTCGCCATTGATGCGTATGTCCATCAGCACGAGGTTCGGGTTCTCGCGCGCTGCGAGGGCGAGCGCGTCCGCCGCGTTGTCGGCGATGCCGACGACCTCGTACCCGAGGCTCTCGAGCCTGAGCCGCGCGTCGAGCGCGACGACGCTCTCGTCCTCTACCACGAGGACGCGCACGGCGCTTTTTGCGTTCATTCACCCTCGTCCGCGGCGAAGGAGGCGCCTTCGGAGGCGAAAGCCTCATCGACGTCGAGGATGACGATGAAATCATCGCCTTTCTTGCCGATGGCGGCGATGGCTTTCCGGTCGAGCTTGCCCCCGACATCTGGAGCCGATTCGAGTTCGGTTTTCTCGAGGTCGATCACTTCACGCACCCCGTCGGCGAGCATGCCGACCGTCACCGCGTCGCCGTCGAAATCGAGCTGAAGCACGATAATCGACATGCCTTCCACGATGGGGGTTTCGCCCATGCCGAACCGCAGGCGCAGGTCCACCACGGGAATCACCGCGCCGCGATGGTTGGTCACGCCACGCAACCAGGGCCGAGCCCGCGGCACGCGGGTGATCGGCTGCTTTTCCAGCACTACCTCGACCCTGGCCACGGGAATCGCGTAGTGGCCCTCTCCGAGCTTGAAGGAAAGGTACTGCCCTGCCCGTACGGCGTTCTCGCCCATCGTTCCTCCGCTCACTCCGCCACTTTCCGGACGATCCCGAGCAGCTTGTCGGCGCTGAACGGCTTGACTATCCAACCGGTGGCGCCCGCTTCCTTGCCTTCGTTCATCTTCGTGCCCTGGCTTTCTGTGGTCAGGACGAGTATGGGGGTGAAGCGGTATTTCGGAAGCTCGCGCGCCTTCCTGATGAAGGAGATGCCGTCCAGATTGGGCATGTTGACGTCGGTGATGATGAGCTCGATGCCCTCGAGCGTCGGCAACATGTCGAGCGCTTCCTGGCCGTCCTTTGCTTCCGTCGTTTCGTAACCTTCCTGGTTGAGTATGTAGGTGATGCTCTGGCGGATGGCCGCCGAATCGTCAATGATCAGAATTTTCCTGGCCATGCGTCGTTCCTCCTTAACCGATGCGCATCGGGCGTCCGTCGCTCGGAAAAAGCTCCGGACGCCTCCGTTACATCCAATCCGACCCGCCGGCGATCGACCGGCGAAGGCCACGCTCGCGCGCGCGGCGCGCATCCCCCAAGGACGGCCGCCGATTCCCGCCCGCTAGCGAACACGCTTCTGAACCTCTCCCGCTATCCCGTCCAGAGGCAGGACCGCGTCGACTCCTCCGAGCTTTATGGCCTCGTTCGGCATGCCGAAAACCACGCAGCTGCGCTCGTCCTGCGCTATGCACCAAGCGCCGGCGTCATGGAGCTCCTTCATGCCTCGAGCCCCGTCGTCACCCATGCCCGTCATGATTACCCCGACCGCGTTCTTGCCCGCGTAGCGGGCGGCGGAGCGGAACAGGACGTCCACGCTCGGCCGGTGCCGGCATACCAAGGGGCCTTCCTTGACCTCGACATAGTAACGCGCGCCGGAACGTTTGAGCAACGTGTGCCGGTTGCCCGGAGCGATCAAGGCGCGGCCGCGGATGACGGAATCGCCGTCAGAAGCCTCCTTCACCCCCATCCGGCAGATCCCGTCGAGCCGCTTGGCGAAGGCCGCCGTGAAATGCTCAGGCATGTGCTGGACTATGACGATGCCGGGACCGTCCTCCGGGAAAACCTCGAGGAAGTCCTTGAGCGCTTCGGTTCCGCCTGTTGAAGCGCCGACAACCACCACGCGCTCGGTGGTCTCGATGATGCCCTCGCCATTTCCCGGCTTCGGCAACATCACGTCGGCGGTAAGCTTCGGGCTTGGCGCGGGCGGGGGCGCTGGCAACGGCTTCGCTAAGACCCGTCCCTTGGCCATCGCGGCCGCCCTGACCACGTCGCCGAATTCGACCTTCGATTCCTCCAGGAACTGCTTGGTGCCGAGCTTGGGCTTCTGGATGATCTCGACCGCGCCGTACTCCATGGCCCTGATGGCGTTGTCGCTTCCCGCTTCGGTCTTGGACGAGCAGATGACCACCGGTATTCGCCACTTGTCCATCACCTGCCTCAGGAACGTGAGACCGTCCATGCGCGGCATCTCGACATCGCTGATGATCACGTCCGGTCGGTCCGCATCGATTTTCGCGAGGGCGAACAGTGGGTCCGGCGCCACCGAGACCACCTCGATGCCGGGATCCATGTTGAGGAGCTCCTTGAGTGTCTGCCGGACGACAGCGCTGTCGTCCACAACCATGACGCGGATCCGCTCGGCCACCTTCCTCTCCTTCGGCCCCGGGGCTAGGTTCTTCGGTATATCGTCGGAGCGACCGACTTGAGCGGCATGTCCATGCCGGTGAGCGTTTCGGAATGGCCGAGCACCAGGTAACCGCCGGGCCGGACATGGTCGACGAGCCGGCGAAGGATGCGTTCCTGCGTCGGGCGTTCGAAGTAGATGATGACGTTGCGGCAGAATACGGCGTCGAAGAGCCCTTCGACCGGGTAACGGTCGTCCATCAGGTTCACGCGGATGAATTCCACGCGGGCCCTGAGCTCGGGTCGAATCCGCACCCGCGACGCGTTGCGGTCCTTGCTCCTCAGCAGGTACTTCTTGCGGAAGCTGACAGGGATGTCGGCCACGCGCTCCTCGTCGTAGACCGCCGTGATCGCCTTCTGGAGCACCGCGGTGGATATGTCGCTCGCCAATATCGCGTATTCCAGTTCCCTGCGGTCTTCTCGGCATTCCTCGAGCACCATGGCGAGCGTATAGGGCTCCTCGCCGGTCGAGCATCCCGCGCTCCAGAAGCGCAGGGCGCGATTTCCTCCGACCGCGAGCGCTTCGGGAACAAGGGTGCGCTCGACGAAATCGAAGTGGTCGGCCTCCCTGAAGAAATCGGTCTTGTTGGTCGTGACCGCGTCGATCATGTTGATGAGTTCGTGCCGGCTGCCCTCGTCCGAGAAAACGTAATCCACATAGGCGGGAAACCCGTCGAGGCCGAGCAGGCGCACGCGCTTCTGCAGGCGGCTCTCGAGCATGACACGCTTTGTGTCGGGCATCCGGATGCCAAGCTCCCGCTCGATGTAGTCCGAGAGGCGCTTGAAGTCCCGGTCGCCCAGAGAGCCGAAACCGAGGGATTCGCTCCGCTCAGGCATCGTGGAGCGCCTCGTCGCGTCCCGTCCTGCCGGACGTGTCGCGCTTCACGGCCTGCGACAGCCGATTCACGTCGAGGATCAGCGCGACCGTGCCGTCGCCGAGTATGGTCGCCCCCGAAAGGCCACGTACGTTGCGATACAGGCGGCCGAGCGGCTTGACGACCGTCTGGTAATCGCCGATCACCTGGTCCACCACGAAGCCGATCCGCGACTCGAGCGCGTTGACGATGACGATCTGGGAGATCTCCGGCGCCTCGCCCGGGGAATCGAACCAAGTCCTGAGCGGCACGAAGGGCAGGAGTTCGCCGCGATAGGTGATGATGCGCTTCCCGTCGCGTTCCACCACCTCGTCGGACTTGATCTCGATGCAGCCGTCCACGCTCGAGAGGGGAATGACGTAGAATTCGTCCGCCACCTTGACGAGCAAGCCTTCGATTATCGCGAGGGTAAGCGGGATCTTGAGGGTGATGGTCGTACCGGCGCCCCGCTCGCTCCGGAGCAGCACCGTGCCTCCGAGCGAGTCGATCTCCCTCTTGACCACGTCCATGCCGACTCCGCGCCCCGAGACCTTGGTCACCGTCCTGGCCGTCGAGAAGCCCGGGGCGAAGATGAGCTGGTCGATCTCCTGGTCTACCAGGTCGGCGCCCGGGCTGATGATACCGCGCTCGAGCGCTTTCGACTTTATCGCCGCGCGATCGAGTCCGCCGCCGTCATCGGCCACCTGTATCAGGACGTAGGCTCCGGAATGCATGGCGGAAAGCCTGATGGTCCCCGATCGGGGCTTTCCGGCGGAAATACGGTCCGCAGGACGTTCGATGCCGTGGTCGAGGGAGTTGCGTATGATATGGACGAGCGGATCGCCGAGCTTCTCGATGACCGTCTTGTCCAGCTCGGTGTCGGCGCCCTCCGTGGCGAGTTCGGCGTCCTTGCCGAGCTCGAGCGAAAGGTCGCGGACCACCCGCCTGAACTTGTTGAATGTAGAACCGATGGGCAGCATGCGGATGCTCATCGTGTTGTCGCGCAGCTGGGCTATCAGGCGGTCGAACATCTCGGAAATTCCGGTCAGCCCTGAGTCCTGTATGCCGAGAGCCGTCTGCGAGAGCCGGGCCTGGAGGGTAACCAGCTCGCCGACCAGGTCCACGAGCTGGTCGAGCTTATCGCTGGCGACGCGGATGCTCGCGGCGCCCGTGTCCACCTGCCGTTCCTGGACGCGCTTGAGGTGCTCCTGCTCGACCAGGGCCGATTCCACCTGCTCCTTCGAGACGAGTTTCTTCTCGACCAGCACCTCGCCGAGGCGGCGTTGCGAGCTCAGCGCCTCGTCGATGGCCGCCTTGGTGATGATGCCACGCTCGATGAGGATCTCGCCCAGCTTTTTCGGTTCCTCGCGTTCCTGAAGGATCGCGGCTTCCTCGATCTTGTCGAGCGAGAGCTCGGATTCGGACTCCACGAAGATGAATACGTCCTTGATGGCTTCAGGGCCGGAGCCGCTCGCGATGATCGCGTCCCACGAGGTCCTGCATGTTTCCGGATCGAGCTTCTCGAGTTCGGGGATGTTTTCGGTATGGGGAAAACAGGCGCAGTCCCCGAGGGTCGACAACTCCTCGAGCAGGCGGAGGACCTTGGTCCCCGAGCGGAAGACGCCTTCTCCGGGCTTGAAGGAAAGGCGCCAGACGGTCTCTTCCGCGGAGGATCCCTTGCCCGCGTCCTTTCCCTCCGGGCGTTCCGCCTTTTCCGGGTCCGCTTCGGCCTCGGGCGGCGCGGGAACCTGCGCGGCGTATGCGCGGAGGGCCTCCACCAGTTCAGCGGTGCGCGCGTCGACGTCCGGTTCTGGCGCGTCGTCCGCCGCGAGCATGGTACGAATGTGATCGCGCGAGGCCAGGGCCAGGTCGGCGAAGCCCTTCGTCATCGGCAAGGAACCGGACCGGATGCGGTCCATGATGTTCTCGAGGTCGTGGGCGAAGCGTCCTATCGCTTCGAAGCCGAACATTCCAGCCGAGCCCTTGACCGTATGCACCGCGCGGAATGCGGCGTTGAGCAACTCCTGGTCGCCGGGTTTGGTCTCGAGCTCGAGAAGTATGCCTTCGAGCCCGGTGAGGAGTTCCTCGGCTTCCTCACGGAACGTTTCCTTGAAGCCGTCTATCATCTGGATACGCTCCCGAAATCCACCAGCGAAGTTTCGAGCTCCTCGCCGGTACTACAGGCGGACCTGGTGAAGCCTGCGACCTGCAAGCGACGAGAAACCTTTTCGGCGACCGAACCGATCAAGGCGAAGAAAGCGCCGCGGTGCGCGGCGCTCCGTTTCGCGGCGTAGAGGACCTGCAACACGGCGAGGTCGACGTCCTCGGCTCGGGAAAAGTCGAACAGCACTTCGTCCGCTTCCTCGAAGGCGGCCAGCAGCTCCCTTCGCAAGGGAGCTGCGGCTTCGATGCCGAGCGGGCCAGCTGGCGATACGACTTTCTGGGTCGGCTTCTTCTTCACGACTTCCTGTCCTCATGCGTGCCCGAAACGGGCAATAAGGGCTTGAGGGCCCAGCCCTCCCCGACCGTATCGATTATAGACGATAGGCGGGCGGAAGCAAGTGCGGAGGCGTATCGGGGAGACGAGTGAATAGCCGTCCTTTTCACGCGGCCGTCGGCTTTCGGCCGTGAGGACGGACCCGCGACCGGCGGAGCGGAACGATTCCCGTAGAACCGGTCCGGCGCACCCGCCTAACCGACGCGCTAGAGGAAGGAAGGAACGTCGAGGGAGGCCGGTATCGCGATGATGGAGTCGAGGAAGCCGGCCTTTCTCCGTTTGACGTAGAGGCGCAGGACGGCGTAACGCTCGTCGTCGAAGGACTCGAACCCCTGCACGAGCAGCGGATCGGATTCCGACAGGCCGCTTTCGTCGGCGGCTCCGCCGAACCATATCTTGCCGACCGTGAAACCGCTCTTGCCGAAGATGCCGCCCGGGCGCGGATCGAGGCGCATGCCGAACAGCACGGGATAGAGGTTTTCGCGCACGTCGAAAGTCAGCGCCTCGTCCACCGGATGGTCGGGACGCGAGCGCAAGGCTATCGGGGTGGCGTACGCCCCGCGCGCCGATTCGAAACCCAGCCTCACGAGGGTGCCGGGAACGCGGCCGAGCAAGCGGGCCTGGGCGTCGACCAGGGCCCCGACGCGAACGCCGTCCACCGCTACCAGACGATCGCCGGGCAGGGGCGTGCCGGGCGATCCCGGGAAGCCGTACAACAGCTCCGGCGGAGCCGGATTCTCGTGGAAAGCGAGTCCGGTCCAGGCATGGACTGTCTCGCCGCCATCGTAGAGTCCGGGCAGCAGAGCGACTATCCAGCGCGACGGCACGGCGAAATTGAGTCCCTGAAACTGCGGCATGCCCGCGAACACTATGCCGGCGAGCTCTCCGCGCCCGTCGAGGAGGGGGCCGCCTGAGTTGCCCGGATTCACCGCGACATCGACCTGCACCGCGTCGCCGAGCTCCAGGAAACGTCGGCCGGCGGCGCTCACGATGCCGCTGGTAACGGTGCTCTCGAGACCGACGGGACTCCCGATGGCGAAGATGCGGTCGCCCGGGGCGAACGCAGCCCGCCCCGAGAACGACAGCCAGAATTCGGGCGCCAGCTCGGCCTTGAGCAGGGCGAGGTCGAATACGGGGTCCCATCCGACGACCCGAGCCGGAACCCTCAATTCGGAGCTGCCGGGAAGGCGAACGGAAAGCCTTGAGTATCCTTCGTATTCAGGATCGACCTCGCTGGCAATCACGTGGTAGTTGGTGAGGATGTAGCCCGAACGGTCGATGAAGAAACCGGAGCCGATCACCCGTTCGGGCGAGCCGACGCCGCGTTCTACCTTTATGCCTTTGTTGACCCAGATGGTGACGGTGCCCTTGAGGAGCTCGTGGATGGGGTCGGAGCCGGACGCGTACTCGGTCGCCGCGGCGTCGAGGGAACTCGGCGCGCTCGCGAGGACGGACCGGAGCACCGCGCGGTTCCGGCCCTCCATCGCCCTCGCCGTCCACACGGCGAGCTCGCCCGAATCCATGACGCCGAGTTCGAACGCTTCGAGGAACAGGGTGAAGGCTGCCGCCTCCTTGCCCTCCCCCCAGAACGCATCGGCCCGGGACAGCAGGAACTGCGACTCCGTTTCCGCGCCGAGCGCCGCGCCTTCGAAAAGCGACGCCGCGATAGGATCCGATGCCAGGACGCGGGCGGAAAGAAGGGCCGCGAGGCCGTCGACCGGATCCGCATCGGGATCGAGGGTGGCGTTCCCGAGCCTCGCGGCGATTTGCCCGGCCGCTTCGAGGGCGAGGAGACGCCACTTCTCCCCATCCTCGTCGTCCGCGTCGGCGGACGCCAGCAGGAAGGACGCCTCCTCGAAAGCCAGGGCGGGATCGACCGTCACCAAGGCTTCGAGGTCCTCGGCGCGCACCCGCTCCCAGTCGCCCGGCGGCTCGGGCTTCGAGGCGCACGCTCCGAGGGCGAAGGCCAGCGCAAGGAGGAGAAGACCCGGCAGCGGCAGGCGACGCCTCATTCGACGACCTCGAGGAAGGCGACGCCCTTGAACCTGAATACCCGGAAACGGACGCCGTCCCTGATTCCCGCGCCGGAGGGGGGCAGTTCGGGCCCGAGCTCGAAGGGCTTGCGTCCGATCCAATAAGCCGAGCCGGAGGCGTCAGGTATGAGCGCGAGTTCGATGCCGGCGCGGAAAAGGCGGAGTATCCTGCCATCCTTCACGATCGCGGCGGTATCGTACTTGCCGTCGAAGCGGCTCGCGAACTCCCAGGTTTCGCTTCCGTCGGGTCCGGGCCTCACCGACGCGTCCCACGAACCGTCGCCGTCGTAATCCCATTCGCGCGAAAGCGCCGGTACGTAGGTTTCCCGATAATCCGCGCGCCCGTCTCCGTCCAGGTCGACCTCGAGCATACGGGGCGTCGAGCGGGCGGGATCCTGGTCGTCCACGATCCAGGTCCTGCGACCTTCATAGCCGCCGTCGCCGTCGAAATCGAGCAGCTCGAGCGATATCGCGCCCCGTTCCCGGTGCACCAGGGCGGACACGCCGCGGGAATCGGAGCGGAATGAATCCGCGGGAATCCCCGCTTCGACCGCGAAGCTCTCGGTTGCCCTCCGGTCGATTCTGGCCGCGGCGAAGGCGAGCGTCGCGGCGGCGCGTTCGGTGATGACCGCGACGGGCGAGCGCCGGGCAAGACGGAAGGGTCTCGAAGCGGACGGCGCGAGTTCTTCGAAGGCAAGCAGGGGAAGCGCCAGGGTTCCCGGCGCGAACCAGTAGCGCCGTATCTCGCCGCCTGATTCGTAGGAAAGCTCGGCGACCCCTGGCCAGGCGCCGTACGAGACCAGTACGGTCTCGCCGGAGAGCGTCGCCTCGGCGCGGATCGGCGCGCCTTCGACCATGCCGACGTCCAGCTCGGGTCTCCCGTCCTGGTCGAAATCGAGTTCGAACCGCTCCGCGAACCCCTCGCGGTATCGGGTGCGCGTCTCGGGAATGCCGTCGGCGTTGGAGTCGGTCAGCAGCTCTCCGTTCCATTTACGCAGCGCCGCCGAGATTTCCTCGAGTTCGGACGAATCCCGGACCAGATCGCTGAGCGCCTCGAGGTCCTTTCGGGCCACCCTGCCGCCCGAAAGCAGCTCAGCGGCGGCATCCGGCGCTGAAATGAGGCCCAAGCGGACGGCGAGCACACCGGTGGGCCCGCTCCGCCCGCCACGGGCCCTGAATTCACGAAGCGCCGCGAGCGCATCGTCCTCGCGGCCGGGCAAGGAAAGGAGCGCGGGCAGTTCGGGATCCACGAGGGCCCAGGACGCCAGCCGCGCCGCTACGCGATCGAGGAGTTCGCGCTCGGCCACCGTGCTTCCCGAACCGGGAAAGCCGCCCGCGTCGACGTACAGGCGCCCGAAGCGGGGATCGAAGGGATGACGGTCCATGCCCAGGGCGAGCGCGGCGACAAATGCGGCGCGGTCCCCCGCGAAGCGGAGACAGGCGGCCCGGATCCAGTCGCCCTCAGGATCCGAACCCGTACCGGGCAAGGTGGCCAGAGCCTCGTCGTAGCGTTTCGTCTCGTAGAGTACCCGAGCGAGCAGGCGGCGCGCTTCGATCATCGAGTGGACGGAGAAACCGTTCGCGGCGATTGCCGTCTTGAGCATGGCTTCCGATTCGAAACGTGGCTGGCCGAGACCGAGAGCGAGCAAGGCCTCGAGGTAGAGCGCGTCCGAATCTGCCGGGACGAAGGAACGGGCGGTCCGGAGCAGGGCCCGGGCCTCGGTGACCCTGCCGGCAGCTGCCAGTTCGCGCGCGCGCAGGAAATGGGCCCGGGCGGCGGAACGCTCCCACTCGGATTGGGCCGTCGCCGGAGCGGCGGCCAGCACCACCAGAAAGGCGAGCAGGACCGGCGCGCCCGCGCCCCACGTCCTCATGTTCGCTCCGGGCTTCCCGCCCGCTGCGCGAAGCCGAAGAGGGTCCTGATTTCCTCGTCATCGAGCGTCTCGCGCTGCATGAGCTCGTCGGCGAGCCGCTCGAGCTGGTCGCGATGCGTGGTCAACAGGCTGTCGCACTCGGCGAGGGCGTCGTCCAGCATGGTCTTGATCGCTTCGTCGATGCGACGGGCGGTCTCCTCGGAGTAGTCCTTGTGCCGCGCGATCTCCTTGCCGATGAAGATGGGTTCTTCCTCCTGGCCGTAGGCGATCGGACCCATGCCCGGAGCCATGCCCCACTCGCAGACCATCTTGCGGGCTAGGTCGGTGGCTTGCCTGATGTCCTGGGAGGCTCCAGTGGTCGTCTCGCCGTAAACCAGCCGTTCGGCGACGTAGCCGCCGTACGCGATGACGATGCGGTTCCAGATCCACCCGTAGCCGCGAGAGTACGCTTCCTTCTCCGGCAGGGAGAACGCGAGGCCGAGCGCCCTGCCGCGCGGGATTATGGTCACCTTGTGGAGCTGGTCGGCGTGCGGAAGGTAATAATGCAGAAGCGCGTGACCGGCCTCGTGCACGGCTGTCATGCGCTTCTCGTCGTCGGTGATGAAGAGGCTCTTTCGCGCGACGCCCATCAGGATCTTGTCGCGCGCTTCCTCGAAGTCCTGCATGGCCACGGCCTGGTCGCCGCGACGGATCGCGTGCAGGGCGGCCTCGTTGACGAGATTCGCGAGATCGGCTCCGCTCGTGCCGGGCGTGGCACGGGCCATCGTCTTGACGTCCACGTCGACACCGACGGGAATCTTCTGCATGTGGATTCCGAGGATGGCTTCGCGTTCCTGCACGTCCGGCATGGCCACCGTGACCTGCCGGTCGAAGCGACCGGGACGGAGCAGGGCCGGATCAAGGACGTCGGGGCGATTGGTCGCCGCCAGCATGATGACTCCGTCCTTGGTGTCGAAGCCGTCCATCTCGACCAGCATCTGGTTGAGCGTCTGCTCGCGCTCGTCATGGCCGCCGCCGTATCCGGCGCCCCGGGTCCGTCCTACCGCGTCCAGCTCGTCTATGAAAATTATACAGGGCGCGCTCCGCCTCCCCTGCTCGAAGAGGTCGCGAACCCGGCTGGCCCCGACGCCCACGAACATCTCCACGAAATCAGAACCTGACATATGGAAGAACGGAACGTTCGCCTCGCCCGCGACGGCCCGAGCCAGGAGGGTCTTTCCAGTCCCGGGCATCCCGACCAGCAGCACGCCCTTCGGGATGCGGGCCCCCATCTTGACGAACTTCTGGGGGTTCTTGAGGTAGTCGACAACCTCGGAGAGCTCGTACTTGGCCTCGGCCTGTCCCGCCACGTCCTCGAAGGTGATCTTCCTCGACGACTCGACGTAGCGCTTCGCCTTGCTCTTCCCGAACATGAAGGCCTTGTTGTTGCCCTGGGACTGCCTGAAGAGTACGAAAAGTATGGCGATGCCGAGCATCCAGGGAAGCGTCTCGAGAAGGATGCGCCAGGGAGACATGCCCGACAGAGCGCCGTCCACCTTTACGCCGGCTTCCCGCAGGGTCGCGAGCAGTTCGTAATCGGGATAGGGGATACGGGCGCGGAAGCCCACTTCCTTGCCGTCGGAGTCCTTGGCCTTGAACGAGCCCACGAGTTCGTACTGGTCCACGATGCTGACCGAGTCGACGTCGCCCTGCTCGACGTGTTCAAGGAAGGCGGTGTAGGTGAGGTCCCGGCTCGCGTTCTGGCCGTTCGCTATCCACATGGCCACTGTGATCGAGGCGAGGGCGATGAAGGCAACCATCGCGGCCTTGGGGCCGCGCGGAGCGTTCGGGGGGACGAGGGGCTTCTGTTCGGGATCCTGGTTCAGTGCCATATGTGTGCATCCGTTCCTTTCGCTATGACGAGTCGTCGCCCTTCGGCCGGTCGACCGTTACGCGGAAAATCGAGCCGGCCCGCCGGGGTCCCGACGAGGCAGGCCACTCCGTCCGCATCCTCCGCTACGAGAAGCGGGAAACCGTCCGGATCCGGCAAAAAGACGCCGGGCGGATGTCGCGGATCGCCCTGCCGACGGGTGCGCACGGTGAGCGGAAAGGAAAAGCTCCCTTCCGGCAAGCCGTCCGTTCCGCCGTCAGTCCAATATATCCTAAGGACTTCCCGTTTGCCAACGACGATCGATCCGGGACCCTCGATCCGGACGACCAGGCAAGGTTGCCGGTCGGGCGCGGCATCGGGACGGTCCGTCGAGACCGTTACCCGCCTGGCGTCGGAAGCGAAGCGAAGTCCGCCTCCGCGGACGGCGAAGGCCCTTCCGGAAGAAGCGCCCTTGGCCGCGGCGTACAGGCTCCCCCAGGGGACGCGTATGGATTCAGCTCGGGCGTCCGTTTCGGCCGTCAGGTCCGCCGCTCGCGCGAGGGCGCGGGCCGCGACGGCGAGGGGTGTTCCCGTCAGGAGGGAGGCCGTGCAGGAGCGTGCCGCTCCTGAACGGGCAGTGTCGGTCCGCGACCACTCGATCCCGTCAGCGAGGGCATCCAGCGCGGAGTCCTCGATCGAGGCCTTCGCGGCCGTTCGCGACAGCGCCTTTCGCCAACCGGGAAAGACCGCGTCCAGCGAGGGAACGAGGATGTGGCGGACGCGGTTCCGCGAGTAATCGAGTGTGTCGTTGGTCGAATCATCGGTCCAGGGAATTCCCCGTTCCATAAGATACGCGGTGAGGGCGTCTTTCGGAAGCGATAGAAGGGGGCGCCCCCAGGGTCCGTTCCGGGACCGCATGCCCCGCAGCCCCCCCGAACCTGATCCGGAGAAGAGCCTCATGAGAACGGTCTCCGCCTGATCGTCGCGGGTATGGCCGAGCAGAATCAGGCTCGCGTTTTCGAGCCGGGCAGTCTCAGCGAGCGCGGCCCGGCGGAGCGACCGGGCCGCCGCCTCGATTCCGCAGGACATTCGGGCGGCGAGGTCGGCCACCTCACCACGTGCGAGGCGCCTCTCGAGCAGGCGGACACCGAGCGCGCGGCAGGTCGTTTCGAGCATTGCCGCCTCGATGGCGAGCTCCTCGAGGGGCCTGATTCCGTGATCGACCCGCATTGCGACCGTTTCAAGGCGCCCGCGCGCGGAAACGGCGACGCATGCCGCGAGCAAGGCGGTGGAGTCTCGGCCGCCCGACGCCGCGACAAGGAGCTTTCCGTCGCCGCGGACGTGCTTCCCGAGATACGCGGAAACGACGCGCTCGACCCGTTCCCGGACCGCGCGCGATGGCTTGGACGGCATCGAGCCTCCATGGTCCTGCCCGGGCCCCGCGCACGGAACGCGCGAGGCCGGAGACGGCCCGGAATGAAAAAGCCGTCCGACCAGCGGTCGGACGGCCATTGCGCTTCTACGGAGCGATCAGGCCTTCGGCTCCGCGGCCTTCTCAGCGGCCGGAGCTTCTTCGGCGGCGGGAGCCGTCTCGACGACGGTCTCGGCCTCGGCCTTGAGGTACTTGACCACTGCCACGACCTGGTCGAGGGAACTCAGGAACTTGAGGCCCGGGTACTTCGCGCCGAGGTCCCGTACGTGGACGGAGTGGTTAGCCTCGAGGCCGCTGACGTCGATCTCGATGCGGGCGGGCAGGTCCTTCGGGAGGCACTCGACTTCCAGCTCGTGGACGGGGTTCTCGAGGATGCCGCCCTGGCGCACGCCGATCGGCGTCCCCTCGAGGTGGATCGAGACGTGCGCCTTCATGGCCGTGCCCTTCTGCACCTCGTAGAAATCGATGTGGACGATGGAGCTGGTCCTCCAGTCGAGCTGGCGATCCTTGATGAACGCCTCGACGGTCTTGCCGTCGATCTGGAGCTTCACGAGGGTTGACTCGGTGGCTCCCGCGATCTGCTTCGCGTATTCCTTGGCATCGAGGGAAAGCGGACGGGACTCGCCCTTGTGATTGTAGACCACCGCGGGAATCTTGCCCGCGGCGCGGAGGCGCTTCGCGTCTCCCTTGGTGCCCGCGGACCTGGCCGCGGCGTTGAGGACTGGCTGGCTCATCGATGGACTCCTTCTTCTTCTTCAGGCGGAAAAATGCTGTATGAAATTGGGACGGCAGGAGTCGAACCTGCGAATGGCGGAACCAAAAACCGCTGACTTGCCGCTTGTCTACGTCCCAATGCGTACTATGGATGGACGGGACCCGCGGAGGAGCCGCCCCTATGCTTCCACTTCTCCAGAATCATCGTCACCCGCGTCCGCGTCCGCGTGCTCGTCCGCGTTGGCGAAAGCCTCGAGGATGCGCGCCTGGAGCCGGCTCCGGAAATCCGGGCAGATGGGATGCGCGATATCCTTGTACTCCCCGGTGCGGGTGCGGCGGCTGGGCATGGCTATGAATACACCCGTCTTGCCTTCGATGATCTTCACGTTGTGCACCACGAAGCACTCGTCGAAGGTCACCGTGACGTACGCCTTGAGCTTGCCCTCGGCGGTGACCTTCCGGATGCGGATGTCGGTAATCTCCATGTTGCTCTCCTTAGCCGACGGCGGAATCCAGTGCCGAATTGTAGCCCGGCTCAGGAAGGCGCGCAAGCGCGGCGCAGGAAAACGCGGAGAGGCCATCGCGCGAGAGTCCGGCTGCGATCCGGTCGGCCTCGGCCCCGTCCTCGTAGAGGGCAAAGCAGGCGCTCCCGGAGCCCGACAGGCCGGAGAACGCCGCGCCGGTGGAGCGGAGCCGCCCGACCAAGGGTTCCAGTTCCGGGTACGCAGGAGCGAGCGCCTCGAGGAAGTCGTTCCGGAAGGGCCAATCCCTCGGGTTCCCTCGAAACGCTTCCTTGACGTGATCCGCTGCGGGCTCGACAGTGACGGGAGCTCTCGGATCGAACCTGGACGCGTCCAGCGCACGATAGGCGTCGGGTGTCCGGATCGCGAAGCCCGGGTCGACCACGACCGCGTGAAAGGGAAAACCGTCATCGAGCGGTTCGAGGATCTCTCCCCTACCCGTCACGAAGGCGCGCGCCGAACCGAGAAAAAACGGTACGTCGGAACCGATCGAGCGGGCGATGCGCGACATCGTGGCCTCTCCAAGACGAATCCCGAAGAGCGCCTGCAGTCCCTTCAGGGTCGCGGCCGCGTCGCTGGAACCGCCTCCGAGGCCGGCCCCTGCAGGGACGCGCTTGTCGACCGTGATCTCAACGCCCGCGTCGATATCCGCCGCCTCGAGCCAGGCCCGGGCCGCGCGCGTTATGGTGTTGACATGGGGCGGACAGTCGAAGCTTCCTTGAAGCTCGACGCCGCGGGTTGCTTTCAAAGACCGGAGCACGAGGCGATCCGCGAGGGAAATGGCCTGGAAAACGCTTGCGATGCGGTGGAAACCATCGGGCCCGCTCTCGAGCACCTGGAGGTGGAGATTGAGCTTCGCCGGAGCTTCGACGGATACCATCGCGGCTGGGGAGAATACCCTTTCCGGCCTCATCTTGTCAAACCGGGCTCCCCGGGAGCCCTCCATATGATTTGGCCGATGCGATGCAGTCGGTTTTCCGGAGAAACGTCGAATTCCGTAGTTGACATACCACGATCCGCTCTTTAGATTTTCGGTGTTATCGGCCCCCGCCGGAGGCCGGAATGTGTGTTGCACCTACAAATGCTTGAGCGACAAAGAATTGGCCGATGGAGGAGTTGGATATGATCCCGTTCACCGCCGCTGGCGAGCAGACAGAGGCACCGAGCCTCGCGCTACAGGTCATGGGGATGGCCGGCGTGGATCCCCTACTCCCCGTCCTGTTCGGTGCCTATGACGAAGAAGAGGACGATTTCGAGGAAGAGGACGATTTCGACGAGCTCGGAGAGGACGACGTCGACGAGGACGAGGACTTCGACGACGACGACGACGATTTCGACGACGACCTCGACGATGACGACGACGATTTCGACGACGACGAGGAAGAAGAGGACTACGACTACGAGGATGACCTCGACTACGACGACTTCGACGAGTGAGAAAGCGGGGGATCCAAGGTCCCTCGCATGACGACGCAGCCGCCCGGCCCCACTCAAGGAGCCGGGCGGCCGCGTTTGCGGGCAATCGCGCCGAGGCTCGTCCTTCCAGAGCCCGGCATCGCCCGCGGACTCAGGCCGTGGGTGCCCCCTGTGCCGGAATCGGCAGCTTCTCGGCCTGGAACCAGAGCTTCTCGAGTTCGTAGAACTCGCGAGCCCGCGCGCTCATCAGATGCACCACCAGCCACCCGCAATCCACGAGCACCCACTCCTCGTCGTCCCCGATACGGGGCTGGCGCAGGACATCGATGCCGCTGGCGGCGCAGAAGTCGATGAGGTGCCGGGCCATGCCGCGAAGGTGGGTTGAACTTGTCGCCGAAGCGATGACGAAATAATCGGTCCAGCCGTGGAGTCCCGTCAGATCGAGGGCGACCGGGTCCTGCCCGTTGTGAAGAGCCAGTTCCGCCGCGCACGCGACGGCCTGGGCGCCATGTTCAGTCAACGACGTACCTCCCGTTGAAGTCCTTTCCGAGTACGATGGTGAAGTCGGCGAGGGAGTCGGACAGAAGCTCCCCGCCGGCGATGGTTTCCACGTTGGTGCATCGGATGACGTCGCCGATCGAGACGGCGCCCTCCGGATTGCCGAAATGGTCCTGGATGACCGTCCGCGCGAGGTCGTCCGAATCGGCGTTTGCAACGTTCCGCACCTCGTAGCCGAAGCTCTGGAACATCTCCGCGGTCTTCGAGGCGAGTCCCCTCTCATTCGTCCCGTTCAGTATGTCGATGACGTAGATCTTGTCCTCGACCGAGAACGAGCCCGCGCGCGCGAGGGCGTTGAGGGTCTGCCGAACGATGTCGACGACGATGCGACCGTCATAGTGGGGGAACAGCATGCGCTGCCCGTCTATGACCTTCCAAACGCCGGGAATCCGCTGGGTCACGAGAAGGTTCGCGTCGAAGCCCCCGATCAGCGAAAGCAGGCGTCTGAGCGCCACCTCGTCGATGTTCGAACGCATGCGTGCGCGGACCGCGTCGAAAAGCGGGTCGGCGGATATGTGCGCGGATCGCTCGCCGAGTCGGCGGATCAAGGCCTGGAACGCCTTTTGCCGCCGGTCGACCAGGTCCGCATCGGATTCATCGGGATCCAGATAGGTCGCGTAGTCCCAGGCTTTCGCGCCGTCGAGGCGCTGGGAGCCCGCGGGAAGCGCGATGCGGCGCCCCGACGCTTCGAGGTCCACCGCGTTCGGCATGAAGACGTCGATGCCGTCGAGCAGGTCCACGAGCTCGGTGAAGCTCCGCTCGTCGAACGCCACCCAGTAGGGTATGTCGGTTCCCGCGAGCTGCGCGATCTCGCCGACGAACGCGTCAGGCGCGGCGCTTTCGTAAATCTCCTCGAGCCTCGCGAGCCGTTCGATCCGCTTGATGATGAGTCCGGTCTCGGACGGCACGTAGAGCACCGCGCCCCGTTGGTTCGCGGGATAATAGAAGAAGACGTTGGTCGAAACCGGCTTGCCGAGCTCCTCGAGAATGAAGGCGGTGTTCACCACGCGGTCGTTTTCGAGCGCTTCCCGCACGGCGTCCCTTCGCATGCCGATCCCGAAAGCGAGCACCACGCCCCCGACGAGGGCGATGATCGCGATGAGGAAGAGGACGCTCGGATCGAAGGATTTCCTTGTCATGACGCGCCGGTCCGGACGGAATCATACAGGTCGGCGGTTTCCGGGGCAAGCGGCCTGCCTTCGGCGCGAAGCCATTCTACTACCGCCTCCACGGAAGCCCTGAACGCCTGGTCGATCGGCAAGGAGACGACCCGGTCACGCTCCACGGGGTCGAGGTAGGCGCGGCCGGGTTCGTTCTTGTCCGCGAGGTAGAGGATGCGCGTCAAGATCCCGGACCCGGTGCGCGGCAGGGTGTGGAACGCTACCGCCTCGAGAATGTCGGGGTCCGAGCAAGCGTACTCGGTCGCAAGGAGCGTGGCGGCGGCGGGTCCATGCGCGAAGCGCGGGTTCAACGAGAGCGAGGCCGCTTCCCGTACGGGACAGGCGGAAGCGAGCTTGGCCTGTTCAGCGGCGGGCAGCGCCCGGCAGAGATCGTGAGCGAGCCCCGCCACCCGGCCTTTCTCCGGATCGATGCCCTCGCGTTCGCAGAGTTCCGCCGCCAGCGCCGCGACACCGCGGCTGTGCAGGCGGCGCTTCTCACCCAGAGCCGCTTCGAGAGCTTCGTCCAATCTGCTCGAAAGGCTCTTTTCAGCCACGATACCACCCCCGTTCTTCGATGAGGGCTCGAACCTGGTCGGGAACGAGCCTCCGCCAGGCTCCGCCCGAGGCGAGGCGTTCGCGCACCAAGCTCGAGGACACCGGGAAGAGCGCGTTTCCGAGCCAGCGGTGCGGCCAAGGGAACTCGGGCGGATCTGATGAATCCCGACCCGCTACGACGAGCTCGGCCAGGGCGACTATCGCGTCAGGCTCCCGCCATCGTCCGAAAACGGCGGCCTGGTCGTCGCCGATGAGCAGGCCGGGCCGCCCGTCGCAGTCGGGTCGGTTCGCGATGCCGCGCAGCGTGTCGACCGTGTAGGAGACGCCGCCGCGCCTGAGCTCGGCGTCGTCGACAAGCAGCGCAGGATCGTCGGCCGCGACGGCTTCGAGCATCTCGAGACGCGCCGCCGGACCGGGGTCGCGCTCAAGCGCCTTATGGGGCGGACGGAAGGCCGGCACGAGCACGACCGCGTCGTAGCCGAACGACACCCGGGCCTCCTCGGCCATGGCGAGGTGCCCGATATGGAGGGGGTTGAACGAACCGCCGAAGACGAGGAGTCTCACCGCCGCTCGCCCCCGCCCTTTCCGAAATAGCCCTCGGCCTCGTCCTCTCGCGGTTCGGCGCCGCCCGCGCCGTCTTCTCCCGCCGGGCCGTCAGCCCAATCGAGACCGCCTTCCGACCAGTCGCCCGCCCTTCGCTCGCTGGCGGCCTCGGCTTTCAGGACGAAGCCCATGAAGGCGTCGCGGATGGAGTCGAGGCCCTCTCCGGAGAAGACGGACAAGCCAAGGACCCGCTCCGCCGGAAGCGCGGCTGACAGCTCGTCCAGCCTTCCTTCGGTCTCCTCGAGGTCGAGCTTCGTGCCGATGACGACGCGAGGCTTGGCGGCCAGGTCGGGCGAGAAGGCGCGGAGCTCTTCGAGCAGGGTCGGAAAGGCCGAGAGATAATTGTCATCCGAAAGATCGACGAGGAAGGCAAGCGCGGCGGTTCGCGAAATGTGCTTGAGGAACCTGATGCCGAGCCCCGCCCCCTCGCTCGCGCCTTCGATGATGCCGGGAATGTCGGCCAGTATCACGTCGCGTTCCCCGACGGTGAGAACGCCGAGGTTGGGAATCTTGGTGGTGAAGGGATACGGGGCGATTTTGGGGCGGGCGTTTGTGAAGCGGTCGAGCAGGCTCGACTTGCCGGCGTTCGGGAAGCCGACGAAGCCGATGTCCGCCATCAGCTGGAGCTCGACACGGAGTCGCCGCTCCTCGCCCTCCTTCCCAGGCAGCGAGATGCGCGGGGCCTGGTTGACGCTCGTGGCGAAATGCTGGTTGCCCCAGCCGCCGTTCCCGCCGCGCAGGAACACCCAGCGCTCGCCGTCTTCCATGAATTCGCGCAAGGGCAGCCCTGAGTCCGCGTCGAAGACGACGGTGCCCGGCGGAATCGGGATCACCGAGTCCTCGCCGTCCGATCCGTGCATGTTCCGCGAGGTTCCGTCCTCGCCGCTTCGGGCCCGGAACGCCTGGTTGAAGCGCAGGTGGGCAAGGGTGCGCAGGTTGCGCCGCACCTCGAACACGACGTCGCCGCCGCGTCCGCCGTCGCCGCCGGAAGGACCACCGCGCGGCACATATTTTTCGCGGCGGAAGGCTATGCAGCCATTGCCGCCCTTGCCGCTCGCCACCGTTATGAAGGCTTCGTCGGCGAATTTGTTCACGTGCTTCTCTCCGTAAAGACGGAAGAGCCGCCTCCGGCGCCATCGCCTGAAGCGGCTCTCCTCGTTCGGACTCGCGCGGAGCTTGTCGCGTCGCCCGAACGCCGGAAGGCGTCTGGACGTCGTCGCATCGTGCCCCGCGGCCCTTTAAGCCTGGACGGGCTCGACGCCGGCGAACTTGCGGCCGCGGTATTCCTTGAAGAAAACCGTGCCGTCGACCAGCGCGAACAGGGTGTCGTCCTTGCCGCGGCCGACGTTGAGGCCCGGGTGGATCCGGGTGCCGCGCTGGCGGACGATGATGGAGCCGGCCGTGACCTGCTCGGAACCGTAAACCTTGACCCCGAGGTGCTGGGGGTTGGAATCGCGTCCGTTCACGCCTTTGTGAGCCATATCGATACCTCCGTTAACGTACTATCTCGAGGAGGACATCCAGCGGGCTCTCCCGCGCGAGCGCGGAAAGGCCGGTCAGCAGGAAGTCCCCCACCCCCCTCGCGAGGGGCTTTTCCGCTTCGCCGTACCTTCGCACGACGAAGCGCAAGGCGCCGCGTTCCGGGGCGCTTCCGTCGACCTCGACGCCCGGATAGGACGCCAGGGTCTCGTAAGCCGTCCTGAGCAGCACCGTCGCGGCGGCGCAAACCACGTTCGCGCCTCGCGGAGCCCCGGCGGCGTGCCCATCGGCCTCGACCGCGACGACGACGCCCGAAGCGTCGAGCCGCGCCCTGACCCGGATCACGCCCTCAGGCCCTTAGCCGACGATGTCCTCGATGGTGAGGACGGTGTAGTCCTGCCGGTGACCCTGCTTGCGGCGGTAGTCCTTCTTCGGCTTGTACTTGAAGACGATGACCTTGTCGCCCTTCGTCTGCTCCGCGATGACGGCCTTGACCGACGCGCCCGTGACGTAGGGGGCGCCGACCTTGACGGAATCGCCGGAGACGAGGAGCACCTTGTCGAGCGTCAGGGCCGCACCCTGCTCGCCCTCGATGCGGTCAACGCGAAGGGAGGCGCCCTTGTCGGCGCGATACTGCTTGCCCTGGACTTCCACGACTGCGTACATCTCGATAACCTCGATGGATAACTAAAATGGCCAGTTTTTCTACTATGGAAGCGGCGACGATGTCAACCGGAGGACTTCCGGTCGTCCCGGGAATCGGCGAGGATACGCCTGAGGCGCGAAAGGGCGGCTTCGGGGATCGCGATGAGCTTGTGCCGGCCCGTCGCGCCGCTTTCCAGCGACACCTGGCTCCGTGACAGACCCAGGGCACCCGCGACGAAGCGCACCAGCTCCTCGTTGGCCTTGCCCTTGTCGGGGGCGGCCGCCACCCGCACGGCGAGCTCGCCGCCGCGGAGCCCCGCGAAGGCGGAACGCGGCGCGTTCGGCAGGGCCTTGACCGCGATCCGGGCTACCCCGCCGGAAACGCGGGCTTCCAGCGGAGCCCCACCGGCACCGGTTCCACCCTCCGCCTGCCATGCGCCGGAGAGCTCCGGCGCGCCTGAGGCTGCGCCGCGGGGGAGCGGACGCGCGGCACCGGGCGACGGGGCCGCCCCGCCCTTCCCCTTTTTGGCACCCACCTACGCCCCGCCGGCCAGGGCCAGGAAGCCCGTCTCGTCCAGGACCGTGACGCCGAGCTCGGCGGCCTTTCGGTTCTTGGCGGACCCCGAGGCGGGGTCGTTCGTCACCAGGTACGAAAGGTCCTTGGTGACGCCGGAACGGATGGCGGCGCCGAGGCTCTTCGCGAGCGCCTCCGCGTCCTTCCTCTTCATGGAAGAAAGCTCGCCGGTGAAGCAGAAGCTTTTTCCGGAAAGCGGCCCGCCCGAAACCGGAGGACGGATCCGGAGGCGCCCCGTGTCGAGCAGCGCGTCGATCTCGGGCCCGAGGCGCACGAGGCCATCGGACAGGGCCCGGGCGGTGATCTCCCCGAAGCCGTCCACCGCGGAAAGCTCCTCGACCGTGGCCGCGCGGAGTTTTTCCAGCGTGTCAAAGCCGGCGGCCACCGCCTTTTCCGCCAGGAGCTCGCCCAGGCCCTCGATGTCGAGCCCCGCCACGAAGGCCGCGAGGCTCACCTCGTCGCGCGCGCGCAGGTTCCGCACGATCTTGGCGGCCGAGGTCTCGCCCATGCGCTCGTACGCCGCGAGCTCCGCGGGTTCGAGGGTGTAGAGCTCAGGGACGGTGCGGACGCGGCCGGACTCGAAGAGGCGCGAGAGGATGGTCGTGCCGAAATCGCGGATGTCGAGCACAGAGAGCCACTTCTCGAGGCGGTGGAGCGCCTTTTTCGGGCAGTCCGGGTTCGGGCAGGCGAGCCGCGTACCCTCGTCCACGAGCGAAGAGCCGCAGGAGCAGGTCGAGGGCACCTCGATCTCCGCCGCGCCTTCGGGGTTCTCCACAAGCGACTCGATCTTGGGAATGATCTCGCCACGCTTCGTTATGACGACGCGGCTTCCGATCTTGAGGCCGAGGGCGCGCATGATGCCGGGATTTGCGAGGCTGGCCCGCTGGACCGTCGTGCCCGCGAGCCTGACCGGATCGACGATGCCCACGGGCGTGTAGGTGGCGCCGGACTCGGACCATTCGACCGATCGAAGCGTCGTCACCGCCTCCTCGAGGCTGAACTTGAAGGCTATCTGCTTTTCAGGCCGCGCGCGCCGGAGGTCCGCCCAGTCGACCGCGCGGCCTCGCACCACGAGGCCGTCGATGTCGTAGGGAAGGCCGGG
>JAFGNN010000045.1 GCA_016926955.1 Spirochaetales bacterium | reverse complement strand
GGAAAGTGGAGAATAGGGGATTCGAACCCCTGACCTATAGATTGCGAACCTATCGCTCTACCAACTGAGCTAATTCCCCATTGGTCGAAGGTGAAACTAGCAAAGAGTGGAGGAGCTTGTCAAGGGAGGGCGGGACAGGGCGGTCCGGACGCGCTAGGCTTGTATGGCGGAGCGCGTCCGGTGCGGCGCGGGGAGGTTGCGATGATCCGTACGACGCGTTTCGGGATTCTCGGTGTGGCCCTCGCCTTTCTGACCCTGGCGTGCGCGAGCTCCCCGGTCGTCGCTGACGGCCGGGCGAGCGCCTATCTGGTGCTGCCCGCGGAGGCCGGACCCGTCGCGGAGGTCTTCGAACGCTTCGAGCTGGATGCCTGCGCGGCTTCGCTCTTCGCGATCGGACGCGTCGAATACGAAGCGGAGCGCTGGAGCTGGACGGTCGACGCCTCGGTGCCGTACCGAGAGCTCGGGCGTACCGAGCTGCGTCGGGCAGGCGCCTGGGTCCTGGTCGAGGTCGAGATACAGGCGGCGGCGGATCCTGCGGGACTTCCCTACGGGATGGAGCGGACGGTCCGCTTCTCGCTGGACGAACTTCTGGCCTCGCCGTACGGCACCCGTTCGCCGGCGCTCCACGCCGCCTTCATGACGGTGTCCGGCCTCGGCGCGGCGCCCGCCGCGGTGCGCGTGCTCTGGCTGCGCTGGAACGAACGGACCGGCGGCTTCGAGGCAGGCGTGCGGGTCGCCAGGTGATGGCGGGAGGCGCCGACCTTCGGCGCGCTAAGTCCCGGCGCGCCGCGATTCCGGGTTCTCGAGGGCTGGCAGTACCATGGTCTCGCACCAGTCGACGCCTTCCTTCACGAGGTCGAAACCGTCGCTCGAGATGGCCCAGTCGAGGAAGACCGCGCGGAACGAACGGTCGTGGAGCAGGGCCAGGCGGTCCGGCGCCAGATCGGTCCTGAATTCGCCCGAGGCCTGGCCTTCCTCCATGACGCGGCGGACGAGCTCATGGAGGTAGCGGCCCGTATCGATCAGCACCTTTTCCACGTCCGGCTGGAGGATGTTGTTGGCGTAGAGCTGCTTCAGCGTCGCGACGCCGACCTTGTCGCGGACATAGCGGAGCTGGGCGCGCGCGAAGGCGACGAGCTTCTCGCGCGCGCTGCCGTAGCGTTTCAGGTTGCGCGACCATTCGCGGTAGAAATCGTCGATGGCGCGGAATTCCTCGATGATGATGTCGCTCTTGGTGCGGAAGTAGGTGTAGAAGCTCCCCTTGGCGGTGCCCGCCTCGCGGGCGATATCCTCCACCGTGACCGCGTCGAAACCCTTTTCGCGGAACAGCCTCAAGGCCGCCTCGAAGATGGCCTGCTTGGTGCCCCGGGCCTTTTCCTGCCTCTTCGTCATGCCTTCGGCCATTGCGCGCTCCCGCGGACATAGTATCATGCAAGCATCGGGGCGGCAACGAACAAGCGTCCGGCGGGCGCGTAAAAACGAGGCTTGACGCGGCCGGCGCGGGGATTTACGATGACCACGGTCAATAAACCCGGTCAATGACCGTGGTCAACCAAAATTTCGGGGCCGGAGACGGGGCCCCTCCGGAGGGACGCATGGAACTCAAGGGATCGACGGCGGTGATCACGGGCGGAGCGAGCGGCATCGGCGAGGCGATAGCCCGGCGCCTGGCCAAGGACGGGGTCGCGGTGGTGATCGGCGACATGAACCAGGAAGGCATCGACCGCGTGGTGGCCGACATCCGGGCTTCGGGCGGCAAGGCCGCGGGCAAGACGGCCAACGTCACGAGCGACGAGGAGATGGGCGCCCTCATGGACTTCGCCGCGAAGGAGTTCGGCTCCATCAACATCGTGGTGCCCTGCGCCGGCATCATCAAGGACGGCCTGATGATCTCGACGGACAAGGAGACGGGCAAGGTGAAGAAGGCCCTGTCCACCGCCGACTTCCGCGCGGTGGTGGAGGTGAATCTTGTCGGCACCTTCGTCACGCTCCGCGAGGCCGCCCGCCGGATGATCGACAACGGGTGGAAGGGTTGCCTCTGGACCGTGTCGTCCATCCAGAAGGAAGGCGGCGTCGGCCAGCTCAACTACAGCTCGACCAAGGCAGCCGTGGCGCTCTGGCCGAAGATCCTGGTGGGCGAGTTCCACATGAAGGGCGTCACCGGCATCCGCGTCAACTCGATCGCGCCGGGCTACGTCGGCACGCCGATGGTGAAGGGCATGGACCAGGGCGCGCTCGCGAACATCGTCAAGGGCGTTAACCTCGGTCGCCTCATCGAGCCGGAGGAGATCGCGGACGCCATCGCCTGGGGTTCCGCGAACGACGCCGTCAACGCCACCTGCCTCGAGGTGACCGGCGGCATGATCACCGGCATGATCGCGAAGTAAGCAGATACGCGAAGGAAACCACGGAGGCACGGAGGAAAGAGGGAGAAGGATTCTGAATGGGACCGCTTATGCTCTCCCCGTCCCTCTCCCTCTCTTCTCCAAAACTCCGTGCCTCCGTGGTTTGTTTTCAGGGCAGGGGGCGGAAGGCGGAGAGGAGGTCGGGGGCTATGAGGCGGCCGTCCTTGCGGACGAAGTCGCCGGAGTCCTTGTGGAACTCGTAGTCCTCGCCCCATTCGCGGTAGCGCGTGACGACCTCCGCGACGGCCTTGCCGACGTAGCGCGCCTCGGCGTCCGTCATGGTCGGGTGTATGGAGACGCGCACCCAGCCGGGCTTGCCCGAGAGGTCGCCGGAATCGATGCGGTCCATGATCCGCTTCGAGTTGGTCTTGTCGAGGTGGAAGAGGACGTGGCCGTAGGTGCCGGCGCAGGTGCATCCGCCGCGCGTCTGGATGCCGTAGCGGTCGTTGAGCAGCCGCACGATCAGGTTGTAGTGCTCCTCGGGCGTGTAGAACGAGATGATGCCGAGCCGGTCGAGGTGGTCTCCGTCGAGGATCATGAGCCCCGGAACGCCGGTCATCTCGGCGAGGAGTATCTCCATGAGCTCCTCCTCGCGCGCGCGGATCTTCGCGACGCCCATGGATTCCTTGAGCTCGATGGCGAGCGCCGCGCGTATGGCCTCGAGGAAGCCGGGCGTGCCCCCGTCCTCGCGCGCCTCGATCTGGTCGACGTAGCGGTGCGTGCCGAAGGGCGTGGTCCACATGACCGTGCCGCCGCCCGGGTTCTCGGGGATCTTCCGGTTGTAGAGGGCGTTCGAGAGCACGAGCACGCCCGATGAACCGGGACCGCCGAGGAACTTGTGCGGCGAGAAGGTTATGGCGTCGAGCCGCTCGTCCGGCGCGTCCGCCGGGTGCATGTCGATGTCGACGTAAGGCGCGGCCGCGGCGAAATCGACGAAGGCGTAGCCGCCGTGACGGTGCATGAGGGCCGCCATCTTGCGGTAGGGTGTCAGCAGGCCGGTGACGTTCGAGCCCGCGGTGAAGGCGCCGATCAGCATGGGGCGGTCGGCCGCGTCGCGAAGCATGCGCTCGAGCCATCCGAGGTCGGAAAGGCCCGTCTCGTCGTCGCGCGGGATGATGCGCACGTCGACGTCGCATTCCTCCCAGGTGATCTGGTTGGAGTGGTGCTCCATGTGCGTGACGAGCACGAGGGGCTTCTTGCCGGTCCGGCAGCCGGCGCACGCCTCGGGCAGGCGCAGCCCCAGGAGGCGCTGCAGCTTGTTGATGGCGCCGGTCATGCCGTAGCCCGAGAAGAAGAGCGAATCCGAGGGCCCGGCTCCAACGTGACGCTTGATGAGTTCCCGGGCGCGGTGGTAGGCCGTTGTCATGGCGACGCCGGTATAGTTCGTCTCGGTGTGGGTGTTGGCGACGAGGGGGCCGAGCGTCTCGAGCATGAAGCGCTCGATCGGTCCATAGAGGCGTCCGGACGCGGTCCAGTCCGCGTAGACGAGCGGCAGCCTGCGGCCGTCGGGGACGGGTACCTCCGCGTCGATGCCGACGATGTTGGCGCGGTACGGGGCGAAGTAGGATTCGAGGCTCACGGGTTCCTCCGGGTATGGCTCCACTCTTGCCGCGATTCGGCGGAATCGTCAACTCATGAAACGCCGCCGGGCCCGGGGCCTTCGCCGGTCGCGTCCGCCGGAGCGAGCGGAGGCGCCGATGCGACGAGGGCTCCGAGGTCCCGTTCGAGGAAAAGCTGGACAAGATCCGCGTCGAGCCGGCCCATGGCGGCTTCCTCGCGGAGGATCCGCGCGCAGAGCTCCGGCGGCAGGGCCTTCTTGTAGGGCCGGTCGCTCGCGG
>JAFGNN010000044.1 GCA_016926955.1 Spirochaetales bacterium | reverse complement strand
CGGCGTTTCGCGCGCGAAAAGGAAGATGACGGCGACCGCGACAAGCGTTGAGACGGAGATCGAGCGCCGGCGTTTCGCGCGCGAAAAGGAAGATGACGGCGACCGCGACAAGCGTTGAGACGGAGATCGAGCGCCGGCGTTTCGCGCGACGGACCTCAGGCGCGTTCGCGCAGGAAGGCGGAGGCCCGGTCGATGCGGTCCTCCCAATAGAAGGTTTCCACCAGCAGGCGATTCCTGAAGTCCAGCGGCAGCTCGCGGGCGCGGTCCGGGTCGGCGAAATGCGCCCAGTATCCGTCGCAAGTCGCCGCCGCGTCCTCGAGTCCGCCCGTGCCGTTGCGAAGCGAGGAGCGCAGGGCGAGAAGCGAGTCGCGTTCGCGTTCGAGGAAGCTCGCGGTGGCCGCCCTCGAAACCGACGCATCGTAGTCGCCGCGATCCTCGAAAGCCGCGCCTTCGGGCGCCCCGAACGCGTCGAGGACAGCGTCGGCGTCGGCGACTCTTCCGCGCGCCAGCCCGAGTTCGAGTCCTCCGCCCCGCAGGTCGAGAGTCCTGCCGGCGAAGGGCGCGAGCTCGCGCTGCAGGGTCGAGGCGTAGGCTGAGAGCAAGGGATCCGAACGCTCGCCCGAGCGCGTGGCTACGCGGGAACGTCCGCCGTAAGCGGCCGACCAGAGCGAGGGCCCCTGCCGGAGCCGCGAGCGGCGTTGGTCTTCCGCTTCCGGGAAGGGGGCTCCCGAAGCGTGGCTGCGCCCGGCTTCGTAGGAGAAATCGAGGCCGGCCAGGATGAGCGGTACGGAGCCAAGCCGCGCCGAAAGGCTCGCGGCGAGCACCCCTACGGAACCCAGGGGCGCAGTCCGGCTCGCGATGAAGGGGAGGCGACCGGCGCGATCGAGCAGCGCGAGTTCGTCCCAGCGAGTCAGGATGGCGTGGACAGATCCTCCGACATGCCTGAATCCGGCCGGGTGCGATGACAGGTCCGCGAATAGCCTGATCCGGTTGCCCGCCCCCCCTGCGAAGTCACGCAGGTTGTGGGCCTGCCCCTCGAGGACCACCACGGCGTCGGGCTCGATGCCCCGGGCTCGAAAACAGGGCAGGGCTGTGTCGACCGCGATGATGGCCAGTCGCGCTCGGCGCGAAAGGATCCAGGGCATCGCGCGGTCGAGACTCGGGCCCGCCCCCGCGACGAGCAGGGGCTTCCGCGCACTCGGGAGAGGTTTGAGACGGCCATAGGGGAGTCTGCCGAGATTGTCGAGCAGGTTCCGGGTCCAGAGGCGGCCCATGCGCGCCATCGTGGCCCGGTTCCGCCAATAGGTCTGGAAATCGGCCTCGAGCGCGGCCATGACCGCGTCGTAGGTCGACGGCGCGAGGGATCGGCCTCTCGATAGCACGAGTTCCACGGCTCGCCTGAAGCGGCCGAGGCTTCTGGCGGCGAGAACGGCGGCCTCCGGCGTCGCCGTGACAAAGCGGACGCGCGGATGCGCCAGCAGTTCGCGCGGCGCGCGTTCGCGAGCGAGCGACTCGAGCTCGCCTTCAGCTTCGATGAGCAGTAGCGCGGACCCTCCGCCCAGGCGTTCTAGAAGCGTGGGGAGGCCATAACCGAGCAGGGGCGAGGGTATGACAAAAAGCGTGTCGGGGGGAAGGGGAGCTTCGCGGGCTATGCGTTCGGGAATCTTGTCGGGATCGCGGGGCGCGTAGAGGAAGGCGCCCCGCCAGGAGACCGAAGGGACCCGGCCGCCGTCTGAAAGGACGGGGCCGGAGCCGTCGGTTTTCACGTCACGAGCCGGATTCGCCGAGGAAGACGCGGAAGAAGACCTCGTCGAAATCGTTCTTGAAGCGCTCGTCGTCGAGCAGCTTTTCGGCGACGGCGTTCTGTTCGATGTTGCCGGCGTAGTACGGCAGGTAATAGTCGAGGATGGAGAGGCTGTCGGCCTCGGCGTCGCCCAGGTCGGTGACGCGGAAGACCACGGCGTGGTTGTCGAGGACGAAGGCGGACGAGAGCTTGCCGGGTTCCTGCGAGAACACGGCCTTCAGGAAGGCGCGGTCGGAGTCGGCTCCGGCGAGTTCCGGCGCGACGTAGGTGTCGATTCCGCCGATGAGGGGAAAGCCCGAGTCGTTGGTGCCGGACGCCAGGTTCAGGGGGAAGGGGCCGGCCGGCTTGAACGCGAGGCCGAATTCCGCTATCGCGGCGTCGACGTCCTCGGCCGCGGCAACCGCGAAGGACGCGGCGCGGGAGGCGGCCCAATCCTCGATGACTCCCTTCTCCCAGGCCTTCATATAGGCGCCGACGGCGTCCAGCGTGTCGGGATCAGAGAGGTCGGCGGGCGAGGACGGCTCGTTCACGCGGTAGATGACCCAGGAATCCTGGTTGGTCTTGAGGACCGCGGAAAGCTCGTCGCGGGCGAGGGAAAACAGGCTCTCGGCGTCGGATTCCGCCGCGAGCTCAGAACGGATCTCGTGGAAGGTCCGCGATCCGACCTTGCCGCCCGAGGTGGCGTACTGGTCGATCGAGGACTCGCGGGCGGCCTCGTCGAACGCCACCTTGCCCCCGGCGATCCGGTCGCGGAGCGCCTCGGCGTCCCTGGCGGACGACTGGACCGTTATGCGGGATACGGAGACGCTGCGGAAGAGATCGGCGTTCCGGCTCGCCCATGCGGCGCGTTCGGACGCCGGATACTCGTCGAGACCGACCGCGACGTACTCGATGCTCCGCCGCGGGGTCGCGGAGAGCTTCACGTGGGCAAGCTCCTCGGGGTTGGACTCGAGGGCGAGCAGGTCGCCGAGGTAGCGTTCGATCAGGAGGTCCTCGCGGAGGTTCTCGATCATGCGGTTCTTCTCGAACTTGGTGACCTTGTCGAAGCGTTCGCGGGAGAAGCGGCCGTCGACCTGGAAGCTCGGATCGGCGATGAGCCTCGAGTTGACGGCGTCGTCGCTCACGACCACCCCGGCGCGCTCGGCGGCGTCGACGAGCGCGAAACGGTAAGCGGTCCGCTGGAAGGCGGTCAGCCACACGTCGTAGACGTAGTTGATGGAGCCGGCCTCTTCCTGCGAGACGGTTTCCTGCTTCTCGGCGTTCACCGTCTGGACCTGCCGGGCGAAGTAGCTGCCGCTCTCGTACGCGATCGGCCGACCGGCGTAGGAACCGAACACGAGGCGCTTGCCGGCGCCGGAGTCGGTGCCGGAGAAGGAGGGGACCACGACGAAGGCGATGACGGTGATCACCAGGATGACGATGGTGCCGTAGTAGACGAGCGGGCTCGTGTGCCGTGCGGGGGCCGCGGTATCGGCGGTCCGGTTCTTGCTTTTCAGGGATGCCATAGGTTCCTTCCCGTTTTGGTGCGCGAGGCCGTCGCGAGGCCCCTTTGGCGCGTGGCCGTTCGGGGAATTGGCTGACGGCCGCGACGGAGCGGCAGGATGCGCTCCGGGCGCGGGTTCCGGCACGATACCACGCGGCCCGGAGACGCGTCAATCGAGAACGGCCTTCCGGACAAGCTCAGGCAGGCAGGGTCTCGCCGTGGAACTCGAGGCCGTTCTTCGTCGAGTGCTTTACGCGGTACATGGCCGCGTCGGCGCGGTTCAGGATCTCCTCGATGGTATCGCCGTCATCGGGGAAGATGGCGGCTCCCATCGAGACACTGACCCCTCCGGGCTGGGGAAGGAAGCCGAACGGCTTGCAGCATTCGTCGACGATCTTCGATGCGACGCGCAGGATGTCGCTCCGGGTCCTGGGGCCGTTGATGACCGCGACGAACTCGTCCCCGCCGACGCGCGCGACGGTGTCGCTGGCCCGGAGCGCCCTGCGCAGCCGCTCGGAAACCTCCACCAGGGCGCGGTCGCCCTGGATGTGCCCGTAGCGGTCGTTGATCGGCTTGAAATCGTCCAGGTCGACGAAGATGACGGCCACCTTGCGCGCGTCGCGACGAGCCGCGTCGAAGCCCTGCCTGAGCAGCTCGAACAGCAGTCTCCGGTTGGGAAGCCCGGTAAGCGAGTCGTGGTTGGCCAGATGCGTGATCTGGTCTGAGGCGCGCTCGAGCGCCAGCTTCTCGCTGGTGACAACGCGGTTGAGCTCCTCCAGTCTGTCGTGGATCAGGCTGTTCTCGACCGCGATGGCGACGAAAGGCGCCAGCGCCTCGAGGAGGCGCACCTGGCCTTCGCTGTACGAGCCCGGATCGCCCGCCTGGACGGTGAGGACCCCGATCATCCGGTCCTCGACCGCGAGGGGCATGATGACGACCGAGCGCTTCCGCTTGCCCTGGTTGGTCGGTTTGAGCTCGAGATACTTCCGCCAGTCCTGGATGACGTCGTCGATGACCACGGGCTTCCGGTTGAGGAAGGCCCAGGCGGCCAACGAGGACTTGGATTCGAGCGGAATGCGCCAGCCGCCGCGCTCCTTGCCCTCGTCGAAATAGTACGCGTATTCGAGGCAGTCTTCCTCGCTTTCGCGGACCGCGATGCCGAGGACCTCGGTGGAGAGCAGCGGGGCCAGCGATTCATGGAGGATGCCGACCACCTTGTGGAGCTCGAGGCTGGCCGTGATCCGTCGCCCGATCTCCGCAATGGTGACGATCTCGCGGTTGGCGCGTTCGAGCTGCTCGGTCTTCTCCTTGAGCTCGGTGTTGCGGAGCCGGAATATCTCCGCCTCGCGCTGGCTGCGCTCGACCTCGTAGCGGATCTGCACGCTCTTGATTTTCCGGGTGGTGTCTTCGTCGAGTATCTGCCGCTCGTAGCGCGAGAAGCGCCGGTAGTGGGAAAGCGCCGCCTCGAAGTCGCCGGAGCGCTCCTCGGCCTCGGCCAGCAGGGCGTAGCCCCTGTGCAGGAGCGCGACGGCGCCGATCTCGTCGGCGATGGCCGCTCCCCGTTCGAGGCAGGCGAGCGCCTCGGCGGAGCGCGCTTCTTCCTCGCCGAGCAGGGCGCCGAGCTCGAAGAGCGCCGCGACCGTCTGTTTCCTCGCGCGGGCTCCCTCGGAAAGATCCAGGGCCCTGCGGAAGCGGCGTTCCGCCATTTCGCGCTCGCCCTCCGCGCGCTCGGCCTTGCCGAGTATGGTCTCGCAACTCGCGGCGAGCAGGAGTTCCTTGCAGCGTTCCGAGATGTCGAGGGCCTTGAGGGCGAACTCGCGGGCGAGGGGGAAATTCTCGAGGCGAACGAAGGCGGCGCCCACGTTCATGAGCACGTTCGCTATCAGCTCGCCTTCCTCGCCCTCGGGCAGGAGCTCATAGGCCCTGAGGAAGTAGTCGAGGGCCTCCTTCGCGTTGCCGAGGGCCAGGCACACCTCGCCGATGTTGTTGAGAGTGGTCGCCTCGCGGCCGGGGAGGCCCGCCTTTCGGGCGGCGTCCAGGCTGTGGGAGAAGTAGTCGAGCGCGCGGTCGAAGCGTCCCGTGTCGTAGTAGAGCGCGCCGAGCAGGTTGAGGCTCTTGGCCCTGTCCTCGGGACCGCCGGAGCGCGAGAAGATGGCGTCGGCGAGCTCCGCGGCCTCGAGGCCCCCGCGGGGGTCGCCGAGATAGCTGCGGCACCATCCGACGTTGAGCCAGGCCGAGGCCAAACCCGCATCGTACGCGAGCTCTTCGGCCTTCCCGCGGGCGGTTTCCGCAAGCTCCAGCGCCGCAGCCGGGTCCACGAGCATGAGGTCCCAGGCTTCCGCGTTGAGGGTGTCGACTTCGCCGCGGGACGCGGGGGGAGCGGGGCGCGCTTCCCGCGTCGGATTCCGGCGCCGCGTCGCGCTCACGGAAGTTCCCCCCGCTCGATCGCGGCCCTGAGCGCGGCGTCGAGCGGCGTCCAGGTTCCCCCGAGCGCGATTTCGGCGGGACCGAAGTCCGCCTTGTAGTCCATGGTTTCGGAGCCGGGCACCCAGAATCCCAGATAGTACCAGCGCTTGCCCATGCCCCGGCACAATCCGATCTCGGCAGCCACGGACCAGGTGCCGACGCTCCGCTTCGCCTCGGCGGGGTCCCAGGCGAAGTAGACCGACGAAAGGCCGTTCGGGAGGACGTCGACGTAACCCGTGGCGACGAGCCGCCCCGGCGCGCCGCCCACCGCGGGCAAGCGGTAGTCGACGGCCAGCGCCCCCTCGAGAGGGTTCTGGATCAGGAAGGACATGTAGGAGGCGCGGTCGAGCTCCGGATCGTCACCGGCGGCCTTGCCGAAGCGTTCGCGGCGGTAGGATTCGTAGAGCGCGAAGCGTTCATCCGAAAAGGCGAGGGGAAGGGCCTCGACGACGAGATCCGAGTTCCGGCGCGCGGCCCTGCGTTGGTTGCCCGTGGGTTCGAAGCGATCCGCGTCGACACGGATCGGAATGCAACGCGAGCAATGGCCGCAGCTCGGTCGGTAGAACGACCAGCCGGAGCGCCGCCATACCTGCGGGAGCATCGCTTCGTAGTCCGCCGTCGAAAAAGCGGGCGCCCACAGGTCGTAGACGTTCATATCCGGCGCGTCGCGCAGGTAGGGGCATGGCCCGGTTCGCCTCGGCGCCCGGATCGTCGTCATCGTCGATTCCTCAGAATTCGATGTTTTCCGTTTTGGGCCTGTTGTCGGGATCGTGTTCGTCGAGATAGGCGAGTGCTTCCTGGGCCGTGCGCTGCACGTGCTCGTACCAGATGGTGTAGAGCTCCTTGCTCAGGGATCCGGGATAGGGAGCGCCCTCCACGTCGCTGGCGAGCTGGCGAAGGAGTGAGTAGCCTTTCTTGTCCATGTTTCGCTCCTTCACCACGCGGGAAGTTCGCGCGCGACCGTCCCCGGGTCATCGCGTTGCATCGATTCTACCTCATCGGCCGAGGAAATCAAGACTTGGCTCCTCCGCTCCCACGCTTCGAGGAGCCGGGCCGCGGCGTTCCGGAGCTCGGCCGCGCCGGTGGCCAGCAGGGCATCGCGCTTCGCCTGGCGCTCGACGTCGTCGATGCCGTAGAGTTCTCGCCTGAAATCGACGTAGGACGCTTCGGAGGGCGTCATGGGACGGATGTCGCCTCCCGCCGTGCCGATGACCGCGTCCTCCGCCAGGCTGTCGCCGAGCTTCGCTGACGCGGCCCACTCGAGGGCCTTCCGGAATACGGCAAAGCTCTCGCGGGGGGCCGGGTCGCGGTAGGATCCGAAGCCGAGCACGCCCTCGGCTCCGTCCGCGGAGCAATGGGCGCCGTAAGCCCCCCGCCTGACCCGGATCTCGTCCCAGAGCAGGCCTGTTGAGAGAAGATGCGCGAGCACCTGCTCGTGCGCGTAGTCCGGGGCCGGGAAGCGCGCGGAGGGCAGGGCCGCGGCGGTGAATCCGACTCGGGTGTCGAGCGACCAGGCTTCGCGCGGCGAGCTCGGGGCAGCCGCGCGCAGGGGATGGCGCTCGGCAAGCGCGGCGGGGCCGGAAGGCAGGCGGGCCAGGGCCTCGAGCGTCTCGTCAAGGACCGAGTCGATCTCTCCGGGATCCGCGCACACGTTGACGCGCGCCGCGTCGCGGCGGAGCAGCCCGGACCGGAGCTCCGCGAGCCTGGGCGCGAGCTCCTCGATCGCCCCGTCGCCGGGACAGGCCGCCGCCGCCAGGTCCCTGAGCAAAAGGAGCTGGGAAGGTCCGTGCCAGAGTTCGTCGAGTCCCAGGGCCTTCGAGAAACCCGACGAAGCGCGCGCCGCCGCATACGCCGATCCGGCCGGCACGACCGAGCTGCCCGCGTCGTTCCTGAGCTCGCGGAACAGGTCGCGCATGCGGTCGAGGTCCGTCAGGTCGGCATCGGCGAGCAGCTCGGCAACCGTCGAGATCCCGCGGGCGATCTTCCCCCGGAGAGCCTTGATCCTGAAGACCAGGAAGGCCTTCGCCGCGCCCGGGTCCGCCCCTACCGGCGTGCCGACGGTGAGCGCGGCCTGGAAGCCGCCCAGGTCCCTCGCGAGCTCGCGCTGCGCCGCGTCCCAGCGCCGGGACGAGGTCCCCGCTCCTGAGAGCAGTCGCGCGAGGAGGGGAAGCTCGATCGCGCGCGACCCGGGCAGGGCTTCGAGGGGGAAGGCGAGGTCGACGCAGGCGACGCCATTCGCGAAGCGGGGATGGAGGCTCGCGTGGATCGATCCTGCCACGACCGCGTGCCGCTCAACGGTTTCGACCTTCCGCGGAATGTCTGACCTCGCGAGCCTCGGAAGCCTCGCGAGGTCTTCGGGCGAGTCGGGTCGGGACTGGCGCCCGGCCAGTGCGGCGGCTCGCGCCCGGACGGATTCGCGGCCCGAGTCGCCGAGCGAGGCGTCGAGGGCAGCGAAGGCCGCGGTTTCCGCCTCGCGCCGGGCCGCGGCGAGGGTGCCGGAGGGCCGGACCGTGAGGAGCACGCGGTGTGGATTGTCGAGCAAGGTAGCGCGGACGAGCCGGGGGACGAGATCTTTCTCAGCGGCGAAGCGGGCGCGCAACGCCTCGAGCGGGGCGTCGAAGGACAGGGTTTCGAAGGGGGAACGTCCGCGCATCCATCCGCGCGCCACTCGGCCAAGGTAGCGGAGGCCGAAGCTGCCCGAGCGCCGGATCTCGCGGCCCAGGAAGGCGACCGAGTCGAAGGCCGCCTCCACGTCCTCCTCAGGGATTCCGTCGCGGGCGATCTTGCCGAGGGTCTCGAGTATGAAGGCTTCGATGCGGCCGGAGTCCGCGGGGTCGGTACCCCGGAGTCCTGCCGAGAAGGACGCTTGCCTAAGGCTCGCATCGGTCCCCGTGTGGGGCGAGATGTCCTCTCCGAAGCCCGATTCTCGGAGGGCCTTGGCGAGAGGCGCCCCGTCGTTGCCGACGAGCACCTCTGACAGCACCTGAAGCGAGAGGGCGGCTTCCTGGTCGGCGCTCTCGCCGACCAGCCAGGAGAGCAGGGTTGTCGCGCGCGCGTCGGAGCCCGGTTCGGCCTCGAACGCGTACTCCGCCGTACGCGGAGCGGCGAAGGGCGCCTGGAGGGGCACGTCGGAGACCTCCTCTTCCCGGCCGAAGCGGGAGAGGAAGCGCTCGTGGAGGAACTCGAGCTGGCGTTCGAGCGGGAAGTTCCCGTGGAGGAAGATCCGGCAGTTGGATGGATGGTAGTGCCTGGCGTGGAAGGCCTTGAAGGCGTCGTAGTCGAGCTCGGGGATGCGCTCCGGGTCGCCGCCCGAATCGAACGAATAGGGATGCCCCGGGTCGAAGAGGGTCGCCTGGCCCCTCGTGCCGATGACGCTCTCGGCGCTCGAGTAGTCGCCCTTCATCTCGTTGTAGACCACGCCGCGCCGTCCGAGCCTGCCGTCCTCGCCGTACTCGAGGTGCCAGGCTTCCTGCAGGAAGGTGTCCTCGTCGAGCCGGGGAAAGAAGACCGCGTCGCCGTAGACGTCCATCAGGTTGTAGAAATCCGCCTCGACGAGGCTCGCGGCGGGATAGACCGTGCGGTCGGCGTAGGTCATGGCGTTGAGGAAGGTGTTGAGGCTGCGCCGGGCCATGCCGAGGAAGGGATCCTTGGTCGGGAAGCGCTCCGAGCCGCAGAGGACGGAATGCTCGATGATATGGGCGACGCCGGTCGAGTCGGCGCTCGGGGTCCTGAAGATGAAGGCGAAGGTGTTCTCCTCCGTTTCGTCGACGAGGCGGAACACCTCGCAGCCCGTGGCGCGGTGGCGGAGCCAGACGCCGCGGGCGCGGTACTCGGGAACGTCCGCTTCGCGGAGCAGCTCGTATGCGGGGTGGAAGTTCATCGCCCGAAGATACCGGTCCCGGGCCTCGGGAACAAGCCGCGCCACGTCGAGCTCTGTCCCCGCGCCGAGCCCCGTCCCCGCCCCGCGCCCCGTCCCCGAAACGGGTGAGCTCTGTCCCCGGTCCCCGCGCCGATCCCTGTCCCCAGTCCGCCGAGCTCTGTCCCCATTGTTCCTCCATCATCCTCTTCCTTTTCTTTTTTTCCCTCCCTCTTCCCTCCGTGCCTCTGTGCCTCTGTGGTTGATTCGGTTATCCTGACGGTCATGAGCCAGATAGCCACCAAGACCGGCGACGGGGGGCTGACCAGCCTCTGGTCCGGCGAGCGCGTGCGGAAGGACGACCTCCGGGTCGAGGCCTACGGGACCCTCGACGAGCTTTCGAGTTTCCTTGGCGAAACGAAGCACCACGCGACGCTTCCCGAGGTCCGCGATGCCCTGGAAGGCGTCCAGAAGGCACTCTTCCGCGCCTGCGCCGAGCTCGCCTCGCGCGCGTCGCCCTTTCCCGACCCGATACGGGACGCCGACGAGGAAGCCATGACCGCCGCCATCGAGGCTCTCGAGGAACGGCTCGGCCTGACGGGCTTTGTAATTCCCGGCTCGACCCCGGCCAGCGCGAAGCTCGACGTCTGCCGGACCGTCTGCCGCCGGGCGGAGCGCCGCATCGCCACGCTCGCCCGAGAAGACGAGGTGGCCAAGCCACTCCGGCGTTGGGTCAACCGCCTTTCGGACTACCTCTTCGTTCTGGCCCGAGAGGAGGAGCGCTCCGAAGGGAAGCTCACCTACGCGCCGCGGGGCGCCTCGCAGCCGGAAGGGGCGGGGAACCCATGACAGGCGCGACGTACAAGGTTTCCGCCTACCGCTGGGCGGTGCTCGGCGCGACGATGGCGGTCAACTTCACCATACAGACCCTCTGGATCTCGTACGCGCCCGTGACCGGAAGCGCCGCGGCCTTCTACGGCGTCGGCGAAGGCGCGGTCGGCCTCTTCTCGATGGCCTTCATGATCGCCTTCCTGCCGCTTTCGATCCCGGCTTCCTGGCTGATCGACCGCATCGGCTTCGCGAAGGCTGTAGGCATCGGCGCCGTCGCGACCGGCGTCTTCGGCCTGCTCCGGGGACTTTCCGGCTCGAGTTACGCGCTTGCGCTCGCGGCCACCTGGGGCGTCGCGGCGGCGCAGCCCCTCCTGCTCAACGCCTGGACCAAGATGCCCGCCGCCTGGTTCCCGGAACGGGAACGGGCCACCGCCGTCGGTCTCACGACCATCGCGAACCTGGCCGGCACCGCCCTCGGGCTCGCGCTGACCCCTGTCCTCGCCGAGCGGCTGGCACTGCCCGCGATCCAGCTCCGCTACGGAAGCGCGGCGGCGGCGGCGGCGCTGCTCTTCGTCCTCGTGGCACGCGAAAAGCCGGCCCTGCCGCCCGACGAGAGCGCCTCGCGCGAGCGCGCCCTCGTCCTCGACGGCCTCAAGGGCGCGCTCCGCCTGCCGGCCTTCCGGCGCTACCTGCTGCTCGCCTTCGTCGGCATGGGCGTGTTCAACGGCATCGCCACCTGGATCGAGGCCATCGTGAGGCCCCGCGGCGTCGCGCCTTCCGAGGCGGGACTGCTCGGGGCCTTGATGCTCGCCGGCGGGCTCGCGGGAGCCGCCCTGCTGCCGCCGGTCTCGGACCGCAGCGGGCGGAGGAAGCCTTTCATCGTCGGGGGACTCGCCTTCGCCTCGCTCGCGCTCCTCGCCCTGTCCCTTTCGCCGGGCTTCCCTACAATCGCGGCCTCGGCGATAGCGCTCGGCTTTTTCCTGGTGGCGGTGAGCCCGATCGGGATGCAGTACGCCGCGGAGACGGCCCGGCCGGCGCCCGAAGGCGCCACGAACGGTCTCGTTTCGCTCGCGGGCCAGGCTTCCGTTGCGCTCGTCTGGGCGATGGAGGCGATCAACCGGGCGAGCGGCTCTTTCACGGTATCGCTCGTCTCCTGCGCGGTCCTCCTCGCCCTCTCCGCTCTGCTCGCCACCTTGCTCAAGGAACCATGAGTGTCACGAAGCTTTCGGGCAGGCGGCGCGTGACCACGGGCAGGGGTACCGACATGTAAGATCGGTGAATGGCTCCTGCGCTCTTCAGGAAGCTCTCGGCGATCTTCACCCGCGTCCCTGGCTTCTCGCCGATGCATGGAGTGTCACGAAGCTTTCGGGCAGGCCGCGCGTTACCGCGACTTCGCGGCGCCGAAGCCGAAAAACCGCTTATGAAAGCTCCAGTAAGCCTCGTCGATCACCTCGCCGCAATGCCGTAAGTTCCCCGCCACGCGCTCATAAGGACGCGGGCCATCTTCACGGAGGCGGCGGCGTGAGGGATGGCCGAAACCGGCGGGCCGATCCGCGAAAAAATGCGGCGCGGCGGGTGGCGCGCGAACGCGCCTCGCGCCTTCGCGGCGGCGAAGGCGTCAAACGACTTCGTCGATCACCTCGCCG
>JAFGNN010000043.1 GCA_016926955.1 Spirochaetales bacterium | reverse complement strand
CGCGTGCCGGGGCGATTGCGTTGCCTGGTTGGCCGCCGTCCTGCGGAGCTCCGCGAGGCGCTTCGGCGGGTTTGCGCTATCACGCCGGCCGCGTGGCTGGGGGCGATGGCGGTGCCGGGTTTGCGCCAGCACGCCGGGCGCATGGAGGACGAGGGGCGCGGTTCTGGGCGATTGCGTTGCCTCGCAGGCCGCCGCGCTGCAGGCTTCCGCGCGGCGCTACGCCGGGTCAGCGGAACCAGGCGGCGACGGCTCTGATGTCGGGCCGGTAGACCATGAGGACGAGGACGGCTACGAGGGGGAGGACGCCCGCGAGGCCGATCCACAGGCGTAGCTTGAGGATGTGGAAAAGCTCAGCGGGGAGCGCTTCGTCATCGCTTTCCCGCGCGGCCGCCGTCAGGCGCCGGACCTTGCCCTGGGTCGGGATGTCGCTCGCCACCCAGATGACGCCCGAAAGCAGGAAGAGGACGAAGGCGTTCGAAAGCCAGCCGATGTGCCACAGGTCGCCCGAGGCGACGGCGAGCATGAGCCCGGAAACGAGCGAGAGCACGATGAGGGGCGACGAAAAGCGCGCGTCCAACCAGGCGACGGTGTCGTAGGTGTGGAGGATGGTCTCCTTCCGGCCCGACGCGAGGCTCCGGGCCTCCCAGACCATGCCCAGCGCGGCGTTGGCGAAGAAGAGCGTGGTCGCCGCGATGTGGACGAAGCGGGCGTGGCCGCGCAGTTCGGGGCGGTCGAGCAGCGCGAGAAAGGTCTCCCGGAAACACAGGGCGAAGGCGACGAGGGCCGCCATGAGGGCGAGGAAGAGCGCCAGCACGTGCTTGGTCTTCATGGTGGACCATTGGAGCATGCTTCGGGGCGGAAGGCAACGTCCCCGCGCGCGCGGGGCGCCCGGTCCCGCCGGCGCCCGGTTCCCCTTTTTCTTGCCCGGAGCCGGTCGAGCGACTACAATCAGCCGGCGACAGCCCAAGGAGCTCCGTGGCATGAACCCCGCTATCCGCCGCTATTGGCCGCAGTACGAATGGTCGAACGTGTTCGCCATGCTGAAGAACATGAAGGCCGCGCCGAAGCGGTGCGACGGGCCTTTCCGCGAAAAGCTGGTCGTGATCACCGGCACCACCTCCGGGGTCGGCTACCGGACGGCGCGGAAGTACGCGTCCATGGGCGCGCGCCTCATCCTCGTCAACCGGAATCCGGAGAAGTCCCGCCGCGTGCGCGCGGAGCTGGCCGCCGAGTTCGGCGCCGAGGTCGAAGAAGTCATCGCCGACCTCTCGGTCCTGGAGGACATGCAGAAGGCGGGACGCGCCCTGACGGCGCTCGACCGCCCCATCGACGTCCTCATCCACAACGCCGGGCTCCATCTGGACGCGCGGACCGAGACGCCCGACGGCTTCGAGACGAATTTCGCGGTGCACCACCTGGCACCCTTCGTCATCACGAAGCTCCTCCTGCCGAAACTCAAGCGCGAGGGGAAGGCCAGGATCATCCTGGTCGGCTCGGAGGGCTACCGCTTCGCGGTCTGGGGCCTCCGCCTCGACGACCTGCAGTTTGAGCGCAGGCGCTACTCGGGCCTCAAGGCCTACGGGGCCGGGAAGCTCGCGCAGCTCCTCTCGATGCACGTGTTCGCGAAGGAGCTCGCATCATCGGGCGCGACCATCATCTCGATGCACCCGGGCATGGTGCGGACGGAGACCGGCAGGGACAACGGCCGCTTCTACAAGTGGTACAAGCGGAACGTCATCGACCGGAATTCGGACTCGCCTGAAGTGTCGGCCGAGGCGCTCTACTGGCTCGGCGCGTCGGACGAGATGGCGGGGAAGAGCGACGCCTTCTTCCACCTGACTACCGAAGAGGAGCTCGCGCCGCCCGCCCGCGACGGCGAGGCGGCGGAAGCCCTGTGGAAACGGACCCTCGAAATCCTCGGCGAAAAAGGGGTGGCGCTGTGACGAGCAAGGACGTCATCGTGGTCGGCGGCGGCATCGCGGGACTCACCGCGGCCCTGAGCCTGGCGAACAAGGGGAAGGACGTGCTTCTCCTCGAGAAGAACGAGGCGTGCGGCGGGCTCATGAATTCCTTCGTCCGCGACGGCTTCCGCTTCGAGGGCGGCGCGCGGGCCCTGGTCAACGCCGGCCTCGTGAAGCCCCTCCTCAAGGAATTCGCGCTCGAGGTCGAGATGCTCCCCAACCCCATCACGCTGGGCGTCGAGGACCGCATGCTCAGGATCGAAGGGGAACGGAGCCTCGACGCCTACGCGGAGCTCCTGAAAGGGCTCTACCCGGAGAGCGGCGCCGAGGTCGACCGGATCGTCGACGCCATCCGCGCGGTCATCGGCGACATGAAGACGCTCTACGGCGTCGACAGTCCCCTCTTCACCCGGAAGAAGAAGAACATCCTCGTCCTCGTCCCCGCCATGGCCGCGTGGATGTTCAAGTTCATGCGGACCATGTACCGCATCTCGAAGATGGACACGCCCTTCGAGGAGCGACTCGACGAACTCTCCGCCAACCGCCCGCTCAAGGACATCATCGGCCAGCATTTCTTCCGGAAGACGCCCGTGTTCTTCGCCCTGAGCTACTTCGCGCTCTACGGCGACTACGTCTATCCGAAGGGCGGCGTCGGCGCCTTCATCGAGGCCATGGCGAACGCGATAACGCGGCGCGGCGGCGAGCTGCGCCTCGATGCCGAGATCGTGGCCGTCGACCCCGCCGCGAAGACCCTCACCGACGCCGCCGGAAATTCCTACCGCTACGGGAAGCTCATCTGGACCGGCGACCTCAAGACCCTGTATTCGCTGAGCGCCGACGCTGGGCTTGCGCCGAAGGAACAGGCCGCGTTCGCGCGGACGAAGGAAGCGGTGCTGAAGCGCCACGGCGCCGAATCGGTCTTCTCGGTCTTCCTGGCCGCCGACCTGCCGCCCGAATTCTTCGGCGGCCACGCGGGCGCCCACGTCTTCTACACGCCGGACCGGCGCGGGCTCGGCGCGATCCACACCGACGAGCTCAAGGCTCTGCTCGCCCGTACCGGCGCGCTGCCGAAGGACGAGGTGCTGGAATGGCTCGGCCGCTTCTGCCGCTACAACACCTTCGAGCTCTCCATCCCCGTCCTGCGCGACAGCGACGCGGCGCCCGCGGGCAAGACCGGGCTCATCATCAGCGCCCTGTTCGACTACGCCCTGAGCGAGCGGATCCGCGCGGAGGGCTGGCACGACGATTTCAAGCGCCACGTCGAGAAGGCTTTCATCGAGACGATCTCGGCGAGCCTCTACCCAGGCCTCGCGGACAAGGTCCTTTTCAGCTTCTCCGCCTCGCCCTCGTCGATCCGCGAGCGTGTGGGAAGCTCGGAAGGCTCCATCGTCGGCTGGTCCTTCGAGGAGGAAGTCCCGGTGACGACGAGCATGTTCCGCATGGCCGATTCGGTGAAGACGGCGCTGCCCGACGTGTACGCCGCCGGCAAGTGGGTGTACAGCCCCGCAGGCGGCCCCACGGCCATCATGACGGGAAGGATCGCGGCGAAGCAGTGCATGAAGCGCTGACGGCGGCTCCGCGGTTCGATGAGGACGCGCGGCAAGGCCGCGCACTAAAATCATTTCCGCGCCGAAAGCGCCGGAGGCGCACTCTCCTAGGGGCACAGTCAGGGAAAACAAAAGACCGGTCTTGCGGCCGGTCTTTTGTTTTTGGTTAATAGCCCCTAGGAGAGTCGAGCCTTCAGCTCGCCGCATCACGCGGCTCGCTTCAGGCCGCCTCCGCGCCTCCGGGCGCCATCCTTGGCGCCCGGTCCCCCGAAGCGCTCATCGAATCGCGCTTCGGGGGTCGGCGCTCCGGAGTTCGACTCTCCTAGGGGCGCCTGCCTGGAAAGCAAAGACCGGCCTTTCGGCCGGTCTTTGGATTTTGTTGTTAGCCCCTAGGAGAGTCGAACTCCTCTTCCAAGATTGAGAATCTTGTGTCCTAACCGATAGACGAAGGGGCCGTCTGTTTGCGCGCCGGGTTGGGTCGGCGCCGGTATTCCCCAGGGAGGATTTGAACCCCCACAAGCAGATCCAGAGTCTGCCGTGCTACCATTACACAACCGGGGAGCGCTCGGAACGAGGGAGAAATTACCGGAACGAGGCGAAAGTGTCAAGCGGTAGGACGGAGGTTTCAAGCCCCCTCGGCGCGGTTCCTACCGGTCAGCCGGCAGCGTTCCCTCCCGCACGAAATCGCCGACCTCGCGGTAGACGCGGTAGGCGGCCAGGGAAAATCGGTTGGTGGACGCGAAGCCGTGGACCTGGCCTTTCATGCGCCGCAAGACGACCGGAGTGCCGTCGGCGGCGAGCGCGGCGGCGTAGGCTTCGCCCTCGTCTCGGAGCGCGTCGTACTCGGCGGTGTACACCAAGGCAGGAGCGAGGTCCGCGTGGGACGGCGCGAGCAGGGGCGAGACGCGCCAGTCGGCGCGCCCGGCCCGGTCGGGCACGTACTGGTCCATGAACCAGTCCATGGCCTCGGCGTCGAGCAGGTAGCCTGAGCCGTACTTCGCGCGGGACTCGGTATCGGTGCGTGAAAGATCCGTGGCCGGATAGAGCAGTATCTGGCCCGCGGGCTGCGGCAGGCCCGTCTCGCGGGCGGCCAGGCAGAGCACGGCGGCGAGGTTGCCGCCGGCCGAATCGCCCGTGACGAAGACGCGAGCGGGGTCAGCGTCCGTTCCCGCGCCGCCCGAGAGCAGCCAGCGATAGGCGGCGAGCGCGTCCTCGACGGCGGCGGGATACGGGTGCTCGGGCGCGAGGCGATACTCGAGGCTGGCGACCACGGCGCCGGATTCCACGGCGAGCCAGCGGCAGAGCGCGTCGTAGGTTCCGACGCTCCCCTGGACCCAGCCGCCGCCGTGCATGAAGAGGAGGACGGGAACGGGGCCTTCCGGCGCGCTTTCGGCGCGGTAGAGGCGCACGGGCAGCGCGCCTCCCGGCCCCTCGACGGAGAGCTCGCGGACGGATACGGGATCGCGCGGCGGACTAGCCACGATGTCGAGGTCGGCCTCGCCAGCAGCGCGCCGCGCCGCGGCCTCGTAGGGCACGGGCTCGAGGGCGGACAGCGCGGCGCGGGCGCGGATCATGAAGCCCGTGCCCGGCGGCACGAGGCCGTGCCGCGTCACCGTAAGCGCGCCGAGCGCGAGCGCCGCCAGCGTTCCCGCCGCGACGAGCGCTATCCACAAAGCCTTCCGTCCGCCCTTCCCGCCCGCTTTACGCATCATGCGCCCGATCTTCGCACGAAACGCCGCCGGATGCCAGCGCCGGCTCCGGAAAGCGGCCGCCGCTTCAGGCGGGCGCGAGCTTCCCCGCGCACCCGCGGTCCCGGACGGCGACGACCCTGCCCGCGGCCAGCTCCACGACGCGGGTGGCGGCCTTGAGCGTTCCGAGCCGGTGCGCCACGGTGAGCACCGTGAGGCCGCGGCATTCGCGCTCGACCACGCGCTGGATGGCCGTATCGGTCGCCACGTCGACGCTCGCGGTAGCCTCGTCGAGCAGGATGATGCGCGCCTCGAGCAGGAAGGCCCGCGCCAGGCACGCGAGCTGGCGCTCGCCGCGGCTCAGGTTCTCGCCCGCGCCCTGCACCTCCGATTCGAGGCCCTCGCGGTTCGCGAGGCGGGAGAGCCCGGCGCGATCGAGCGCCGCGACCAGCGCCGCTTCGTCCCGGCGCCCGAGCGGGTCGAGGTTCGAGCGGAGCGTGCCGGGAAAGAGCACGGGATCCTGCGGGATGAAGGCGATGGCGCGCCTGAGCCGTTCGAGGGGAATGGCGGCGACGTCGACGCCGTCCACGAGTATCGAGCCCGACTCGAGCTCGACGAAGCGGAGCAGGGCCTGGAGCGCCGTGCTCTTCCCGCAGCCCGTTCGACCGACGAGGCCCGCGTGCGCGCCGCCCGGCACCTCGAACGAGACGCCCTTGAGGACGAGCGGCAGGTCCCCGGCGTAGCGGAGCGTCGCCTCGCGGAACTCGACGCGGCCTTCCGTGGGCCAGGGCGTTTCGTGGGACAGGACCGGGGCGCGCGTCGGCGGCGCCTCGCGCTCGAGGCCCGCGTATTCCTTGCAGCGCTCGTAGCCGACGAAGGCGATCTCGCTCTGGTTCCAGCTCCACATGATGCGGCCGAAGCCCGAGCCCACCGACTGGGCGTAGACCAGGGCGAGGCCGGCCACGGCCGCGACCGAGGCGCCGCCGCCCGAGCGCGAGAGGAAGGCGAGCGCGGCCACGGCGGCCAGCATCAGTGCGGGCAGGGTCTCGGCGCGGACGCCGTACCAGGTGCGCGTGGCCATGCGCGCGAGCTCCACCGCGTTGTGCGCCGCGAGCCGCTCCCTGAGGAGCCGTTCGAACCAGGCGCCCCGCCCGTGCGCCGCGACGGTCTCCGCGCCGGCGGCTCCTTCCTTGACGAGCGAGAGCGCCTTGCCGGTCTGCACCGAGCCGTACTTGCGCTGTGCCCGGCTCAGGGGCAGGTTCACCCGGTTGAGGAGGAGGAAGAGCGCGACCACCGGCGGGAACACCAGGACCGTGGAGGGCACGAGGAGCAGGCAGAACACGATCGAGAGCGAGATCTCGAGCGCGCCGCGCAGGAAGAGGATGCCCGCGGAGCCGAGCGTCGAGTCGACCTCGCCCAGGTCGATCGAGAAGCGGTTGACGACGCGCCCCGAGGGCGTCGAGTCGAAGAAGCGCGTCGGCGCGGCGAGCAGCGCGGAGAGCATGCGCTCGTGCGTCCGCGTCGCGAGGGCGGTCATGAGGAGCATCCAGGCTATCGACAGCCCCGCGTCGACGACGAGGAGGAGCGCGGAGAGCCCGGCGTACGCGAGCAGGTTCGCGCCCGCGCTCCCGAGCAGGGGCGAAAGGAGGGGACCGATGAAGGAGGCGCCGCGCTCGCCGCTCCAGGCCGCGAGCCAGGCGTCGGGGAGAAGGCGGAACACCGCCCAGGCGGAGACGGCCAGGGCGAGCAGCGCGGCGAATCCGGCGCGGCCCAGGCCCGAACCGTCCATCAGGTCGGAGAGCAGGGCGAGCACCGCGGGCTTGCCGCCCCTGCTCGTCGGGGTCGCTTCCTCGACCGTCACCCTGCCCCCCGCCGCGTCCATGGCCGCAGCGAGCGCGGGCGGAGCATCCGCCCCGTCGCGGAAGTGCTTCGCATCGCCCTCGACGGCGGCGTGGTGTGAACGAAGGCCGCGTAGTCCGGACTCGAGGCCAGGAGCTCCTCGTGGCTCCCCGCCGCGGCGATGGCGCCGTCGACCATGTAGACCACGCGGTCGAAGCGCCCGAGCGAGCCGAGCCGGTGGGTCGCGACGACGCGCGTCGTCTCTTTCCAGAGACCGAAGACGAGACGTTCTAGCAGCTCCGCCTCGGTGTGGTGGTCGACCGCGGACAGGGGGTCGTCGAGCAGCACGAGGTCCGGCTCCTGCGCGGCGACGCGCGCGAGCTGGACGCGGGCCTTCTGCCCGCCCGAAAGGTTGAGCCCGTTCTCGCCGATCTCGGTGTCGAGGCCCGAAGGCATGGCCTCGAGGTCAGCGCGGAGGGCGCAGGCGTCGATGATCCGTTCGAGCGCGGCCGCGTCGGGCTCGGCGCCGAAGGCGACGTTGTCGCGCAGCGACGCGTTCATGACGAAGGGGTCCTGGGAAGCCCAGCCGAGCCGCGGCTCCCGGCCATCCCGGCCCTCGGGGCGGACCGTCGCGACGCGGCCCGCCACCGTCACGAGCTGGTTGCGCAGGGCCTTGAAGAGCGAAGACTTTCCGCAGCCCACCGGGCCCACAACGGCCACGGCCTCGCCGCGCGCCACGCGGAGCTCCAGGTTCCGGAGGCAGGGCGCTTCCGCGTCGTCGTGGCGCGCCGTGTAGCCTTCGAACGCGAGCGCGGCGCCAGGCGCTTCCGCTTCGTCGATCGAGGGAAGCGCCCCGACGCCCTTCGCGCGCGCGAGGGGGAGGAGCCGGGCACCAGAGCTGCGCACCCGCGAGACGTTGCGGATGATGTCGTTGATCATCGAGAGTTCGGACTCGATGCCCTTGAGCACGAAGAGCGTGGTGAAGACGATGGAGGGCGTGAGCTCGTTCCCGAGCAGGGTGTAGGCGCCGAAGGTGGCCAGGGCCACCAGCACCCGGCTCGCGATGTTCATCACCGCGAGTCCGGCCTCCAGCGACATGACGCGCCGCACGAGGCCCATCTCGACCCTGCGTTGCTCCTGTATCCGGCCTCGGAAGAAGGCCTCGAGCACGAAGGCCTTGACCACGCGGACGGCCTGCACGGTCCGGGTGACCAGGTTGACCCGCTCGGAGCGCCGGTCGCGGAGCTCGCGCGTGCGGTGCCTGAGCGCCCGGCCGAGCGCGGACGAGATGCCGATGGCGAGCGCGATGGCGAGCAGGGCCGCGATTCCCGAAGCGCCGACGAGCTGGAAGAGCGTGACCGTGAACAGCACGAGCCGGATGGGCGTCGCGAACGCGTCCGAGACGTAGCAGGCGGCAAAGGAGGCGTCCGTCACGTCGCGCCAGACTTTCTCCTGGAGGCTGCCCGAGCTCTCGGCGCGCCGGATCTCGGGGGGCAGGGCGAGCACGCGCGAGAAGAAGGCCGGCACCGAGACGCCCTGGATGAAGGTGGCGCCCGTCACGTTGCAGCGCGTGGCGTGCGAGCGCGCCAGGGCGGAGAGCGCGCCGACGAGCAGGATGAGGAAGCTCCAGAAGAGGCCTTCGCGCAGCGGGTCGAAGCCGCCCGGGGGCGGCGCGACGAGGCGCGCGAGGCCGGTCGTCTCGAGCCAGGCGGCGAGGACGCCCGTTCCCGGCCGCTCGATGAGCGCGAGCGCGGTCTCGAGGAGGCGCACGAGCGCCACCGAGAGCAGGGCATAGCTCGAATCGAGGACGACGGCGCGGGTTATCCAGGCGCGGCCGGGCTTCCACATCGAGAAGATGAGGGCGAGTTCCGAGCGGGCGTCCAGGTGGGCGTCGCGCCACGCGGTCAGCCGGACGTCGAGGCCGGACGGCAGCGCGGAGAGCGAGGGATCCCAGGCGCCGCTCGCAGCGATGGCCCGCTTCCAGGCGGGCACGTTGACCAAGAGGACGCGTTCGAGAAAGCGGCGGAAAAGGGATTTCATGAAGGTTCCTGTTCGGACTCGGGCGGTGGTCGGCGCAGGATGATAGCGCGGCCTCCGCGCGCGAGGCAACCGGAAGCGGGTGTCACGAAGCTTCCGGGTTGCGGATCCCGGGAATTCCCGAGGCATCCGCAAGGAGGTGTCACGAAGCTTCCGGGCGGCGGGAAACGAAAAGCCCGGGCGAAGGCCGGGCGTCACCCGGTTCAGCGACGGCCGAAACCGAACAGGCTTCCGAGCTTGCCTGCCGCCCGTTTCCGCTTCCCGCTCCTCACCCTCCCGTTGCCCGCGGAGGCGGCGAAGGCCTCGAGCTGGGCATCGGTGCCGGAAACCAGCGCGACATCGCCCGGGCGGAACGCGTACTCGGGCACGAAGGGACCATAGTCCTCGTCGCCATTCTTGACCGAGATCAGGTTGAGCCCGTGGTTCTTCCTGAGCCCGACCTCGAGCACGTTGCGGCCGACAAAGGAGTCCGGCACAGCGATCTCCGCGATGGCCAGCTTGCCCGAGACCGGCAGGTAGTTGAGCAGGGCCGACGAGAGCATGAGGGGCGTCACCCGCTTGGCGGCCTCGCGGTTGGGAAAGACGATGCGGGTGGCGCCGACCAGTCCGAGGATCTCCGCATGTTCGCTGTCCTCGGCCTTGACGACGATCTGGGCGATGCCGAGCTTCCGGCAGTAGCTTGTCGCGAGTATCGATGACTCGACGCGCTCGCCCATGTCTATGACGACGCCGTCCACCTCTCCCGGCAGGATGCGCCGAAGGCTCTCCTCGCTGAGGGTCTCGACCGCGTAGGCGCCGACGCGCCGGTTCTGGTAGCGGTCCAGGAGCTCGCGGTCGCGGTCGATGACCAACACCTCGGCGCCGAGCTCGAGTAGCTCGTCGAGGACGTTCCTGCCGAAATACCCGAGTCCGATCACGACGAATTGTTTCATGTCACCTCACCCCACGAGCACTTCGGCTTCAGGATAGACGGCGGCCTCGTTACGGCTCGAGCGTGCGGGGAAGGCCAGGGCGACGAGGCCGACCCGGCCCGCGAACATGGTAGCGATGATCACCAGCTTCCCGACCGGTCCGAGCCCCGGCGTCAGGCCGAGCGAGAGGCCGACCGTTCCGAACGCGGACACCGTCTCGAAGACGGACTCGCCGAACCCGGCCCCGCGCGAGCCTTCGGCGATGCCGAGCGCCACCGCGGCCGCGCTCACGAGGAGCCCGGCCTTGAGGAAGTAATTCAGCGCCCTGTCGGTGGTCGCGGCCGGGAAACGGGAACCGAACGCGTTTATCTCGCCCCGCGCGTTCCGGCGACCGATCGCGGCGAGGACGACCAAAAAGAAGGTGCTGACCTTGATGCCGCCCGCTATCGAGCCCGGCGCCCCGCCGATGAACATGAGTACGACCGTCAGGACTTTCGAGGCGTCGGAGAGGGCCGCCTGCGGCACCGCGTCGAAGCCGGCGGTGCGCGGGGTTATCGCCTGGAAGGCGGCGTTGGCCGCCGCGTCGAGCGGCGCCATGCCGGCGAAGGCGCCCTCGCGCTCGATCAGCCAGAAGGAGAGGCCGCCGCCGATCACGAGGAAGGCCGTGACCGAGAGCACCAGTTTCGTATGGGCGCTCAAGGCTCCGCGCTTCCCGCGGAGCCGGCGCTCGAGGTCCTGTATGACGATGAAGCCGATGCCCCCCGCGACGATCAAGACCGCGATGATGCCGAGCACGGCCGGGTCGCCCGCGAAGGCTTCCAGGCTGTCCCGGAAGGGCGAGAAGCCCGCGTTGCAGAAGGCCGAGACGGAGTGGAAGATCGCGGCGAAGCCCGCGTCGGCGACACCGGCCCGGGAGAACGCGCCGAACAGCGCCGCCGCGCCCGTGAGTTCGAAGATCAGCGTGAAGGCGACGATGTTCCGGACTATGCGCCTCGGGTCGTGCTCGACGTCGCCGAGCGAGAAGCTCCTTATGGAGCCGAGGCGGCGGAAGGGCAGGCGCCGCCCCGGAAGGAGCAGGACGAGCGAGGTGAACGAGATGATGCCGAGCCCCCCCGCCTGGATGAGGGCGAGGACCGCGAGCTGACCGTAGCGGCTGAAGTCGGCGATGTCCACGGTCGCGAGGCCGGTCACGCAGACCGCGGAGGTGGAGATGAACAGGGCATCGAGCAGTGAAAGGCCGCCCGGCCCCGACCAGGCCGCGGGCACGGCGAGCGCGAGGGTGCCCGCGAGGATGGCCAGGGCGAAGAAGCCGACCAGGAAGACGGCGTCGGAGGGTTCGCTTCTGCCCATGTCAGGTCGCGACCCGGAGCCGGTAACCGACGCCGGGTTCGGTCAGCAGCACCGTGGGCACGGACGGGTCCGGCTCGATCTTCCGCCTGAGCTGGTTCACGTAGACGCGGAGGTTGTTGTACTCCTCCTCCATGTTCGGGCCCCACACCTCCCGGAGGATCTGGCGTCGCGTCATGATCTTGCCGGAGTTCCGGAGGAAGGCGAGGAGCAGCGCCCATTCGGTGGGGGTGAGCTTCTCCTCGGCGCCGCCGCGGAACGCCTCGCGGGTGTCCATGTCCACCTCGATGGCGCCCACGGCGACCCGACGCCCGCTCATGGCCTGCGGGGTCCGGTGGCGGAGCGCGACGCGTATGCGCGCGAGGAGTTCGCCCGTCCCGAAGGGCTTGGTGAGGTAGTCGTCGGCCCCCGCGTCGAGCAGGTCCATGATTTCCGCCTCGGCATCGCGCACCGAGAGGATTATGACGGGCGTGTCGCCCCGGGAACGGATCTGCCCGAGCAGTTCCCGGCCTTCCATGTCCGGCAATCCGAGGTCGAGGAGCACGAGGTCGGGTTTTGAGCCGGCGAAGCGGTTCAGGCCCTCGCCGCCCGAGCCGGCCTCGGACACGGCGTAGCCCTCGCGCTCGAGACAGAGCCTGAGCAGCCTGCGGATCGCGAGCTCGTCATCGACGACCAGGATCTCCTTCATGGCTTCCTCGGCACCTTGAGCGCGATCTCGAGCCCGCCCGAGGCGGAGGGACGCGCGGCGACGGTGCCGCCGTGCGCTTCGACGATGCCCTTGCAGATGGACAGTCCGAGCCCGGAGCCTTGCGTCCGCGCGCCGTTCGAGCCCCGGTAGAAGGTGTCGAAGAGGGAGGGGAGCTCGTGGAGCGGGACGCCGGGGCCGTCGTCCGAGAAGCTCACGCCGAAGTGATCCCAACCCGTGGCAACGGAAACCTCGAGCACGGACCCGACAGGCGTGTAAGCGGCGAAGTTGCGGAGGATGTTCCGGAACACCTGGACCATGAGGGCAGGATCGACCTCGAATTCCGCATCCGCGCAGGAGGACCCGGTCCGTACCGTCCTGCCGGCGAGCTCCTCGGCCAGGCTCCCCTGGGCCGCCGCCAGAAGTTCGCAAAGTCCGGTCCGCTCGCGGCGGAGCCTGAGCGAGCCGGTCTCGAGGCGGCTCATCGAGAGCAGGTCCTCCACCAGGGCGTTCAGCTTGTCCGCGGCCTTGAGCGTCTCGCCGAGCAACTCCTTGCGGAACAGCGGATCCTCGTCGGCGCTTCCGTCGAGCAGGCCGCTGACCGAGCCCTTGATGGTCGTGAGCGGCGTGCGGAGCTCGTGCGAAACGTGGTTGAGCAGCACGCGGGAAAGCCGCGCCGACTCGTCGAGCAGCTTGTGCTCCTCGTTGGCCGCGGCGAGCAGCTCCCGTTCGAAGGCCAGCGCCATGTTGCCGGCGAGGGTAGCCAGGAGCTCGCGGCTCTCGCCGCGGAAGGGTTCGCGGCCTTTCCCTTCCGCGAACGCGACGCCGATGACCGAGTCCGGCGCGCGCAGGGGAAGGTAGAGGCAGGCGGCCCCGTCCTCCACGGCCGCGTTCATGGTGAACGCGGTGCGCGCCGCGGCCGGGTCGGGATCGGCGCGGCGCGCCGTCCTGGCGTTCGTCCGGAGGACCTTCCCGGATTCGAGTTTGCCGTCCGGGCCGCGCAGCCAGAAGCCGACGCCGGCACCGAGGTGCTCGGCGGCGAAAGCCGAGCCGAGCGAGGCGATCTCCTCGACCCCGCGCACGCGGGTCAGGGACTGGGTGAAGCCGTAGAGGAGGGCGGTCCGGCGCTCCCGCAGCGAGAGCGCCGCTTCCTTCTCGCGCAGCCGCGAGGTCATGATGCCGCCGGCGAAGGCCGCGAGGAAGAAGGCCGCGAACATGAGCAGGTCCTCGAGGCTGCCGATCGAGAAGGTGAGCTGCGGCGGGATGAACACAAAATTCCAGAGCAGGGCGCTCAGGGCCGCGGCCGCTATCACCGTCCTCCGGCCGCAGGCGAAGGGCAGGCTGATGATGGCCAGCAGGTAGAGGATCGAGATGGAACGGTAGCCGAGCGCCGGGCGGGCTACGAGGCCGAGCGCGGTGACAGCCGCCAGGGCGCCGAGCGCGACGAGAGCGTCGCGGAGGCGCGGGGGCGGAAGCGGACGGCCGCGACGCCGCTTCGGGAGGGGTACGGGATTCTCGCCCCGGAGCACGATGAGGTCCAGGTCGCCGGACTCGCGGACTATCTCCTCGGTGAGGCTGCGCCTGCCGAGGAACTGCGCTGGAGCCTCGTCCGCCTTGCCGATGACCAGGGCCGTCGCCTTCAGCATGCGCGCGTGGCGGATGATCGAGGCGGCGACGTCGTCGTCCTGCACGGAGACGACCTCGGCTCCGAGACCTGAGGCCAGCGCGAGGTTCCGTTCGAGGGCGGCGGGGTCGGGCTCCGGCCGGGGACCGCGCACGTGGACGGCCGTCCACTCCGCGTCCAGGCGACGCGCGGCCGCCTCGGTCCAGCGGACGAGATATTCGGAGTTGCCGCTTCCGCTGACCGCCACGAGGTAGCGGCCGCCGAGTCCCGGCTCCCTGCCCTTGTCCGCACCGGCTTCCATAGGGCGCGAGCGTAGCACCGGGAAGCGCGGCGCGTACATTAACGCGCCGTTAATTTACCGGGCGCTCCCGTTAATGCGCCCTTAGTCCGCGGCGCCCCGGGCGTCGCGGCGAGCTCGCCATTACCGAACGGACGCTCGTCCTGCCGGGTCTTGCCTGACACCTTGACTCCCGGTGTAGGATTGCCGACATCATGCAAGAACGTCTGGTGATAGGCATCGATTCCGGCTCCGCCTCTTGCTCCGTCGTCGCTCTCGACCGAAAAGGAAAGCTCGTCGCGCACGCGTCCGGCTTCCACCAGGGCAAGGCGACCGAATGCCTGCGCGGCCTGCTCGACGAGCTCGCGGCCGCGGTCGGCGACGCCCCCGTCGGCGGCCTCGCGCGGACCTCGTCCGCCCCGCCGGCGCGGACGCCCGCGGGCGACCCGTTCGAGGCGGACAGCCACGTGGCCGAGATCGAGGCCCTGCGCCGCTTCCACCCCGCGGCGCGGACCCTCCTCGTGGTCGGCGCCGAACGCTTCGCCCGCATGAGCTTCGACGGGCGCGGAAAGTACCTCCGCATGCGGCGCAACTCCTTGTGCGCGGCCGGCACCGGCAGCTTTCTCGACCAGCAGGCGGCCCGGCTCGGCCTTCCGGGCGGCAGCGCGGCATTGGCCGCGCGCGCCCTCGCCAACCCGGGCGAATTCCCTTCGATCGCGTCGCGCTGCTCGGTCTTCGCCAAGACCGACCTGACCCACGCGCAGGCCGAGGGCTGGAGCCTCGAGGAAATCTGCGACGGCCTCTGCAACGGCCTCGCGCGCAACATCGCCGACACCCTCTTCCCCGGGGAAAAACCGGAAGCGCCGATCGTCATGGCGGGCGGCGTCTCGCGGAACGGGGCGGTGCTCAAGCACCTGGAAGCCCTGGCCGGCTCCCCCATCGAGGTCGACGCCTTCTCGCACCTGTACGGCGCCATCGGCGCCGCGCTCAGGCTGCTGGCCGCGGGGCAGGGCGCGCGCGAGACCGCCCCGGAGCGCTCCGGCGGGGCGTTCCGCGTCGCCGACATCGAAATCGTCGACGAGCTCACGCGCGAGTACGCGGACGAGGGGCTCGGCGAGCCGTCGGAAGGCTACCCCGACTTCGCCTCGCTGAAGCGCTTCCTCCACGTCGCCCGGAAGAACGGCCCGGGGAATCCCGTCGAGGTCGACGTCTACGAGCCGCTTCCGGCCGGCGCGGCCCTTCCCGTCCTGCTCGGCATCGACATAGGCTCGACAAGCACCAAGGCCGCCCTGGTCTCGCCCGGGGGACCGGTGCTCGCGGGCTTCTACACGCGCACCGCGGGCAAGCCCCTCGAGGCGACGCAGTCCATCTTCGAGGCCGCCGAGCGCGTCGCGCACGAAGCGGGCGCATCCTTCGAAGTGAGGCTCGCCGCGACCACGGGCTCGGGACGAAAGTTCGTCGGAGCTGTCATCGGCGCGGACGCCGCCGTAGACGAGATCACCGCCCACGCGCGCGCGGCGCTCGAGCTCGACCCCGAGACCGACACCATCATCGAGATCGGCGGCCAGGACTCCAAGTTCACCTCCCTCTCGGGCGGGGTCGTCACCTTCAGCCAGATGAACGCGGTCTGCGCCGCCGGCACGGGCAGCTTCCTCGAGGAGCAGGCGGGCCGGCTCGGCGTGGGACTCGCGGACTTCGCGATCAAGGCCACCGGTAACAAGGCGCCCCTCACCAGCGACCGCTGCACGGTCTTCATGGAGCGCGACCTGAACCATTTCCGGGGCCGGGGCTACGCGACGGGCGAGCTGCTCGCGGCCTCGCTCTTCTCGGTCTGCGACAACTACCTGGGGAAGGTGGCGCGCGAGGGCTCCATCGGGAAGCGCGTCGCCTTCCAGGGCGCCACGGCCCGCAACCGCGCCCTGGTGGCCGCCTTCGAGAAGCGCCTCGGCAAGCCGGTGCGCGTCTCGAAATTCTGCCACCTGACCGGCGCCATCGGCGCGGCGCTCGAAGCCCGCGACTCGAGAAGCGGAAACGGCGAGGCCCGCTCGGCCTTCCGGGGTTTCCGCCTCCACGAACTCGACCTGGTCTCGCGGGTGGACCGCTGCGGGCTCTGCCCGAACGACTGCCGCCTCCGCATCGTGGACGTGGACGGCGAGGAGGTGGCCTACGGCTTCCTCTGCGGCCGCGACCAGGCCACGCGGCATTACGTGAAGGAAGGCGGGCGCGACCTGCTCGCGGAGCGGAAGCGCGCCATCGAAACCGCGTACGCGCGCGTCGAGCGCAGCTCGCCGCCCCGCGCCGGCTGGCCGAGCGTCGGCATACCGAGCGCGCTCTACCTCCACGAGGACGCGCCCTTCTGGAAGGCCTTCTTCGAGCGGCTCGGCTTCCGCGCCGTCATGGCGGACGACGGCCCCGAGACGCTCCGGCTCGGCAAGCGCCTGGCCGGCGCGGAGTTCTGCGCTCCCATGGCCATGTTCCACGGCCAGGCTGACGCCCTGCTCGAGAAGGCGGACCTCGTCTTCCTGCCCGTTTACCTGTCGGAAAGGCCCGAGCGGCTCGGGACGGACGAGGCGACCCGCAGCTACTGCAATTTCGCGCAGTACGCCGCGGTTGTCACCCGCGCCGCGGAGGAGCGGGAGCGGCCTCGCATCATGAGTCCCGTGCTCGTCGGGCGGCGGGGCGACACCTCGCGGGCCATGGAGGAACTCAGGACCGCGCTCGAGACCGCGCTCGCGCCCTGGGGTGTGCGCGCCCCCGCGCGGAAAACCCTGGAAACGGCGTACGCCGCCTGCCTCGAGGCGAAAGCCCTGGCGCGACACGCGGTGCGCGCCATCCACGCCCGCGAACGTGACGCGGAGGGCATGGCCGTGGTCGTGGTCGGCCGCCCCTACGCGGTCCTGTCGGATGCCATGGGCAAGGGCATCGTGGACGTGCTCCGCAGGCAGGCTGAGGAGCTCTGGTACGCCGACATGCTGCCTGGCCGCGCCGAGGAGGGCGAGGCGGCCATCGACCCGATGCTCGCGGCCTTCCACTGGCGCTACGCCGCCGAGCTCCTCGAGGCGGCGCACTGGTGCGCGCGCCATCCCCGCTGGTATCCCGTGCTGGTCACCACCTTCAAGTGCTCGCCCGACTCCATCGCCATCGAGTGGTTCCGCCGCGTCATGGACGCCTCGGGCAAGCCCTACCTGGTGCTCCAGGTGGACGACCACGACTCGGCCGTCGGCTACGAAACCCGCATCGAGGCGGGCCTCCGCTCGTTCCGCAACCACTTCAGGCGCGCCGCGGAAACTCAGGCGCCCTTCGCCCCGTCCGCGCACGCGCGAGCGCCCGAGCCGGCGCCCGCGACGTCTTCGCCCGCGACGCCCGCGACGCCTGCCGACGGAGGCGCGCCCGGCGCCCGCAGCGGGAAACCGCGCGCGAAGCCGAGGGCCGCGGCCGCCCGCCCCGAGCCGGCCCTTCCGCGCGTCGACCCGCGGGGCAAGACCCTGCTCTTCCCCGCCTGGGACCCGTACGTCTGCCCCCTGCTGGCGGCCAACCTGCGATCGGCGGGCATGGACGTCCGCGTCCTCGAGGAGACCCCCCTCTCGATACGCCGCGCCATGGGCACCAACACGGGCCAGTGCATACCCATGAACGTCATCGCCCGCGAATGCGTCGAGGCCATCGAGCGCGAAAAGCTCGACCCCGCGAAGACCGCCCTCTGGGTGCCGACGAGCAAGTGGCCCTGCAACATCCCCCTCTACCCGCACTTCATCAAGTCGCTCATGGAAAAGCAGGGCGGCGGCATGGAGAAGATGGAGGTGCTCGTCGACGACGTCACCTTCCTCCGCTTCGGGCCCGCGGTGTCGATCGGCGCCTTCCACGCCTTCTCGGCCGGCGGAGCCCTGGCCAAATTCGCCTGCCGGACGCGGCCCTACGAACTGGAGAAAGGAACGACGGACCGCCAGACCGCCCGCTCGCTCGCCATACTCGTAGACGCCTTCGAGCGGGGGACGAACCGGGAAGCAGCCTACCGTGCGGCTTTCGAGCCCTTCGCCGAAATACCGACCGGTCCGCGCGACCGTCCGAAGGTGGCGGTTTTCGGCGACTTCTACGCGCGCGACAACGAGGTGTTCAACCAGGGCCTCGTGCGCGCCATCGAGGAAGCCGGCGGCGAGGCCGTCACCACCTCGTACATCGAGTACCTCAAGTCCGCCCTCGACCCGCTCTTCCGCCGCATGCTCAAGGACCGCCGCTACGGCGCCTGGGCCCGGACCAAGGCCGCCCACGCCATCGTGCTGGCCGTCGAGCGGACGCTTTCGCTGGCCGCTTCCGACTGGTTCGGCAGGTCGCAGTCCTGGAGCAATCCCGGCTACGTCGAGAAGCTCGGACTCTTCGGCATCTCGGAGGACCACGAGGGCGAGTGCTTCGACAACACGCTCAAGATACTCCGCCTGCTCGAGACCCACCCGGACCTCGCGCTCTTCGTGCAGGCCAGCCCGGCCTTCTGCTGTCCCTCGATCGTCACCGAGGCCATGTCGAAGGAAATCGAGCGCGTGACGGGCGTGCCCGTCATCACCGTCACCTACGACGGCACGGGTTCGCCGAAGAACGACGCCATCGCGCCCTACCTGGCCTTCGCGCGGCGCGGGAGCGCGGCGGGCGGATAAAGCTGGACGATTTTACACTTCCGTGAATAAAGTCACGGAATCCCGAAACGGGAAGCGCGCCGACGCGCGCGAACAAAAGGAGGCGTCTTGAAAAAGCCCGTCGTTCCCGCAATCGCGGCCCTGCTCGCGGCCGCCGCCCTGCTCCTCGCCCTCGGCTCCTGCTCCTCGCCGCTCATGGGCCTCGAGGAGGATGCCGTCGTTCCCCTCGACGCGGACGCGCAGGGGGGCCTCCACGCCTCGCGCGCCGTCACGCTCTGGTACCTCGAAGACTACATGAAGAACGCGACCAGCCTGTCCACGATCTACGGCGTGTACTGGTCCGCGCGCGACATGGACTCCTCGCCCATCGGCAACCACCAGTTTATCACCATCGTCTACGGATCAAAGGCCCAGGCAGACGCCGTCGCCGCGGGCTACGGGGTGACGTACAAGGCCTACGCGAACCAGAAGGGCCTCATGGTCTACTACACGACCATCGGCGCCTTCACCGACGACGGCAGCATGTCGGGCAACATCATCGAGGTGTTCAACCAGGTCTCCGACGCCGACTCCGTAAAGGAGCAGGTGAATCCCGCCAAGTACATCTACTGGTGGAAGCCCGACTACGATTTCGAGGGCCACCGGGTGCCGTACACCCTTTCGACCCGCGGCTACGCCTCGACCGACGCCTTCCTCAAGGCCATCATCGTCGCGGCGAAGAATTTCAACCGAAACCACGACGCGGGGCTGACCGTGCAGTACAGCCTCTTCTCGACCAACTGCTCCACCATGGTCAACTCGCTCTTCGCGGAACTTGGCGTTCCCGCCGCCGACCGCGACAAGCTCGGCGATTTCTTCGGCGTCGACGCGGCCGAGGACAACGTCATCTCCGGCACCTACTTCCGCTGATCCGGACCGTCGGGAACAGGAAGGGCCGCGCCGGGGAGACTTCCCGGCGCGGCTTTTTTTACCCCGGAGCGAAGGTTCCGCTTGCGCCTCCCGGCCAGATGGCCAAGACTGGCTTCACGGACCGTCGAAGCCACGGTCCCATCCTCTCCGCACGGAGCCCGATCGATGAGCGACGCGCAGATCATGAGCATAGGAATCCCGATACTCGTCGTGGCGGCGGCCCTGGCCGTCATCGGTCCGATCCTGCAGAAACGGGCCTCGCCCGCGGCGGCCTTCAAACGCCGGGTCGCCGCGCTCGGCGGCCGCTACCTCGGGCTCAGGGCCACGGCGGCTTTCCTCGACTCGGTCGGGTATCCGAAGCCGGAGGAAATCCATTTCAGCTCCAAGACCGGATCGACGCTCAGCTTCAGCCTCAAGGTCGGACCGAGCGCGCGGGGCGCCGGCTTCGACCTGCCGGGCCGCGTCGGATCGTACAAGCTCGACATGCAGGGCGGCATGGAGCTGGAACTCGGCGGCAGGCCGACCACCTTCGTGCTCGAAATCGAGGAAGGCGCGAGTCACCGCGGCAACGCCGATCGGCAGTTCACGGCCAGCTACCTGGTCCTGCACGCCTGGCAGATCCAGAAGGAAGGCGAGGCGACGAGGCCCGCCGACGCGGTCGCCGAACGCCTCCGCCCGTCCCTGCGTTTCCTCGAACGCCAGCCGGGGATTTCGCACGTGGCGATCCGCCTGCCCGCGGGCAAGGCGGAAGCGGCGCTCGCGGACGGGGGCGCCTGGTCCATGTTCCGCGAACTCCTGGGCTGACGGAGCCGGGGCGAGGCCCCGGAGGCGGCCGGCCCGAGCGCCGGCCGCCGCTTTTTTCATTTTCCCCGCAACCGATCGCCAGGCCGGAGGTACAGCCTTCCAATCCGGCGCGCCCGCGCGTCGCCGGGCAAGTCTGTCCGTTCCGGGAGGCATCATGAGGAAAATCGTTCTCGCCCTCGTCTCGCTCGCCGCGCTCGCGGCGCTGTCGTGCAGCCTCGAGCCCGCCGCGCCCGTCGAAGCCGCCGCCGACGAGCTCGAGGCCCGCGCCGCGTCGGCCGCCACCCTCGGGGATTACGTCCCCGGCGAGCTGCTGGTCAAGTTCGCGCCCGGCGCCTCGGCCGAGCTCCGCGGCGCTGCCGTCCGCGCCGCGAAGGGCGCGGTCGACCGCACCATCCTGAGCGCCGCCATGAAGCGCTTCGGGGACGTCGAGGGCATCGTCGTCCTCAAGGTGCCGATGAACGCGCTCGAGGCTGCGCTCATCGTCGGGAAGCTCGAGGGCGTCGTCTTCGCCGAGCCGAACTGGATCTACACCCACGCGGCCGTCTCGAACGACCCGTACTACACGGGCGGCCAGCTCTGGGGCATGTACGGCGACGGCACGAGCCCGGCCAACCAGTACGGCAGCCAGGCCGGCGAGGCCTGGGCCCGCGGCAACGTCGGTTCGAAGACCGTCCACATCGGCGTCATCGACGAAGGCGCCATGTGGTCGCACACGGACCTGGCCGGCCAGATCTGGACCAACCCCTACGATCCGGTCGACGGCAAGGACAACGACGGCAACGGCTACGTCGACGACACGCACGGCTGGGATTTCGCGGGCGGCGACAACACCACCTACGACGGCGGCTCGGACGACCACGGGACGCACGTCTCGGGCACCATCGGCGCGATCGGCGGCAACGCACTCGGCGTGGCCGGCGTCAGCTGGAACGTCACCATCATCACGGCGAAGTTCCTCGGCTCGACCGGAGGCACCACGGAGAACGCCATCCTCGCGGTCGACTACCTGACCGACCTCAAGATCCGGCACGGACTCGCCCTGCCCGCCACCAACAATTCCTGGGGCGGCGGCGCCTTCTCGCAAGGCCTCCAGGACGCCATCGAGCGCGCGAACGCCGCGAACATCCTCTTCGTCGCGGCCGCCGGCAACGAGAGCCTCAACATCGACTCGACCATCAGCTACCCGGCCGGCTATCCGAACGCCAACATCGTGGCGGTGGCCGCCATCGACTCGGCGGGCAACCTGGCCAGCTATTCCAACTACGGCGCCACCCGCGTCGACCTCGGCGCGCCCGGCTCCGCCGTCTACTCCACGGTGCCGAGCAAGAACGGCCGGACCTCGTCGTACGCCTCCTACTCCGGCACCTCGATGGCCACGCCGCACGTGACGGGCGCGGTGGCCCTCTACGCCGCGACCCATCCGACGGCCACGGCGGCCCAGATCAAGGCCGCGCTCCTCGGCTCGGTCGTCCCGACGGCCAGCCTGGCCGGCAAGTGCGTCACCGGAGGCCGCCTGAACGCGAGCGGCTTCTAGCATCCACCCCGCTTCCCGCCTTCCCGGGCGAACCACCGCTCCGGAAAGGCGTTCGCCATCAGCCGGCGGCCCCGAAGGCCGCCGGTTTTTCGTCCCGGGCGCCGGCCGGACGGCGCGGACCGGGTCCGCGCATGCTAGAATCAGGACGCGCGCGGACGCCATGCCGCGCGAAAAAGGGGTGACGAATGCCGAAGCCGCTTCACGTCGCATACCGCGTCTACCAGGGCGTCCTCCGCGCCGCGAGCTACCTGATGGACTTTTCGCCGCCGGAGCTGCTCGAGGGCCCCGGCGCCGTCGAGCGCCTCCCCGCCTTCATCAAGGGAAAGGGCTTCGGCCGCGTCCTCGTCGTCACCGACAAGGGCCTGCGCTCGCTCGGCCTGCTCGACGGCTTCCTCGCAGGCCTCGAGGCCGCCGGCGTCGCGTACTCGGTCTATGACGGCGTGCAGCCGAACCCGACCATCGCGAATATCGAGGAGGCGCTTTCGCTCTACCGCGCCGAACGCTGCGAAGCCTTCGTGGCCTTCGGCGGCGGATCGCCGATGGACTGCGCGAAAGCCGCCGGCGCGCGCTTCGCCAATCCGGGGAAGAGCGTGCGCCAGCTCCGCGGCCTGCTCAAGGTGACGCGGAGGCCGCCGGTCCTCTTCGCGGTGCCCACTACAGCCGGGACGGGCTCGGAGACCACCGTGGCCGCGGTCGTGAGCGACCCCGAGACCCACGACAAGTACGCCATCTCCGACCCGAAGCTCCTGCCCCGCTACGCCGTGCTCGACCCCGAGCTCACGCTGAAGCTGCCGCCGCACATCACCGCGCCGACCGGCATGGACGCGCTGACCCACGCGGTCGAGGCCTACATAGGCCGCGCAAACACCCGCGAGACCCGCGCCCGCGCGGAGGAGGCCGTGCGCCTGGTCTTCGCCTGGCTCGAGAAAGCCTATAAAGACGGCTCGGACCTGGAAGCCCGCGGGGCCATGCTGCGCGCCTCGTTCTCGGGCGGCTTCGCCTTCACCCGCGCCTACGTCGGCTACGTGCACGCCATCGCGCACAAGCTCGGCGGGCTCTACGGCCTGCCACACGGGCTCGCCAACGCGGTGGTCCTGCCCCACGTGCTCGACTGGTACGGCGACGCGGCCGCGCCGGCCCTCGCCCGCCTCGCGGGAATCGCGGGCGTCGCGAAACCGGGCGCGGCGCCAGAGGAGGCCGCCCGCGCCTTCATCGCGGAGATCCGCGCCATGAACGCGCGCATGGGCATCCCCGAAGGCTTCGCCGAAATCCGCGACGGGGACGTCCCCGCCATCGTGCGGAGCGCGCTGCGCGAAGCCAACCCGGCCTACCCGGTGCCGCGCATCATGGACGCGGCCGAGTGCGAGGCCGTGGTCCGCGGCCTCATACGGGACGCCCCGGGCGGCAAGCGATGATAGTCGAGACCTTCGTCGCCTGCGATTTCGCGCAGGACACCCAGGGGAAGCTGACGGTGGTAGGCGCCTTCGACACCATCACCGCGGACGCCGTGCCCGCCACGCACCCCTTCATGTGCGTGGCCACGCGGGTGCGCTTCATGATCCACGAGCTCGGCCGCCACGAGGTCACCGTGGAATTCCTCGACCCCGAGGGAAAGCCGGTCGCGCCGCCCTTCAAGGGCTCGCTCGACGTGTCGGGCCTCGGCACCGACTCGGTCGCGGCCGACCTGGTGCTCAACCACGTGGGCGTGCGCTTCGGGAGCTTCGGCAAGCACGAGATCCGCCTCCTCGTGGACGGCGAACCGCGCGCCTCGGCGCCGGTCCACCTTCGCCGCAAGAACCGGCCTGCCTGAAGCGCCCGCTCCGTCCGTCGGCCCGGCCGGGGAACGGCCGGGGACGCGGATTCCGCTGGCGGGCGACGGCCGATCGGCCTATGCTGTTGGGGCGGCCGGTCGGCCGCGACGCACGAAACGCCCCGAGGAGCAAACCATGAGCATCCTGGACATCCTGCAATCCGCCCTGGACACGGACGACGACGACGACGCGAGGAAGGTCGGCTCGAAGCTCGACGTCGCGCAGATGGCGTTGCTGGCCAAATCGGCCATGGCCGTGATCGGCAAGATCGGCATCCCGAAGCTGATCGAGCTCTTCTCCAAGGCGGGGCTCGGGGACGCCGTGCGCTCGTGGATCGGGAAAGGCCCGAACCAGAAGGTGTCGGGCGAGCAGGTGACGAGCGCGCTCGGACCTAAGGTCATAGGCGAGCTCGCGAAGAAAGCCGGACTCGACCAGGGGCTCGCGGCCGGCGCGCTCGCGAAGTACCTGCCGAAGGCGGTGGACCTGCTCACCCCGGACGGCGAGGACGACGAGGACAAGGTACGGAAGACCATAGGCGGCCTCGATCTGGGCGGCGTCGATCTTTCCGACGGCATCGGACTCGACGACGTCGGCGGCCTGCTCGGCGGTTTTTTCGGAAAGAAGGGCTAGAGCCCGCCAAAGCGCCGGTTTCGCGGCCCGGGCAAAGCGCCGGAAGCCCGCCGGCGAACGACGCGGCCGGAGCCTCACCGAGGCCCCGGCCGCGCGCGTCTACGGTGTCACGAAGCTTCGGCAGCCTGGTGCGCGAGGGCGTCGACGCCCATCTCGACGGCCAGGGCGACCGGGTCGACGAGCAGGGCGAAATCCTCGTTGTGGCGCGCCACCTCGGTCACCGCCCGCGAGGAACCGAGGCCGGCCAGGCGCTCGTTCGCCGGCTCGGCCTCGAGCTCGACCACCTCGTCGACGCCGTCGGCGAAAGCCCCGAAGCGCGCCCTGAAGCCGCCCGGCAAGCCGAAGTTCAGCACGATGACGGCGCCGGAGCGCTCGAGGTCGGACGCCCCGCCCTCCAGCATTTCCCGAAGGTCGCCGAGTGCCACCGGCGATCCGCGCAGATTGAACACGCCCTTGACGGCGCTGTGGCCCGGCAGCTTGGTGACGCGGGGCTTTTCCACCACCGACTCGACGGCCGCCACCGGCAGGGCGTAGACGACCTCGCCCTGCCGGAAGGTCAGGAAGGTACGCGCGCGCTCGGTGCCCATCAGAATTCCTCGAAGTCGCCGTCGAGCTCGTCGGAGGCGAGCTTGAAGGCCTGGGTCGGACGGCTGCCGCCCTTCCCTTCCGGAAGGACGAAACCCTGCCGCTCCTCGCGCTCGGCCGCCGGCGCGGGCAGGCGGGGCCGCGCGGCCTCGGTCCGGCCCCGCTTCTCGCGGGCGGACGATCCGGAAGGCAGCCTGAAGTAGGCGACCGCCGCGGAAAGGTTCTCCGCCTGGCTCGAAAGCTCTTCGGCCATCGAGGCCATCTCCTCGCTCACGCCAGCGTTCTGCTGGATGACGGAATCGAGCTGCATCATGGCCTGCACGATCTGCTCGGTTCCGGAGCTCTGCTCGCGCGAGGCGGCGCTGACCTCCTGCACGAGCTCCGCGGTCTTCGCTATGTCCGGAACCAGCGCCCCGATCCGCTCGCCCGCGTCCTCGGCGACAGCCACGCTCTCGGCGGCGATGCGCAGGATGTCCGCGCTGGCCGTCTGGCTCCGCTCCGCCAGCTTTCGCACCTCGCTCGCGACGACGGCGAAGCCTTTTCCGGCCTCGCCCGCGCGGGCCGCCTCGATGGCGGCGTTGAGGGCCAGCAGGTTGGTCTGGCGCGCTATCTCGTCGATGATGCCGGTACGCTCGGAGATGTCCTTCATCGCCGCGACCGCGCGGGACACGGCGGCGGAACCTTCCTCGGCGCCGCGCGCCGCCCGGCGCGAAAGGGCTTCCGTCGCGGTGGCGTTCTCCGCGCTCGCACGCGCCGAGGCCGTGATCTGCTCGATGGTGGCCGAGACCTCCTCGGCGCTGGCCGCCTGCTCAGCGGAGCCCTGGCTGAGTTCCTCGGCCCCGCTCGAAAGCTCCCGCGAACCCGAGGCGACGTTGGCCGACGAGGACTGCACCCCGGACACGACCTCGCGGAGCGAGGCGATCATGGCGTCAAAGGAGCGCGCGAGGTCGCCGATCTCGTCGCGGCGCTTGCGGAAGGGCTCGGGCACGACCACGGAGAGGTCGCCGGAAGCCACGTCGGCGGCCAGGCGCGACGCCAGGGCCAGCGGCTTCGAGAGCGAGCGGGCGAAAGCGATGCCGAGGACGAGGGCCGCGAGGACGCCGAAAACCAGGGCACCCGTCATCAGGGAAGCGGAGCGCGCGCCGATGGCGGCGTTCTCGGTCGAGAGCTGCTCGCCCGCGAGGGCCTTCTGCTCTACGAGGGCGTCGATGGCGGCCTGCTCGGCGAGCGCCGCTTCCTTGCCTGCCCCGGTCAGGTAGGCCTTCGCCCCTTCGAGGTCGCCTGCTTCCGCCATCGCGTAGATGCCTTCGATGCCCGCGCGGTATACCACGCGGGATTGCTCGAAGCGCCTGAACAGCTCGCGGGTGTCCTCGAGGAAGATGGTCTCCTCGAATTCCGCAGCTTTTTCAGTGATCACATCCGACAGCTCGTCGATGGTCTTCCGGATTTCGGCGGCCTCTGCGGGGCTCGCCGCGTCCACGTAGTCGCGCAGGTTGATGCGGACGCGCTGGAAGCTCGCGGTGATGTAGACGAGGTCGCCCATCGGGCGGGCGACGCTCAGGTCGAGCTGGCGGTCCGCCTCGACGACCGACCCTATGCTGACCATGCCGACGACGCCGACGGCGATCGCTATCGCGGCTACGGCCGCGAAACCCGCCATCAATCTGGTTCCGATTTTCATTGTTCCTCCATGCCCCGTTTGGCCATCGGTGGCACGGGGTATGGAGTATATAGACTATTTGGAGAATTAATGGTTGTGAGGTTTTGTCCAGATCCTGGACATCCGTCTACCCTCCCCCTATGGGGGTGGGGTTATTCGGGAAGCAGCCGACGCTCGGCGACCTTGCGCATGAAGCCGGCCCGGTCGAATGTGCCGAGCTTGCGGTACAGCATCGACAGGTGGCTGTTCACGGTCGATTCGGAAAGTTCCAGGGCGACGGCCGCTTCCTTCGTGGTTGCCCCTTCGAGGAGCAGCCGCGCGATCGCGACCTGGCGCTGGCTCGCGCCGAGGGACGAGAGGCGGCGGTCTTCCGTCCGCGCGTGGGCGCTCGAGCGGAAAGTCCCCACGAGGGCGCCGGCGGCGCGCTCCAGGTCGTCAACCAGCCGGCCGATCCGCTCGTCGCGCGCCGCCTCGGCGCTTGCGTCCTCGAAAACCATGGTCAACCGGTCACGGAGCTCGCCCGGCACTCGAAAGGCGATCAAATTGACGCGGAACGGGGCCAGGGCGCCATGCCCGTCGTCGAGCGGCGCGGCGATCGTCCCGCAACCCGAACGCAAGGTCTGGCCGACCGCCTCACGCCGGAAGGCCGAGAAGGACTCGGCGTCGGGAAAGCGCGGGGCGAGGGAAGCGCCTTTGAGGGAGCCGCGCGGAACGCCGGCCCAGGCGGCGTAGCGCTCGTTCCCTTCGAGCACGGTCCAGCGCGAAGTCTCGACGATGACCGCCGGATCGGAGCGTCCGGACAGCGTCCGACGGGGCGCGTCCATGACCGCCGTCTCGACGTCCTCCTCGCAGCCGCTTAAGGCCAGCTCCTCGCCGCCCGTGACCAGGTAGCCCCGATGGCCGTAGCGATCGTGAAGGGCCTGCAAGCGGAAATTCCGGAGCCCCCCGCTGCCCTCCGGCCTGGCAACGAAGCCCCGCGTCTCCTCGGGGTCCGCTTCCCCGGCGAAGCGCTCGAAGACGTCAGCCGGGTCGAGCTCGCCCAGGAGCCGCCGGGCGTCGCGCCGGGCGAGCGCCTTGCTTCCTCCGCCAAGCCCGCGGGCGGCCTCCGTGTTCGCCTTGAGCACGGCGAAGTCCTCGTCGAGAACCAGCGCCCAGACGCGCAGCGAAGCGAAGACCTTCGAGAGCAGGGTACCGGAACCGAAGTCGGCCCCAAGTCGCACGGAGCGGCCATGCCGGGAACCCAGCGCCGCCCTCGCGTTCGCTCGCCCGGGCAAGGAAATGCTGTTGCTCATTGAAAGTCATTATAGTCCATTTTCTCCATTTTAACCATGACAAAATGACTACCGGGCAAGAATTTTCCGGCCCTTCCGCTCCAGGAAGTCGATGACGAAACGGCTGCCGGGCCCCGCGTCCTCGACACGTACCGTACCGCGCAACTGCGAGGCGAGCGTCCACACGATCTTGAGACCGAGGGTCCTGATGGCGCGGAGATCCGTCGGGCACGCGAAACCGACACCGTTGTCCTCGATTTCGAGGCGGAAGCGGCGCTCCTGCGCTTCGGCGCGGTCCCGGACCGACTCGCCGGGCCGCGCCTCCGCCTCCGCTTCCCCGATACCCAGTTCGCGCAGGCGGATGACGACAAGGCCCTCGCGGCCGTCAGGGAACGCGTGCTTGAAGGCGTTGGACACAAGCTCTCCGACCACGAGTCCGCACGGTACGGCGCTGTCCATGCCGAGCTCGATTCCTTTCACGTCCACCCGAACGTTCACCCTGCCCGACTCGCTCGAATAGGTACCGAGAAGTGCGCCGGCGAGGTCGCCCAGATACTCGCCGAAGTCGATGCGCGAGGGAGTCTGCGACTGGTAGAGCTTCTCGTGGAGCAGGGCCATCGAGCGGACCCGGTTGCGGCTCTCCCGGAACATCTCCTGGATGGCCTCATCCTCGACATAGTGCGACTGGAGCGCGAGCAGGCTCGAGATCACCTGCAGGTTGTTCTTGATGCGATGGTGAATCTCCTGCACGAGGAGCAGGTTCTTGGCCGATTCCTCCGCCTCCCGCCGCTCGGTGATGTCGCGCGCGACTATGACCGCCCGCTGATTCTCGCCGGCCTCGGCCGGCATGAGCGAGGCCGAAAGGAGCATGGGAACCGCCACGCCCCGCGCGTTCCGGTAACGCGCCTCGCGGTTCGACAGGGGGCCCGCTTCCAGCAGACGGAAGAAGGTCTTGCGGTCGGCGAGCTCTTCCTCGGCGTCGATGACGCGTCCGAAGGAGAGCCCCAGGAGCTCCTCGACGGAGCGGCCGAGCAGGCGGGCGGCTGCGTCACTGGCTCGCTCTATCCGGAAGCGCGAGTCGACGACGAGCAGGGTGTCGCCCATGTCGTCGAGGCTGGAAAGTATGCGCTCGTTGTAGCGCTCCATGTTCGTCAGGGTGACGATGCTGCGGTGAAGGGACATGCCCTGCGAGACGATGGAGCGGATGGCCGCGAAAATCTCGTCGTCCCGTTCGTCGTAGGGTCCGCCCGAACGGCGGCCGGATATGGCGAGCACGCCGAGCCAGAGCCCGGGTCCGCCGAGCGGCACCCACGCGAAGGACGCGGCCGTCGCTTCGTCCTCCGGAGCGAGCACGCCTCTCGCGCGCAGCGATTCGAGCGCGAGGGTCCGGAGGTCCATGCCGGGAGCGGGGCTCGCCCCGGCGATCTCGAGCAGGGGCCTGACGGCCGCGAGCGCCTCGCCCGCGGCGAAGCCGAGCCTGCCGCGCGCGAACAGCCGGGTGGCGCCCCCCGACTCGAACCACGCGATGGCGCAGTGCTCCCGGCCCAGGAAATCCGCAAGGACGCCGGTGACGGAATCCATGACCGCCGGAAAGTCGGAAACGTCGCGGAATTTCTCCGACAGCACGAAGAGCAGGGTCTGTTCGGACAGGCGGCGCCTGATGCCGAGGAAGATGTCGCTGCGGTCCATGGCGGTCGCGGCCTGGCTCGCGAGCGTGGACAGGAACGAAAGGTCCTCGCTTCCGTAGATGGCGCCCGAGCGTTTCTGGCCGAGCGCCAGGAGGGCGGGCATGCGGTCCTCGAGGGTGACAGGCGCCACCAGGGCTACGGCGCCGTTCGCGAAGACCGACCCGGGTCCCGACGTTACGGATTCCGACACGGCCTCCGATTGGACGTCCTCCCTCAGCACCGGGGCGCGACGATCCAGGAGCAGGGCGGAGAGCGGCGAGGCCGTGTCCTGCGCGAGCGTCTCCGGGTCGGGACGCTCCGGCCCCGTCGCCCGAAGGACCCGGTAGCGCCTCAAGGCGGAATCGGGGACCAGCATGGCGACGAATTCCGGCTTTATGCCCTGCTCGACGACCCTGCAGACCAGGTCCGCTATCGGCTCGGCGTCGTAGAGCGAGGCCAACTCGCGGCTGAAAAGCTCGAGCGCCGTCTGGTACTCGCCGCGTTCCCTGAAGAAGATGCGGTCGAGGACGCGCTGAAGGAGGTTCCTGAGGGGCAGGAAGATGCCGGCAAGGGCTACGATGGCAAAGGCCCCGTAGAGGGGGCTCGAGTAGGCCCCGCCCCGCGAGAGCAGCCCTTCGAGGCCGAAGATGAAGCCGAGATACAGCCCGACCAGGGTCGCGGTCAGGATCGAGTAGATGAGGCTACGCGCGATTAGAGCGCGGAGGTCCAGCAGGCGGTGGCGGACGACGGCGTAGCCGATGATGGCCGCGCTGGCCAGGTTCGCGGTGATGTCCACCGGATAGTCCCGCAGGGGCGTCAGGTTGGTGGCGGCGCCGACTATGGTCACGGCCGCGCCGATCAGGATGTAGCGGATGCGGTTTCGTTGCACCGGGCTGGGCTTGCGGGCGAGCGCCCGCACCAGGTTCGCGAAGCCGAGGCCCCAGAACAGGAACGAAAGACCCGAGAGGACGTACATGAGCCGGCTCGAGTACACCGGCACCCAGTAACCGGCGCGCCCGAGCTCCACCGTATCGAGCTGGAGCCCGGCCAGGCCGCTCGCGAACTGCACGGCGCACACCAGGTAGGCCAGCGCCGTCTGTATCCTCTGTCCCTCGATGCCGAGCAGGGCCCGCGTGAAGGGGAAGAAGAGGATGGTGTAGAGCCCCGAGAACGCCAGCATCAGGTTGTACAGCGTCAGGGCCGTGCCCGGGTCGCGCGCGAAGTTGACGCCCGCCGATCCGGCCTGCCAGAAGAGCATGCCGAAGAGGTAGATCGAGAAGAAGACCCGGATCCGCGGGGCGGCGGCGCTCCGCAGGGTCAGGAGGGCGAGCGCGAGGTAGCTCGCGAGGGCTACCAGCTTGACCGCCGTGGCGAGGTTCTGCATCGTTCGCTAGATTTTCCAGTCGCTCATGCGGACGAGGCTCTCGACGACGCGGTCGGGCGCGTTCACGTGCGGGGGCTTCGTGTGCGCCAGGTCGGCGCCCGCGGCCTGCCGCTCGGCGAAATAGCGCGCGAAGGTTCCCTTGGAGAACAGCGTCACCTCGAGGGGCCTCATGCCGGCCAGGTCCTCCATGTCGCGGTACGGGGCGTCCAGCTCGCGGAGCTTCGCGTGGACGAGCGAGGCGAGCTCGCCGGCGCTCCGTTCGTCGCCCTTGGTCTCCAGGTAGAGCCTGAGCACCGGGCGCTCGCCGACGGTCTCCTTGCGCGCGGACCAGTCCTCGTACCTCACCCCGCTCCGCTCGATGGCGGTCCAGATGGTCTTCTCGGTCAGCCGCGTGAAGCCCGCGATGTCGATGAGGCCGTCGATGCGCGACGAGAAGGTCATCTGCGGCAGGCGGATGCCTCCTTCCGCGTCCTCCAGCGCGTCGATGCGGACCAGATCGCCGAGCACGTAGCGGAGCATGGATCCGCCGTGGAAGTTGGTGCCGACGAGGACGTATTCCGCGCCAGCCTCCACCTCGTCCATGAAGCGGGAAGGCGCGACGAACTCCGGATCCTCGAGGCTGCGCCTGTAGTCCTTCTCGTCGACAAACTCCCAGAAATTCATGTAGGGGTAGAAGGTCATGCCGCGCCGCGACCAGGACTGGAAGGCGATGGCGCCGAACTCGGTGCAGCCGTAGCCCTCCATCGGCTCGACTCCCCACAGCTCCGCCACCTTGTCCTTGAGCAGTGCCGTGTCCATGCCGCCGCAGATGGCGCCCTTCACCTTCCAGATGTCCTTGGGCATGAGGCCGCGGCCCGCGAGGCCCGCCTTGGCGAGCGCCTTGACGATGCGGAACAGCGCGCGCGGATCCTTCGGCAGCTTCATGGGCGAGGCGCCTTTTTCGCGCGAGCCGAAACGCTCGCCCAGCTTCATGAGGATGCTCGTCATGCCCCAGAAGAAGTCGAGCCCTTCTGAGAGCGACTTCTCGAAAGCCGCCATGATCCGCTCCTGGAAGTCCATGGCATAGGCGTCCTCGAGCTTCGGCAGCACCTTGAAGGGGAAGGCCTCGAGCATGGCCTCGCTGATGACGCCGGAGATGTAGGGCGTGGGCGCCAGCAGGTAGGGGAAGGTCATGCCCTCGCGGAGGCTCACGTCGCCCTTGCGCTTGGCGGAGGCGACGATGAAGGCCGCGAGGAAGGCCGTGCCGACCTCCTCGTACATCGCGTCCGACCACGGCACCCACTTGGCGTCGTACTCGCCGGAGCGGCCCGAGGTGCGGACCCACATGCGCGGCTTGCCGGCCAGCACGGACTCGTCGCGCGGGAGCAGGCTCTCGGCGTAGTCACGGTAGCTTGTCAGCGGGACGGTACGCCTGAGTTCGTCGGCATCCTTCGGCCGACGTCCCCTGGAGAGCCGGGTCCAGAGCGCCGAGGGCAGCGCGCGCCCGAGCTGCTCCGCGAGCAGCTTCCGCTGGACGTCCATGAAAGCCTTCGGATCGAAATCCAGGTAGCCGCAGTAGCGTTCCCACAATTCCTTCGTGCGGCCCTCGCGGACCAGTCTCGCTGCCTCGCTCATGGCTTCCTCCTGACGTGGCGGATGGCGTTCGGGATCATGAAGGGGACGCGGGCGCGGTAGCCGCTGTACGCGTCCCCGAAGACGGCGGGGAAGGTGAAGCTGTCCTCGAGCGCCGCGAGGGCCAGATTGCAGGCGGTCCAGGGCGCGAGGGCGACGAGGAGACCGCGCGAGGCCGCCGCGAGGGCGACACAGGCCTGGAAGCCGCAGAGCGCCGGCACGCCGGGATGCCTGCAGAGGGCGTAGAGGCCGCGTTCCGACAGGAAGCGGGGGCCGGCCCCGGGCGGAACCCGCGGGCCGCTCGGCGCGGGGTCGGCGGGTCCGGCGGCGGCCGGGTGGCGCGGCGGACGGAGATCGAGGACCAGGGCGCGGAAGAGCAGCCAGGCGGCGGGAACGGAGAGGAGGAGCGCCGCGAGGCGGAGGGCGCCGGGAAGCGCGAGGCGCGGCCCCGCGGCCGCGAGCAGGATGAAGGCAGGGGCGAACGCGATGAAGGAGCCGGACGCGAGAAGCACGCGCGGAAGTCTCCGCCCGCGCCCCTCCGCGAGCCCGGAAAGCGCCATGAGGAAGAATCCCGAGCAGCCCGCGAGGACAAGGAGCAAGCGCACCCTCCGCGCGCCCGCCGGCGTCCGGAGACGGCGGCGAGGCGCATGGATGCCACTATAACCCGCCCCGGAGGAGCCGGGAGCGAAAAAACGTTCGCGCGGAGCCTCTGCCTGTCGGCGGCGCTCGAAGGCGCCCCTGACCGCGCGGCTACTCGACCCGCACCTCGACGCGGCGGCTCGCCGCGCGGGACGCCTCGACGCCTCCCGGTACCGTCACGGGTTCGGAGGAGCCGCGGGCCTCGATCCGGATCGCGAGGCCGGAGGGCAATCCCGCCGTTTCCAGGAACGACGCGACGAAGCGTGCGCGCCCTTCGGAGACGCGGAGTTCGCCTTCGGGTCGGCCGACGCCGGCCGCGTGGCCGACCAGGACGAGCGTTCCCCCGTCGAAAGCCTTGAGAGCCGCGGCGAGGGCCGGGAGGGCGGCTTCCGAGCCCGGCGCGAGGAGCTCGCTCGAGTCGGGCAGAAAACGTATGGAGAGCGAGGCCGCGGGGAGCGCTTCGAGCGAGAGGGCGCGCTTCGCCGGAACCGCGTCGGCCGGAGCCGAAGGAGCGGGGGCTGACGCGGAGACGGCGGCCGGAGCGCCCGCGGCCGGGGCAGCGGCTGCCGCGGCCGGAACGCCCGCGACGACGGACGGGGACGAGCACGCGCCGCAGTACCTGAGCAGGAGCAAGGCGATGACGACGAGCGCCGCGAGGACCAGGAGCCACCACCAGCGGAAACGGCGGGGCGCGGACGTGCCGGCCTCGGAGACGCGCGTTGCCGTGGCGGCGTCCGCGCCCTCGAGGCGTCCGATCAGGCCGTCGCGTTCGGCGAACTCGTAGAATTTGGCCCGCGTATGGGGCTCCCAGGCCTTGTCGGCGTTGAAACGGTCGAGCGCCTCGACAAGGACCGCGCGATTCGCTGCGGTGCCCCGCTTCCTCCACTTGCGCAGCACGTAATCGAGCTCGTGATCCTCTTTGGATATGAAGTCGGCGTCGGTAAAGGCCATGGTTTCCTCCGTTTTCCTGATTTTCGGCCGGGACCGGCGGAAGCCTGCGCCACCCGGCTCCGCCGCCGCGGCGATGCGTCGGACGGCACCACCCTAGCGCCGACTGGCGGACCGCGTCAAATCGCGGGCGAAGGCGGACGCGCGGGTATGGATCGGCGTGCGGCCTTCGACTAGAATTCTCCCCATGCCAGCCACCATCCGGAATCCGGGCTTCCCGCTTCGCCAGGCGGCAGCGCTCGCCCTCGCGCTCGTCGCCCCGTTCGCCGCGCCGGCCGAGACGACGCCGCGCGACGATGTGGCCGCCTTCGCTGTGCTTTCGGCCAAGGACGGCCTGGTCAACGCCTCCGTGTCCAGCATCGCGCAGGACTCCAAGGGCTTCATCTGGCTGGGCACCCAGGGCGGGCTCGCCCGCTACGACGGCTCCGCGTTCCGCACCTTCGAAAACGAGCCCTTCGACGAGAATTCGCTGTCTGGCAGCCTGGTGCAAACCCTCTTCCTCGACGCCGGCGACGTGCTATGGGTCGGAACCTACAACGGCCTCAACCGCTTCGACATCGGGACGGAAACCTTCACCCGTTATGTCTACGATCCGGCCCGCCCCGACTCGCTCTCGAACGACCTGGTCATCGCGATAGCCCGGGACGCCAAGGGCCGGCTCTGGGCCGGCACGCTCAACGGCCTCTCGCGGCTCGACGAAGAGACCGGAGCCTTCGAACGCTACCTCCACGACCCGGAGGACCCGCACTCGATACCGAACAACACGGTCCGCTCGATGCTGCTCGATTCTCGCGGGACGCTCTGGATCGGCTTCACCGGCGGCGGCCTGGCCACCTACGACTACGAGCGCGACCGCTTCGACCGGTGGCCGCGAGCCGGCGGCGAAGGACCGCCCGCCTCGGCCTCGCTGCAATCCATAGCCGAGGACGCCCGGGGCAACCTCTGGTTCGGCGCCTGGGGAACGGGACTCGTCCGCTACTCGCCCGCGGACGGCAGCTTCCGGACCTGGGTCCTGCCCGACAACCGCATCTACGTCATCAACGCCT
>JAFGNN010000042.1 GCA_016926955.1 Spirochaetales bacterium | reverse complement strand
TCCCGATAGCGGTCCGCCAGGGCTGGGGTCGAGGCCACCGCGACCTCGCGGGTGCCGAGGCTTTCGAGCGCCAGGGCGACGGCGCCGGGTTCGCCTTCCACGACGAGCGAAAGCCGTTCGTCCGCGAGCAGGTTCGACAGGTCCCTGACGCCCAGGCAGGCGGCGAAGATGCTCGAATCGGCTTCGCAGGCGAGCACGCGCAATTCGGGATCGGCGGCCAGCAGGGCTTCCGCCAGGTAGCCGAGGCCGAGGCCGAGCAGGACCACGGTATCCGCGCGGGTGGAGAGGCAGGCCGCCGCGGCGCGGGCGGCTTCCGATCGGGGGTCGAAGCGGGAGGCGAGCCAGGCGCCGGACGCGCCGTCGGAGGCCGGAAGGCGCGCGGTCGGGGCGCCGGACGCGGAGCTGACGGGGTTGATCCCTACCGGATTCGGCAGCGACGACGCGAGAGCCGGCCAACGGGCGGCCAGCGCCGACCGGTTGAGCTCGTAAACGCTCATTCGAGCATGAGCCTGACTGCGGTGCCCGGCGGCACCGGTTCGCCCGGCGCCGGTTCCTGGCTCGTCACGCGGCCTTCTCCGGAAATCTCCACGCTGATGTCCGTCCGCGAGAGGAGCGGCAGGAGGCTTCGTTTCGGCAAACCGCGCAGGTCTGGCATGGTGTCCCCGATCGATGGCGCAGCCGGCGTCTCGAGTTCGATGCGTCCCGGGTGGGACGCGACCGTCATCCCCGGGCGGCCGAGGCCTTCGAGGGTCGCGAGGATTTCCGCCGCCTCCCGTACCGCCGGGGCGGCGATGCGCTCGCCGAAGTAGGAGCTTCCGCGGGGTTTGACCACGACCATGTAGACCACCCAGCGGGGGTCGGCTATGGGAAAGATGCCCAGGGTGCTGGCCAGGAAGTCGGTGTCCGAGTAGGCGCCCGTCGCGGGGTCGATCATCTGGGCCGTGCCGGTCTTGACGCCCAGGTCGATGTCGCCGGTGCCGGCCCGCCGGCCGGTGCCGCCTTCCCCCGCGGTCCGGCGCATCGCGTCGAGCACGAGTCGGGCCGTCGCTTCCGACACGACGCGCCGCACGGGCGTCGGTTCTTCCCTCGCGACGACCGACCCGTCCCGGCCGCGGAGCTCCTCCACAAGGCGCGGCTTCATCAACACCCCGCCATTGGCGAGGGCGCCGGCCGCCGCTGCCACCTGCACGGCCGAGACGAGCACTTCCTGCCCGATGGCGATGGTGGGCTTCGACCTCAAGGACCAGGTCTGCGGCTCGCGGAGCAGTCCGGCCGTCTCTCCGGGCAGGGTGATCCCCGAGCGGCTGCCGAAGCCGAACTGCCTGAGCGCGTCGTGGAAGTCGACCGTCGACACCGTGTCCGAGGCGTAGCCGGTGCCCGCGTTGCAGGAGAGGGTCAGGATGTCCTCGAAGTCGACCGTGCCGTGGGTGCCGAGGCACTTGATGCGGATGTCCGGCTCCTCGCCGGGCACTTCGCGCTCGTAGGCCCCGTCACAGACGAAGGTGGACGATGGATCGATGCCGCCGAGCTCGAGAAGGCCGGCGATCGAGAACACCTTGAAGACCGAGCCCGGCTCGTAAGCGTACTGCGACGGGCGGTCGTACCAGGCGTCGCGCGGGTAGTCGCGGTAATCGTTCGGGTTGTAGTCGGGAAGCGAGACGTAGGCCTTGATGGCCCCGGTCTTCGCTTCGAGGGCCAGCAGCATGGTCGCCTCGGCCGAGTTCCCTTCGTGGACCTCGAGCGCGATTTCCTCGAACGCGTGCTGAAGGTCGGCGTCGATGGTGAGCCTCAGGTCCGGACCGTAGACGATGGCTCCGGCGCGTCCGGGTTCGGCGGCGGGACTGAGTTCCGCGTCGTAGCGACCTTCCAGGCCCGAGAGTCCGCGGTTCTCGTCGCCCACGAAGCCGACCACGTGGCTTGCGAGCCGTTCTTCCGGGTACAGCCGTCCCGCGGTCTTCTCGACCACCACGCCCGCGAGCCGGCCCTCGGTCTTCGCTTCCCTGACGCCGGCGACGGCTGAAGCCTGGAGACGTTTGGCGAGGTATAGGAAATCGGTCGGGCTCGTCTCGACGCGCCTCAGGAACTCGCCTTCGGAAAGGCCGAGTTCGCTCTCGATGAGCTTCCCGGTGGCGGCGAGCTCGTCGCGGTCGAGGCTCGGGCGCCACACGGCTATGTTGTAGAGCGAGACGTCGACGGCCAGCGGTCTGCCCTCGGCATCAAGGATCGCCCCCCGGACCACCTCCGGCGCGACGATCCTCGGTTCGACCGGGCCGCGGGCGGCCAGTTCGCCGTAGCGCCAGAGCACGGCCAGGGCGCCGGCGACGATGAGGCCGATCACCGTCCAATAGCGGACCTCGCGTTTCATCGCCGCGTCCCCGGGACGATGCGGAACACCCTGCCTTCGACGGCGTCCAGGGGAACGGGACCGTAGTCGCGGGAATCGTTGGAATGTTCCGGAGCGTCGCCGACCAGGAACACCGTCCCCGCGGGCACCGCGAGGCGGCCGCCGCCCTCGCGCTCCAGCGAGGCCGGTCCCGCGGCGGCTACCCGCTTGAGCACGCGGCGGCCGTCGTGGAAGGCCGAGACGGCGTGGCCGGGTTCGGGTTCCCCCCAGCGCGCCAGGTAGCCCGAAGGCGTCCTGAGCCCGTACGCAAGCTTCCATATCAGGACCACGGAACCTCGCGGATGGCTCGGCGACATGGAGACTCCCTCGACCACGGAAAAATCCGCCACGAAAACCTTGACCAGGACGGCGGCAGCGAGGGCCGCGAGCACGGGAACGGCGAGTCGCGAAAGGTCCGCGCGGGCGACGCCCGCGCGCGCGGACCCGGGCCCGCTTGAACCATCCTTCGTCGCCGCCATGCCGCCTCCGTCCCCTCGGGTCCTCGTCCGCCGGCCTTTTGGGCCTGACTCGACGCAGGGCCACTATAATGGCCGACCGGGTATTTGTCGATAAACGGAAGGCCATGGAGATGCAAAGCGTTATCGGCCGCCAGAGCGTAGCACGTCGTCGCGATCCTTCGGGTCCCCGCCGCAGGGGTTTCCCCTCCGGAGGCGTGTCCGCCGCGCGTCCCGTCCCCGTGGAGGGGCTCTATGCCCGCGGATCCTCCATACTGGGTTTCGGAAGCGAAGCCAAGGCTCCGATCCCGGGAAGGACCCGGCCGTCAAAACGGTCCGTGGCGAAAACCCGCCGCGGACCCGGGGCCGCGTTGCGCGCCCTCGTCCCTCTCGCCGCGTCTGTCCCGGCCCGTTTCCTGGCCGCGCCGAGGGCGCTGGCGCTCGCCGCCCTCGCCGTGCCCGTCATGGTGCTGGGCGTCTTCCTCGTCTCGGCCTCTGTCATCCCGACCTTGCCGCCCGAGCCCGAACCGGCCCTCGCCTTTCCGGAGGATCCCGCCTTCGAGTCCTTGCTGCTCTCGTTCCTCCACGGCACCGAGTCCGTTCCGCCGGAGGAAGGTTTCGACGTGCCTCCGCCCCCCGTGTCGCTCGAGATCTACAGGTACCGCGTCAAGTCGGGCGACGCCCTGTCCACCATCGCCAAGCGCTATGGCGTAAGCATGGACAGCCTGATAAGCCTGAACGGCATCTCGAGCGCCAAGGCGCTCAAGGCCGGCGCCGAGCTCCGCGTCCCGAACATGTCGGGCGTCGTCCACAAGGTAAGCAAGGGCGAGAACCTCGCCTCGATAGCCAAACGCCACGGCACCACAGTCACTGCCCTTCTCGACGCCAACGACCTGGCGTCCGAGACCCTCGCGGTCGGCCAGAGCCTTTTCGTCCCCGGCGCGAAGCTCTCCTCGACCGAGCTCAAGCGCGTGCTCGGTGAACTGGTGCTCTGGCCGGTCTCCGGCCGCATCTCGAGCCGCTTCGGCTACCGCCCGAGCCCCTTCACCGGCGTGCGCCAGTTCCACAACGGCATCGACATCGTCGCCGCCAAGGGGACGAAGGCCAAGGCCGCCATGGACGGGCGGGTCGCCGACACGGGCTTCAACACCGTCTACGGGAATTACGTCATCCTGAGCCATGCCGACGGCTACCAGACCTGGTACGCCCATCTCGACCGCATCCTGGTGGCCAAGGGGCAGTACCTGTACCAGGGAAATCCAGTCGGGCTTGTGGGCAACACGGGCGTCAGCACGGGTACGCACCTGCATTTCTCGGTCTTCCGCTACGGAAAGGCCATAGATCCCCTGGGGGTCCTGAAAAAGTAGGCGGATCGACGCGGCGCCCGTCCGCGCCGCCTGGCCGCGCCCCTTCGCGCTTGACCGACCTTGAGTCGTTCAGATAAGGTAAACCGGTTCCGGAGGATCACCGTGCGGAAACTCGTCATCGCCGTCGTAGCCATACTCGCCATTTTCACCTTCATCCGCGAATACGATGCGGACGCGGCCGGCGCGGAAACCCGGAAAGCCGAGTTGCCCTCCGGCCTGATCAGCCTCGAGTGATTTAATGCGCCCCGAGCCGCAATCGATGCGCCCGGCCATAGTGCCGGGCGTTTTTCGTCCGCTCCGGTGTTTTCCTCGAAAAGCGTGTTAAAATTCATACAGCCCCCGGGACCCTCTATTCTACTTAATCAGACAATGTGACTCTCCGCACGGCTCGGCCTCTCGGTCGAACATGTCTAAATCCTTTCCATGGATGGATATCCTGCCTTATTACGCCATGACTCATGGGTTGGCACGCTTCTTGCTTTATTAGTGGCAGAGAGGCAAGCATGAGTACCAGCGGACAGGACAGGAACGAAGACTCGCTCAAGGCGTACTTCGCGAAAATCAAGACCATCGCGTTGCTCGACGCGGCCGAGGAGCAGGCGCTCGCCCGCCGGATCCGTTCCGGCGATACCGAGGCCCGGCGCGCCCTGGTCGAGGCGAACCTTCGCCTGGTGGTCAAGATAGCCCGGGCGTTCAGCACCATCGACGTGCCCCTCATCGACCTCATCCAGGAGGGCAACCTCGGCCTCATCCGGGCCGCGGAGAAGTTCGACGACCGTCGCCAGGTCCGCTTCTCGACCTACGCGTCGTGGTGGATCAAGCAGGCCATCACCCGGAGCCTGGTCAACAGCCGGCGGGCGATCCGCCTGCCCCATCGCAAGGAAGAGCTCCTCAAGCGGATACAGCGCACCCAGGCCACGCTCTCCCAGGTGCTTGCCCGCGAGCCTTCCCTGGTCGAGGTGGCGGCGGAACTCGGCGTCGAGGCCCGCGCGGTCGAATCGGTGCTCGGCATGGCCGGCGCCCTCGTGCCGCTCGAGTCGGACGGGGACGAGGATTCCGGCGGCGTCATAGACGTCTACGAGGACTCGACCTACAGCCCGGACGCGGAGCTCATGAAGGCTTCGATCCGCGAGAAGACGGTCGAGATGCTCGAAGCCCTGCTCGAGCGCGAGAAGAAGATCCTGATGTACCGCTTCGAGTTCTTCGGAGGGGAGAAATACACCCTGAAGCGCATCGGCGCCGAGCTGGGCCTGTCGCCGGAGACGGTGCGGCAGATCGAGAAGCGCGCCATCCGCAAGCTCCGCGAGGAAGCCGAGGAGCTCGCGACCTTCGCCGGCGCCTGAGTACCCGGGGAAGAGCCCCCTTCGTTTCGAGCGAAAGGGATTCTTCCCCGCAAGTACGCTTGCGAGACCCCTGTTCCCCAAAGCACGACCACGGGGAATCACCCTGGCCCCCTGTGCTCCATTCCTGGATGCACCCCTCCGGAATCGTGGTCGCGCATCGAGTGAGGAGTCTCGGTAGCGGTTCCTGGTCTGGGAGAACACGTACTCCTCGATTAAACCGCCGAGGGCGGGCGCGGCGTTTCCGTTTGCATTCGGGGCTTTCCGGACCTACAGTCATAAGTACGTTTGGAGGCGATCGGCTCGCATGGCGGCGAAGGGCGGCAGGCGGAAATTCTCGAGCGAGCTTCTCGGGCTCCAGCGGATAGTCGCCATCGACACGGAACTCAACAAGATACAGGACGCCGACCTGCTTCTCGAGCGCATCCTGACGGAGGCCCGCAAGATGGTGTCGGCCGAGGCGGGCACCATCTACGTCCGCGACGGCGAGAAGCTGCTTTTCCGTTACACCCAGAACGCGGTGCTCGAGAAGAACCTGCCTCCGGGCCGGAAACTGCCCTATTCCAATTTCTCCGTGCCCGTCGGCGAAGGCACCATCTCCGGCTACGTCGCGATGACGGGCGAGATCCTCAACATAAACGACGTATACGACCTGCCGGCCGATGCCCCCTATTCGTATTCGTCCTACTATGACCGGACCTCGGGCTACCACACCGTTTCGATGCTCACCGTCCCGCTCAAGACGAGCGCGGGCGGCCTGCTCGGCGTCATCCAGGTGATCAACGCCAAGGACGATGAGGGGCACACGGTGCCCTTCCCGCCGTCCGCGGAAACCTTCATCACGCATTTCGCGGCGAACGCCACGGTCGCGCTGCAGCGCGCCTACATGACGCGGCGCATGATCCTCGGCATGAACCGTCTGGCGGAGCTGCGCGATACCCACGAGACCGGGGCCCACGTCAACCGCGTCGCGAGCATCGCGGCGGAGCTCTACGAGCGCTGGGCGTTCCGGCGGGGCCTGCCGGAGCACGAGCGCGAGCGGGTCAAGGACACGCTCAAGCTGGCGGCCATGCTCCACGACGTGGGCAAGGTCGCCATCTCCGACCTGATACTCAAGAAGCCAGCGCGCTTCACCGACGCCGAATACATGATCATGCAGTCGCACACGTTCTGCGGGGCGAGGCTCTTCTCAGACGCCGAGTCGGAGTTCGACGCCATGGCCGCGGAGATCGCCCTGACCCACCACGAGAACTGGGACGGCACGGGCTATCCCGGGAAGGTGGACCTTTCGCGGGTCTACTATGAGGTGCACCGGATCGAGGTCGAGGGCGTCGAGCGCACGGGCGAGATCTGGTACGGCCCGCCCCTGGAGGCGGGGGCCGACGGTCGGCCGCGTCGGCTCAAGGGCGAGGAGATCCCCCTTTCGGGCAGGATAGTCGCCATCGCGGACGTGTTCGACGCCCTGAGCTCGAAACGCGTCTACAAGGAGCGCTGGGACTGCGACGCGGTATGGGCCGAGATCGAGAAGCTCTCCGGCACCAAGTTCGATCCGGAACTTGTGGAGCGCTTCCTCGAGATACGCCCGGAGATCGAGCGGATCCGCGAGCGCTTCCCCGACGCGCCGGAAGCGGACGCGCCGGACTGAGCGGGAAGGGCGGCGGCACGACGCCGGGAGGCTCGCCCTGTGCGGGCGCGCGGCATTCGGGGCGGGGCGATAAAAAGGCCGTGCGAGGAAGCCCGGGGGCTTCCTCGCACGGCCTTCGCGTTTGCCGGGCTTCGTTCAGTCCCGAGATGCCGGGAGGCTCAGGGGCCGCTCCGACCGCGAGCCGCCGGAGTCGCCGAGCGAGAAGAAGCCCACGGCCTCCGAGAGGCCGCCGGCTATCCCCGAGAGCTCGTCCGCCATCTTGACCAGGGCGTCGGCGCTGGCCGCGTTCCGCTGGACCACCTGGTCGAGTTGCTGCACCGCGGTGCTGATCTGGCGGACGCCGACGTCCTGCTCCGCCGTCGCCGCGGCGATCTCCTGGATCAGGTCGGCGGTGACGCCGATATCCGGCACCAGCTTCTCGATGCCCGCGCCCGCGGTGACGGCCGCCTCGAGCGAGCTGCCCGAAACCTCGTTGATCTCCGCCGCGGCTTTCTGGCTCCGTTCCGCCAGCTTCCGCACCTCGCTCGCGACCACCGCGAAGCCCTTGCCCGCCTCGCCGGCGCGCGCGGCCTCGATGGCGGCGTTCAGGGCGAGCAGGTTGGTCTGCCGCGAGATCTCCTCGATGATGGCGGTGCGCTCGACGATGGAGCGCATGGCTTCGACCATTGCGGTCACTTTCTCGCCGGAGGCCTTCGCCTCCCGCGAGATGTCTCCGGCCAGTTCCCGGGCGCGCCCCGCTCCCTCGGCGTTCTGGCGGATGTTCGCGCTCATCTCTTCCAGGCTGGCGCTCACCTCCTCCATCGAGGAAGCCTGCTCCGAGGCGCCTTCGGCTAGCTCGCGGCTCGAGTCGGAGAGCGACTCGGAGTGGTCCACTATGGTGCCGGTGCCGTCCAGCACCGCGCCTACCGCGTCGCGCAGGTTGCCGACCATGGCGCCGAGGGCGGAGGCCAGGCGTCCGGTCTCGTCGCGGCTGCGCACCTCGAGCTCCGCGTCCAGGCGGCCGCGGCCGAGCTCGTCGGCGAAGGCCACGCCGAGCGAGAGCGGCTTGACGATGCGCGAGGCCAGTATGGCGAAAATGACGATGGCGACCACGAGCGAGACTGCCGCGGTGAGGGCCAGCGTGTTGACCAGGAGCCGGATACGGCCGCGGAACTCCTCCACCGGCACCGCGGCGGCCAGGACTCCGGTACCGTAGGGGACGAAGGCGGCGTGCACGCGCGTGCCCAGGTACTCGTACTCGATCTCGCCGGAGCGGCGCGAGAGCATGTCCTTGAAGAACGGCTCGGCGGAGATGTCGTTTCCGAGCCGGTCCAGGTAGGTGTGCGCCACCAGGACGCCGTCGGCTTCGGCTGCGTACACGTAGCCGCCTTCCCCGACCTTGGCGCCCTCGGCCAGCTTCGCGACGCTCGCCTCGGCCAGCAGGGTCTGGAGCTCGCGAGGCTGCACGCCGATCTGGACGATGCCGGCCTGGTCCGCGCGGCTCACCGAGATGTATTGGAACAGTACCTTGTCGACGCCGCGCTCCTGCGGGTCCTGGGCCAGCTCGAAGCGCGGGTTCGAAAGGATGGGGATGAAGGGCCTGGTCTGGTCGCTCGTCGCGAAGTCGAAGCCGTAGAAGTCCGGCACGTTGCCCCAGAGCAGGACGCCGTTTTCGTCGGTTACGTGCACCTCGTCGACGCCTATGGCGCGGGCGGCCTCCGCCATGCGCTCGGGAGCCAGCAGGCCCGGATCGCCGGCGATGGCCACCGCGAGGGCGCGCGCGACGCGCAGGTAGTTGGCGTTCAGCGAGTCCTTGAGGATGCCGACCGTCTGGTCCAGGCTCGCGATTCGGTCGTTCAGCTCGCGGAGCCCCGAGTTCGCGGTCGCCGACATGAGGTCCTCGAGAACGGCCGACTGCGAAAGACCGGACTGCACCGCGACCACCGCTACCGTGGCCGCGAGCAGCAGGGTGGCGGGAACGAGTATTTTCGCCCTGATGCCCATGGTGCCTCCCTGTCGCGGAGCGTGGCGTCCTGAGCCCGGACGGACGTCCGCGGATTCTCGTGTCTTGACGTGACAAAAAGCCTAGCGGATGTCTTGTGCTCGTGTCCAATCGGGCGCCGATTGACCGGGACTCGGGCGGGCGGGTATCTTCCATCCATGATCACCACGCATGAGCTCCGCTCCAAATACATCGAGTTCTTCAAGACCAAGGCCCACGCCGAGATCTCGGGCAAGTCGCTCATTCCCGAGAACGACCCGACGGTCCTCTTTACCACGGCAGGCATGCACCCCCTCGTCCCCTACCTGCTCGGCGAGCCGCACCCGGCGGGCAAGCGCCTGGTGGACTACCAGAAGTGCGTCCGAACCGGCGACATCGACGAGGTGGGCGACCCTTCGCACCTGACCTGCTTCGAGATGCTCGGCAACTGGTCGCTCGGCGACTACTTCAAGCGGGACTCGATCGCCTGGTCCTACGAGTTCCTCACCGATCCGAAATGGCTCGCGCTCGACCCGCGCAAGCTCTCGGTCACGGTGTTCGCGGGCGACGACAACGCCCCGCGCGACGAGGAATCCGCCGAGATCTGGAAGTCCGTCGGCATGCCCGCGGACCGCATCGCCTACCTGCCCGCCTCGGACAACTGGTGGGCCGCCGGCCCGACCGGCCCCTGCGGCCCCGACACCGAGATCTTCTACTGGGTGGGCGAGGGCCTGCCGCCGGCGGGCTCGAACAAGGGCACCGATTCCGCCAACTGGATGGAGATCTGGAACAACGTCTTCATGCAGTTCAACCGCGTCGACGAGAAGACCCTCGTAAAGCTGCCGGCGCAGAACGTCGACACGGGCATGGGCCTCGAGCGCACCGTCACGGTCCTGCAGGGCAAGACGAGCGTCTACCAGACCGAGGTCTTCGCGCCCGTCATCGCGGCCATCTGCGCGGCTTCCGGATACGCGTACGGCGCCGACGCCGAGAAGGACCGCTCGGTCCGCATCGTCGCCGACCACGTCCGCTCGGCCACCTTCATCATCGGCGACCCCAAGGGCGTGCTGCCCTCCAACGTCGGCGCCGGCTACGTGCTCCGCCGCCTGATCCGCCGCGCGGTGCGCCACGGCCGCAAGCTCGGCATCGAGGGCCTCTTCCTCCGCAAGCCCGCCGAGGTCGTCGTCGACAACTTCAGGGGCCCGTACCCCGAGCTCGACGAGAACCGCGCGAAGATCCTCGACGGCCTCGAGGCCGAGGAGCGCAAGTTCCTCGAGACCCTCGAGAAGGGCGAGCGCGAGTTCGAGAAGATGCTCCCCAACCTCCTCAAGAACCCCCAGAAGGTCATGTCCGGCCGCCTGGCGTTCAAGCTCTACGACACCTACGGCTTCCCCATCGAGCTCACGCTCGAGCTCGCGGCCGAAAACGGCATGACGGTCAACCGCGAGGAGTTCGACGAGGCCTACCGCAAGCACCAGGAGCTCTCCCGCGCCGGCAGCGAGGGCACCTTCAAGGGCGGCCTCGCCGAGCAGTCCGAGATCACCACGAAGTACCACACGGCCACGCACCTGCTGCAGGCGGCGCTCAAGCGCGTCCTCGGCGACCACGTGGCCCAGAAAGGCTCGAACATCACCGCCGAGCGGCTCCGCTTCGACTTCGCCCACGACGCGCCCATGACGCCGGAGCAGGTCAAGGAAGTCGAGCGCCTCGTCAACGAGCAGATCGCGCGCGACCTCCCCGTCACCATGGAAGTCATGGACCTCGAGGCCGCGAAAGCCTCCGGCGCCACCGCCCTCTTCGGCGAGAAGTACGAGGCCAGGGTCAAGGTCTACACGGTCGGCGACTTCTCCAAGGAAGTCTGCGGCGGCCCCCACGTCGAGCGCACCGGGACCATGGGCCGCTTCGTCATCCAGAAGGAGCAGTCATCGAGCGCGGGCGTGCGGCGCATCCGGGCGGTCCTCGAATAGGGGAACTGTCCGGGAGGCAAACCTGCGGTTTTCCCCCCGGCCCCCCTTTTCCCCCCAAAAGACGCTCCCCTGAAAGCGCGGCGCGCCGGAATTTCCCGGCTCGCCGCTTTTTTCACGCTCCGGCCTGATCCCTGATGCGCCTCCACAGCTGGACCGCCCGGCGGCCGTCCTCGAAAACGCCGCGGACGTAGAGGGGGCCTTCGCAGGCGGTTCCTTCCCACCAGAGGTCGCGCGCGAAGGCCTCGATGGCGTCAGCGAGCCCAGTCTCGTCGCGGGGCGCGCGCGGCGGCTGCGCGAAGGCCCAGTCGCCCGCCTCGAGGACCAGGTCCGCCGCCGCTCCCGGCAACGCCGCGACTCCGGTGAAGCTTGGGGGCGGAAGGGTTCCGCGGACTTGCGGACCCTCGCGGACTTGCGGACCTTCGCGGACTTGCGGACTTTCGCGGACTTGCGGACCTTCGCGGACTTGCGGACCTTCGCGGAGCCGCGGGCCGTCCCCGTCGACGACGAAGAGCGCGTCCCAATCGAAGGCGGCGAGATCCTCCCCGCCTTCGCTCGCGGCCGGTTCGGGGACATCGACGGCCCTCCACGAGAGCGGGGCGCGGAGGCGGAGCGTGAGGGGTTCCCTGGTTTCCATGGTCCCATCATGCCGGGACCGGCCGACGCGAGGCAAGCGGCGGGCATGGCGCGAGCGCCGCGCGCGGTGTATAGTGCTCACCGATATGCCTATCCTCGACACGATCGCCGGACCGGCGGATTTGCGCGATCTGGGCTTCGCGGAACTCCGCGCCCTGGCCCGGGAGCTGCGCTCGAACATCGTCGCCGCCGTCGAGCGCCGCGGCGGGCACCTGGCTTCCAACCTCGGAGTCGTTGAGCTCGCCATCGCGCTCCACCGCGTCTTCGAGAGCCCCGCGGACGCCATCGTCTGGGATGTCGGCCACCAGTGCTACGCGCACAAGATGCTAACCGGCCGCGCCGCCCGCTTCGACGGCCTCCGCGCCCTCGGCGGACTTTCCGGCTTTCCGCGCCGCTCCGAGAGTCCCCACGACGTCTTCGACGAGGGGCACGCCTCGGTCTCCATCTCGCGGGCGCTCGGCCTGCTCGCCGCGCGCCGGACGCTCGGGCTGCCGGGTTCGGTGGTGGCGTTCATCGGCGACGGAGCCCTGACCGGCGGGCTCGCCTGGGAAGCCCTCCAGCACGCGGGACAGCTCCAGCTGCCCCTGGTCATCGTGCTCAACGACAACGCCATGAGCATCTCGCCGAACGTGGGCTCGATCAGCCGCTACCTCTCGCGGCTCGCGGCCACGCCCCTCTACCAGGATTTCCGCCGCCGGGTCGACCGGGCCATCCTCTCCGTGCCGCGCTACGGCCGACGGGTCCACGCCCTGGTGGTCCGCGCCAAGCGCGCGGTCAAGGAACTCGTGTTCCGCGAGACGCTCTTCTCGGACTTCGGCTTCGAGTACGTCGGACCGGTCGACGGCCACGACCTCGAGCTGCTCTGCGCGGTGCTCGCGGAGGCGAAGGCCCTCGGACGCCCCGTGGTGGTGCATGCCCTGACCCGCAAGGGACGCGGGCACGCGGAGGCGGAGGAGGATCCTTCGAGCTGGCACGGCGTGGCGCCCTCCTCCCGCGGACTGCCCGACGAGGGGCCGAGCTTCACGAAGGCTTTCTCCGCCGCCATGCTCGCGGCCGGCGGGCGCGATCCGCGCGTGGTCGCGGTCACCGCGGCCATGGCGGCCGGCACGGGGCTCTCGGCCTTCCAGGAACGCTTCCCGGAACGCTTCCACGACGTGGGCATCGCCGAGGAGCACGCGGTGGCCTTCGCGGGCGGGCTCGCGCGCGGGGGGCTGAAACCCGTCGTCGCCATCTATTCCACCTTCATGCAGCGCGCGGTCGACCAGGTTTTCCACGACGTCGTGCTCCAGGACCTGCCGGTGGTCCTCGCGATGGACCGCGCCGGCGCTGTCCCGGAGGACGGGCAGAGCCACCAGGGCGCGTACGACGTGGCCATCTTCCGCGCCTTCCCGCGCCTGCCCATCCTCGCGCCGTCCACGGCGGCCGAGCTGGCCGCGGCCCTCGATTGGGCCTTCGCCCGCGGGGGCCCCTGCGCCATCCGTTACCCGAAGGCGGCGTGCATGGCGGAGCGCCCCGAGTTCGCCGCGCCCTGGGAGCCGGGCCGCGGGGTTTTCCTCGAGCGTTCCGGCGCCCCGACCCTCGTGGTTGCCTGGGGCGGGCTGGTGCCCGCGGCGCTCGGGGCCTCGCTTCTGGCCCGGGAACGCGGCTTGGCGCTCGACGTGCTCTGCCTGCGCTTCCTCGCGCCCCTGGACGGCGACGCCTTCGCCGCCGACTGCGCCGGCTACCGGAGGGTGCTCATTCTCGAGGAGGGCGTCGAGCGGGGAGGGGCCTCCGAGAGCCTGGCGCTCGCCCTGCGCGAACGCGCGCCCGGCGTGGAGGTCCTGCGCCGCGGCTTCCCGGACGAGCCCTTCGCCCACGGCCGCCGCGACGAGCTCCTGGCCCTGGCGGGCCTGGACTCAGGCTCGGTCGCCGCGCTCGCGCTCGGCCAGCCGTCCCGTCCGTCCGCCGCCGGGGTGGGGGCCGTGGACGTCCTCGACCGCCGCCGGCCGCGCGCCGCGCGCGCCGGGACCGCCCCGTGAGCGGCCGCAGCAAGCCTGGGTTCCTGCCCCTCGCGCGAGGTCGCACGCTCGAGCTGGGCGGCCGCCGCCACGTCATGGGCATCCTCAACGCCACGCCCGACAGCTTCTACGGCGCCTCGCGCGCGTCGGACCCGGGCCTGGCGGCGAGCCGCGCCGTCGCCATGGTCCGCTCGGGCGCGACGATCGTCGACGTGGGCGGCGAATCGACCCGTCCCGGCTCCGCCTACGTCGAGGCTGACGAGGAGATACGCCGGGTCGTGCCCGTCGTCGAGGCGATCCGCCGCGCCCTCGAGTTCGAGGGCCTCGACGCCGCCCTCAGCGTCGACACGCGGAAGGCCGCCGTGGCCGAGGCCGCCCTCGACGCGGGGGCGGACCTGGTCAACGACGTGGCCGCCCTGCTCGAGGATCCGGACCTGGCGCGGCTTTGCGCGGAGCGCGGAGCTCCCGTCGTCCTCATGCACAAGAAGGGCGTTCCCGCGTCCATGCAGGACGCCCCCTGGTACGACGACGTCGTGTCGGAGGTGAGGGACTTCCTGATCGACGCCGCGCGCAGGGCCGAAGCCGCGGGCATCGCGCCGGGATCCATCGTGCTCGATCCGGGCATCGGCTTCGGAAAACGCCTCGAGGACAACCTCGAACTGCTCGCCCGCCTTGATGAACTGGCCGCCTGCGGCTATCCTCTCCTGGTCGGTCTCTCGCGGAAATCCTTCATCGGCCTCCTGACCGGGCGGCCGGCCGAGGAACGGCTGCCGGGGAGCCTCGGGGCGACCTGCGCGGCCTGGCTCGGCGGAGCGGACGTTTTCCGCGTCCACGACGTGCGGGAAACAGCGGACGCGCTGCGCGTGCTCGCCGCCTGCAGGGCGGGCAGGCCGACGGAAGGATACGGCGCCGAACGATGACCTGGAGCGACCTGACCCGTTTCCTCGGCGCCTCCCTCAGGCCGGCCGCGGACATAGCGATCCTCGCCTTCCTCATCTACAAGACCTGGCAGATCCTGGTGCGGACGCAGGCCGTCCAGCTCGTCAAGGGCGCCATCCTCATGGCCATCGTCTACGCGGCGGCCTACCTGCTCGAGCTCGAGACCCTGGCCTGGGTGCTCAACGTCATGGCGCCCGGACTCGTCATCGCGCTGGCCATCGTCTTCCAGCCGGAGCTGCGCAAGATCTTCGTGCGCCTCGGGCAGGGCTCCTTCTTCCGGGCAGGCAAGCGGCCGCGCTCCACCCAGGTCGAGGCCGTGCTCAACGCGGCGGAGGCTCTCTCCACGCGCAGGCGCGGCGGGCTCGTGGTCTTCGCCCGCAATGTCGGACTCAAGAACATAGCGGACACGGGCACCGCCCTCGACGCCCTGCTCTCGTCGTCGTTGCTCCGCACCGTCTTCGAATACGACGGACCCTTGCACGACGGTGCCGTCATCGTGCAGGGCGGGCGCGTCATGGCCGCCGGTTGCCTTCTGCCGCTCTCTGAGCGGCAGGACATAGCCCGATCCTTCGGCACCCGGCACCGCGCCGCGCTGGGCATGACCGAGCAGACCGACGCCGTGGTGCTGGTGGTCTCCGAGGAAACCGGGGCGCTCAGCCTCGCCTACGACGCCAAGCTCTACTACAACCTCTCGCCCGCGCTCGTGCAGCGGCGGCTTTCCGAACAGCTCGACCTTTCGGGAGCCGAGGCGGTCCTCGAGGAGGAAAGCCTTGGCTAAGGAGAAGCTCCTCGAGCGCCTGCTGGCCGACTGGCCGGCCAAGTCGCTTTCGCTCATGGCCGCGCTGCTGCTTTTCTTCTTCCAGACCGTCAACCGGCTCGAGGAGCGCCCCCTCTCGGTGCCGCTCACCGTAGTGGCCGCCCGCGACTTCGTCCCGGCCAGCGCCTATCCGCGCACGGTCCGGCTCATACTCCGCGGCGAGTCCAACGCCGTGCAGGCCATACTCGAGAACGACCTCGAAGCGAGCGCGGACTTCTCCGGCTTCGACTCGGCCGGCGTTTACCGGGTTTCCGTGCTCGTGACCAAGAAGGGCTCGGCGCTCGACATCGACCCGCTCGAGATACGGGTCGAGCCGCCCGACGTGGAGGTCCGGCTGGAGCGCAAGGACGCCAAGGCCGTCCCCGTGGTCCCGGTGTTCCGCGGCTTCCTCGATCCGGGCTACGAGCTCGCGAGCTGGTCCATCGAACCGCGCACGGTCGAGGTTTCCGGCCCGGAGTCGCTCGTGGCCAAGGCCGTCGACGTCGGCACCGAGTATGTCGAGCTCACCGGTCGCTCTCAGGACTTCACGGCGGCCGTCCGGCTTTCGCACCGCGATTCCCTGCTCGAGATCATCGGTCCCGACACCGTGCAGTTCTCCGCGGCGGTGCGGCGCGCCACCGCTTCCCGATCCTTCGAGGGCGTCACGGTCGCGGCATCGGCGCTCGACCCGATATTCGCGCTCGCTTCGCCGCTTCCCTCCGCCACCCTGCGCGTGGCCGGATCGCGCGATCTCGTCGACGCGTGGACGCCGGGGCCGGCGAGCCTCTTCATCGACCTGTCCGAGGTGGAAGCCCCCGGCGCCTACACGGTGCCCGTATTGGTCCAGCTGCCCGAAGGCATCCAGGCAGAAGCCTGGTCTCCCGAGAGCGTGGAGCTCGTCGTCGTGGCCTCCGCGGAAGCGGTCCAGCCGGCGGCGGAACCGGGGGAGGACGCGCCGTGATCCTGGGCGTCGGACTCGACGTCGTGCACGTCGAGCGCCTCCGGCACTGGCTCGGCGTCAGCGGCCTGCTCGACCGCTTCTTCCACCCGGACGAGATCGCGGCGGTCCGCTCCCGGGGCGAATCCGCGGCGCTGTCCCTCGCGGCCCGCTTCGCCGCCAAGGAAGCTTTCGGGAAGGCCATCGGCACCGGCCTGCGCGGCATCGCGCTCCGCGACATCCGCGTGGACAACGACGAAGCCGGCAAGCCCCACATCTTCCTCTACGGTTCGGCCCTCGCCGCCTTCGCGCGTGCGGGGGGACGGACCGTGCACCTCAGCCTGACCCACGAGCGCGACAACGCGATGGCGCTCGCCGTCGTGGAGGGATAGCATGGGCATGCTCGGCAAGGCGGCGGCGAAGGACCGCAAGGTCACTTTCACCGCAAAAGATTCCATCCGCTGTCCCGCCTGCGACGCCAACTTCCGCCGCGAGGAGCTCTTCTCCGGCCGGGTCAACGCGGGCGACCTGACCGACGAGCTCCACCGGCTCTACATTCCCACTCAGGCCTGGGGCACGGTCCGCCCGCTCGTCTACGAGCTCACCGTCTGTCCCTCCTGTTTCGCGGCCGCCTGGAAGCACGACTTCGTCGCCATGACGCCCAAGGTAGCCGAGGCGATCGTGCAGGACACCGCCAACCGCATCGAGTCGGTGCAGCGCGTGTTCGGCCCCCTGGATTTCCAGGATCCGAGGCGCCTCGTGGAGGGCGCGGCCAGCTACTACCTGGCCATGCTGACCTATGAGCGTTTCGGCAAGGACGCGGCGCCGACCTTCAAGCAGGGGAACGCCGCCCTCCGCGCGGCCTGGCTCTGCGACGAACTGGAGGCCGAGGAGCCGGGCCGGGACTACGCCTGGGCCGCGGCCATATTCCGGAACAAGGCGCGGGTGCTCTACCGCGCGGCCATCGAGTACGAGCAGCACGGAAGGGAGCAGGTCTCGGCGCTGCGCTGGCTCGGCCCGGACACCGACAAGAACTACGGGTACGAGGGCGTGCTCTACGTCGCCGGAATCCTCGAGCTCAAGTGCGGGCCGAGCGAGGACGAGGCGGCGCGACGGTCCGCGCTCGACGCCTCGAAGCGGACCATCGCCCGCATGTTCGGGCTCGGCAAGCGCTCAAAATCGAAACCCGGCCCCCTGCTCGACAAGGCCCGCGATCTCTACGACCGCCTCAAGGCCGAACTGAACCAGGACGACGATTCAGACGATGATTAAGCGCAGCATACGTCTCGACCTCTCGTACGACGGCACGGATTTTTCCGGCTGGCAGAGGCAGCACGGCGTCAGGTCCGTGCAGGAAGCCCTCGAGTCGGCGCTCGCGAAGATGCACGGACACCCCGTGCCGGTCACCGGCGCAGGCCGGACCGACGCCGGCGTCCATGCCGCGCGCCAGGTCGCGCATTTCCGCAGCGACATCGCGTCGATTCCCGCGGAGCGCTTCCGGCCGGCCCTCGACCGGCTCCTGCCCCGCGACGTACGCGTCCTTTCCGCCTCGGAGGCCGATCCCGACTTCCACGCCCGCTACGACGCGCGATCGCGGAGTTACCGGTATTTCGTCGACACCTCCCCGTACTGCCCGCCGTGGAGGGCCCGCTACGCCTGGCACCTGCGCCGTGTCCCCGACACGGGCCGCCTGCAGTCCATGGCCCGCGCGCTCAGGGGAGAGCTCGACTTCACCACGTACTCGAGCGCCAAGGACCCGGCGGAGAACCGCTCGCGCTATGTGCACCGCGCCTCGTGGCGGGCCGAGGGCGACGGCCTGCTCGTGTTCGAGGTCGAGGCCAACGCCTTCCTCTGGCGCATGGTCCGCTCGCTCGTCGGCAGCATGATCGAGCTCGAGGCGGCGGGCGGCGGCGGGGACGAATTCCGTGCGGCCCTGGACGCTCGGGACCGCGCGCGCGCCGGCGCCACCGCCCCGGCGCGGGGCCTCTTCCTGTGGAACGTCGACTACTATCCCACGCCGACCCGGCGCGGCCGCGCGGTCCTCGAGGACGGCGCTGAAGGTCCGGACGGGTGCGACGGGACGGAGGGCGGATCGCGCCTGGTCCCGGGCATCGGCTACATCGAGGAATGACCATGAACCGGAAGAACCTCAAGGCCTGCCTTTTCGACCTGGACGGCACCGTGCTCGACTCCGAGCCCGTCTACTTCGAGAGCGACCGCGCCTTTCTCGCCCGTTTCGGCATCGACTACGACGACGAGTTCAACCGCCGCATGGTGGGCCGCGGCGTCGGCGAGATGTTCCGGGTCATCGAGGAACGCTGGCCGGAGAGTCCGCTCAACGAGGTGCCCTGGCACGAACGGGTCAGGCTCAAGGACCGTCACTACCTCGACCACGCGAGGGACCGGACCCGGGCCTTTCCTGCGGTGGTTCGCCTGCTCGATGCCCTGGAGGCGCGGGGCGTGCCGGTGGCGGTGGCTTCAGGCTCCTCGCCCGACGTCATCGACGAGACGCTCCGACACGCGGGCCTGAGGGAACGCTTCGGCATCGTGGTGTCCGCGAGCGAGGTGCCGCGCGGCAAGCCCGAGCCGGACGTCTTCCTCGAGGCCGCCCGCCGCCTCGGTGTCGCTCCCGCGGACTGCCTCGTGTTCGAGGATTCGCGCTACGGGGTGCTGGCGGCCAAGGCGGCCGGCATGGCCTGCGTCGGGGTGCCGGATCCGCGCCACGGCCCGGCCGCGCCGGAATTCGACCGGGCCGACATGGTCTTCGCCGAAGGCCCCGAGACCCTCGACCCCTCCCTGGTCATGCAAACCTTCTTCAAATAAGAAACCACAGAGGCACGGAGTTTCGGAGCTAGGAGGGAGCAGGAATAGGGACTGTAGAAATACCCCATCCCTTCTTCCTCCCTCTTGCCTCCCTGCCTCCGTGGCTCCGTGGTTGCCTTTGGTCGGTGAGGCTAGTGGCGGACGGCGCGGAGGCCGGTCAGGGCCTCGTTGGTCTCCCGGAAGCGCTTCACCACGATCGGCAGGATGTCGATGGCCACCTCGGGGTGCGACTTCAGGAATGAGTTGAACTCCCACGAGGCCAGCACCAGGCACTTGGTCCGTTCGGCGGCGACCACGCTCGCGGAACGGGGGGCGCCGTCGAATACGGCCATCTCGCCCATGATGTCCCCGGGGCCGTTCTCGGCAATCTCGACCTTGTCGCCCGAGAGGCCGGTTTTCTCGATCTTGACCTTGCCCGACAGGATGATGAAAAGGCCGATGCCGCTCTCGCCCTGCTTCATGAGGTAGTCGCCCGCCTCGAACACGCGCTCCGTACAGATCTGTGCTATGCCCTTGATGTGGCGTTCCGTAAGCTTCTCGAAAAGGCTCACCTTGGTGAGGGCCTGCTCCTTGTCCATGTTTGATCTCCTTCCGCGCCACGATACGGCATCGGCGGCACAGCGTCAAGTTTCAGGATCTTCGCGCGGGCTTGCCGACGCCGGCGCGCGGAGGCGCGGCCTTCGGCTTCGGGGCGACCCGGGCTTCCACCGAGCCGTTCAGGGTCAGGGTCTGGAAGGCTATGACGATGCCTTCCTCGTCGAAGCGCTTCGCGATGGCGGGCACGAGTTCGTTCTTCACCGCCAGGTAGTCCTCCTTCCGCACCCAGGGGCCGAAGAGGAGGTTGATGGCGCTCGCGCCGAAGCCGTCCGCGATGAAGAGCGGCTCGGGCTCCGCAAGCACCCAGGGGCTCGCGGCGGCGAGTTCCATGAGGACTTCCCTGGCGCGGGCCAGGTCCGTGCCGTAGGCGACGCCGACGGGAAAGTCCACGCGGCGTATCGGGTAGCGCGTCGCGTTGATGATGTTCGACTTGACCATGGTCTCGTTGGGGATGCGGATCAGGCGGTTGTCGAAGGTGCGGAGCTTGACCGAGAGCAGGTCGACCGTCTCGACCACGCCGACGGTCGCGTCGACCTGGATGACGTCTCCCTTGTCGAAGGCCTTTTCCGAGAGCAGGAAGACGCCCGAGATCAGGTTCGACATCGAGGTCTGCGCCGCGAAGCCGATGGCCACGCCCGCGATGCCCGCCGCGCCGAGCAGGGCGGAGAGGTTGATGCCGAGCACGTCGAAGAGGTTGACGAGCACCAGGACGAAGCCCGCGTAGCGGACGGCGCGGACCGCCAGGTCGGAGCCGCGGCCCTGGAGCCTGCCGCGCGTCAGCTTTCCGGTGACGAGGGCCGCGAGGCGGACCAGGGCCAGGCCGATGACCAGGATGGCCGCTGCTTTCAGGGCGGTCGTCAGGGCTTCCGCGGACACGAAGCCCCGCAGGGCCTCGAGCAGGCTCGCGGCACTCTCGGCGGGAGCCCCGGCGGCGGTCTCCGCCGCCTCGGCGGCGATGTCGGTTCCGTTCATGCGCGTCGCTCCTCCTTACATGCCGGCGATGACCTTGAGCAGCTCCACGCTCCGGGCGAAGAAGCGGTCCTGGGCGTTCTGGCGCGGCGCCGCCAGCTCGACCGTGTCAGGCCCCGCGAGCTCCGGCCTCGGGCGTCCGTGCCGCGTGGAAACTCGGGTGCCGGCATCGCTGACGGTGCACTCGAGCGAGTCGCCGATCACGAGCGGACCGTCCTCCCGCCCCCAGGCGCCGACGGAGTCGCCGTAGACGCAGAGCCGCGCGAGTTCGACGCGCTCGGCGGTATCGTTGCGGACCGCGAGCGGAAGGGCGATGGCGCCCGGCGCGGCCGATGGCGACTCCGTGAAGGCGCTTCCGGCGGCGAGGCAGAGCAGGCCGTTCTGGGGCGAGCCGAACCAGGCTGTCTTCCGGGCGCAGAGGCCGAGCTCGCGGAGCAGGGGAAGCCCGTCCACCACCAGGTCCGCGGAGAGCGGCGCGCGTATCCAGCCCGCGGTGGCCGTGCGCGGGGCCAGTTCCAGGGCGGGGCTGAACAGGACCAGCCAGGGTTTTTCCGGGACGCGTGGAGAAAGGCGCGCGAGCTCCGGCTTCCGGCCGAGCGCGATCCGGCGCCATGACAGGCCCGCGGGCGACGCTCGCGTGACGGCGACCGTTCCCGCTCCGGCTCCGGCCGACGCATCCTCGGCCACCTCGACGCCCGAGCCCGAGGCGCGGAGGAACACGGTCCGCTCCGAGAAGCGCCAGGCGAGCGTCCCGCGTTCGGGGATGGCGCGCTCTTCCCACATCGGATAAGCCTCCTGTGCTTGATGCGTCGGTCCGCGCGCGCCTATACTGCCCGCCGGACCGTCGTTTCACCCTATACGATGCGGCCTTGCGGCGCAAGGCGACGCGTCCGGAGGCCCCGTGGGACGCTATTCGGGTCGCGTCGAGCTCGACTCCCCGCTACGCCTCGACCGTTACGTGGCCGAGCGCCTCGGGATCCTCACGCGTTCGCAGTTCAAGTCCCGGCTCGAATCCGCCCTGGTCGACGGCAAGGCCGCCAAGCCCTCGGCCCTCCTTTCGGGTGGCGAGACGCTGGAGCTGGCCTGGACGGACGAATCGGACCGCTCCTTCGAGCCCGAGGACATACCGCTCGACGTCGTTTTCGAAAACGGCTCCGCCCTCGTCGTCGACAAGGCCCAGGGCATGGTGGTGCATCCCGCGGCGGGAAACTGGTCGGGCACCCTCGCGAACGCCCTGCTGGGCCGCCTGGCCAGGGCCGGCCTGCCCGTTCCGCCGCGCGCCGGCATCGTGCATCGTCTCGACAAGGACACCTCGGGACTCGTCGTCGCGGCCAAGGACGAGCGGGCCCTCGAGTACCTGGCAGCCCAGTTCCGCGAGCGCACGGCGCGCAAGGACTACCTGGCCGTGCTCCAGGGACGCCTTCCCGCGGCGGAGGGCCTGGTCGAGAACCGCCTGGGCCGCGACCCGAGGAACCGCAAGCGCTTCGCGGTGGTGGCGCCGGCCGACGGCGAGGCGGGGCGATTCTCGTCGACGCGCTGGAAGGTCCTGGCGGAGCGCCGAGCCGGGGGCGAGACCTTCACGCTGGTCGCGCTCAGGCTGCGGACGGGGCGCACCCACCAGCTCCGGGTCCACATGCGACACCTCGGCTGTCCCATACTCGGCGATCCGATCTACGGCAAGCCGTCCGCGCGCTTTCCGAAGGCGACCCTGATGCTCCACGCGCGTCGGCTCAGGCTCTCGTTCGCGCCCGGCGAGGAGCCGCGGACCATCGTCTCCATGCTGCCCGCGCGCTTCGTCGAGGTGCTGGGCGGGCTCGGCCTGGCGCTTCCCCGCGAGGACGAGCGGGGGTTCTGAGCCTCCGGACGAGATGAAGCCCCCGGGCGACGGCTTCCGGGGGCTCCAAGGGTCCGTCCCCTCGGGGACGGACCGGAAACGGGCGCTTCAGTACGAGCGCGGCCGGTACGGGTGGTCGTTCTTGGGCCGTTCCTGCGCCTCGTTGACGCGGAGCTGGCGGCCTTCGAACTCCTGGCCGTCGAGTGCCTCGATCGCCGCCATGGCGGCGGCGTCGTCGGGCATCTCCACGAAACCGAAGCCCTTGGCCCTGCCGGTGACGCGATCGACGATGATGTTCACGGAACCGACCTCGCCGTACTGGCTGAAGAGGTTCCTGAGGCTCGTCTCGGTCGTGCCGTAGTTCATGTTTCCGACGTATACCTTCTTGGCCATTCGGGGAAATCCTCGACTCGCCCCGCCCCGGTAGGGCGGGTTGCTCGATCCGCGCTGAGGCGGATCGGCGATCGACGCTCGGGGCGGTTCGAATGCCCGTACTTATCGGCGAAACAGGAAGGCCGGGGCGTGGCGCCCCCGGCGCTGGACTTGGGAGAAATGGCGAGCTCGGCCGCCGTCGGGCCGCCCCCGCCGCGCGAACGCTGAAGACCCGTTTCCAGGAGTCCGTTCGAAGCGAAGAACCGTCCTCTGTGAAAGACCGCTGGCCGCCCCGTCAAGGGGTCCGGCTTGCGAAAAAGTGTACGCCACGCCCGCCCTGACGTCAACGTGCGCTCCGGATTTCCTTCCTGGACCGGGGAATGGGAGCCGGTCGCGGAAACCTCGTTCCTTGACAATCGGCCGCCTATCGCTATAATCGTCAAAAATAGTTCGAGAGCAGGGGGAACCATGGCTACTGCGTTGTACGTGTCCCTCCCGCTGGTCGGTCTGATCCTTGGATGGACGATACGCTGGCTTTACGCCAGATTCCAGCTTACCTCCGCAGAGCAGATGGCGGAGCGAGTTCGTCAGGAAGCGGTTAAAGAGGCCGAGGCGAAGAGCAAGGAAATACTCCTCGAAGCCAAAGAAACGCTCATTCGGGAACGGAACCAGCAGGAACGGGAGAATCGGGAGCGCCGGACGGAGCTGCAGCGGCTCGAACGGCGCATCGAGCTGAAGGAAGAGACCCTCGACCGCAAGACCAAGGCCGTCGAGGACCAGGAGCTGGCTTTCGAGGAACGCGAGAAGGGCATCGCCGAGCGCGAGGCCTTCCTTTCAGGTCAGGAGGAGCGCTACCGTCAGGAACTCGAGCGCATCTCTGGCCTCTCGGCCGAGGAAGCGACCAAGCTGATCATCCAGGGCCTCGAGAACGAGGCGAAGCACGACGCCCAGGTCATCATCAACAAGATCGAGCAGGAGGCGACGCTCGCCGCCGAGAAGCGCTCGCGCGACATCCTGGTAACCACCATGCAACGGCTGGCTACCGATGTCACCGCGGAGCTGACCGTCACGAGCGTGTCGTTGCCGAGCGACGAGATGAAGGGCCGCATCATCGGCCGCGAGGGCCGCAACATCCGCACCCTCGAGACCCTGACCGGCGTCGACGTCATCATCGACGACACGCCCGAGGCGGTCGTCATCTCGTGCTTCGACCCGGTGCGCCGCGAGATCGCGCGCGTGTCGCTCGAGCGCCTCATCGCGGACGGCCGCATCCACCCCGCCCGCATCGAGGAAGTGGTGCAGAAGGTCACGCGCGAGATCAGCCAGAAGATCTACGAGGAAGGCGAGAAGGTCGTCTTCGACCTGGGGCTCCACAACCTGGGCCAGGAGCTGATCAAGTCGCTCGGGCGCCTGCACTTCCGCACCAGCTACGGCCAGAACGTGCTGGCGCACTCGAAGGAAGTCGCCGTCATAGCGGGCATGCTGGCCGCCGAGGTCGGCGCCAACCGCGAGATCGCCAAACGCGGCGCCCTGCTGCACGATATCGGCAAGGGCATCGAGACCGACTCCGACCAGAACCACGCCGAGGTCGGCATGGAGCTGGCGCGCAAGATGGGCGAGGACCCGCGCGTGGTGAACGCCATCGGCAGCCACCACGCCGACGTCGAGCCGAGCTGCATCGAGTCGGTCATCGTGCAGATGGCGGACGCCATCAGCGCGGCCCGTCCCGGCGCGCGGCGCGAGACGCTCGACAACTACGTCAAGCGCCTCGAGAACCTGGAGGCCATCGCCGAGGGTTTCGGCGGGGTCGACAAGGCCTACGCCATCCAGGCCGGCCGCGAGCTCCGCATCCTCGTCAACACCGACCAGGTATCGGACGAAGGCGCCCGCGACCTGTGCCGGCAGATAGCCAAGAAGATCGAGAGCGAGCTGCGCTACCCGGGCCGCATCAAGGTGACCATCATCCGCGAGACCCGCATCGTGGAGTACGCGCGATAGCCGCGCGACGAAGACTGACCACGGAGGCACGGAGACACGGAGGAAGAGAAGAGGAGAAGCGAAGCGGGATCGGGATCGGTCCTCTTGCCGTATTCTTCCTCCCTCTTCGGCTCCGTGCCTCCGTGCCTCCGTGGTCTTATTTTTTAAAGGAGACCTTATGGGCGGGACGAAGCGGGTTCTGATGCTGGGGGACGTGGTGGGCGAGGCGGGGATCGCCGCCCTCGAGAAGCGGCTGCCCGCCCTGATCCGCGCCACGGGTGCCGATTTCGTCGTGGCCAACGGCGAGAACGCCACGGGCGGTTTCGGCATCGCCGCGCCCGAGCTCGAGCGCATCCTGGATGCCGGCGTCGACGTCGTCACGAGCGGCAACCACGTCTGGGAAAAGAAGGGCTATGCCGAGCTCCTGGAGTCCGAGGAGCGCCTGGTCCGGCCGGCGAACTATCCGGAAGGCGCGCCCGGCCGCGGTTCGGTACTCGTGGAGAAGGCCGGCGTACGCTGGTTCGTCTGCAACCTGCAGGGCCGCGAGCGCATGCGGGCCATCGACTGTCCCTTCCGCGCGGGAGAGCGGCTCGCGTCGGACGGGGCCGAGGCCGGCGCCGTGGTTCTTGTGGATTTCCACGCCGAGTCGAGCGACGAGAAGGAAGCGCTCTGCTTCCATCTGGACGGAACCGTGGCCGCGGTGGTCGGCACCCACACCCATGTGCAGACCGCGGACGCGCGAGTCAGCGCGAAGGGCACGGCCTGCCTGACGGACCTCGGCATGTGCGGCCCCGTCGACTCCGTCATCGGCATGAGGGTTGACACCTGCGTCCGGCGCTCGGTTTCACAGATGCCGCTCAAGATGGAAGTGGCCGAAGGCGCGGCGACCATCCGCGGCGCCCTGGTCGAGATCGATCCCGAGACCCGGCTGGCGGTCTCGATCGAGACCGTGAAGGACTAGCGACCCGCGGATGCCTCGGGGTTTGATTTCCGGCGGCCCGGGCACCATACTCCAAGACTGAATCCACGCGACGGGCAAGAACGCCGGCCTCGGCGAATCCGCTGTCTTGGCGCGCGTCTGGGGGACCCATGAAACTCGGATTGATGGCACGGATCGCGCTCATGTTCGGCGCCGTGGTGGTCGGCATGGTCGTCTTCCTCGTAATCGCGGTCAACGTGACCGTGGACTCCCACGTCTTCGACGAGGTGAGCTCGTTGACCGAGGAGATCGTCGCCTCGCACAACGAGACGATAGGCCAGCTCTTCGACTCGATGGAAGCGCAGCTGACCTTCCACGCCGTCAAGAACCAGCTGGTCGTCGGCGACGAGGACGTCATCAAGGACGCCATGGCGGAGCTCCACGCGGTCAAGCCCGACTACGTCAACCTGGTGTTCTGGTGCTGGCCGAACGGCGACTTCTTCACCTCGAAGGGCGGCGGCGGCAATATCGCGGACCGCGCCTACGTCAAGGAGATCTTCTCCGGTGCCAAGGACTTCGTCGTCGGCGAGCCGGTGCTCTCGCGCGACACCAACCTCCCGGTGACCAACGTGGTCCACGCGGTCAAGGGCGAGGACGGGCGGACCCGCGGCTTCATCGGCTACCAGGTGCTCTTCGACCAAGTCGGCGAGATCGTGGACTCGGTCAAGGTGGGCCACACCGGCTATTTCTGGGTCATCGACTCGAACGGAGTGGCCATCGCCCATCCGGACCCGAAGTACATCCTGACCTTCAACGTCCTCGAGTCCGACAAGGACGGCTACGTCGGCATGCAGGCGCTCGGCCGGAAGATCATCGATGAGGAGAAGGGAACGGGGAGCTATCTGCACTCCGACGGCGAGCCGATGCAGCTGTTCTGGGCCAGCATACCCGGCACCCCGAACTGGAACATGATCGCCACGCTGCCGACCACCGAGCTCGACGACACCGCGAATGCCGTCATGCGCGTCATGCTGCTCATCTCCGCGCTCTCGGTCCTGGTGGTACTCCTGGCCTCGATCCTGATCGCGCGCAGCATCGTCAAGCCCGTGGCGACCATCAGGGACGGCATCGACCTGCTCGCCTCGGGCGATCTGGCGCTGACCGGGCTCGACTACGCGTACTCGCGCAAGATCGTCGCGCGGAGCGACGAGCTTGGCGTCATGGGGCGCTCGCTCGACCGCATGGTGGAAAAGCTCACGGAGACGGCGACCGGCATCCACGCCGCCAGCTCCCAGGTCGCCAACGGCAGCCAGGACCTCTCCTCGACGGCGCAGTCGCTTTCGCAGGGGGCCAACGAGCAGGCGGCCAGCGTCGAGGAGATCTCCGCGTCGACGGAGGAACTGGCTTCAACCGTCAAGCAGACCGCGGACAACACGGCCCAGGCCGACGCCCTGGCGCGCCGGGTGGCCGCGAACGCGGACGTGTCCGGGACCGCGGTGTCGCGCACTGTCGAGACCATGGGCAAGATCGCCCAGAAGATCGGCATCATCGAGGAGATCGCGCGGCAGACCAACCTGCTGGCGCTGAACGCGGCCATCGAGGCCGCGCGCGCGGGCGAGGCCGGCAAGGGTTTCGCGGTGGTGGCGAGCGAGGTTCGCAAGCTTGCCGAGAACAGCCAGCGGGCCGCGGGCGAGATCGTGGAGCTGTCGAAGAACTCGGTGGAGGTTGCCGCCGAGGCGGGAAGGAGCCTCGACGAGCTGGTGCCGGACATCAAGAAGACGGCGGATCTGATCCAGGAGATCGCGGCCGCGTCCGGCGAACAGTCGAACGGCACCGACCAGATTTCCAAGGGCATACAGCAGATGGACCAGGTGGTTCAGCGGAATGCCGCGTCGAGCGAGGAGCTGGCGAGCACCGCCGAGGAGCTGGCGGCGCAGGCCGAGCTGCTCGTCGAGCTGGTGGGCTTCTTCAAGCTGGCGAAGGGAGCCGGCGCCCCGGGAACGGCGGAATCGAAGGCCATGGGGAAAGGACATGCGGGCCTGAAACGGAAACCGTCGATCGCGCCGAAGGGAGCGGCCAGGCCCGAGCCGCGCTTCGAAGCAAAGCCGACGCGGCCGGATCCGGAGTCGGAGCCGAAGGCCGCCCGGCCCGAGCCGAGGCCGGAGCCCGCGCGGAAACCCGGACCCTCGCAAGGCGCTCCCAAGACCGCGCCGTCGGGTGCTCCGGAAGCGCGACTCGCTCCGGCGAAGGAGCCGCCCCGCGGCATAGCCCCGCGGAAGGGCGGCGCGGACAAGCTGGACGAGGATTTCGAGGAATTCTGAAGCCGGTTCGTGACGAGCGAAGCGCGGTCGCCGCGCCCCCGTCGGGGCGCGGCGGCCGTTTTCCGTCAAGGCCGCGCCGGCGAACCTCGGGTCCGTTTGCGCGCCTCAAAGACCACGACAGGATCGACGCCGGGCTCGAAGGATTTGCCGCTCCAGCCGCCCCGTGCCTCGATGCCTTCGAAGCCCGCCTCCGCGAGCGCCGACGCGAGGGTCGCCGGGGTGAAGGGGGTCAGGATCGTCGAGCCTTCGCGCGTGAGCGTTCCGTCGGGTGATGAAAGGCGGGTCGAGAACTCGACTCGTCCGTCTTCCAGCCAGCGGAGGGCGCGCTCGAAGCGCCAGCGCCCGGTTTCCACCGGAGACAGGCGTTCCGGTCGTCTCGCGGACAGGGTGCCGTAGTCGAGGACCTGCAGCACGAGGAGCCCGCCGTCGTCGAGCGCGGCGGCCGCCGCCTCCAAAAACGTCGCGAGCTCCGCGGAGCTCCCGAGGTGGGGCAGGGTGTTGCCGAGACAGAGCAGGGCGTCGAAGGTTCCCGCGCCCGTGAAACTCGCGAAGTCCAGCATGCCCGCGACGCCGAAGCGCGGAACCGCGGTGCCGGGCGGGAAGTCGCCAGAGGATGCCGACTGCGCGGCGAGCTCCCGCGCGCGGACGACCAGGGTTTCCGCCGGGTCGACGCCGAGCGCGGCGGCGCCTCGGCGGGCGAGCTCAAGGACGTGGCCGCCTGTCGCGCAGCCCACGTCGAGCACCCGCGAAGCGCGCCCGACGCCGAGTGCGCCGAGCCGGACGAGGGTGGCGGGATTGACGGGGAATATCTCGTCATAGGCCTCCGCGAGGCCGTCGTACATGTCCATCTCATCAATATAAACGCCCGGCGGGCTTCGCGCCTTGCATTTCGCCTGCCGGGATGTACGATGGACGCATGGGTAAACGCGAACGGGAAGCCGCGGGCAAGCGCCCCGCGAGCCTGGCCGGCAAGATCAACCGCATTGTCGCCGTCATCCTGGCCCTCGGGCTGGGGGCGGCGGCCTTCGTCTTTGCCTGGTCGCTCGTGGAGGCGCGGCGCGAGACGACGCGGCGTTCGCTCGAGGATCAGGCCGATTTCCTCTACGCGGCCATCGAGAATTTCATGCTACCGGGCGAGGCGCCGATAGCCGTGGCCTTCTTCGAGGACGTGCGCCTGCTTTCGCCCGACTACCGTGTCGAGCTGTACCGCGCCGACGGCCGGCAGGCCTTCTCCGACGGTACGACCATCGACGCGGTCAACGCCCGGCTCGGCCGCGTGCGCTTCGCGCCGCGCGATGGGACAGCCGAGCTCGTCGTGCCTCCGGACAGCGAGCGCTTCAGCGAGGCCACAGCCGTCCCGCCCTCCGACGTCTTCTTCACCGAGGTCGCTGGAGGCAAGAGCTTCTACCGCATATACCGGCCCCTGATTAACCTGCCGAAGTGCACCGCCTGCCATGGGGCCGACCACACCATACGCGGCGTCATAGACCTTCGCGCCGACGTGACCGAGCTGGCCCTGCTGCAGGGCCTGACCGTGGCGGGCACGGGCGGCGGCTTCGTCCTCCTCGTGCTGCTGCTGGCCCTGCTCATAGGACGCTTCATGCGCACCGTGGTGGTCCGCCCGGTACGGGAGATCGGCGCCCTCTGCCGCCAGGTGACCGACGGCCGTTTCGACGGTCAGGTCGTGCCGAGGAGCGCCGACGAGATCGGGGCCCTGGCCGCTACGGTGAACGGCATGGTGAAGGGCCTGCGCGAGCGCGCCCAGCTCTCGAAGTACGTGTCGAGCGGCACCATCGACTCGCTGGGCGCAGACGCGGAGCGCGCGGAGCGGGACGAGCGGACCCTGCTTTTCACCGACGTGCGCGGCTTCACGGCCTACACGGAGCGCACCGAGCCCGAGCGCGTCGTGGAGGTGCTGAACCGGCTGCTCGAGCGACAGTCGGCCATCGTGCACGCGCATGGCGGGGACGTGGACAAATTCGTGGGGGACGAAGTGGTGGCGGTTTTTTCCGGACGGGACGCCGCCCGCAGGGCCCTCGAAGCCGCCGCGGAGATCCGGCGCGTTGTGGACGGCGAGCGCGCGGACGGCGCCTTCGACGGGCTGAGGGTCGGCGCCGGCCTCGCGACCGGCATGGTCATCCACGGCATGATAGGCTCCGAGCGCCGGGCGGATTTCACGGTGATAGGCGACGCGGTCAACGTCGCCTCGCGCCTCTGCGCGCTCGCGAAGGGCGGCGAGGTGATCGCCTGCCGCGCGACGCACGACGCGGTCCCGTCCCTCCCTTTCAAAGGGCCGTTCCGCACGCGGCTCAAGGGCAAGGAGGATTGGCAGATCGTGTACTACTTCGATGGCGACCCGGGGGCGTCACGATGAGCGGGCGGCCGCGCTCGATCCGGGCCCTGTCCGTCGCGGTGGTCTTCCCGGCGCTCTGCTTCGCGCTTTCCTGCGGCAATGCGGCGCCGCGCGCCCCGCTCCTGCCGCCGGACTACGCGTCGTGGCGGCGCACGACCGCTGTCTCGCTCGACTACCCGATACCCGGCCATATGGACGACTTCCGCATCATACGGGCTAACGAGTTGGCTTTCCGGACCGTCCGCCGCCCCGTGCCGGCGGGCGACGTGGACTTCCCCGCCGGCGCGATCGTGGTCAAGGAAGCCTGGCCGCGCGGCGCGGTCGGGGGAACGCCCGGCAAGGTCTTCTTCATGGTCAAGTCGCCGGCGGACCCTTCCGCGCGCGGCGGCTGGGTCTGGGGCATGCTCGACCCCGCGAGCGGGGCGGAGCAGATATTCGAGAGCGCCTTCTGCATAGGCTGCCACGCCAACGCAAACGAAAAATATCCCTATGCCGACGGCAACCCGGGCGAAGCCTTCCGCGACTACGTCTTCTTCCCGCCGGGCCTGCCCGGCGCCGATCCGGAAGGCTATCCGTGAGGGGGCCGGGCGCGGAGTTCTGCGCCCGCCGTGAAAGCGCGGGGGATTGACCCTCGCGCGCGGGCGAGCGCATGCTCGTTTAACCATGCAAACCAGTTTTCTCCGCTCGCTCGCCTCGCGCTGGAAGCCTGCCCTCATCGGCACGCTCCGCGAGGGCTACGGCCCCGCACGCCTCGGCAAGGACGTGGCTTCCGGCCTCACGGTCGGCGTCATCGCGCTGCCGCTCGCCATGGCCTTCGCCATCGGCGCCGGCGCCACGCCCGCGCAGGGCCTCTGGACCGCCATCGTGGCCGGCGGCCTCATCGCCGCTCTCGGCGGCTCGAAGTACCAGGTGTCCGGGCCGACCGGCGCCTTCGTCGTCATTATCGCGGACGTCATAGCGCGGCACGGGATGTCGGGCCTGATAGTCGCCACTTTCCTGGCGGGGCTCATCCTGGTGGCCATGGGCGTCACCGGCGTCGGCAAGCTGGTCAAATACATCCCCTATCCGGTCACAACCGGCTTCACCACGGGCATCGGCGTCGTCATTGCCGTCGGCCAGCTCCGCGACTTCTTCGGCCTCCGCGTCCCCGAACCCGGCTCCGAGGTGTTCGAGCGCCTCGCGCAGGCGGTGGAGTACGCGCCGAGCTTCTCGCCGACCAGCCTGGCCCTCGGCGCCGCGACCCTGCTCGGCATCGTCCTGGTCCGGAAGCTGGCGCCGCGCGTGCCGGCCGCCGTGCTCGCCATCGCGAGCGTCACCGCGGCCGCCTTCTTCCTCAAGCTCGACGCGCCCACGGTAGGCTCAGTCTACGGCGAGCTGCCCCGCGGCTTCCCGGCCTTCGGCCTGCCCTCGGTCTCCTGGTCCCTGGTCCGCGAGGTGCTGCCGAGCGCCCTGACCATAGCCCTGCTCGGCTCCATCGAATCGCTGCTGTCCGCCGTCGTGGCCGACGGCATGAGGGGCGATCGCCACGACTCCGACACCGAGCTAGTCGCCCAGGGCTTGGGGAACCTTGCGAGCGCCCTGCTCGGCGGCATCCCCGCCACCGGCGCCATCGCGCGCACGGCGGCGAACATCAAGAACGGCGCCACGAGCCCCGTCTCCGGCCTCGTGCATGCCGCGGTGCTGCTGGCCTTCACCCTGCTCCTGGCCCCCGTCGCCTCCGCCATCCCGCTCGCGAGCCTCGCGGCCGTGCTCCTTGTGGTGGCCTGGGACATGAGCGAGCTCGAACGCTTCCTCGGCATGCGTCGCGCGCCGAAATCGGACTTCCTGGTCATGTTGCTGACTTTCTCCCTGACGGTCGCGGTCGACCTGACCGTGGCGGTGCAGTTCGGCCTGCTCCTCGCGGTATTGCTTTTCGTCAAGCGCGTGAACGAGACCTTCGGCATCGCGCCGCTCGGGGAGGAGAAGGACTCGCCGGACGACCCGGACGCAACATCGAAAAAGGCGGTGCCGAAGGGCGTCGAGGTCTTCGAGGTGCGCGGCCCCTTCTTCTTCGGGACCGCGGACCGCCTCCAGGACGCGCTCGGCGAGGTGTCGAAGGAACCGCACGCCTTCATACTCCGCCTGCGCCGCGTACCTTCGATCGACGCCACCGGCCTCAACGCGCTCGAGTCCTTCCTCCGGCACTGCCGCAAGCACGGCGCCGCGCTCGTGCTCTCGGGTGTGCGCGAGCAGCCGCGACGGGCCATGGAGCGCGCGGGCTTCATAGCCGAGCTGGGCGGGGAGAACGTGTTCGACCACATCGACGCCGCCCTCGAGCGGGCGCGCGCCCTGATGGCGGAACGGGTGGCTGAAAACGGACAGGGCACCCGGGCCGAAAGACCGGGCAAGGACTAGGAGGCGCCGCGTGTACTTCACCAAGCTTCCGGGAGAGCTCGTCTCCCTTTCGCCCATCGACCCCGCCGACGCCCCGAAGTACGCCGCGTGGCTCAACGACCTCTCCACGACCCGCTACCTCCTGCTCGCGACTAAGCAGATCGGGCTCGAGAAGGAGCGGGAAATCCTCGCGCGGCTCGCGGGGGAGCACACCTACGCGATCGTCGAGAACCGGACGGGAGAGCTCGTCGGGAACGTGGGGCTCCACGACCTTTCGTACCCGGACTCGAGCGCGGAGCTCGGCATCTTCATCGGCCCGAGCGAGGCGCGGGGGAAGGGCTACGGCACCGAGGCCTTGAGGCTCCTCGCGGACTACGCGTTCAACGCGCTCGGCGTGCGGAACCTCATGCTCAAGTACTTCGCCTTCAACGCCGCGGGGGCCGCCTGCTACCGGAAGGTCGGATTCAAGGAAATCGGCCGCCGCAGGAAGGCGCGTTTCTGGGCCGGCGCCTGGCACGACGTTGTCTACATGGACCTGATCGCGGAGGAGTTCGGACCGAGCCGCCTGCCCCCCGCGGAGTGAGCGACCCGGCGCATCCGGTTTCCGGCACCGGCCCCGATCATCCGTCCGCCGGTCCGCCTTGCTCCGTGGCGTGCGCTCCGCGATACTCGAGGGGATGAAGCGCACCTTGGCGTTCGCCGCCGCCTCGACCCTGCTCTGGGTCGCGATCATGTTGGCCCTCGCGTTCGACCACCGCGCGCGGAAGGAACGCTTTCTCGCCGACGAGCTCGAGCTCTATGCCTCGCGGGTCGAGACGACGGTGGCGAACCTCTCGATTTTCTCGCGCTACGTGCTCGAGGCCTCCGTTGACCTGCCCGAGGTGACTTCGCTGGTTGCCCGCGCCCTCCGGTCCGACGAGGCAGGGCGGGCGGTCGTACGTGCGGAACTGCGCTCGGTCATGGCCGGTGTGTACGAGCGGCTCGTGCGCTTTGACTTCAGGCAGCTGCACTTCCACTTTCCGGATTCCACCAGCTTCCTCCGCATGCACAGCCCGCTCAACTTCGGCGACAGCTTGAAGGGCGTTCGGACTACGGTGGACGACGCGAACGCGACGCTCAGGCCCGTCGTGGGTTTCGAGGAGGGGCGGATCTTCAACGGCTACCGCTTCGTCTACCCGCTCTTCCACGAGGGCTCGCACGTCGGTTCGGTCGAGGTCTCCTTCTCCATGGCTTCCTTCCTGAACGTGCTCGGCCGGCTGTCGGAATGCTTCAACCTTTTCGTCATCAGGCGCGAGGCGGTGGAGTCGACGGTATTCGCGGAGCTCCTGTCGAATTACGCGGCGAGCGCGATATCGGACGATTACCTCTTCGACGCCGCGGTGCCGCCGCCAGAGGCCCTGCCCGATTTCGGAAAAGGCTTCAAGGCGCGCATCGCGGGGGGGCTCGCAACGCGCGGGGACTTCGCCCTGCCCTGGACGATCGCGGGCGTCGAGCACGTGATCCTCTTCAAGGCCGTCGAGAACACCCGCGGAGAGCAGGTCGCCTACCTGGTGTCGGTGCGCGAGGAAGCGGGCTACGAGCGGCTCAGGCAGGATTTTTTCCTGCTCACCGTAGCGGCCACCCTCGGCTGGTTCGCGCTGGCCGTGGTCGGCTGGCTTTTCCTCCGCGACAGGGCGCGCATGCGGGAGCTGTCTCGGACGGACGGCCTGACGCGCCTGGCGAACCGCGCGAGCTTCATCGAGCGGGCGAGTCTCGAGTTCGATCGGTCCGGGCGCTCCGCCCTGCCGTTCTGCGTGGCCATGTTCGACATCGACGATTTCAAGGCGGTGAACGACAGTTTTGGCCATAACGCGGGCGACCGCGTGCTGAAGGCTGTGGCCGGACTGCTCGGCGGCGGGATACGGGCCACCGACCTGGTAGCGCGCTGGGGCGGCGAGGAGTTCATCGCCCTGTTCCCGGGAACGCGGCTCGCTGGGGCCGCGCGGGCCGCGGAAAAGCTTCGGGCCGCCGTCGAGGCGGGCGACGTGTGCGAGCGCCGCGCGGTCACCCTCAGCGTCGGGGTGGCCGAGCGCGCGGAGGGCGAGGGCTTCGAGGCCCTCGTGGCGCGAGCGGACGCGGCGCTCTACGAGGCGAAGGGCGCCGGGAAAAACCGCGTGGTCGCGGCGCCGAACGCGGACGGTCCATAGCGGACGGATTCGCGCGGCTCGGCGCGACAACGCACGAAACGCGCCGGCCGCTCCGGGATTTCGGCTTCGCCGACGACGATCCGGACAGGGCCGTCGACGCGCTCCCGGGCGGCGAACTCAACCGCTTGCAGCTCGCGCCCGTCCCGTTGCGAGGCGCGGCGCCGGGACAGGTCCGCGCCCCGGTCGCTCGCCGCTCCCTAGATTTCGATGCCGAAGACCGAGCGGACCACGAAGCCGACCAGGAAGGAGAAACCCGCCACGCCGAGGCTGATGCCGGCCATCTCGAGGAAGCGCTCGCGGAAGCGGTAGCTCTTGGCAACGGAGATGTAGAAATTGAAGCCCGCGATGATGGCTACGGCGGCGAACAGGGTCAGTGCGAGGCTGACGAAGATCCAGGAGCCTTCGTGGGGCAGGACCAGGTAGGGCAGGACGAGGACGACGACGGTGAGCAGGTAGGCGACGCCCGTATAGACCGCCGACTTGCCCGCCTTCGCGTCGCCGTCGGCGCGCGAGGCCAGGTAGTCGGAGGCGGCCATGGAGAATGCCGCCGCGATGCCCGTTATGACGCCGGACGCTGCGACGAGCGGCGCGTTCCGGAGCGCGAAGGTGAGCCCCGCGAGCGTGCCCGTGAGCTCCACGAGCGCGTCGTTGAGGCCGAGAACGATGGAGCCCATGTACTCGAGGCGCTCTTCCTCGATCATGGCCATGAGGGAGTCCTCGTGCTCGTCCTCCTCCTTGCCCAGGTCAGCGGCTCCGGGCACGAGCCGCTCGACCTCGGCATAGCCCGCGGACGCGGCGGCCTCGCCCCGCTCGAGCAGCTTGAGCGTGAAAGTGAGCCCGAGCATCCTGGCGCAGACGTAGGCGAAAACCAGGAAGACGCGGCGCGGCGCGACGTCGCGCCCGGTCAGGTTCTTCCAGAACGCGTAGTGGCGGCGTTCGGCCGCCGACATGTCCGCGAGGACGCGGGCATTGTCGCCCTCCTTGACTACCTTGGCAAGGCGCGCGTAGAGCAGGGCGCTGGTGATCTCGTCGCGCTGGAAGGCCAGGAGCCGGGAGCGGAGCTTTTCGTCCATCGGATGTCGTCCTTTCCGGCGGATCGGCGTCCGCCATGCTCGTATTGCCACCATCGTACGCGCGGAGCGAGGTGCGGACAATACCCGGGGCGCAGGAAAAACGCCCGCGCCAGCCCGCTTGACACTCCCCGCGGCGTTTGCTATAAAACTCCTGTCTTGCGGCGATGGTGAAATTGGCAGACACGCTAGCTTGAGGTGCTAGTGCCGAGAGGCATGGAGGTTCAAGTCCTCTTCGCCGCAGAAAAAGACAAAAGGCTCGGCCGCAAGGCCGGGCCTTTTGTCTTTTTCGATAAGCGGCGAAGAGGACTTGAACCGAGCGAGCGCCGAGCGAAGCGAGGATGAGCGCCCATGGATGGGCGCGGAAGCGAGCGAGGCGGCCCGGAGGTCCGAGACACGAAGTCGAGGACCGTAGGGCAAGTGCGCCTGGCGGCGCTTTCGGCAAGGAAGGGATTTGGGCGCCGCCCTGCGGCGGCGCGCCTCATCCTCTTCGCCGCAGAAAAACGGGAAGCCCGGCCTTTGGCCGGGCTTTTTGTTTTTCGAAAAGCGGCGAAGGAAAACGCGACGCCGTGCGGGCTTGCCGGGCGCCCGCCTTCGGGGAAGGCGGCCCTTCCGGGAGGGCGGAGCGGAGGGGAGACGAAGGCCGTTCGCCTCCGTCCTAAAAAGGAACGAAAGCCTTGCATATTGGCATAGGCGCGTTTGCGCTGAAAACGGCGCGCGCTTATAGTCATGGCATGGGCGAAGCGGTGCGTGACGACGCGATGGCTGGCGGACGGACTGTGCTGGTGGTCGAGGACGAGCCGATCATCGCGCTGGCGGTGAAGGCTACCCTGGCCCGGCACGGCTATGAAGTGGTACAGGCCGCCTCGGGCGAGGACGCCATCCGCATGGCAGACGAGCATCCCGAGATCGCGCTGATCCTCATGGACATCAATCTGGGCGCGGGGCTGGACGGCACGGAGGCCGCGCGCGTGGTGCTCGCGACCCACGAGGTGCCTCTCGTGTTCCACTCGTCGCATACCGAGCCGGACGTGGTGGAGCGGACCGAGGGCATCACCAGCTACGGGTATATCGTGAAGAACACGGGCGAGACCGTGCTCCTCGCCTCGATGAAGATGGCTTTCCGCCTTTTCGAGGCCCGAAGGCGCGAGGCGGAGGCGCGCGCGGCGCTGACCCACCAGCGCGACCTCATGCGCTACGTCATCGAGCACAATCGCGGCGCGGTGGCCATCCACGACCGCGAGCTGCGCTACCTCTACGTCAGCCGCGCCTATCTGGCGCAGTACGGCGTCGCGGAGCGCGACATCATCGGCGAACGCCACTACGACGTGTTTCCGGACCTGCCGGAGAAATGGCGGGTCGTGCACCGGAACGCCCTCGCGGGCGCGGTGTCGTCGGGCGAGGAGGACGTCTATCCGCGCGCGGACGGCACCTTCGACGTGACGCGCTGGGAATGCAGGCCCTGGTACGAGGCCGACGGCTCTATCGGCGGCATCGTGGTCTACACCGAGGTGTACGAGCGCCGGGACGCGGCCGGCGAACGCCTGCCGCTCCGCCCCATTCCCGAAGGCGACTGAGGGGACGCGCGCGCCCTCTCGTTTGACGCTCAACCCCGCATCGACATAATCGAAGCATAGCGATGCGAAGGGGGCTCCGGCGTGCACAGGAACCTGGTCATTCTGAACCCGACGGCGGGGAAAGGGGCAGCGAGCGACCGGATCGAGCCCTGGCTGGCGGGCATGAGGACTGCCGGCCTGCACTGGGACCTGGCGGTGACGACGGGCCCGGGTCACGCCCGCGAGCTGGCGGCCGCCGCCCGGGCGGAGCTGCGCGACGTCGTGGTGGCGGCCGGCGGCGACGGGACGGCCAACGAGGTGATAAACGGCCTGATGGAAAGCGGGAGCGGAGCCGACGACCGGCCCGCGCTCGGGCTCCTTCCCATCGGCCGGGGGAACGACTTCGCCCATGGCGCCCTGGCGCCGCACGATCCGCGGGTTTTCGCGGAGCTTTTGGCGCGGCGGCGCTTCACCCCGCTCGACGTCGGCATCGTCGAGGATATGGCGAATCCCGCCTCGCGACATTTCTTCGGCAACGGGATCGGCATAGGCTTCGACACCCTGGTGGGTTTCACGGCAGCGCGCGCGACCATGCTGCACGGCTCCATGGCATACTTCTGGGGCGCCCTGGTGCGGATGGCGGCCTTCCCGAAGGCGCCGACGGTCAAGGTGGCGTGGGAGTCCGGGGAATTGGAGCTGCGTTCGATCCAGGTTTCCATCATGAACGGACGGCGCATGGGGGGCTCGTTCCGCATGGCTCCCGGCGCCGATCCGGGCGACGGGCTCCTCGACCTCTGCGCGGTGCAGGTGCGCGGCAGGGTTCACCTGTTCAGGATGTTTCTGCGCTTCATCGACGGAACGCAGGCGGAGGATCCCGGAACGCGGACCGCCCGCGGCTCCCGCTTCGCCATAACGGCGCTCGAGGGGACCATGCCGGTGCACGCCGACGGCGAAACGATAGCGACAGCCGCGAGGGAGTTGCGCGTGGAGCTCTTGCCGTCCGCCCTGCGTTTCGTGGGGCTTTCAGGGAATTCCGGCAGCTGAGGCGGGTAGAACCCGGGCCGCCGCGAGCGAGGGGTTTTAAAAAATTGAGACCGCCGGGAAAGGAGGCGAACCCGGCGGTCTCGACCCGACGCTTGCTCAGGGCGCGGGCATAGCGGAAAAGGAGGCGTCGAGCTTCGAGCCCGCCGCAACGCGGTCGGTCTTTCCGTCGACAAAGTTATAATATCCAGTATCTCCAAAGATGTCAATACCGGTCATTTCGAAAAACCCGATTTTTTCGGACTTGAGGAAAAGCGGCCGATACTATACATATGTATGGTATGAGCCACGCCGCCGGGTTTCCGCTCTTCTTCGCGCGCTCCCGCTTCTCGTTGATGACTGGCGCTGCCGAACCGGCAGCCCTCTGCGCGCGCGCGGCCGCGGGCGCTTACGGCGCCGTCGCGCTGGCGGATCTGGACAATCTTTACGCCCTGCCCGAGTTCGTGGACGCGGCCGCCGACACGGGCGTCAAGCCGCTCGCCGCCGCCTGGCTCGGACCGGCCGGCCGGAGGACCGTAGCCGCCCTCGCCCTTGACCGACGGGGCTTCTCCCGGCTCAACCGCCTGCTTTCGCGGGCGCTCTCGGTCGATACGGTCCTCCGTCGCTTCCGCCTGCCGCCGGAGGCCTTCGATCAGGACGAGGGCGGATCCGATCGCGGTGGCGCCGAGGCTCGGGCCGCCGATACGGGTTCCGCCGGACGCGCGAGGCTCGGAGCGGCGCCGTGGGACCCGGTCGCCGACCTGGCCTCGGAGGGCTGGGAGGGCCTGGCGCTGGCCTCGTCGGAGCCGGGCGTCCTGGCCGCCCTCGCCCGAGCCGCCTCGGACGGCGCCGGCGGCCGGGGACCGGGCCGGCAGCCCTTCGTGCTACTGGAGGCCGGGCGTCCGCAGGCGGCTCTGGCGCGGCTCGGATCGGAGCTCGGCCTGCCGCCGCTCGCGGGCTCCGACGCCCGTTTCTTCGACCCGGACGACCGCGAACGCGCCGAACTGCTCGAGGCCATCGAGGCTCGGCAGACCCTCGCCGCCCTGCGCGCCGCGACCGGCAGGGCCGCGCCGGGGTCCGAGTGCGACTTCGTCGACGCGGCAGGCCTGACGGGACGTCTTTCGGCTTTTCCGGAGGCCCTCGACAATGCCCGCGCTCTGGCGGAGGCGGCCGCGCCCGCCGGCTCGTTCTTCTCGCAGACGCCGGTCTTCCCGGCCTGGCGCGGCCTACCGGAGGCGGAGGCCCGCGCGGCCCTCGCCGCGGCGTGCCGCGAGGGCGTGCCCCGGCGCTACGGAGCGGAGGGCGCTTCGCGCCCCGACCTGGTGGCACGCCTCGGGCGCGAGCTTCGCATCATCGGCGACAAGGGCTTCGCGGGTTACTTCCTCGTGGTGCGCGACATCGTCTCGCGCTGCCCGCGCACGTGCGGTCGGGGCAGCGCCGCGTCAAGCCTGGTCTCCTACCTGCTCGGCATCACCCACGTCGACCCGCTCGAGCACGACCTCTTTTTCGAGCGCTTCCTGAACGAAGGACGCACGGATCCGCCGGACATCGACGTGGACTTTCCCTGGGACGAGCGGCCAGCCCTGATACGGTCCGTGCTGGCGGAGAACCCCGGGCGTTCGGCCCTGGTGGCCGACCACTGCGGCTTCTCCGGACGCAGCGCCATCCGCGAGCCGGCACTGGCCCTCGGTATCGCGACGGACGAGATCGCGCGCCTCTCGCGCGAGGCGCGGCTCAAGGGGCCCGGCGCGTTGCCCGATGAGCTGGCCCGCCTCGCCGACCTCGTCCGCGGGACTCCCCGCTACATCGGAACGCACCCCGGCGGCATGATCATCACGGGCGGTCCCCTGGAAGATTACGTGCACGTGCAGGAGTCGCCTCTCGGCTATCCGGTCATCGCATGGGAAAAGGACGGCGCGGAGCGCGCCGGCCTGGTCAAGATAGACCTGCTCGGGAACCGTTCGCTCGCGGTGCTGCGCGACGGCATGGAGCTCGCGAACCGGGCCTGGGAGGCGGAACGTCCGCTCCGCGACGCGGACTCGGACGGGGCGGGGCGGGGAGGGACTGCCCGGGGTTCGGGTCCGGGGGGTGCGGGAAGGGAAGGGAACGGAACGGGCGCGCGGGCGGCGGACGCGGCCCCTCACGACGGCACCCGTTATCCGCTCTCGTGGGAGCGTTTCGACCCGGTGGACGAGGCGTCCGCCCGCGCCCTGGTCGAGAGGGGCGACACGGTGGGCGTCTTCTACATAGAAAGTCCGGCCACGCGGCGGCTGCTCCGCAAGATGGGGACGGCCGACTACCGCCACCTGGTTGTTGCCAGCTCGATCATACGGCCCGCGGCCAACCGCTTCGTGGACGAGTACGTCGCGCGCCTGCACGGCAAGAAGTGGCGCCGCCTGTCCTCGGCCGTCGAGGAGGCGCTCGCGGAGACTCACGGCGTCATGGTCTACCAGGAGGACGTCTCGCGCGTGGCAATGGCCGCCGCGGGTTTCGACGCGGTCGAGGCGGACGCGCTGCGCAAGGCCCTGACCAAGAAGCGCAAGGCGCCGTCCCTGCTGCGCTTCCGCACGCGCTTCATGGCAGGCTGCGCCGCGCGCGGTGCGCGCGAACGCGAGGCGCGCCAGCTCTGGGAGATGATGGCCAGTTTCGACGGCTATTCGTTTTGCAAGGCGCACTCGGCATCCTATGCCCTCGTGTCGTATCGCCTGGCCTGGCTCAAGGCGAACCGTCCGGCGGAGTTCATCGTGTCGGTCATCAACAACGGCGGCGGCTTCTACGGCACCTCGGTTTACGCGGGCGAGGCGAGGCGCATGGGCCTGTCGCTCCTGCCGCCCGACGCGAACCGGAGCGAGGTGCTGTGGACTGTCGAGCGTCCCGAGCCCGGGGCCGGGGGGGAAGCGGCGCTCCGCATCGGCTTCGCGCAGATCCGCTCGGCGCCGCGCGCCTTCGCCGAGGCCGTCGTCGCCTCGCGCTCGGCGCGCGGACCCTTCCGCGGAGCCATCGACTTCTTCGATCGGACCCGGCCCGACCGCGAGACCGCGCGCGCCTGGATCCTTTCCGGTTGCCTCGACGGCCTGCCCCTCGAACCGGGCGGACCGAGGGCGGCGCGCGCCCACCTGCTCTGGGCCTGGCATCGCTGGCGCTCGCTCGGCGAGGGCGCGGGCGAGGCGCTCTTCCCCACCTGGGAGGCGCCCGCGGGGCTCGCGGAGCACGGCCGGCGCCTCGCCCTGGCGTCCGAGGCGGAGACCCTCGGCTTCGTGGCGTCCAGCGCGCCGGCGGAACTGTTCGCCGCGCGCGCGCGCGCGGCGGTCTCGCGGCTTTCCCTTCCGCCGCTCGTGGATTCACGCGCGCTCGCGGGTTCGCTCGGGCGGAGGGTTTCGATAGCCGGCGTGGCGGCGGCGCGCAAGGAGGTGGTCACGAAGCGGCGCGACGCCATGTGCTTCGCCACCTTCGAGGACTCCTTCGGCCTTTTCGACGCGGTCCTTTTTCCTCAAGCGTGGACTCGCCTCGTGCCGATGCTGGAAGAGCACGACGCCGTCCTCGTGGTCGGCGAGCCGCGCGCGGAGCTCGGCGCCGTCGCCGTGCATGTCGAGGATGCTTTCGCGCTGGACCGTCCGCGTCGCGGCGCCTGAGCGTACACTCGCGCGCCGCTTCCGGAAGGACTATGCTGGAAGCGTCGCGCGGTACGGAACGCGGCTTCGCGCCGGGTCCCGTCGCCAAACAGCTTGCTCAAGGAACGGCGTTTGAACGTTGCGGTGCTGGTCGGACCCGAAGACGCCCACTTACTCGTGTCCGTGCTGGGCGCGCTCAGGGACGTCGGCCTGGAAGGGCGCGGCCTCAAGCTGAGTCCAGCCTGGCGGGATGAGAACGCCGCACGCATCGAGACCGCGCTCGGCCATTCGTCGCATTTTGTCGCGATCCTGACACAAGCCAGCGCCGATTCCGCGTGGCTCGCCTTCGCAGCGGGATGGGCCCAGGGGAAAGGCCGCCCGCTGGCCTGCTACCGGCCCGATCCCGCGACGCGCGTGCCCGGCTTCATCGGGAAGGAGCGCTGTCACGATGAGCTCGACGCGCTCGCGATGCACCTCGAGGCGGGCAAGGCCGAATACCTCGTGCGCGAGCGGAGAAGGCTCGCGCGGAGCGCCTTGCTCGAGCGGGGCGTGAGTTTCCACGCGGACGCCTTCGCGGCCTGCGCCTCCGACGGCGACGTCCGCGCCGTCGGGCTCTTCCTCGACGCGGGCTTCCCCGCGGATTCGCGCGACCGGAGCGGGGTTCCCGTCCTCTGCCTGGCGGCGCGCTCGCGGCATCGCTCCGTGGTCGAGCTGCTCGTGGATTCGGGAGCCTCGGTGGATCTGCAGGCGGAGGACCGCGGTTATACGGCCCTCTGCGACGCCGCGCATACAGGAAACGCCGATCTTGCCGAATACCTTCTGAAGCGCGGCGCCGATCCGAACCTGCGCAGCAAGGACGGACAGACGGCTCTCGTCATCGCCGTCGGCCGAAACGATCCCGGCCTCGCGGAACTCCTGCTCCGCTACGGCGCCGATCCGGACCTGAAGGACAAGCTGGGCTTGTCCGCGCGCAAGTACGCGAAGCTCTTCCACGATCCGGCCGTGGCGGCCCTGTTCGCAGATCGGGACTGAGCGGCGCCGGTTTCGTGCGCTGCCGGCCGCATCGGCCGCATCCAGGGCCGCGCCTCGCGTCGAACCCCGCCCGGAAGCCCCGTGACAGTGCCTAACGCGTGCGGTCGATCAGGACCACCGCGCGCGCTTCCACCGCCTCGCCTGATCCGACAGGTCCGAGTCCCTCGTAGGTCTTCGCCTTGACCGAGACGCGGTCCGCCTCGATGCCGAGCGCGTCCGACACGCGTTCCCTGATGGCGTCGACGTGGGGTCTGAGGCGCGGGCGTTCGATGCACACCGTGCAGTCGAGGTTTACGATGCGCCAACCGCACGCGGAGACCAGGGCGGCCGCTTCGGCGAGCAGGGCGAGGGAGTCCGCGTCCTTCCAGCGGGCGTCCGAGGGCGGAAAGTGCGATCCGATGTCGCCGAGCGCGGCGGCGCCGAGCAGGGCGTCGGTGATGGCGTGCAGCAGCGCGTCGCCGTCGGAATGGCCGAGCTCGCCGCGCTCGAACGGGATATCCACCCCGCCGAGCAACAGGCGACGCCCTTCAACGAGGCGGTGGACGTCCCACCCTTCGCCGATCCGGAGTTCTCGCCCGCTCATGGAAGGAGATCCTCGGGGAAGGTGATCTTGCGGTTCGCCCGCTCCCCCGTGACGGTGAATACGGGGCCCTCGTAGCGGGCCCAGAGCTCGGAATCGTCGGTGGATAGAGTCCCTTCCGCGGCGGCCCGGCGGTGCGCCGCGAGCAACGGGGCGAAGCGGAAGCCCTGCGGCGTCTGGGCGGCGCCGAGCGTGGCGCGGCTCGGGTGCTCGAGGACGCGACCTTCCGCATCCACGCGCTTGATGGTGTCGACCGGAGGCACGACGGGAAGCGCGGCGCCCTTCTCGGCCGCGAGCTCGAGGACGGCGAGGCAGAGCTCCCTTGTCGCCCAGGGCCGGGCGGCGTCGTGCACGAGCACGGTGGAGGGCGACCAGGGTTCGAGCGCCTCGAGGGCGAGCCTGACCGAATCGGCGCGCTCGGCTCCGCCTTCGACGAGGACGAGCCTGCCGCCTTCCTCGGCGGCCAGCGCGGGATCGAGCCAGCCGCGGGCCTCTTCGAGGCCGCCGGGGGGCAGCGCGAGGGCGATTTTACCGACGCTCGGCAAAGAAAGGAGGGCGCGCAGGGACGCGTCGAGGACTATGCCCGGGCCGAGGGGACGGTATTCCTTCTTGAGGCCGCCGAAGCGCGCGGAGCGTCCCGCCGCGACCAGCACCGCCGCGTCCACGGCTATCGGGCTCCCGGCGGGAACCGGGCAGGTTCCGCGCCCATCGCGTCAGGCCTCGAGCCGCGCCCGGATGAGTTCCGCGATCTCGTCCTTCGGCTTGTCGAGGGAGTAGGAGACCTCGTCCTGCAGAAGGTTGAGGGCAGAGTCGTAGAGCTTGCGCTCGAGGATGGGCAGTTCCTTGACCTTCGAGCGGTGGTACAGCGAACGCACCACGCTGGCGATGTCGAGTACGGAGCCCTTCTTGAGCAGGTCCAGGTTCATCTGGTAGCGGAGTTTCCAGTCCGAAGGGATCGGCGCGTATTCCTCGCCGATGAACGCGAGCGCCCGCTCGGCCTCGTCCTTCGGGACCAGCGCGCGGATGCCGAGCTCGGCGGCCTTCTGGACCGGAACCATGACGGTCATGTCCGAGAAGTCCAGGTAGATGATGTAGTAGAGGCCAGCGACGTCCTTGTGGGTCTTCTCCACGATGTCGGTTATGAGGCCGACGCCCTGGCTCGGGTAGACGATGCGCTGCTTGACGGAAAACTCGGTGGCGGGGGGGGTTTTCATGGCGTGCGTTTATTCTAGATGAAACCGGGGGATTTTTCAAGTCGGACGGGGCGGCGAAGTCCGGTGGGGGAGGCGGGCTCGCCGCCCGCAGCCCGGAAGCCGCGCGGACCTCGATGAGGCTGGGTCAGGAGCGAGCGGACTTTTCGCGGCGTTTCCGCAAGGCCTCGCCGAGCGCGCGCCCGATCCGGTCACGGAAGACGAGCCCGAGGCCGAAGAGCGCGGTCGCCAGCGCAAGCACTACGAGCGCCGCGGCCAGGTCGCCCTCGAACGCGGCGCTGCCCATGAACGAGGAGCCGACTATGCCCGGCAGGCGGCCGAGGGTCGAGGTCGAGAGGAACAGGACGAAGGGAAGGCCGCTTGCGCCGGCAAAGTAGGTCAGCACGTCCTTCGGGAAGCCGGGCAGCACGTACAGGATCAGGAAGGCCGCGGCCGCCTTGCCGCTCGCGGTGGCGTGCTCCATGCGCTCGAAGCGCTCCCGGCCGGCCACCCATTCGATGAAGGGCCTGCCGAGGGCCCGGCCTATCCAGAAATTGGCGGCGGAGCCCGCCAGGATTCCGAGGGTCGACCAGAGGCTGCCCTCCCACATGCCGAAGAGGTAGCCGCCGGCGATCTGCACGAACTCCCCGGGCACGAGGAACACGATGACCTGGAAGGCCTGCAGGGCCATGAACGCCAACGGCGCGGCGAGCCCGGAACCTTCGACGAAGGCACGGGCCGAGGCGGGGTTGCGCGAGAGCTCGAGCAAGGGCTCGCGCCAGGCCAGGAACGCGGCGCCGATGGCGGCCAGCACCAGGGGAAAGGCGAGGCGGCGGACGAGGTCGAGGCGACGCTTTCCTGCTTCCATGAGCGCGAAGGATATAGCCCGCCGTCCGCATAGGCAAGGGCGCCCGCAGCGGGGGTGGCGCGCCGGGACCGGCTTCAGTCCGCTGCCGGCGGCACCACCGAGTCGACGGCGCGGCGCAGATCCTCTAGCTCGGTCCGTAGCCGGGCGAGCAGCGCGGGCAGGGCGCTCGCGTCGCCGCCCCCCTTGGCCGCCCGCGCCGCCAGCATGAGCTCGTTGGCCGCGCGCGACGCGGAGAGTCCTCCGATGGCCCCGGCGGCCCCCTTCATCCGGTGTGCCGTCTCGTCCACGGCGGCGAAGTCGCCGCGCTCGAGGGCGGCCTGAAGCTCGACGGGAACCCGTTCCGCCTGCTCGCGGTAGAGCGCCGCGATCTCCCTGGCCACGTCCGGCGCGCCCGAGTAGCGGCGGCGGAACTCTTCTGCCTCGAATACCCCCGGGGCGGGCTGGGCTTGGTCGCGCATGTCAGTGTCCTCCGGTTCATCCGCGTTTTCGTCGCCGTCCGCCGCCGCGGGCGCGAGCAAAGCCCCCGTCGTCCGGGCCAGCGAGGCCAGCCCGAGCGGCTTCCGCAGCACCGCGTCGACCTGCTCGCCTGCGCACGAGCGCGCGTCGGCCTCGTCGCCGAAGGCGGTCATCGCGATGACGGGGACCCCGGGATCGAGCGAGCCGCCCTCGGGATCGCGTATGCGGCGCGAGGTTTCGCCCCCTCCCATGCCCGGCATCAGGCAGTCCAGCAGCACCAGGTCGAAGCGCGTCTGCGAGAGCTCGGCGAGCGCGGCGACTCCGGACTCGACCTCGACGGTGGCCGCGCCGAGCTCGGCGAGCAGGGCGCAGGCGACGCGCCGGTTGACGCGGTCGTCGTCGGCCACCAGCACCAGCTTGCCCTCGAGCGGCTTGCCGAGGGGCGCTGCGCTCTCCTCCGCCCCGAGCTCGTCGGGATCGGCCAGGGGTTGGACGACGCGGACCGTGAAAACGGAGCCGGCGCCCGGCTCGCTCTCGACCTCGATGGAACCGCCCATCAGCGCGACGAAGCGTTTGCAGATGGACAGCCCGAGCCCCGATCCGCCGAACAGCCGGGCGGTCGAACGTTCCGCCTGCGAAAACGGCTCGAAGAGCGACTCGACGCGGTCGCTCTTGATGCCGATGCCGGAATCGACGACCCGGAAGCGCAGGGCGACCGAGCCATCCGGCGGCGCGGCGCCCGGATCGAGCTCCAGTTCGACGCGCACGCTTCCGCGGCTGGTGAACTTCACCGAGTTGCCCACCAGGTTTGACAACACCTGCTCGATCCTGAGGCGGTCGCCCAAAAGGGCCCGCGGCACGTCTTCGCCCACCGCCGTCCCGAACTCGAGTCCCTTGCTCCGCGCTCGGTTTCCGTAGAGGGCGCGCAGCCGCTCCATCAGGGCGCGCGGGTCGTAGGGCGCGGCCTCGAGGACGATGCGGTCGGCGTCGGCTCGCGAGAGGTCGAGTATCTCGTCCACGATCCGGAGCAAGGTCGCGCCGGAGGACCGTATGGCTTCCACATATTCGCCTTGCCGTTCGTCGATCCGCGTGCGTGCCAGCAGTTCCGCCATGCCGACGATGCCGTTCATCGGCGAGCGGATCTCGTGGCTGACCATCGCGACGAAGGTGCTCTTTGCCTGGTTGGCGCGTTCCGCCTCGGCGGCCAGGCGGAGCGCCTCGGCGTTCGCGGCTTCGAGCGCGGTCTTCGTCTCCGTCAATTCGCGTACCTTGGCTGCCAGCAGGCGGTTGGCTCGCAGCGTCGCGGCGCCGTAGCCGGCGAGGGCGATGGCCAGCAGGTACAGCGGGATGGCGACGGGGCCGAGGAGGGGCGAGGCCGCGACCGTGAACGCGATGGAGGCGCCGGTCTCGTTCCAGACGCCGTCGTTGTTCGCCGCGACGACACGGAAGACATAGCGGCCCGAGCGCAAGTTGGTATAGGTGGCGAAGGGGCGCCCGCCCGCCTGCACCCACCCGTCGTCGAAGCCTTCGAGCTTGTACGCGAAGCGGTTGGACTGGGGGTCGCGGAAATCCAAGGCCGCGAAGGTGAAGGAAACCGAGTTCTCCCAGTGCGCCAGCCTGATCGGATCGTCGCGCGGTACCGACGAGGACGGAGCGCCGAGCCGCTGGCGGTTGGCCGCCTCGAGGCCGGTCACGTATACGGGCGGGATGTGGGTGTTCTTCTCGTATCGCGAAGGATCGAAGCGGGTCACGAGGCCGACGGAGCCGAAATAGAGCTCGCCGTCGGGGCCGACGGCCGCGCCCGCGTTGAAGTTCTGGTTCTCGAGTTCCTTGTAGAGCGTGACCGGCTTGATCGAGGCGGTTTCCCGGTCGTAAAGGGCGATGCCGGTCTGCGTGACTATCCAGAGGTCGCCCGAACGGTCCTCGAGCACCGAATAGACGATGTTGTTCGGCAGGCCTTCCTTGCGCATGTAGTGCGTGAAGCGGTCCTCATCCTCTTCGTAGCGCATGAGGCCGCCGCCGCGCGTCGTGATCCAGAGCCTGTCGCGGGAATCGAGCAGCAGGCGCTGGATCGAGTTGTTGGAGATGCCCGAGGGATCGTCCACCGAGTGCGCGTAACGGATGAAGCGGCCGTCCTCGAAGCGAGCCAGGCCGTTGTTGGTACCGACCCAGAGCCGGCCCTTCGCGTCGTAGGCGAGCGCGTTCACCAGGTTGTCGGGAATCGATCCGGGGTCGTCGGGATCGTAGGCGTAGTGCTCGAAGGTTCCCGTCAGCGGGTTCCAGCGGTCGAGGCCGCGCAGGTAGGTGCCGATCCAGTAGCCGCCGCTCCCGTCCTCGAGCACCGCGTAGACGATGCTGTCGGAGAGGCCGTCAGAGCCGTCCGTCGGGGACTTGAGGTTGTCGAAGAGCCCGCTCTCGCGGTCGACGAGGCGCGAAAGGCCCTGGTTCGTCGCGATCCAGATCCTGCCGCCGCCGTCCTCGTAAATCAGGTTGCAGGTGTCGTCGGCCAGGCTCGCCGGGTCCCCGGGGTCGTGGCGGTAGTGCCGCCAGGCGGAGGCTCCCGGCGCCAGCGCGTGGACGCCGTTCCCGTAGATCGAGACCCAGAGCCAGCGTCGCGAGTCGACATGGATGGAAAGGACCTTCCCGTCGGGCAGGGCGGCCGGATCGGAGGGGTTCGCGGCCCAGGCGCTGAAGGAACGGCGGGTGCGGTCAATGCGCGCGATGCCTCCGCCGTTGGTTCCGATCCACAGTTCTCCCGACGCGTCCTCCAGGATGGAATACACGACGTCGTGGGGAAGGGCGCCGAGGGCCTTGGTCGCGCGGTAGGAGCGAGTGGCGCCCGTCTCGGGGTCCAGCACGTGGAGTCCTCCACCCC
>JAFGNN010000041.1 GCA_016926955.1 Spirochaetales bacterium | reverse complement strand
CGCGTGCTCGAGGCGGTTCTGGTAGGCGCCGAGGTCGGCGCGCTGCTTGTTTATCTTCTTGAGCGCCTCGTCGACGACGCCGATGGTGCGGTTCGCGCCGTCGGGGTCCTCGAGGGTGACGATGGACTCGTCGGCGACCTGGCGGACGCCGAGGCCCTTCGAGGTCATGGTGCCGATGAACACGCGCTCGCGCTGGTCCATGTTGGCGCCGATGTGGAACCACATGGAAGCGGTGACGATGTTCTCGGTTCCCTCGCGGGCGAAGCGGCCGGTCAGGAGGTTCATGCCGTTGAACTGGGCGTGGCTGGCGATGCGGTCGATCTCGTCGACCAGCTGGCTCACCTCGACCTGGATCTGCATGCGGTCCTCGGCGGTGTAGACGCCGTTGGACGCCTGTACGGCCAGCTCGCGGAGGCGCTGGAGGATGTCCTGCGACTCCTGGAGGAAGCCTTCCGTGGTCTGGATGAAGCTGATGCCGTTGGCCGCGTTCTTCGAGGCCTGGTTCAAGCCCCGGATCTGCGAGCGCATCTTCTCGGAAACGGCAAGGCCGGAAGCGTCATCGCCGGCGCGGTTGATGCGCATGCCGGACGAGAGCTTCTCCATGTTCTTGTCGAGGTACAGGCCGTTCACGCGCAGCTGGCGGTCGGCGTACATGGCGCTCAGATTGTGGTTGATGATCATACGATTCCTCCGTGTGGTACGTTCACGGGACGTCCATGCCCCGCGCGCGGTTGGTCACCGGTCCGCGTCCGGTCGGAAAACGGGTTCGCGTGCCTTCCCTCCCCAGGCTCCTCCTCCGGCCGACCCGGGCTCCGGGTAGACCTCCATGCTTTCTTATCGGCAGGTCCCGCGCCGGACTTGAGCGGAAATCGTCGCGGCGCCCGATGCCGGGTGCTATACTCGGAACGCGAAGGGGGAAAACGATGAAGCAAGGCGATTTCACCGTGCGGATGGACGATGGCGTCGAGGTCTTCGCGAGGCGTTTCGAGCCGGAATCGAAGGCCCGGGGAGTCCTGCTGGTCGCGCACGGGGTCGCGGAGCATTCCGGCCGCTACGCGCCGCTCGCCGCCCGCCTCTGCGGGGATGGTTGGGTCCTCGTCGTTCCCGACCATCGCGGCCACGGCCGAACCGCGCCGTCCTCCGGCGGCCGGGGCTGGTTCGCCGCCTCGAAGGGCTTCTTCCGCGTGATCGAGGACCTGCACGCGTTCAGGCTCTTCGCCGAACGGACCTGGCCGGGGCTTCCCGTGGCGTTGCTGGGGCATTCCATGGGCTCGAGCCTGGCGCGCGCCTACATCGCCCTTCACGGCGAAGGGCTTGCCGCTTGCGCCCTTTCGGGCATCATCGCCTTGTCGCCGGTCCTGGCCGCCGCGAGCGGCGTGGTCGTGGGGCTGGGAAGGCTGCTCCAGGGCGGCCGCGGCATCGCGAAGTTCGCGGACTCGATCACGCTCGGCGGCTACGCAAAGGCCTTCGAGCCGGTCCGCACCAGAAACGACTGGCTTTCCCGGGACGCCGCGATGGTCGACGCCTACAACGCAGATCCCGAGTGCGGTTTCACCTGCACCTGGGACTTCTTCCGCGACATGAGCGAGGGCAGCGCCTTCATCGCCAGGCGCGAGACGATCGATCGAGTCCCGAAAGACCTTCCGGTCCTTGTTTTCGCGGGCTCGCGGGATCCGGTAGGCGCCGCCGTCGGCGGTGTCGTCGCCCTCGAAGCCGCGTACCGCGCCGCGGGATTGCGGGATGTGACGACGAAGGTATACCCGGAAGGGCGTCACGAGATGCTCAACGAGACCAACCGGGGCGAGGTGATGGACGATCTGGCCGCCTGGCTCGAGAGAGCCGTTCCCGAGGCCCGGAAGGCCGCGCGCGCTTGATTTGCCGGTTCCCGGCCGCCGGAAGGACGCGCAGGCTTGACCGAGCCGTCCCCGGGCGGCCATAATCCGGGAGCGGGAGATCCGCGAGGGAAGGGAGCCGGGGCCCGCGTGGCCGGGTGGATCCCGTGTCCCGGACCCGCCCGCGAGTCGACGCACGATGTCGCTTCGCGGACACGCCCGTTTTCGCCAAATCAAGATCCATGAGGAGACGACCCGCCCGCCCGGGCGGAGGCTCCCGACACAGAGGTTCGCGTGCTCACACGCTACAGCAAGGATTCCGAGGGGAAGCCGGTCAGGAAGGCTCTGGTCTACGAGGAGCGCGAGCACCGGATCGATTCAAGGGACATCGACCCGGACGCATTCCGTATCGTCGAGCGCCTCAGGGCCTCCGGACATGATGCCTACATCGTCGGCGGCGCCGTGCGCGACCTCCTGCTCGGCCGGCATCCGAAGGATTTCGACATCGTCACGGACGCCCAGCCGCCCCGAATCAGGCGGATCTTCCACAACTCCCGCGTCATCGGGCGCCGCTTCCGCCTGGTCCACGTCTACGCCGGTCCCCACATCTACGAGGTTTCCACCTTCCGGTCCATCAAGGACGGCACGGTGGGCAATACCTACGGCACCATAGACGAGGACGCGCTCCGGCGCGACTTCACCATGAACGCCCTCTACTACGATCCGATCGGACAACTCCTTGTCGACTATGTGGGCGGTTTCAAGGATGTCATGGCGAAGCGGATCAAGCCGGTCATTCCTCTCGCCACCATCTTCCGGGAAGATCCGGTGCGCATGTTCCGCGCCGTAAAGTACTCCGCCACCACCGGGTGCAGGATACCGCTCGCCCTCGCGATGGCCATGAGACGCGACGCCCGACTGCTTTCGGAAGCGTCCAGTTCGCGATTGTCCGAGGAGCTGGCGAAGGTGCTCGGCTCCGGGCGCGCCGCTTCCATCTTCGAGGGACTCGCGCGCTTCAAGCTCTTGCCGCGCTTCATGCCCGCCCTCGCCGCTCGTTGCGACTCGGAACCGGCATTCAAGGCCTCGTTCGGGAAGGCGCTCGCCGAGCTGGATGAAACCGTGAACGAAACGCGCGACAAAACGCTCTCACGACTGCTTTCCTACGTGGTCAGGGCCGACGTCGAAGCTGTCTGTTCCCCGCCCGTCCATTCCGACCCGAACGAGTCCTGGAGGGCTGCCGTGGCGGCCGCCCGCGCCCTGCTCGAACCCCTCGTTATGCCGCGCGTCGAGCTCGAAGCCGCGGTGCGGCTCGTCTACAAGGCCCCCGAGTCGGCTCCGCACCAGAAGCGGAAGCGTTCCAGGCGCCGGCGGAAGAGTGGCCGCTCGGCCGACGAAGGGCAGGCCGCCGACACGGCCGTCGAGGCCGCTTCCCGGGCTTCGGCTCCGAAGCCCGCCGACGAGGGGCGCGGAAGCGCGCCCGGGAAGGTCCGCGCCTCGAGGCCAACGCCCTTCGATGAGGACGCGGCCGCCCCGGACCGCTCCGGCGGAACCGCCGCGAAGCGCCGCCGCCGCCGGCGCCGGACTCCCCGGAGCCCCGGCGCCGAAGGTACGAAGACGGACCAGGCCTGAGCCCTCGGGAGGGCTCGGGCGCACTCGACTTGACACCCCTCCGGGCGATCGGCCACTATGCGCCCGTGAACGCCGACAAGCTGAACGACCTTTCGATGGAAGCGCTCTACGCGCTCGCCGAGAAGATGGGTCTCGACCTGCCGCCGGGGCTGGAGCGGCCCGTGGTCCAGGAGACCCTCGTCGAGGCCTTCGAGGAAGACCACGAGGATCGCCGCGTGGATCGGGACGCTCCCGTCCACGTCGAAGAGAAGAAGTACTCGGGGTCCGAACTCGACGACTTCGACGCATCGCTCGACGCGGCGCCCTGCATCGAGCGTCGCTACAACGAAACCGCCATCAAGGTGCTGGTTCGCGATCCCGCTTGGGCCTTTGCCTACTGGGACATAAAGGACGAGGACCGAGACCGTTTCGAAGGCGACCCTGACTTCTCGGGCTACTTCCTCCGCGTGGTCGAGGAGCCGCGTGGAGAAGGTTCGTCGTCAGACCACTTCGACATCGCGGTGGGTGACGAGGACGTCCAGTGGTACCTCAACCTGCCGGACCAGGATTCGCGCTACCGCATCGACATCTGCGTGCGTCTCGGCGGCCGGCAGAAGGCGCTCGCCAGGTCGAACGCGGTCAGGACCCCCCGAGCCTCCCTCTCCAAGCCCCTTTCCGGGCTCGAGGCGAGGACCGCCGAGCTGCTGCGGCTTTCGGGTATCCAAGGCCTGCGCATTGAGCCCGAGGACGAGCGGCATCCGTCGCGCATACTCGGCGGAGGTGAATCACGATGAACGCGGACCGGAGCGGCTACATCGCCCTGGTGCTCAACGCCCACCTACCCTTTGTCAGGCAGCCCGATTATCCGCGCTTCCTCGAGGAGCGCTGGCTCTTCGAAGCCATGAGCGAGACCTATCTGCCCCTATTGAGGCTCATGCGCAGGCTCGAGGCCGACGCGGTTCCGTACCGCTTCACCCTCGTGCTCTCGCCGACCCTCATAGCCATGCTCGGGGACGAGCTCCTCAAGGAACGCTACGTCGGATTTCTAGACCAGCAGCTCGAGCTTTCGCGCCGGGAGCTCGAGCGCACCGCGGGCGAGCCGACCTTCCACAACCTTGCCCGCCTCTACGAAAACCTCTATCGCATGGACCGCGACGACTTCGTCGGCCTTTATGGCCGCGACCTTGTGGCGGCCTTCGACTTCTATTACAAGAAGGGCCGTATCGACATCATGACGAGCGGCGCCACCCACGCCTTCCTGCCCATCTTCCGCGACGTGGGCCAAGTGGTGCCCGCCCAGGTCGAGACGGCGGTGGCCGGACACCGCGCGGCCTTCGGCAAGCTGCCCGCGGGCTTCTGGATGCCCCAGCTCGGCTGGTATCCCGGCGCGGAGGACGTGCTGAAGGCCAACAACCTCCAGTTCACCGTCGTCTCGACGCGGGGCGCCCTGCTCGGCGATCCGGTGCCGGAGCGCGGCTCCTACGCGCCGACGCGCTCTGCGAACGGACTTTCGTTCTTCATCCGCGACGTGGACTCCACCGACGCAGTCTGGTCAGAGAACTCGGGCTACCCCGCGGACAGCGTTTACCGCGATTTCTACCGCGACATCGGCTTCGACCTGGGACTGGACTACGTCGCTCCCTTCATCGAAGAGGACCGCACCCGAATTTTCACCGGTTTCAAGTACTGGGCGGTGACGGGAAAGACAGACCAGAAGCGGCCCTACGACCCGAGTGCCGCGTATACCCGCGCCTTCGAGCACGCGGAGGCCTTCCTTCGCGACCGCTCCGCCCAAGCGGAGGCCGCGGGCCCCCATCTGGACCGTCCGCCGCTGATGGTCTGCCCCTATGACGCGGAGCTTTTCGGCCACTGGTGGTTCGAAGGACCGCTCTGGCTTGAGGCCCTGTTCCGTCGCGCCAATGACGGCAAGAAGCTCTCATTCGTCACGCTCGAGGAATACCTGAAGCTCCACCCCGATTCGCAGGAATCGGTGCCCGAGTTCTCGTCCTGGGGCGACGGCGGCTACGCGGACGTCTGGCTCAACGGCTCCAACGACTGGATCTACCGCCACGCCATCAAGGTGGCCGAGCGCATGGCCGAGCTGGCGGAGCGCTTCCCGAACGAGTCGGGCCTCAAGGAGCGCGTGCTCAACCAGGCCGCCCGCGAGACTCTCCTGGCGCAGTGCTCCGACTGGGCCTTGCTCATGCGCGCCGGCAAGTCGAGCTCCTTCGCCCGCAAGCAGGTCGAGGACGCGGTTACCAATTTCAATCGCATCTACGAGATGCTCTGCGCCAACCAGGTCGGGACCGAGTGGATAACCCGCCTCGAGAAGCGCAACAACCTGTTCCCCTTCATAAACTATCGCATGTTCCGCCCGAGGCGCTGATGTTGTCCTTGGTGCTCTCCGTTGCCGCCCGCGTTCCATGCGTCGTATCGCGGGCGCTCATGGAGGGACCCCGCACCGCGCGCCTTTCGCTGCGGCCGGTCGAGGGCGAGTTCCCGGCTTGGGCGCCGGGTCAGTCCGCGATGCTCGCGCTCGTGGCCCCGTCGGCTCCGCGCGGGGCTCGCGCGTTTCCCGTAGTCTCGCCTCCGTACGAGCGCGGCCGGATGGAGTTCCTGGTCAAGGCCGTGGACGATTGGACGCTCCGCTTCGTTGCCGCCGTCGAGTCGGGCCTGGATCCGGACTGCGCGGCGTTGGTCGGCGCGCCCTTCGGTCCGACCTGGCTGGGTTCGCGGGATCCGGGCGGTCCCCTCGTCCTGGTGGCGGGAGGCTTTGGCATCGCCGCGTTCCTGGGCCTGCTCGAGCATCTGGCCTGGGCCGATGCCGCTCGACCGACCTTGTTGCTCTGGTGGGCGAAAACACGCGAGGAACTCGGGCCCTCCCGGGACTTCGGCGCGTACGCGAGAACCTTTCCCGGCTTTTCCTGGAAGGCCGCGCTGACGCATGATCCGCTCTGGGACGGGGAGCGCGGGCGACCCGACGCGGAGTCGCTCGCGCGACTTTCGGGAGCCTTCCTCGCCGATCCCGCGACCCGCTGGTTCGTTTCGGGGCCGCCGCCCATGGCGAAGGCTGTGCGGCGCGCTCTCCGCGCGCTGGGCATCGCCCGACGCGCGGCGCGGGTCGGGTCCTGACCGGGAAGGGCGCATGCTGAAGCCATGAAGACCAACGCGGTCCGCTTTCTCGAGTCCCGGGGCGCGGCCTTCGAGCTCCTCTCATATGACGTGGACGAGGAGGACCTCTCTGCGGCTGCTGTGGCCGCAAAGACCGGCCAAGACCTCGAACGGGTATACAAGACCCTCGCCCTGCGCGGAGAGCGCGCGGGCGTCTTTCTTTGCGTTGTGCCCGGCGGGGAGGAACTCGACCTCCGCAAGGCGGCAAAGGCCTCGGGGGAGAAGGCCGTCGAGCTCCTGCCGCTCAAGGAGCTCCTCGGCGCGACAGGCTACGTCCGGGGCGGCTGCTCGCCGCTGGCCACGAAGAAGCCGCTACCGGTGTTCGTGGAGGAGGCGGCCCAGCTCCACGATCGCATCTCCGTGAGCGGAGGCGCGCGCGGCCTGCAGATCGTCATCGCGCCCGAGTCGCTCCTGGAGGCGCTGGGGGCGCAGGGTTCCGAAGCGCGCTACGCCGATTTGGTCTGAAAAAGAGCCCTTCAGGACGCTTCCCCCAAGCCCGCTTCGCCACTTCCCCGTCCGGAAAGCCCTGCGCCGCGGTGGCGAGGGGACCCGGAAGCTTCGTGACACCAGCGCGGTGGCGAGGGAGCCCGGAAGCTTCGTGACACCGCCGCGGTGGCGAGGGGACCCGGAAGCTTCGTGACACCGCCGCGGTGGCGGGGGGACCCGAAAGCTTCGTGACACCGCCGCGGCGGCGGAGGATACCCGGAAGCTTCGTGACACACATCCGGCGCGCGTCGGGCAAGCGCGAGAAAATGAGAAGTTTCGCGGAAGTATCTATTGACAGTAACGCGACGCGTCCGGTATGGTGCCGTGCATGAACCATCGCGACCTGCGCTTCTTCCGCATTCCCGGCGTCCTGCTCTGGCGCCGCTGAGCCGCTACCCGCAAAAACCCCAGTTTACAGTCCCTCAAAACCGCCTCACGAACTTGCCCCGCGCCAACGCGGGAAAAAAGGAGACATCCATGCGTTCACTCGAAGCAGAATCCGCCCTCCGTTCCGGCTATTTCGGCGCCTACGGCGGCGCCTTCGTCCCGGAAGTCCTGGCCCCAAAGCTGCTCGACTTGGCCCGCGAATTCGAGGCGGCCCTGGCCGACCCGGCTTTCATGGCCGAGTACCGCTCGTTGCTCCGCGACTACGTCGGGCGCGAAAGCCCGCTCTACCTCGCCCGCAGGCTCTCGGCCGAAATCGGAGCGACCGTGTACCTGAAGCGCGAGGACCTGAACCACACCGGCGCCCACAAGATCAACAACACGCTCGGGCAGGGCCTGCTCGCGCGCCGCATGGGCGCGCGGAAGCTCATCGCGGAGACCGGCGCCGGCCAGCACGGCGTCGCGACCGCTACCGTGGCCGCCCTCTTCGGCCTCGAGTGCACCGTGTTCATGGGCAGCGAGGACGCCCGGCGCCAGGCCCCGAACGTGGAGCGCATGAAGCTGCTCGGCGCGGAGGTCGTGACCACCGACGCGGGCACGGGCACCCTCAAGGACGCGGTGGACGCGGCCCTCAGCCACTACATCGGACACCCGGACGTCTTCTACTGTCTCGGCTCGGCGGTAGGCCCGCACCCGTACCCCTCCATCGTGCGGCGCTTCCAGTCCGTCATCGGGGAGGAAGCGCGGCGCCAGATCCTCGAAAAGGAAGGCAGGCTGCCCGACGCCTGCTTCGCCTGCGCCGGCGGCGGCTCGAACGCCATCGGCCTCTTTTCCGCCTTCCTCGACGACGAGGGCGTCGAGCTCTTCGGGGCGGAAGGCGGCGGCACGGACGTGGCGGGCCTGCGCACGGCGGCCACGCTGACGCGCGGCAAGCCGACCGTGTTCCAGGGCTCGTACTCCTACTGCCTGGTGGACGATTCCGGGAACCCCGTGGACGCCTACTCGATCTCGGCAGGGCTCGACTACCCCGGCATAGGCCCTGAGCACGCAATGCTCAAGGACGCGGGCCGGGTGCGGTACGAACCCGTGATGGATGACGAGGCGGTGGCGGCCTTCCGCAAGCTGTCGCGGCTCGAGGGCATCATTCCGGCCATCGAGAGCGCGCACGCGGTGGCGCTGGCGGAGAAGCGCCTCGCGGGCTCAGGGCGGCTCGCGATCATCAACCTGTCCGGCCGCGGCGACAAGGACCTCGGGCGGTTCTGAGAAATCGTACCTGAACGGGCCATCGAGCCTGTTCCGATACGCCTCGATGCGGCAATTACGCAGAAACGCGGCAGCGTTTTGAGGAATCGCGAATAAGGCCGGGTGAAACGCTTCAAGTGTCTCACCCGGCCTCTTGGGGAAGGGTGGGTCCGGGAGGGGAACCGCCGGTTCCCCTCCCGGACAGGATTCAGGCGTTCGTGCCCTTGATCTCGCGGGCCAGGAAGCGGCCGGCCTCGCGCAGGTTCTCGAGGGTCTCGGGACCGGGGGAGCCGGCCCACTCGACGGGCTCGATGCAGTCCCATTTGAGGGGCGCGACGAGCTCGTCGTACTCCTTCTTCGCACCGCCGACCCAGCCCCAGCTGCCGATGCGGAGGGCCTTGCGGCCCCAGACGTGCTTGCGTTCGAAAATGTCGAGGGCCCAGGCCATGGGCGGGAACATCTTGTACTCGTAGGTGGGCATGGCGACCACGATGCCCTCGCTCTTCCAGGCGTCGGCAAGCGCGAAGGACACATCCTCGTTGGGGACGCGGTGGACGCAGTACGGGACGCCCTCGTCCCCGATGCCGTCGAGCACGGCGCGCAGGCCCTTCTCGGTGTTGCCGTACATCGAGCCGTAGACCACGCAGATCTCCTTCTCGCGCGGGCCGTCGAGGTAGGCGGCGTAGCGGAGGTAGCGGTCGACGATCTTCATGGGCTCCTTGCGCCAGACGATGCCGTGGCTCGGGGCGACTACCTTGATGTCGAGGCCTTCGAGCTTCTGGACGGCGCGCTTCACGAAGAGGCTGAAGCTCGAGACGATGTTGGCGTAGTAGCGGAGGCTCTCCTTCTCGTAGAAGGCGTGCTCCTCGGCGGAGAACTGGTCGTCGAAGACGCGGTCGCCGAGCCGGCCGAAGCCGCCGAAGGCGTCGCACGCGAAGAGGGTGCCGGAAACGGGCTCGAAGGTGGCCATGGTCTCGGGCCAGTGCACGTTCGGGATCTCGTGGAAGGAGAGGACCATGCCGGCCCCGAGGTCGAGGGTGTCGCCGGACTTAACCGCGCGGAGCCCTTCCTCGATCTTGTAGAAGCTCTTGACGAGCTCGAGGCCCTTGGCCGTGGCGAGGATCTCGGCCTTGGGGTTGAGGGCGCGGAATTCGGCGAGCCAGCCCGTATGGTCGGGCTCCATGTGGTTGAGGATCAGGTAGTCGATGTCGCCCCATTTGACGCCGACGGAGGCGAGCTCCTCCTCGAGGCGGGTCGGGGCCTCGCTCCAGTCGCGCACGAGGTCGACGAGGGCGGTCTTCTCGCCCTTGACGACGTAGCAGTTGAGCGAGACGCCGTGGGGGATGGGCCAGATGCCCTCGAAGAGGTCGTCGGTCTCGATGTCCGCGTGGAGGACGTGGACGTGATCGCTGATGGCGTGGGCTTTCATGGATCGGCTCCGTTTCGGCATGCTCTTCTGGCGGCCGCGGCCCGCGCGGCCGGGCCGGCGCGGCGAGGCGGCGACCCTGTTCCAATATAGTCCCCCGTGGCCCGCTTGGAAACAGGAACCCGCCCGGTATCGCAGGGCGGCCGGAGGCCCCGCGACGGATTGGGGAGGCAGAGCGACGGCCGCCGATGGCCCGCGCCTGGCCGGAGCGAGAAAGGATCCGGTGACGTCGCCGACCCCTTGCCAACCCTCGCGGGCTTCCGGCATCATGGGACATGCACTCCCGCGACATCTTCCGCAACCTCTCGCCGCTCGACCACCGCTATTGGGAAGCCAACGCCGCGCTTTTCGACGCCCTGGCCGACCGCCTCTCGGAGGAAGCCCAGGTGCGCGCGCAGGCGCGCGTCGAGGTGGCCCTGCTCGAGACCCACCTCGAGGCCCGCGGCCGCGCCGACCCCGCGCTCTTCGCGCGGCTCGAATCGATCGCCGCCGCGACAGACGGCGCCGAGGTGGCCCTCGAGGAAGAAAAGACCCGCCACAACGTGCGCGCCCTCGTAAACGTGCTCAAGCGCAAGGTGCCGGAGGAGCTGTCGCCCCTCGTGCACCTCGGCGCCACCAGCGTCGACATCCTCGACACCGCTCGGGCCCTGACCCTGCGCGACGCCACGCTCGAGGTGGTGCTGCCGCTCCTCGCCTCGGTGCTCGACGAGCTCGCTCGCCTCGCAGTCGAGGAGGCGGAGACGCCGCAGGTGGGGCGGACGCACGGCCGCCACGCGGTGCCGATCACCTTCGGCTTCGCGATGGCAGAGTATGCCGCCCGGCTCGGAAAGTGCCTGCCCCGCCTCGAAGACCTGGCAAAGGACCTGCGCGGCAAGCTGGCGGGCGCCACGGGCTCGTACAACGCGCTCGCCATGAGCTACGCCGACCCCGAGGAGATCGAGCGCGCCTGCCTTTCCCGCCTCGGTCTCGAGCCCTCCGAGCATTCCACCCAGCTGGTGGAACCCGAGCACGCCCTCCGCCTGCTTCTCGAGCTGGACGTCGCCTTCGGCGTTATTGCCAACCTGGCCGACGACCTCCGCCACCTGCAGCGCGAGGAAATCGACGAGGTGCGCGAGTCCTTCGGCTCGGCGCAGGTCGGCTCGTCAACCATGCCGCAAAAGCGGAATCCCTGGAACTCCGAGCACGTGAAGAGCCTCTGGAAGGCCTTCTTCCCGCGCTCCATGACCTTCTTCATGGACCAGGTTTCCGAGCACCAGCGCGACCTGACCAACTCCGCGAGCGAGCGCTTCGTCGTCGAGTTCGTCGCGGGGCTCTGCGCGGCAGCGAACCGCATGCTGAAAGTCCTCCGGGGCCTCAAGGTCGACCGGGCGCGCATGGCGGCCAACCTCGCGTCCGGCGCAGGGCTGGTGCTGGCCGAGCCGACCTACATCCTGCTCGCGGAAGCCGGCGTGGCGGACGCGCACGAAGCGGTGAGGCAGCTCACCCTCGAGGCGGAGGCTTCCGGCGTACCGCTCGCCGCCGCGCTGGATCGGCATCCGGAGCTCAGGGACGCGGTCCACGGAAAGCTCCGCGAGCTCGGGCACGAAGACCCGGCCGGCTTCTTCGAGAAGCCTGAGCTGTACCGCGGGCGTGCCGCGGAGAAGGCGGCCCGGCTCGGCGCGAAATACCGGGCTCTGGCGGAACGCTGGAAGGGCGGCATGGAGGCCTTGACGGCGCGCGCCGGAGCCTCGGGCGGCGGGCGGAGCTCCGGGGACGGGGCGAAGACGGACTGAAAGGGCGGCATTTCCGGCCCGCCGCAGTCCCGTCGGGGCCGCGCGGCGCGGTCTTCGGACGATACGGAAAGCGGAGGGGAGGGGCCATGCCCGGGACGATCGAGGAAACCTATTCGTACGACGACATCCTGCTCGAGCCGGGATGGTCCGAGGTGCTGCCGCGGGAGTGCGACACCCGCTCGCGCCTCGCGCGCGGGGTCGAGTTGCGCATCCCGCTCGTGAGCGCGGCCATGGACACCGTCACCGAGGAGCGGCTGGCCATCGCGCTCGCGCTTCAGGGCGGCGCCGGCGTCATCCACCGCAACCTCTCGCCCCAGGAGCAGGCCGCCCAGGTGGCCGCGGTCAAGCGCTGGATCAACTGGATCATCGAGGATCCGGTGACCGTCGAGGCGGACCGCACCCTCCGGGAGGTCCGCGTCATCATGGAAAAGCGCGGCGTGTCGGGCCTGCCCGTGCTGGACGGCGATGGAAGGGTGGTCGGCATCATCACCTCGCGCGACCTGCGCTTCCGCCGCGACGACGATGCCCTGGTGTCGGACGCCATGACGCGGGATCCCGTGGTGGTACGCGGAGAGCCGACGCCCGAATCGGCGCGCGCGAAGTTCGACGAGCACCGCATCGAAAAGCTGCCCATCGTCGACGCCGCCGGCCGCCTCGGTGGCCTCGTCACGGTCAAGGACATGGAGAAGCACGAGAAGTACCCGAACGCGGCCCTCGACGGATCGGGCCGCCTCGTGGCCGGCGCCGCGGTCAGCCCCCAGGACTACGCGGTCCGCATGCCGCTCCTCAAGGAAGCCCGCGTCGACTTCGTGGTGCTCGACACGGCGCACGGCGACTCGCGCAACGTGGTCGAGGCGGTGGCCGCCATCCGGAAAGCCTGGCCCGAGGTGGCGGTGATCGGCGGCAACGTGGCCACAAAGGAAGGGACACGGCGCCTGGTCGAAGCCGGCGCGGACGCGGTCAAGGTGGGCGTCGGCCCGGGTTCCATCTGCACCACGCGCGTCGTGGCGGGCGTCGGCGTGCCGCAGTTCACGGCGGTGCTCCGCTGCGCCGAGGAAGCGGCCAAATCGGGGATACCGGTCGTCGCGGACGGCGGCGTCAAGTACTCGGGCGACCTGGTCAAGGCGATAGCGGCCGGAGCCGGCGCCATCATGCTCGGGAACCTGTTCGCGGGCCTTCGGGAGAGCCCGGGCCGCGAGGTCCTCTGGGAAGGCCGCATGTACAAGGAGTATCGCGGCATGGGTTCCATGGGCGCGCTCAAGGCAGGTTCCGGCGACCGCTACGGCATCGGCAAGGACGAGAGCCCGGTGCCGGAGGGCGTCGAAGGCCGCGTGCCCTACAAGGGCGAACTCGCTTCATTCGTCCACCAGCTGGTGGCCGGGCTCCGCAAGGGCATGGGCTACTGCGGCTGCCGCGACCTCGGGGAGCTCAGGCGCTACCGCCGCTTCGTCCGCATCACCAACTCGGGCCTCCGCGAGAGCCACGCGCACGACGTGGCCATCACGCAGGAGGCTCCCAACTACGGCCGCCCGCTCTGACGGGGAGGATGCAGCATGAACGTCGTCGTTATCGGCGCCCAGTGGGGCGACGAGGGCAAGGGGAAGATCGTCGACTATCTGGCGCGCGAGGCGGGACTCATAGTCCGCTTCTCCGGAGGCGCAAACGCGGGCCATACCATAGTCCACGGCTCGGAGAAGTACGCGCTCCACCTGGTGCCCTCAGGCATCCTCTACGGGGACAAGGTGGTGGTGCTCGGCTCGGGCATGGTCATCGATCCGGTGGCCCTTTTCGAGGAGCTGTCCATGCTCGAGTCGCGGGGCATCGACTGGAAGGGCAGGGTGCTGGTCTCCGACCGCGCCCACCTGGTGCTGCCGCGCTATCGGGAGCTCGACAAGGCCCACGACGCCGCGCGCCGCAAGCCCATCGGCACGACGGGGCGCGGCATCGGCGTGGCGTATAGCCTCAAGGCGAGCCGCGACGGGCTCCGCGTGGCCGACCTGGCGGATCCGGAGCGCCTGGAAGCCCTCGAGAGCGAGGACCGCGCCTTCGCATCAGAGTGGGCGCCGAAGCTCCTTCCCATGGCCGTGGACCTCGTGGACCACCTGAGGTCGCACCGCAACTCGTGGACCCTCTTCGAGGGGGCGCAGGGCGCGCTCCTCGACATAGACGCGGGAACCTACCCCTACGTTTCGAGCGGAACCTCGAGCGCGGGCGGCGTGGCCACGCAGGGCGGCATCGGGCCGCGCGCCGTGGACAAGGTGCTCGGCGTGTTCAAGGCCTACTCGACCCGGGTCGGCAACGGCCCCTTCCCCACGGAATTCGACGCGGAGAGCCAGGGCGAGCTGGACCGCTTCGTGCGCGAGACCGGCAACGAGTATGGCGTCACCACGGGGCGCCCGCGCCGCTGCGGCTACCTCGACCTCGTCGCGCTCCGCTACGCGTGCGCGGCCAACTCGATCGACGGTCTCGTCCTGACCCACCTCGACGTCTATGACGGCCTCGAGGAGTTCAAGGCCTGTGTCGCCTACCGTGTCCGCGGCCGCATCGTCGAGACCTTCCCGGCCTCGATGCGCGACCTCGCCGAGGCGGAGCCCGTGCTCCGCTCCTTCTCGGGCTGGAAGGAGCCTCTCGGCGCGGCACGGACCTGGGAGGAGCTCCCCCGCCTCGCCCGCGACTACGTCGCCTTCATCGAGGAGTTCACCGAGACGCCGGTCACCATGGTGTCCGTGGGTTCCGACCGCCAGCAGACCATAGTCAGGGAGAGCCCGTGGATTCGATCCTGATCCTCGATTTCGGCAGCCAGTACACCCAGCTGATCGGCCGCCGCGCGCGACAGGCCGGCGTTTACGCGGAGATAGTCCCCGGCGACGCGGTCCTCGACGAGGCTCGGCTCCGGGGCGTCAAGGGCGTCATCCTTTCCGGCTCGCCCTGGTCCGTCTACGAGGAGGGAGCGCCGGCTCCCGACCCGCGCGTGTGGCGCCTGGGGCTCCCCGTGCTCGGCGTGTGCTATGGCATGCAGCGCATGACCCTCGAGTTCGGGGGGAAGGTGCGGCGCCTGCCCGACCGCGAGTACGGCCGCCAGGCTGTGCGCGTGGTTTCTGACGACCCGCTTTTCGCGGGGGTGGGCGAGACTTTCTCGAGCTGGATGAGCCACGGCGACTCGGTCGACGAATGCGCCCCCGGTTTCGAGATTCTCGCCGTCTCGGGCAACGGGATACCCGCCGCCGTGCGCCACCGCGAGCTGCCGCTCCGGGGCGTCCAGTTCCACCCCGAGGTCAGCCACTGCGAAAAAGGGCTGGAGCTCATCTCCAATTTCGTCCTTCGCATTTGCGGCGCGAAACCCGAATGGACCATGGAAGCCTTCCTCGCGGACGAAGGGGAAAGGCTCCGCGCCCGCGTGGGGCCAAAGCCTGTGCTGCTCCTGATTTCTGGCGGAGTAGACTCGACGGTGGCGGGCGCCCTGCTCCTCCGCTCGCTCGACCCGGAGAAGGTCCACCTGCTCTACGTCGACACGGGCCTCATGCGCAAGGGCGAGACGGAAGCGGTCCGGCTCATCCTGGGGAAGCTCGGCGCGAAGCACCTTCACATCGTGGACGCTTCGCGCGAATTCTTCGCCGCGCTCGCCGGGCTCGAGGAGCCGGAGGCCAAGCGCAAGGCTATCGGCGACGTCTTCATCCGCGTGCAGGAGCGCGAGGTGGCGCGCCTCGCTTTGGAGGACGCGCTCCTCGCCCAGGGCACGCTCTACACCGACCTCATCGAAAGCGGCAAAGGCGTGGGGAACAAGGCCCGCGTCATCAAGAGCCACCACAACGTCGGCACCCCGCTGGTCGAGAGGAAACGCGCGGCGGGTCTCGTCGTCGAGCCCCTCGACCGGCTCTACAAGGACGAGGTGCGCGAACTCGGCCGACTCCTCGGCCTCGGCGAGGACGTGGTCGGCCGGCACCCCTTCCCCGGGCCCGGCCTCGGCGTGCGCGTGCTCGGCGAGGTGACGAAGGAAGCCTGCGACGCGCTCCGCGAGGCGGACGCCATCCTCGTCGACGAGCTCAAATGCCGCGGCCTCTACTCCGAAATCTGGCAGGCTTTCGCGGTGCTACTGCCGACGCGCACGGTGGGCGTGGCGGGAGACGAGCGCCGCTACGGACGCACCGTGGCCATACGCGCGGTGTCGAGCGTCGACGGCATGACGGCCGAACCCTTCGCCTTTCCCTGGAAGGACCTGCTCGAGATATCGAGCCTGATCACCAACCGCGTGCCCGAGATAGGCCGCGTCGTCTACGACGTCTCGTCGAAGCCGCCCGCGACCATCGAGTGGGAATGATAATCACGGGGCGCACCTGCGTCGCTCCGCGCCGCTTTCGGAGCGGAATGGATCATCGTGGTCGCTCCCGCGACCGCCTCATCGTGTGCGCCCTCGTAGCGGCAGCGCTCGGCCATGCGTCGCTCCGCGCCTCTTTCGGAGCGGAGTGGATTGTCGTGGTCGCTTGCGCGACCGCCTCATCCCTGTCTCGTCGGTCAGGAAATCAAGGGGCGGACTGATGTCGGAAAGGAACATGGAAAGCGAGACCGCGGAGGCCGGGCGCGGGACTGACTACGACATGGTCGTGGTCGGGGCCGGACCCGCGGGCGCCACCTTCGCGCGGCTCGCGGCGCGGCGGTATCGAGTCCTGCTCGTCGACCGGCGGACTGAGGGCGTCAAATGTTGCGGCGGCCTGGTGGCGCCAGACGCCCAGGCGCAGCTCGCGCGCTTCGACATAGGCATACCGAAGCGGGTCGTCGCCGATCCTCAACTCTTCTACGTGCGCTCGGTGGACCTCGAGACCGGCCGCGAGCGACGCTACCAGCGGCACTATACCAACGTGGACCGGGGGGCCTTCGACGCGTACCTGCTCGAACTCCTCCCGCGCGGCGTCGATTTCCGGAGCGGCGCACGCTACCTCGGCCACCGCGAGGCGGACCGGGGGCTTGTCGTGGAAATCGAAGGGAAGGGGGGCGTCGAGGAAATCAGCTGCGGCGTTCTCGTGGGGGCGGACGGGGCCTTTTCCAGGGTCCGCTCCAAGGCGCTCGGGGATTTCGCGTCGATCCGGAAATATCTCGCGGTGCAGGGCGAGTTCGTGCGCCTCGATCCGGTCCGCCACTACGCCGTCTTCTTCGACCGGACCCTCACCGACTTCTACTCGTGGCTCATACCGAAGGACGACGCGCTCATCCTCGGCGGCGCCTTCCGCGGGGAGGAAGACGCCCGCGGCAAGTTCGAGCGCCTGGTCGAGGCGGTCGGGCGCAAGGGGTACCGTCTCGGCGCGAGGACGAAGATCGACGCCTGCTTCGTGCTCCGCCCCCGGTTGCGCGACATCCGGATTGGCGAGGGGAAGGTGGCGCTGATCGGCGAAGCCGCGGGCTTCATCAGCCCGAGCTCCGCCGAAGGCCTGAGCTATGCGTACGCGAGCGCCGTAGCACTGGCCCGCGCGCTCGAGCGACCGGACGCCGCCTGGCTCGCGCGGTACCGCCGCGGCACGGCACGGCTCCGGCTGAACATACTCGGAAAGAACCTGAAGGGCATCGTCATGTACAACCGCTTCCTGCGGAACCTCGTCTTCATGAGCGGGATCGGCAGCCTCGGCGGCGGGGGGACGCGGAGGTCCGCGGAAGGGTATCCGGCGAAGGATTCAGGCGGGGCCCGGAACGAGGATGACGACGCGGGTTCCCGCGCCGGGTGAGGACTCCACCGAATAGGTGGCTCCCGCCTGGCGGGTCAGCACCTTGAGCAGCTGGAAGCCGAGCGTGTCGGCGTCCCGGCCGTCGACGCCGCGGGGAAGCCCGGCGCCGTCGTCCGCCACCTCCAGCCTGAGGCGCCCCTCTCCGCGCGAAAGACTGAGCTCGATGGTCCCGCCCGTACCCGGGGCGAAAGCGTGGGTAAAGGCGTTGGTCAGGAGTTCGTTAAGCGCGAGCCCCAGCGGGACGGCTTGGTCGAGCGAAAGACGCTCTCGTTCCAGGCGAAGCCTGACCGCGATGCCGCGGCTTCCCGCGTCGTGTGCCAACGCAACGCGCGCCGCCATCGATTCCGCGTATTCGGCGAAGTCGATGCCGGTGAAGTCGCCCGCCTCGTAGAGCTTTTCGTGGATGAGCGCCATGGACCGGATGCGTTGCTCCGAGACCGCGAGGGCCTCGCGGACCGGGCCGTCCGCGTTGTGCGCGGCCTGCAGCGAGAGCAGGCTGGAGACGACCTGGAAGTTGTTCTTGACGCGATGGTGCACCTCGCGGAGCAGCACTTCCTTCTCCGCGAGCGAGGCTTCCAGCCTGCGGCGGGCTTCGGTCCTTTCGCGCTCCGCCCCCCAGGCGCGCAGCGCGATGCGGGCATATTCCGGAAGACGCGCGAAGGTCTCGGGGCTTTTGACCAGGTAGTCGAGCGCGCCCAGCTTGATGGCCTCCGCAGCGACGGCTTCCGAACCCTGGCTGGTCAGTATCAGGACCGGAAAGCGGACTTCGCCCTCCAGGTCCCGGTCTATCAGCGAAAGCCCTTCGCCGTCGGGAAGGCGATAGTCGGATACGACAAGGGAGAAGCTTTCCGAAGCGAGGCGTTTCCGGGCGGCAGCGACGCCGGTCGAACGCTCCAGTTCGTAGCCGCCGGACTCGTCGAAGGCGTAACGCATGAGGTCGGCGTGGTCGTCGTCATCCTCCACGAGCAGTATGCGAGCGGGAAGGTTCGCGCCTGAATCAGGCATGCCGGGGTTTCCGGTTGAGGTCGAGCCAGTAGGCGCCGAGCTCGTCGAGCAACGCGCCCAGCCGCGAGAAGTCGAGCGGCTTGACGACGTAGGAATTGGCGAAGCGTTCGTAAGCCCGGGTGACGTCACCGTCCTCGTCGCTCGAGCTCAGGACCACCACGGGGATGGGCCGGAGCACCTCGTCTTCCTTGATGCGCCTCAGTACCTCGAGGCCGTCGACTTTCGGCAGGCGAAGGTCGAGCAGGATCAGGTCGGGAAGGGCTCCGGAGCCGCCGGCGGACAGTTCGCGCAACTCGTACAGGCGCCTGAGCGCCTTTTCGCCGTCCGGTTCGCGCTCGAGCTCGAGCCTGGTCCAGGTGGATTCAAGGCTGCGCGAGACGAGCTCGGCGTGGTCGTCGTTGTCCTCGACCAGGAGGATGTGCATTTTCCGGGTATCGCTCGTCACCATGCAGCTCCGAAAGGCGTTGGACCCAGCGTAGGATATCCGGGCCCCGTGCGCAAGGAAAATTTCTTCACCCCTTCGGGCGCGGAAAGGCGGAACGGTTCCGGAAGGCGGCTAGCGCTCCGTCACGATCTTGCCAGCGTTCCTGTCGAGGCGGAACCGGCATTTCCCCGTCTTCTGGTGGACGTCCAGCCTGACGCGGCAGATTTCGATCGTCACTCCGACGTTCGCTTCCAGATGGATGTCGACGACGGCTCCCTCGTCCACGTCGAGGCGCTCGACCAGGGTCTCGATCAGCTTGATGAGCTCGAGCTCTTCGCGTTCGGAGGCCGCGAGGGCCGCTTCGACCCTGGCTCCCGGGCGTTCCTTGGCGATCGACCTGAGTTTCGAGGTCCGAGCCGCCAGTTTCTCGAGCCGGGTCCGGGTTTCGTCGAGGCGCTGCTGCACGGCGAAATCGCTGCCGGCCCTGACCAGGGTGCGAATGCCCGCGCTGTTTCCGAGCGCTCCGCACGAGATTCCGCGAGCTGCCCAGGTCTCCCCGCCGACAATGCGCCCGCGGTCGCCGGCCTCGACGCGGCCGAGCGTCCAGATGTGGGAAGACACTATGGCGGTGGCGACCCTGACGTCGCCACGGGCCGCCAGCCGGCACGATTCGATGAAGCGCGCCTGGGCCGAACCGCCCACGCGGACCAGTGCCGTCTCGCGGCCGATGAGGCCCTGGCGGCAATCCAGATCGCCGTGGACCGAGACATCGCTCGCGTCGAGCGTGTCGCGGAAGACGGCGTTTCCGCCCGCCTGCACCCTGAAACCGTCCCGGACCACTCCGGAGACCTCGATGTCGCCGGGAAAGGTCACATGGCCGGTGTGGTAGCCGATCCCGTTCTTGAGTCGAAGCACGGGATCCACCGCGACGCGGTTCCCCGCGATGACCAAGGCGCCCGCGACTCTGGCCCGGAGCGTGCCGTCCGCGAACTCGACGTTTTCGCCCTCGACGAAGGACGGGGGAGCGAGGCGAGGGGCCGGAAGGGGCTTCCCGAAGATGTCGATCCCGTCGGATCCCGGTCGTTCGCCCGAGAGCGTGCCGAGCACCTCGCCCGCGGCGACCACGACGAAGGGACTGCGCTCCCTCCAGTCGATCCGTTCGACCGGATTCTCCTCGCGTTCAGCGTCGCCCTCGGGCGCTTCCTCTCCGGATGATTCGGCGGCCCTGGCCAGGGCGCCCGCGGCCTTCGGCGAAAGTTCGACGTGTTCCGGAACCGCCGGCTCGGGCGGCACGCCGCGCGCGACAACCAGTGCGATCGTCGATTTGCGGTCGATGTTCGCGCCAAGGCAGGCTTCCGCGATCGCCTCCTCCTGTATGCCGGAGACGACGCCGGCGCGGGCGAGAAGGTTCCCGACGTAGTCCGGAGCGATAGGCAGCCCGTCGCCGATCGGGGGATGGAAGTCCGCGCGCGCGAGCATGCCGTCGGCCTCGACGGACACTTCGGCGTAGCCGTCGTTCCTGCGGTGTTCGAACGAAAACGCGAGTCCGTTTCCGGCCGAGCGCTCGTCATCCGGCATGCAGCCCCTCCTTCCCTTATATCATATCGGCAAGCGGAGGGCCTGACGCCAGCGCGAGCGGTTCCGAGGGCGATTTTGCGAGTGCTTCCGGGAATCGCCGCGTCGCGGGTGGCCGCCGCCCAGGATGCGGGCGCGGCGCGCTCGCCGCTTGCCGGGCTCCGCGCTGTCGTGGCATGCTCGCGGTCGGCGACGGTCCGAACGGGAGGCCGGAGCGCGGAGGGGCGAACGATGACCGACAGGAACGAACGGCTCAAGACCATCAGGAAGCTGCTGAGGAGCAACCGAGTATCGTCGCAGGACGAGTTGCTCCGCCTGCTCGATTCGGAGGGCTTCGCCCTGACCCAGGCCACGCTCTCGCGCGATCTCAAGGCGCTCAAGGTCGGCAAGGTTTCCGCCGGCAAGTCCGGCTACTTCTATACGGTTCCGTCCGAGGAGGAACGCCGCGAGTCCGAGAAGAGCTACGTGCTCGACCTCCGGCGCGGCTTCGTATCCATAGACTGGAACGACGCGGTTGTGGTGGTGAAGACGCTCACGGGTCATGGCGGAGCCGTGGGCCTTGCCATCGACAACCTCAGCTTCGAGAGCACTATCGGCTCGGTTTCCGGAGACGACGCGATCTTCGTGGCGCTCCGGAGGGGCAGCACGGGGGAAGACTTCGCCCGCGAGCTCCTGGACCGCGTGCCGGACCTCGACCTGGAGCTCGACCTTCCCCCGAAGCCCGACCCGACGAACTAGGGCGGAGGCCTCAGTCCGGTTTCGGGCTGCCGTGTTCGCGGAACCAGGCGTGTTCTTCCGAAACATGGGCGACCAGGTCGCCCACCTTCCAATCCATGTTCGTAGGCGTGCTCATGGAAGCGGCCACGTTCTCCGGATCCTCGACCGCGGCCTTCGCTGCGCGCAGTATTGCCAAGGCCTCCGCGGGCTCGAAGCCGTGCAGGAACACGAGGCGGACCGGCGCGCTGTCGTTCTGTAGGGTGCTCATGGTGCATCAAGGTACTCCGCGCGTTCCTCGCATGCAAGCGCGAGATCGGACATCGGGTTGTCCCCCGACCCGGACCGCGGGCCCGTTCCGAGCTTGTCCGGCGCGTCGAGACGCGAGTATCTTGTACGGGGCGCCGGGGCTTGAGCGGCGCGCCAGCCTTCGGAAAAGCGGAGCATGACGCATGGATTACGACCGTTTCACAGTGAAAGCCCGCGAGGCCGTCCAGGACGCCTCGGGCCTGGCCCGCAAGAACGACCATCCCCAGGTGGACGTCGAGCATCTTCTCGTGGCCCTGCTGGAGCAGGAGGACGGCGTGGTGCCGCCCTTGCTCGACCGGGTGGGCGTGGACCGCGCCGGCCTCTCCTCGCGGGCGGCACAGGCCGTCGCCGCCAAGCCGAAGGTCTACGGCGAATCGGCCCAGCTCTACCTGTCGCCCGCCGCCAGCAAGGCGCTCTCGAAGGCCGAGGCCGAGGCCGAGGCGATGAAGGACGACTACGTCGCCGCGGAACACGTGCTCCTCGCCCTGCTGATGGACGAGGGGTCGACCGGGCGGCTGCTCAAGGAGTTCGGCCTGGCCAGGGCGCCCTTGCTCGCGGCCCTCAAGGACGTGCGCGGCAACCGCCGCGTCACCGACGAGGCCGCCGAGGAGAAGTACCGCGTCCTCGAGAAGTACTGCCGCGACCTCACCTCGCTCGCGCGCGCGGGCAAGCTCGACCCGGTCATCGGCCGCGACGAGGAGATCCGCCGCGTCATGCAGGTGCTGAGCCGTCGCACCAAGAACAACCCCGTCCTGATCGGCGAGCCCGGCGTCGGCAAGACCGCCATCGTGGAAGGGCTTGCCCGACGCGTCATCGAGGGCGACGTGCCCGACAGCCTCAAGGGGCGTAAAATCCTCGCCCTCGATCTGGGCTCGCTCGTGGCTGGCTCAAAATTCCGCGGCGAATTCGAGGAGCGCCTCAAGGCGGTCATCGAGGAGGTCCAGAAGTCGGATGGCGAGGTCATCCTCTTCATCGACGAGCTGCACACCCTCGTGGGCGCCGGAGCGGCCGAGGGATCGATGGACGCTTCCAACCTCCTCAAGCCCGCCCTGGCCCGCGGCGAGCTCCGGGCCATCGGCGCCACCACGCTCGACGAGTACCGCAAGCACATCGAGAAGGACGCGGCGCTCGAGCGTCGTTTCCAGCCCGTGCTCTGCGGCGAACCTTCGGTCGAGGACACGGTGGCCATACTCCGAGGTCTCAAGGAGCGCTACGAGGTGCATCACGGCGTGCGCATCCGCGACGAAGCCCTGGTCGCCGCCGCGTCGCTCTCAGACCGCTATATCACGAGCCGCTTCCTGCCGGACAAGGCCATCGACCTTGTGGACGAGGCCGCGAGCCGCATCAAGATGGAGATCGAAAGCCAGCCGACCGAGCTCGACAAGGCGGAGCGGCGCATTCTCCAGTTGACCATCGAGCGCCAGGCCCTCTCGAAGGAGGATGATCCGGCGAGCCGCGAGCGCCTTTCGCGCCTCGAGAAAGAGCTCGCGGAGCTCTCCGCCATCCGTGACGCCATGCGCCTCCGCTGGCGGAACGAGAAGGACAAGATCGAGGAGCTCCGCGCCCTCAAGGGCGAGATCGAGAAGCTGAATATCGAGGAGCAGCAATACGAGCGCGAGGGCCAGCTCCAGAAAGCCGCCGAGATCAAGTACGGCAAGCTTCGCGATGCCGAACGCCGCCTCGCCGAGGTATCCGAGCGCATCGCCTCCGAAAAGCAGGAGGACCGCCTCCTCCGCGAGGAGGTGAGCGAAGAGGACATCGCGCGCGTCGTCTCGACCTGGACCGGCATTCCCGTTTCCAAGATGCTCTCCAGCGAGGCGCGGAAATTCATCGAGCTCGACGCCATCCTCTCGCGGCGCGTCGTGGGGCAGACGAAGGCCATCGCCTCCATCGCCGACGCCATACGCCGCAACCGCGCGGGGCTCTCCGATCCGAACAGGCCCCTCGGTTCCTTCCTGTTCATAGGCCCCACCGGCGTCGGCAAGACGGAGCTTGCGAAGGCGCTCGCCGACTTCCTTTTCAACGACGAGAAGGCGCTCGCGCGCATCGACATGTCCGAGTACATGGAGAAGCACACGGTAAGCCGTCTCATCGGCGCTCCGCCGGGCTACGTCGGCTACGACGAGGGCGGCCAGTTGACCGAGATCGTCCGCCGCAGGCCTTACAGCGTTGTGCTCTTCGACGAAATCGAGAAGGCGCACCCGGACGTATTCAACGTGCTCCTGCAGCTGCTCGACGACGGAAGGCTGACCGACGGGCAGGGGCGCGTGGTCGACTTCAAGAACGCCATCGTCATCATGACCAGTAACATCGGCAGCGATTTCGTCTTGGCCGCGAAGGACATGGACGAGGTCCGCCACAAAATCACGGAGCTGCTCCGCGGAAGCTTCAAGCCCGAGTTCCTCAACCGCATCGACGAGACGGTCGTGTTCGAGCGTCTCGGCGAGGCCGAGATCGCGCGCATAGTCGAGCTCCAGCTCTCCCTCCTCGCGAAGCGCCTTGAGGAGCGCAAGATCTCTCTCGAGTTAAGCCCGGCGGCTCGCGCCTGGCTGGTGAAGGAAGGCTACGATCCGCACTACGGAGCCCGTCCCTTGAAGCGGGCCATCCAGACCTTCGTCCAGAATCCGCTTGCCCGCGAGACTCTCTCCGGTTCGATCAATGAGGGCGATCGGGTTTTGGTGGACGCGGGTCCAGAGGGACTGGTTTTCAAGGTCCGCAAATGAACGCCGCGGAATCCGCGGACCGTTCCCGCTCCTCGGGACGGGAGGGCGAGGGGAGCGGAGTGCCGGAGCCGGTTCCGGCGCTCCGCCGCTTCCTGACTGATAGCCATGCCCACCTTTCGCTCGTCGTCGCCCGTCTCGGCGAGGCCGCATTTGCCGATCTGGAACGCGCCTGGCCCGGCGGGAATCGTGAGTCCGGCGAGTTTGAGCGCAGGCCTGTCATCGTGGACGTCGGGGTGGATGCCCGCGACTTCGCGGAAAGGAAACGACGTTTCGGCGACTTTCCCTGGGTCAGGCTCACCGCGGGAGCATGGCCGGGCAAGGTGGCCCGTGAGGGGCGGGCCCAGGCTCTCGCCGCGCTCCGCGAAGCGGCGGCCGATCCTGCGTGCGTCGCGATAGGCGAGTGCGGGCTCGACTACTTCCATGACGAAGCGCCCCGCGCGGACCAGCTCGCGCTCTTCCTGGGCCAGGCCGACATAGCGCGCGACCACGCGCTGCCTCTGGTCGTGCACTCGCGCGACGCGTTCGAGGATACGGCGGGCGCCCTGCGCGAAGCCCGCCTCGAAACGCCTGTCGTCATCCACTGTTTCGGATACGACAGGGAGGCAGCCCGGACTTTCCTCGACGCGGGGTGTTTTGTAAGCTTTGCCGGAAACGTGACCTACAGGAAAGCCTCCGCCCTCCAGGATGCGCTCGGCTACGTCCCGGACGACAGGCTGCTGCTCGAGACGGACGCACCCTATCTCGCACCGGAAGGGATAAGAGGAAAGCCCTGTTCTCCGCTTGACGTCGCGCGAACCTACGATTTCGCGGCGGTACGCCGTGCCTCAAGCGCTGGGCGGCTCGCCGAGCTCGTACAAGCCAATGCGCACCACGTTTTCGCTCGGCGCCGAAGCGGGTAGCGCAGCGCTCACGAAGCGACGCCGCGGGAGCGCTGCGCCGGCGGCTAGAAACTCACCGGGAGCGAAGCCCGGCCGGAATGCTTCGAACGGAAGTTGTCGTTGCGCCCCCAGGCGGCGATCACGTCGAGCGTCCGCCCCTTGAGGAAGCCTTCCGCGGGCAACGCAACCTCGAGGGTGGTCCAGCCGTCCTTTTCGGTCGCGGCGCGCGCGAGGGCGAACGGGGCGATCGGCGCGTGGGACCAGCCCTTGCCGAGATCCTCGGTGAACTCCGCCTCTCCGTCCTTTACATAGGCCAGGATCATGCGCGAACCGTCCATCTTTGGGGAACCGAAGCCGAGAGCCACCCAGCCGTCCGTACGCATGGTGATGGAGGCGAGTACGGTCGAGCCGTCAACTGAAAGCCGGAATCCCATGCGCATGCCGGAGGCTTCGCGGACCATCGCGTACTCGCCGTCAGTGAACACGCCGTCAGGTACGGGGAAGGTTTGCGATACGCCGGCGAGGGCGGAAAAGCCGAGCAGCGATGCGATCAACAGGGCTCGGAAGGCAGTCTTCATGATGGCTCCTATGGCGACCGCTTGCGGACGCGGATCAAGATTATAAAAATAGTAATAAAAGCCCCTCCCCGAGGGCAAAAAAAAACCGCCCGCCAAAAAGGCGGGCGGCTCGACGCGGCGACACGGCCGCTGTCGGATTACCAGTCGTCGTCGATGTCGTCCTCGTCGCGGTTCTCTTCCGCAAAGAGGTCGGTGACGGCGCGCAGGTCGTCGAGGTAGATGTAGTAGACGCCGAAGGCTTCCATGGGATCGCATTCGACCACGAAGCCGACGACCTTGAGCCCCATCTTCCCCTTGAAAGCCGGGTTGCGCTGGACGATGCCGGAGAAACCGTCGAGGCTCTGCGGGGGAATGGCCACCGTGAGCTTCTTCCATCCCTGGAAGTTGAGCTTGCCGAGGGTCAGTTCGTATTCCCTGCCGAAGAAGTCCTGGATGACGAGCTTCAGCATGTGGTTGTTGTTTCGTCCGGCCACCCAGACGGACACCGTCTTGGTGACTCCCTCGATCGGGATGGCGCGGCTCGGGAACATCTTGAAGGTGTTGAAGCCGCGGCGGAAGAAGTCGACGCGGGCGCCGAAGACATACTTGTCCGCGACGGCCGGATCGATGCCCGCCGCGGTCTCGTCCTCGATCGGGACCTTCCCCGCGGGGGATCCTTCGAAGAGCCGGGCCTGGATGACGCCCTCGTCGGGGCTTATCGCTGCGGACCAGAACCCGGCCGATTCGAACTTCTCGACCGAGACTTCCTTGAGCTTCTGCTGCGCGGTGTCGATCCCGATGGCTGTCGGATCGGGCTCTCCGAACGCGGCCTGGGCCCAGGCGCCGGATGCGAGGAGGAGGAGCGCGAGGCTCAGCGTTGCAAATTTCTTCATGACCTTACCTCCTTCCTCATTCCCCGGAGCCCCAGGTCTTCTCGATGAAGTCCTGATCCGTGAGCTGGTCGCCGTCGTAGAGCGACTCGAACGTGTCGGTGAGCACCTTCAGCTGGTCGAAGTAGAAGTAGACGGCCTTCTCGTGCGCCGGGGAGCCCGCGGGAGCGGGGCTCGCGGCGACCTCGGTCGGGCGGGTCCATATCCTGAACTTCACGAGCGTGAGGTTCTCGCGGCGGGGAAGGTACTTCTTGGACTGAGGGATCGAGGTCGGGATGTTGATGCGGAAATTCTTCCACCCGACGTGCGAAAGGTCGCCCATGTTTATGACGTGGACGATCCCCTTGTAGTCCCTGATGTACGCCTCGATGTAGTACGAGAAGTTGGGCGACCAGATCCAGAGGTCGATGGCCGATACCCGTCCGGGCAGGGGCAATTCGACAGGCGAGTAGCTCGCTTCCTCTCCGGTGCCGCTCTTCTGTCCGGGCACCAGGTCGATCCAGTTGTACTCCCGGCGGTCGAAGAGCATCGCGACGCCGAGCGATTTGAGTTCGTCCCTGTTCGTCGGGTTGGATCCGAAAACCGCGAGGGGCCACGAATTGACGTAGGCCACCTTGGGAAACCCTTCGGTCGCGAATTTGGAACCCATGACGAACCAGGGCTGCGACGCCGGATCGTCGAAGTCCTGTACGACTACCGATTCGATGTTGACCGTGACGTCGTCTGCCGCCAGCGGCTGGATAGGCACCAGCGCGAACGCGACGAAGGCAAGGCCGAGGATGCTGGACATGAATGCTTTCATGCCGGTAACTCCTTTTACCCCATGTATCCTGGCAGGAAGCGTTTCGAAGTATATTTTCGGCCAGGTGCTTTGTCAAACCGAAAGGCTCAATATGGAAAATTACGCCTCATCGGGCCCGCGGGAACCCGTCAGCGGCCTCGGCAAGGGCCGGGAAGCGCGCGGCGGCGGCGGCGAAGGCCGGCCCGCGCGCCAGGCGGGAGGGAAGCACCGGCGCGTCGTCTCCGGCGGCGAGCCGTTCGAGCGCGGCGGTCCAGTCGTCCTCGAGAACGAGCGCGGCGTCCGCAAGCGCGGAATCCGCGGCCACCACGATTCCGGCCGCGGCGAGGCGACGCACGGCCTCGGGCGTCCTCGCGCCGGCGGCCACGACCGCGAAGCGCAGGTCGAGCCTGAGGAGGCCCGAGATCGCCGAGTCGAAGGCCGCCTGCGACGCGTCCGCGGGAAGGACGCTCTTCGTCGCGTCGCGTCCCGTGACGGAACGGTAGGAGAGCGCGAAATCGTCGGCTCGCGCGGCTGGCCTGGCGGGCCCTTCGACGAGCAGGACCGCGGCGATGCCACCGTCCTCGATGGCGGAAAGCTCGCCGAAAAGCGCGCCGGCGGCCTTCCAGGCGGCGGAGCGGTCGAAGGATGCGACGCGGGTCCGGTCCGCGAGCTCGCGGGGGACCGGCGCGTCGACGGCCATCACCGAGGGAGGCAGGAGCTCCGGGGGCAGCTCCGCGAGGAAGCGGAGCGCGAGGGGCGAGGCCAGCGCCACGACCGAGTCGAAGACGGCAGCGGCCGCGTCGGGGGAGCGGGCGTCGAGGGTGGAGACGCGCGTGCGCGCGCCGGGCATGGTGAATCCCGAAAGGGCCGCGGCGGCCGATGGGGACGCGACGGCGATCAAGGGATCGAGCACTACGGCGACGACGGGTCGCTCGCACCCGGCGAGGGCGACGCCGAGCAGGACGGCCGCCAGGGCGGCGAAGCCCGGCCGGAACGAACGCCGCCGCGGAACGGGACGCCCCCGGCGGGAAAACGGCGGGTATTGACCTGTGCTCTGCATCGCTCCTAGACTACGCTCCATACGATATCCTTTTCAAGGAGAACCCTATGACCAGCTACAAGGAGCTCGGCCTCGTAAACACGGTCGACCTCTTCAAGAAAGCGGTGGCGGGCGGCTACGCCATTCCCGCCTACAATTTCAACAACATGGAGCAGCTCCAGGCCATCTTGCAGGCCTGCGCGGAGACGGCGAGTCCGGTCATCCTGCAGGTGTCTTCGGGCGCGCGCAAATACGCCAACGCGACCCTGCTCCGGCACATGGCCCGCGGCGCCGTGGAGTACGCTAAGGAGCTCACGAAGGGCGCGGGTGTCCCCATCGTCCTGCACCTGGACCACGGCGACAGCTACGAGCTCTGCGTCGACTGCATCGAGAACGGCTTCTCGAGTGTCATGATCGACGGCTCGCACCTTCCCTACGACGAGAACGTCGCGCTCACCAAGAAGGTCTGCGACTACGCGCATTCGCGCAAGGACTACGTCTCGGTCGAGGGCGAGCTCGGCGTGCTCGCGGGCGTCGAGGACGACGTTTCGTCCGAACACAGCCACTATACCCAGCCCGACGAGGTCGAGGACTTCGTGAAGAAGACCGGCGTCGACTCCCTGGCCATCTCGATCGGCACGAGCCACGGCCGCGCCAAGTTCAAGCCGGAGCAGTGCACCCGCAGCGCCGACGGTGTCCTCGTTCCCCCGCCGCTCCGCTTCGACATCCTCGAGGAGATCGAGAAGCGCATCCCCGGCTTCCCCATCGTCCTGCACGGCTCCTCGAGCGTGCCGGTGGAGTACATCAAGATGATCGAGCAGTACGGCGGCAAGCTCGACGACTCGGTCGGCATTCCCGAGGAGCAGCTGCGCAAGGCCGCGGCCAGCGCCGTCTGCAAGATCAACATCGACTCCGACGGCCGCCTCGCCATGACCGCGCTGATCCGAAAGGTCTTCAGCGAGAAGCCGGACGAGTTCGATCCCCGCAAGTACCTCGGCCCCGCCCGCGACGAGCTCAAGAAGCTCTACTCGCACAAGAACAAGGAAGTGCTCGGCTCCGCCGGCCGCGCCTGACGCCTATTCTCCGTCGAATCAAACCACGGAGTCACAGAGGCACGGAGCGAAGAGGAGACAGGCAAGGAACTTGATCGAGCCTCGATCATTTCCCGCTCCCTCTTCCCTCCCGGCCTCCGTGCCTCCGTGGTTTCTTTTATCTTCGGTCAGCGGCGGGAGAGGGCGGCGATGGCTTCGCGGGCGAGCTCGTCGCAGCGCTCGTTGTATTTCTCGCCGGCATGTCCCTCCACCCACACGAAGCTGGCGCGCGTCTCGGCGACAAGGGCGTCGAGTTCCACCCACAGCTCCTTGTTCTTGACCGGCGTTTTCGAGGCCGTGCGCCAGCCGTTCCGCTTCCAGCCGGATATCCACTGAGTGATGCCGTTCTTGACGTACTGGCTGTCGGTGCGGACCTCGACGGGCCCTTCGGCTCCGCGGACGGTCTTGAGCGCCTCGATGACGGCCATGAGCTCCATGCGGTTGTTGGTCGTGGTGCGCTCGGCGCCCGAGCCCTCGCGTTCGGCGGGCGTGACGACCACGAAAGCCCAACCGCCGGGGCCGGGGTTGCCGGAGCAGGCGCCGTCCGTGTAGATGATGATGGGATCCATGGAAGGGAGACCTCTTCGCTCTGGTTTTGGCCCCGCAGTATGCGACATGGAGGCTGGGGGAGGCAAGGGGAGCCCGGCTGGCGTCACGCCGGCCCGGCCGCTCGCCTCAAGCCTCCCGCCCGCCCGCGAGGAAGCGGAGCACGCGCGCGGCGGCCCGGTCGGGATCGTCGACAAAGTGGAACAGGTGCCCGACGCCCTCCATGACTTCGGTCTCCACCGACGCGGCTCCCGTCGCGCGCTCCCTGACCAGGTCGACAACGCGGGCCGGAACCGAGCGGTCGTTCTCGGCCCCGACGGCGAGAATGCGGCAGCGGATGGCTGGCAGTTCCCGCAGCGCCTCGCGCGAGAGCCTGAGGAGCTCGGCGGCCGGCCGCACCATGTCGTCGGAGCGGTATTCGGCGTGATAGGTCCGGCGGGGTTCCTCCGCGTCCCAGGCCGGAACGGGGAGGCCTCGGCGCACGAAGGGGACGAAGGGGGCGAGGAAGGGGGCGACCTTGATGCGCTCGGGAAGGAGGAAGCCCGGCGCGAGGAGCACGAGCCCGTCGACCGGCACCCGCGCGGCGGCCATGGTCGCGAGCAGGCCGCCCATGGAATGTCCGCAGACGTGAACGAGCGGGAAGCGCGAACGGAGCTCGAGCAGGGCGTCGACCGAGCGCCTGAGCCAGTCGCGCCTGGTCGTCGACAGGAAATCGGCACGATTGCTGCCATGCCCCGGAAGGCGCGGCGCGCAAAAGGCCCATCCCGCGCGGAGCAGCCTGTCCGCCAGGGGCCTCGCCTCGCCCGGATAGCCGGTGAAGCCGTGGACGTAGAGCACCGCGCCGCGCGCCCCCTCCGGCGCCTCGTCGATGGGGAGGGCGCCGGGGTGGAGGCGCAGGTCGGGCAGGACGGGTATCTTCATGCGGGCCCTCACTTCACGAACGAGAGGCTGAGGAAGGGCAGGTAGGCCACGGCGAGCGCGATGGCCAGCTGCACGAGGAAGAAGCGGCGGGCGGAGCGCCAGACGGACCAGAGGGGGCGCCCGAAGGCGTAGCTGCCGAGGAAAAGGTTCATGCCCACGGGCGGCGTCAGGAAGCCCACCGCCAGGTTCGAGATGAAGATCGCGGACAGGTGAACCGGGTGGATGCCGTAGAGGTCCGCCGCGGGTATGACGAGCGGCGCGAGCACAAGGACCGCCGAGAACACGTCCATGACGCAGCCGGCGGCGAGCAGTACGAGGGTCAGGGCCAGGAGGAAGACGTGGCGCGAGGTGATCCAGGTCGTGACGAAACCCGTCACGAGCGAGGGGATGCCTGCGTCGATGATGAAGTAGGAGAGCCCGCGGGCCGCAGCGAGCAGCACGAGGGTGCCGCCGATGACCGGGAAGGCCCTGCGTCCGGCAGCGAGCAGCCCGGCGAGGCTGTACTCCTTGCGGATGAAGCCCCAGGCGAGCACCCAGGTGACCGAGAGCGCGCCGATCTCGAACACGCCGGCGGACCCGGTGAAGAAGAGGAGGGCGATGAGGAGCGGGAGGGCGAGCTCCGGGATCGCGTCCAGCATGGCGCGTCCCGTCTTCGTCGCGGGCTCCTCGCGCGGCTGTTTGCCGCGTCCCCAGAGCGGAACGAGTCCGGTGGCGATGGTGGCCAGCACGAAGAGGAGGCCCGGAATGAGTCCGCCGCGGAAGAAGTCCATGAGGTCGATGGCGCGGCCGGGGCCGTAGACGAACTGCGCCGTGACGCCGTAGACGATGACCGCCAGGCTCGGCGGGAAGAGCAGGCCGATGGAGCCGCTCGCCGTCACGAGGCCCTGCGCCTTGTCCTCGGCCATGCCTTCGCCCTTCGAGATGGCGAAGGCGAGCACGGGACCGAGCGCCAGGATGGCGACGCCGTTGGAGCCGGTGAAGGTGGAGAAGAAGGCGCACACGACCACCGCCGCCACCACGGAGCCTCCGGGCATGCGGTGGAAGGCCGAGCGGAACAGCGTGACCAGGCGGTCGCCGGAGCGCGAGGCGGCGAGCAGGAAGCCGGTCAGGGTGAAGACCGGTATGGCCGCGACGTTCGCGCTGCGGAGCATGCTCCACGATTCGCTCGCGGCCAGCTCGACGACCATGCCGTCCTTGACGAAGAGCGCCGCGGCCAGTCCCGCCATGACCACGAAGAGCGGCGCGCCGAGCAAACCCGCCGCGACGAGCGCCAGCGCGAGCGGCCACGCGGCCCAGGTCGCGACGACGCTCGAAAGGGCAGCCCAGCCCTCGAGGAAGGCCGCCGAGGATCCGAACGCGTACGCGACGTTCGCCGCCGAGCCCCCGGCGAGGATGAGGCCGGATCCCATGCCGGCGACGGCGGAGAGGAGGCGTCCGGGGAAGGGGAGGGGGCTGGCCGCGAGGTCCGCCACGGCCATGCCCAGGAACCCGATCGGGAAGGCCCAGGCCAGGTGGCTCACCCTCAGGAATCCGACCTTCTCGTCCCCGAAGCCCAGCAGGGCGAGCGAGAGCCCGGAAATCGCCCAGATGGTCTCGACTGCCACCGAACTCGTGAGCACAAAGCCCTCGCGGAGGCCGTGGCCGCCCTTGATCTCGCGCGAGCGCGCGCCGAGGGCCAGGTGCGAGCGGGAGGCCGAGGCCATGACCGCGCCGGCGAAGGCCAGCACCACGCCGAGGTGCTGCGAGAACATGGAAGCCTCCGCGAAGCCCCTGCCGAAAAGCAGGACCGCGAAGAAATTCAGCACCGGCGCGCCGACCATGAGGATCGCCGCGATCCAGGCGGCGCCGGCCGCGACGGCCGAGGCTCGGGAAGCGGAGTCCTGTGGCAGGGCGATATGGTCGCTCATGGCGCGGAAGCCCCTGCGGCGCGCATGAGGGCGTCCACGATCTCCTTGGAGAAGAGCGTCGGGGCGTAGCGGTCCCTCGTGACGGCGAAGGTCCGGCGCCATTCCGCGGCCGCGGCGGCGTCGAGCTTGGTCCGCACGAGGCCGTCCCTGACCATCGCGGCGATGCCGAGTTCCTCGTAGCGGTCGCTTTCCCGCGAGATTTCCTCGGCGGCCGCCTCTGCGGCAGCGATCAAAGCGGGCTTGAGCTCCGCGGGGACCTTGTCCCAGGTTTTCTTCGTGACGACGAGGGCGCCGAAGACCGGGGCGACGGGATCATCGGAGACCGCGGCGATGCTCGACCTGAAGAAGGACCATTGCGCCGAGACCAAGAGAGGGCTGTAGACCATCGCGTCGAGGGCGCCCGTGGTAAGCCTTTGGATGACGGCGCTCGTCTCGGTGCGGATCGGCACCGCGCCGAGGCCCTGGAGTATGGGGGTCAGGTGGCTGTCGTCAGATGGAACGGCGAAGCGCAGCCCCTTGAAGGCTGCGACCGAGTCGATGGGCTTGCGCGAGAAGATTCGGGCCCAGCCGGCCTTTGTCCAGGCGACCACGACCATGCCTTCCTTCGCTATCTCGCGCTCGAGGATGGGGCGCGCCGCGGAGAGGCCCCGCTCTATGGAAGCGTCGTCGACGAGCAGGCCGGGCAAGCTGAGGGCCATGACGTCCTCGGTGATGCGCGCGATGGATGTCGACGAGAGCACGCCGGCGTCGAGCCCGAAGCGCATCTTCTGGAGTATGTCAGCCTCGTCGCCCGGCGTGCCGAGATAGAGCTTGACCGCGATCCGGCCCGATGAGACTCGCTCCCAGTCGGCGGCGAGCTTGCGAAGGCCTGTCGCCCAGGGGCTGTTCTCCGGGGCGACCGTGGCGATCTTGATCTGAAGGACCTGGGCTTCCGCGGCCGCGCAGGTCAGCGCGAGCGCGAGGAGTGGAACGAGCACGTTGCGCTTCATCGGGAGCCTCCATGGGATATCCGCATCAGGCGGACAGTCAGAAGATGAGGAAGATGTCCTCCGCGGCGGCGAGCAGGGCCTCGGCTTCGCGTCGCGAGAGGATGTTGGAGAGCCTCGCCTCGGGCAAGGCGTCCGGATCGACCGCCAGGGCGCTCAGGCAGGCGGCTTCGAACCCATCGTAATCGCCGCGGGGAACGCAAACGGAACGTGCCCATGCGACATGGATGTCAGCTTTCAAGCCCCGGGAGTATTCACGGGCGAGGGCATAGGCCGCTTCGGCTCGCGCGTACCCTCCGCCCAGCTCATCGGGCAGCGAAGGGGCGATCTGGATCAGGAGCGACTGGAGCGCCCCGCGGTCCCAGGCCGGGTCCAGCTCGAGCGCCCGCTCCAGCAGGGCCAGGGCCGGTCCGAGCAGGGCGGCCCGCTCCGGGTCGAAAGGATCGAGCGAGAAGGCGCCGAGCGATCCGGCCGCGGCGTAGTACAGGGCGGGAACGTCCTTGATGCGGAACCGCGGAAGCCGGGACCCGTCCCCGCTCGCCAGCCGCTTCCGCAGCTCCGGCACCCGACGTTCAAGGACCGCCCAGGCGCGGGACGCTCCGCGAGCGTAAAGCCGGCCCGCGCGGTCCACGAGGCGCTTGCGCTCTTCCCAGCGCGAGTCGGGCACGGAGCGTGATTCCGGCGCGAGGAAGGAGCTCGCGTACAGCAGCTCCATGCCGGCGGCGGCGAGCGCGTAGCCCTCGTCGTCGGGCCAGGTGGCGGCGAGGATCTCGGCGGCCTTGAGATAGGCCGGCAAGGCTTCCGCGACGAGTTCCGGATCTTCCTCGCCGAGCATGGCCTCGGTGGCGCGGAGCCCGATCCGGCCGATCGCGCAGGACGGGAGCGAGAGCAGGACAAGGGCGAGCAGGAGGGTAAAAACGACGTTCCGAGGTCTGCGGGTGGGCATGGTTCCATTCTACACTCCGAATCCGGGGTGTCAACGCGGGCCTTTCGCGCGTACAGCCGCCCCGGGAGGGGAAAAAAAGCCGATATTCGTCTATGCTGAGAACTAGGTGGCGGGCCCGCGAGGCGAGTCACCACGAGAGGGAACCATGGACGACAGACCGAACCTTGTGGGCGACGGAAACAGGCGGCACGCCGCGGCGGGCCGGCTCGCGTCTCGCCTCTTGCTTGCCGCGGCGGTCGTCATCGGCCTGGTCCTGCCCGCCGGTTCGCAGGACGCCGCCGGTGGCGGCACGCCCGTCGAAGCCCCGGCGTCTCCGCCCGACGGGGCCGCCCCCGCGAGCCCCCTTCCCGGAGGCCTCGCTCCGGCGGAGGGCCTCGAGAACTGGTCGGGCCGCATCGACCTGTCCGGGCTCAAGCCCGGAAAGTACAACGTCGTGGTCGAAGGGGTCGACGCGGCCGGCAATGTCCTCAGGCCCGAGCCGATCAACGTCTTCGTCGACCCCGAGTCCGACTATCCGAACGTGAACATCGTGAATCCCTTCCCGCTGATGCGAGCGGGCGGCGATTTCAACGTGGTCGGCACCTGCGCGGACGACGACGGAGTCGCGCGCGTCGAGGTGTCGCTCGACGGCGGCGAGTTCGTGGCCGCCACGGGCGGGGCCTTCTGGTCCCACGCGCTCGAAACCGCCGGGCTCGAGGACGGAAGGCGGACCCTGGCGGTCCGGGGCGTCGACATCAACGGGCTTGTCGGTCCGGAAACGCGGGTCTCGTTCGACCTTGACCGCACGAAGCCCCTCGCCGCCATCGAGGATCCTGTTCCCGGATCCATCGTAGCCGGCAAGCAGGTGTTGCAGGGGACCGCGTTCGACGCGAACGGCGTACGTTCGGTCGAATGCTCCCTCGACGACCGCCTCACCTGGGCTCCGCTCTCCCTCAAGCAGGGCAAGGACCGCACCAAGGCGGCGTTCTCGATCCCGGTCGACACCGCGAAGCTTCCGGACGGACCGCTGGTGGTCTGGCTCCGGGCGGTGGACGACGTGGGCTCCACCGAGATGTCGGCGAGCCTGGTCTACGTGGACAACACCAAGCCCGCCATCGAGATCGCCCGCCCGCTCCCGGAACTCGCCGTCAACGGCGAGTTTGCACTGGTCGGCGCGGCGCGCGACGAGGTAGGCATCGCGTCCCTGAGCGTCAGCTTCGGCGGCGTAGAGCTCGGCGAGATCGAGCTGGTGCCCGGCGACCCCTACTTCATGAAGGTGCTCGACGCCTCCGCCGTCAAGGGCGAGAAGGCCGAGCTGGTACTGAGCGCGCGCGACCGGATCGGCAACCTCACCAAGCTTTCGATGCAGGTCAAGGTCGACGCGAAGGCAGACCTGCCCGTCGTCTCGGTCGCCTATCCCGAGGCCGGAGGCTTCCTGCGTCCCGGTGAGACGGTCCGCGGCGCCATCGCCGACGATGACGGCGTCTCGTCCCTCAGGTGGTCGCTCGACGGCTCCGAGCCTGTGGAGGAACCGGCCTCCGAAGCCTGGTCCTTCAGCCTCCCGGATTCCGCGCCTTCCGGGGCGCGGACGCTCACGCTCGTTCCGGTCGATTCAAACGGAACCGCCGGAGCGCCGCTTGTCCTGAAATTCACGCTCGACCGTGGTCCGGGCGCGGTGCGCTTCGAACGCCTGGTCTCGAACGGGGCGTCGAGGGATTTCGCGCAGGGAACCGAGGTCAGCGTAGACGGCGGGGAATTCCTCG
>JAFGNN010000011.1 GCA_016926955.1 Spirochaetales bacterium | reverse complement strand
GCTTCGGTGTAAAAAGCGGCGATCTCGAGGACGCTCTTTCCCCGTTCCTCCGCGCTCTTGACCATCTTGTCTTCGCCCTCGTCGGCGTCGTCCGAAAGGTGGCCGACGTCCGTCACGTTCATGACGTGGGTCACCTCGTAGCCGAGCGAGCGGAGGAAGCGGACCAGCACGTCATGGACGACGTAGGGCCGCATGTTGCCCAGATGGGCGTATTTGTACACGGTGGGGCCGCAGCCGTAGAGACCGACCTTGCCGGGAACGAGGGGGCGGAACTCCTGGAGCTCGCGCCCGAGGGTGTTGAACAGCCTGAGCGGCATTTGGCCTCCGGTGGACGATGCGTTGCGGCGCGCGCGGACTTCGGGCTATGCTCGCGGACGCCATGGCAACGGTACGGGAATTCCTCGAGAAAATCAATATCGACGCGAGGCTCGCCTTCGACGAGCCTCTTTCCGCCCACACCACCTTCCGCATCGGCGGTCCGGCGGACGCCTGGGTCGAGCCGCGGACCGAAGCGGCGATGTCGGCCCTGGTCGCGGCGCTGCGCGCGTCCGGGCTGCCCTGGGTCGTCCTCGGAGGCGGGGCGAACGTGCTCGCATCCGATTCGGGCTTCCGCGGCGTCGTCGTCACGACGCGCGCCCTCGCCTCGATCGAACGCGACGGCCCGGTCGTCCGCGCGGGCGCCGGAGCGCGCGTCACGGAGCTCGTGGCCGCGACCATCGACGCGTCCCTGGCGGGGCTCGATTTCGCGGCGGGCCTGCCAGGCTCGGTCGGCGGCGCGGTCTACATGAACGCGCGCTGCTACGACCGGGAATTCGCCGACGTCCTGTCTGCCGTGCGCCGCCTCGATCGGGATGGCTCGCTCCGCGAGGATGCGATCGAGCGCGGCGCGTGGGCCTACAAGCGCACGCCTTTCATGGGCGGCGGCGAGCATGATGGTTCCATAGTGCTCGGCGCCTCGTTCCGGCTCGAGCCCGGCGACGCCGCGGCTCTCAAGGCCCGCGCCCGCGAACTCGAGGCCGACCGTCGCGCCAAGGGACATTTCGACCACCCGTGCGCCGGCTCCATGTTCAAGAACGACCGCGGCTTCGGCCGACCCTCGGGAAAAATCCTCGACGAACTCGGCTTCCGCGGCCGGCGGATCGGCGACGCTGCCGTATCCGAGAAACACGCGAACATCTTCGTGAACCTCGGTTCCGCCCGCGCCGCCGACATGAAGGCCCTGGTCGACTCCGCGCGCGCCGCCGCCCTCGAGGCCTTCGGCTTCAAACTCGAGCCCGAGGTGGTCTTCCTCGGCGACTTCACCGACTGAATCCAACGCCGAGGCGCCGAGAAGCAGGGACGGGGCAACGGGCAGGATGACCAGGTATAAAGCGAGGAGGCGGGGCATCGACCCCGCCTCCTCCTTCATATTCCCGACGCCTCGGCGTCTGCTTCGCTTCGCGCCGCTTCCGGAGCGGAAGGATCGAGGAGCCCGCGTCTGGCGCGGGCATCCTCATCGGCGCCTCGGCGTCGTCCTGGCCTTATTTCTTGATGAGGATGAACTCCACGCGGCGGTTCTTCCAGCGGTTCTCGGCGTCGCGGAAATCCACGACGGGCGCCGACGAACCCACGCCCGCCACGGAGAGGCGCTTCGGGTCGACGCCGTACTCGACGAGCAGACGGCGCACCGAATCGGCGCGAGCCGTCGAGAGCGGAATGAGCGTGTCGCGCTCCTCGCGTTCGATGGCCGCCGCTCCGGCGCCCGTCATCTTGGCGATCGAATTCGCGTGGCCTTCGATGCGGATCTCGTAGTCGCGGAAGCGGTTCAGGATGATGGCGATGCGCTTGAGCACCTGGGTGTTGCGGTCGACCGTATCCGCCGCGAGCCCGGTGAATCCGGCGCCGTTCGACTGGAACACGATCGAGGGCACCTTGATCTTGAGCCGGTCGCCCTCGCGGATCACGAGGACGTCGACCGCGACGCGGCCCTCGTGGCGGGCGGTGTTGCCCCACTCGTCCGTCACCGTGATGACGTAGGGGTAGTCGGTGGCCGCCTCCACGAGCTCGCCCTTCGACGAGCGTCCGTCCCACACGAGGCGCTCCTTGGGCGAGCCTTCGCCGCCGAAACCCGCGAACACGCGACGCTTGGTGGCGTCGTCGATGTTCTCCTCGAGGATGTCGAGCTTCCAGCTCTTGACCGCCGAAAGATCGCGGGCCTCGATGCCGAAGACAAGCTCGTCGTCGACGCCGTCATTGTCGGGACTGAACATGGCGGGCGAGGCGGTGACGCGGAGCCGCGGCCCCTCGGCGTCGACCGCGATCGGGCCGACGCGGGCCTCCGGCTTGTCGCCCTTCGCGTAGACCACCGTGAAGACGGCGTTCATGAGGCCCTCGCGGGTCGAGCCGTCGTCGAGCTTGCCGTCCCAGGCTATCTCTTTCGGGACCGTCGCGCCCGTTCCCTTCCAGGTCTTGCGGGCCGTATCGGTCTCGTCCAGCAGCGAAACGCTCCAGGATTCGATGCCGTCGGCCAGGCGTACGATCGGAACGAACCTGAGCTCGTCCGCCACGCCGTCGCCGTTGGGCGAGATGCCCATGCGGCTGGCGGTCAGGAAGACCTGCGTGACCCGGCGGTCGACCCGGATGCCCTCGACGGTCCGTTCGGTCTTGTTGCCGGCGGCGTCGGTCGAGCCGACGACGTAGCGGTACACGCCGTCCGCGACGGGGTTGCCCTCGCTGTCGGTGCCGTCCCATTCGAGCGCGGCCACCTTGTCCTTCCAGCGCCACGAGCGGACCGTCTTCCGGTCGGCCGAGACCATGACCGCCTCCCAGTCGTCGCCGGGAGCGGAGCTCTGCGTCACCGCCAGGCTATCCTTGAAACCGTCGCCGTTAGGCGAGAAGAGGATGGGCGCGGCCGAAAGCTCTATGGACGGAGCCTTGGTGTCGAGACGGAAGAGCGGCGCCTCGGCGGTCTTTTCGGTGCCGTTCGCGAAACGGACGACGAGGGCGGCCGTATAGCCCGCATCCGCCGCCATCGCGCCTGAGTCCGTCTTTCCGTCCCAGGCGAGCGAGGCCGGGGCGGCTCCGCGACCGGTCCACGACTTGACGGGCTTTTGCCCGGCGGGGGCTGCGGGACCAAGGTCCGCGTAGACGCCGAGCTCCCACGAGGCCGGAGCGTCGGTCGCCCGGATCTCAGGCAGGAGCCTGAGCGTGTCCGCGACGCCGTCGCCGTTCGGGCTGAAAGCCCGGCGGTCGGTGGACAGGAAGGCATCCTTCTTCTCGGTGTCGATCTTCACTTCGACCGGCGCGCTCGTCCAGGCGTTGCCCGCGCGGTCGACGGCGGAAAGCCGGTAGCGGTAGGTCCCGTCCGCGGCGACGCGGCCCGCCTCATCGCGGCCGTCCCACGAAAGCCTCTCGTCGGGCTCGCCGATGAAGCGCCAGGTCCGGATCGTCCTGCCGTCGGGACCGGCAAGCTCGCCGGTCCAGGTTTCCTCGAAGCTGCCCGCCTGCCTGAAGGCCACGAAGGCCTGATCGGCCACGCCGACGGGGTTGAAGGCACTGCGGTCGGCGGAGACGGTGGCCGCTGGCGGCGTGGAGTCCAGGGTGAAGGCCGGCGAGTCGGCGCTCGGCTCGTGGCCGTTCACGTAGCTTACCGTGAAGCGGGCCTTGTAGCTGCCTTCGGCCAGGACCTTCCCGGTCGAGCCGAGGCCGTCGAAGGCCACGCGCGAGGGCAGGTCGCCCGCGGTCCCGGAGGCCTTCCACACCTCCGCGTCCGCCTTGTCGAGAATGGAGAGCGTCCACGACGCGAGGCCGTTCGGCACGGGCACCGAGGGCAGCAGGTTGATGCGGTCCTTGGAGCCGTCGCCGTTCGGGCTGAACGCCGCCATGTCGATGGCGACGGAAACCGGCGGGCGCAGGGTGTTCACGAGGATGTTGTCCACGCGGCGATTGGTCTCGTTGCGGGCCCGGTCGGTCGCGTGGAGGGTCCAGGAATAGACTCCGTCGGGAGCGATGCCGCCGGAGTCGGTCGAGCCGTCCCACGAGAGCTCGGCGGGGGCGGCGGCCTCCCAGGTGTAGGTACGCACCACGGTGCCGACCGAGTCGAGCACCGTGCCGATCCACTTGTCCTCGACGGAACCCTCCTGCGGCAGGACGAAGACGTCCTTGAGGCCGTCGCCGTCGGGGCTGAAGATGAGGGCGGCCGAATCGGTCGGCGATTTGACCGTCGCGGCGGGCGGCGTCCGGTCGACGACGACGCGGCGCTCGACGGAGCGGCCGGAGTTGCCGTTGTCATCCACGGCCTCTACCACGAGGACGTATGTGCCGTCGCCCACCGTTTCGCCCGAGTCGGCGCGGCCGTTCCAGGTCAGTTCGGCCGGTACGGGAATGCCCTTCTTGACGTAGAGCAGGCTCCGGAACGCGCCCTTGAGATCGGCGGCCTCGGGCGGCGTCTCCTTGTTGCCGATGGACCTGACGACGGTCCCGTCCTCGGCGAGGGCCATGAAGGTATAGCCGGACAGATAGCGCTCGTCTTCTATTGAAAGGGGAAGGACAATCTCGTCGTTGCGGCCGTCGTCGTTCGGCGACATGTAGTAGAGCTCGTAGTCGGTCGCGGGATAGCCGAGCTCTATGCTCGGCGGATTGCGGTCCACGACGCCGAGCGCCATGCCGGCACCCGCAGAGATGCCCCAGATTCCGTCATAAAGCGGGCGGGCGGCGAGCGCCGGGCGGAGCTCCGAGCGGTCCCAGCCGGACTTTGAGATGAAGGACTCGTCGGCCTTGCGGTCGAGCGGGATGAGCGCGGAAAGGCCGAAGGAGGGGATCATGCTCTCGGCGGCCCCGTCGAAGGCTTCGCGGAGGTTGACGTCCCACCCGAGGTTGATGAAGGCCACGCGCCCGATGGCCAGGTCGAGGCCGAGGCCGAGCACGAGGTTCTGGAACGAGGGGAACGAAAGGTCGGCGGCGAGGCCGAGGTCGAAGGAGCTCGAGCGCACCAGGTAGCCGGAGGCGCCGATCGAGAAGGTGTAGGGACTCGGGGCGACGGTCTTGCCCAGCCCGGTCAGTGCCGCTCCCCACGCGAATTCCTTGAGCGCTCCCAAGTCGCCATGACGCACCAGAACGCCGAGGTCGCCGTCGAGCGACCAGCCGGCGGGGCCGCCGATCGAGCCCCCGAGGCCAAGGCCGAGCGCCACCCGACCGGAAAGCTCCTTCGCGATCGAGGCCTGCGCCGAGAGGCTCGTCTCGAGGGGCAGGGCCGGGAAGGGCGAGTGGAGGTAGGAAAGGCCGAAACTCCACACGCCGTACGCGCGGGGCAGGGTAAGGCCCAGGTCCAGACCGCTCCCGTAGCCGGTCGAGGGACCGAAACCGGGCAAGGCAAGGTAGCTGGCTTCGATGAAGCTGCGCTGCGCCCAGGCCGCGGCCGCGGGATTGAGGAACGAGCCCATGGGAGCCCACTCCTGCGCGACGCGGCCGCCGGAGGCCACAAGGAAGGGCGAGGAGAGGACCGGAGGGGCTTCAGACCCCGTCGGGGGGTCGAAGGCCCAGGCGGCCCCGGTCGCGATGGCCAGGACGGATACGAGAAGGGCGAGAGCCCGGCGTGGCGAGGTCATTGGCATCCTCCGCTGACGGTTCATGATCGATGCTCGGCTTAGGTTTCGCGGGGCGACACGGGGCGAGCCGAGACGACGCCGCCGCGTCACCGATGGAAAGAACGGACGGAGCGTCGCTTTCGTTACGCGCGCGCACCGACCCGAGCTACAAGTATACCCCCGCGCGCGACGGGGAGGAACCATCCGGGGGAAAAAGCTCCTACTGGTACATGATGAGGACGGGACGCGGCGAGAGCGCGAGGACTTCCTCCGGCTTGAGCAAGGGTTCGTCGTACCCGGCCCCCGGCCACCTCGACTTGAAGAAGAGCTTGAAGCCCTTGAGCGGCATGTTGCCCGCCTCCGCGTTCATCGCGTACGACATGCGCTTGAGGGCCGGCGAACCGAAGCCGTCGGAGTTGTGGATGAGGACGACGCGGTCGAAATCCGCCCGGACCCGCTCGCGCGCAGCTATCATCTTGCGGTTGAACTGGTGGACCACCAGCATGCGGAGCCCCGGTAGCCCGTTCTCCCGCAGATAGTCGTCCACCATGCGCTGGGCCATGTTGAGCTCGTCGCCCGTGATAGATCCGATCTCCTCCATCGGCTTCGTCGTCCGCCATTCGGGATCGAGCGCGAGGTGGACGTTCGGATACCTGAGCCAGGGCAGGAGCTTCTGGGTGGCCTGTTCGACCGTGTACTTGCCGATCTGGTGGTCGAGGAAGACGAGCATGCCGCGCTCGGCCGCGAATTCCACCCATTCCCTGACCACCCGGTCCGCGAGGATGCCGATCTCCCCCTCTGGCCATACCGTGCCGTAGATGATGTAGAACGCGCCCCGGGCGCGGCGCTCGCCGTTGTGCCCGTCGTAGAGCCCCACGTAAGCGTCGAGCATCACGGCGAGCTCTTCCTTGCGGTACTCGCCGAGTATGCCCATGCGGACCGCGCCCGGCTTTCCGTAGAAGGCGACGATGTCCGTGTCCACCACGAGCGGGATGCGCTCGTACGGGTCGGTCTCTGGCCCCTGACCGGGGTCCTCCTGCGGGGCGGGCAACACGGGATCGCGGAAGGTTTCCAGGCCGTGAAGCGGCTCCTCGCCCTCGACCAGCATGCCCGAATCCTTGCGGTAGAGCGACGGGAAGAGCCTGTACGGATTCGGCTGGGCAGGGGACGGCGCCAGCTCCGGCTCGGAGCCGCCCGAGGCACGGGGGGCGGTACCGGTGGAGGCGGCGAGCGGGACGGCGACGATGACTGCGAGGACGATGGCCCGGGCTGCGATTCTGGCGGGTTGCATGGATACTCCGAGGTTTTCTTGTCGTCCTTAACCTGATCGGCTCGGAAGCTTCCGGAATGAAGCGCGCGAACGCCCTCGCCCCTCCATTCCGGACTCCGGCGGACCGATACTCGTAGTACGATGCACGGTAGAACCTGTCACGGCGGCATGGTCCGCATCCCCCTTGTCGCCTCCATGCTCCTGCTGTCCTTCGCGGCGGCTCGGCTGGAGGCGCAGCCCTGGCCGCCCCTGCCGGGCGACCTGCCGCTCGCGCGCGCGCCGGATTCCGCCAGAGTCAGGGCGGCCCGTTGGGAGGATTTCCTCGTGGCCCCCCGCGAGGCGGCCCTGGCCATGAAGCCGCGGGTCGTCAGCGACGCGGGACGCACGTGGGAACTCCGGGTGGAGCGCGGTCGCGACTATTTCTACATGCTCGTCCTGCCGCGCCGGGGCGATGCCTATCCCGTCTACGCCCAGGGCGCGTGGATACTCAAGCGGCGCGTTTCCGACGGTTCGCCGGTCTCCGCCAAGATATTCCTCCGCTCCGATCCGGGAACCTTCGCCCTGGTAACGCCGGACGGCTCGCGCAGCAGGCTGGACGTAGTCGCCTACGGCGGCATACTCCGCCTCGGGGTGCCGCTGCCCCTGCCCTTCGAGCGCGTCCTGACCGCCTCGCTTCCGAGCCTGGTGGAGCTCAGCTCCGAGCTGGTCGATTGGGGGCTCTTCTCGCCCGAGCCCACACTCTACCGCGAGATCGCCGCAATGGTCGCGAGCGTCCGCGCGGCGCTTCCGTCCCTCGCCTACGCCGACGACGGAGCGCTCGACGCGGACGGCTCCTGGGTACGCCTGGAAGACGCCGCCCCGCAGGCCGGTCCCGGGCCCGGCCTGAACTGCTCGGGCTTCGCAAAGTGGGTGGTGGACGGTCTGCTCGGTCCCTCGCGCGGCACCTGGAGCTCGGTGGCCGAGATCAAGTCGCTCATGGCCGCGCTCGCCGGCCAACCGGGCTCCCGCGGCTCCTCGTTCACGCGCTCCTACGAAACCGCGCTCGAACCCTACTACGGGCTCGATTTCACGCGCGCCCTTGCCGCGTTGGCCGCGGGATCGCGCGACGGCGGCATTCCGGCGGACGCCGCGCGCGCCCTGGACGTGCGCCTTCCTCCACCGGCCCTCCTCGTAAAGACCGGCGATCCGGTCAACGGCCTGTCGGCATACGAGGCATACCCGGACCGATTCCCCGATTCCGGCTACCGCGTCGACGGACTGGCTCCCGTCCTCTTCCTTTTGGCTTCGAAGGAACCGGGCCACGCCTACCTCGCCGCGATCAGCCGCTCCGATCCGAAGGAGGCGGGTGTAAGGCGCTGGTACCACGTGGCCGTCCTGGTGCCCTGGTTCGACTCGGGCGGAGTCTTCCGGGTGGCAGTCCTCGAGAGCGCTGCCGAAACGAGCCTCGGCACGCTCGTCGCGCGGGCCGGCAAGGACTTCGCCCACCTCGTTCGGCTGCCGGTCCCCCATCGTTTCGAGCCGCCCTCGCCCGAAAGTCCGGGCGCATACATGGCGACCCGTACAGATAGGTACTAGAATACAGCGGCGGCCGACAAGGGCCGCCCGGTCGCGCCGTCGCTGGAGGGAACATGAGCGAAAATCGCAACAGGGTAAAAGTCAGGCTCTGGGTCATCCTGGTCCTGCCCTTCGTGCTGGTCTACGGACTCGCCATCGGACTCGTGTTCATGAGCGCCGTCAGCGCGCAGCGCCAGGTGCTCCGCGACAACTCGGTGGCCCTCACCTGGAAGACGGCGGGAGAGATCGACTCGCGGGCCAGGTCCTTCTTCCGCTCGGCCCATTCCATCCTCGAGAGCTTCGCGGCGGTCGCCGAGAGCGGGAGCATCGACCTCGAGCGGAGCGAGGGCCTGCTCCAGACGCTCTACCGGCTTTCGGGCGTCAATCCCGACGTTCCCACGCTGTTCTACGGCGACTCGTCCGAACGCGTGCTCCTCGTGGGGCGGAACGAAAGCGGCGGAGGGGTCGCGACCATACGCGACGCCGACACGAACGGCCTCATGAACTACCACGAGCTCTTTCCGGGCGGGGCCATCGGTCCGGTGCAGCAGTCGGTGGAATTCAGCCCCGTCGGGCGGCCCTGGTTCGAGGGCGCCATCTCGCGCGGCGAATCGGGCTGGACCGATCTCTACATAGACTTCGTCTCCGGCTCCCTGGTCGTCACCCCCTTCACGCCGGTCCGCGGGCAGGACGAAGGGATCGTCGGGGTCGTCGGCGCCGACCTCGCGCTCGCGCGCCTTCAGGAACTGGTGCGGCAGTCGGTAGCCGGCTCCGGCGCGGTCGCCGCCCTCGTCGACAACACGGGCGCCCTCGTGGCCACCTCGAACGACACGCCGATCCTGGCGGCCGCGGCCGGCACACAGGTCCGCATCCGCGCGATCGACTGCGACGATCCCGTGCTGGCGGCGGCCATGGACCACCCGACCGCGGACGCCACAAGCGCGGCCTCGGGCGAAGCGAGCATATCCGAGTCGCGCACCTGGTTCGACGAGATCATGGTCGAAGGAGCCTTGAACTTCGTGAGTTCGAGCCCCTTCGTGGACGAGAACGGGCTCGACTGGACCATCATCGTCTACGTGCCGCTCGCCGCTTCCATGGAAACCTTCGTGCGCGGCCTCGTGGCGTCGATAGTCGTGGCGGCCGTGGCTTTCGCCGTCGGCATCATCGTCATCCTGATCGTGGTTCGTTCCGTCACCGGGAGCGTCGGCCAGGTCAACCGCAGCATGGGACTCGTGGGAGCGGGAGACCTGAGCGTCGAAATTCCCGTGACCAGCGGCACCGAGATCGGGGGCATCCAGCACTCGCTCAGGGAACTCGCGTCGAGGCTGACCGGCAGCATCGACGCCATCCGGCAATCCGCCGAAACCTCGAACGCGAGCAGCGAATCCCTGGCCGCCCACGCTGCCGAGACCGCGGCCACGATCACGCAGATGAGCGCCTCCATCGGTTCCATGCGAAACCAGACGGAAAAGCTCGACGGCGCCGCGGAGGAAGCCGAGGGGGCCAAGGACGCGATCGCCGGAGCATCGACCACCGTGCTCGACGCGGTGCGCGAGCTCGAGTCCGCGGTCGAAGGGGTCGGGGCAGTCATAGGCGGCATCGTCGAGGAGCTCGACCGTCTGGCTGTCCGCGCCGACGAGCAGCGCGACGTGGCGGCGAAGGTAGGCGCCCTCGGCGCCGAGAGCCGCGACCGCATCGAGAACGAGTCGAGCTCCATGCGCCGCATGGAGGAAAGCGCCACCCGGACCCTGGAGCTCGTCGGCATCATCGACGGCATCGCGGAGCAGACACGGCTCCTGGCCATGAACGCGGCCATCGAGGCGGCCCACGCCGGAGAGGCCGGCCGCGGCTTCGCGGTAGTCGCGGAGGAGATCAGAAAGCTTTCCGAGAGCGTCGCGGAGAACGCCCAGGGCATAGGCGCCACGATCAAGGAAACCGCGGACGCCATCCACGCCGCGGCCGCGGGTTCGGACGAGACCGGGGCGGGCATCGGGTCCGTCGTCGACGGACTGTCCGAGATCGCGCGCGAGCTGGAACAGACCTCGGTCGCCCTCGGCTCCTCGGTTTCGCGGGGCAGGGAAGCCCAGGGCGCCCTCGAGCGCCTCACCTCCACCGCCAGCCAGCTCGAAGGAGCGGGCATCAACCTCGAAAAGGGGTCTCAGGCCATCGCGCGGGCGATGGAGGACGTACGCAGGCTCGCGGCGGAGAACCGGAACGCGGCGGACGAGATCGCCCTCGGCATCCACGAGATCGACGATTCGGCCGCCAAGCTGACGGACCTGTCGCGCGAGAACGCCGACACCGCGGCGCGGATACTCGATTCGGTCGGCCGCTTCCGCACGGGCGGCGCGATCGCCCGCGTTTCTTCAACGGGGCCGGCGCCCGCGAAATCGACCCGCGGGACGCCCGCGAAGGAAGCCTCCGGCTCGGCGCCGGAACGCGACGGCGGCGTCCCCCCCGCCTCAGGCGCGCGGGATTTAGCGGCGCCCGGTGCCGTCGGCCCGAAATCCGGCTCGAGCCCGGGCGGCGCAGACGTCGCGGGATCCCTCGGGACGGGCGTGTCGGACGCGGGAACTGCCAGCGACGGGACGGGCGGCGGAAAGCCGGAGAACGAAGGTGCCGCGGAGGCTTCCTCCGCGACCCCGAGCCCCGGAGCTCCCATCACCGCGTCCGTCGACAAGACCGATGGAACCCAGACCAAGGAAATCAAGGTCAAGCGCGACCCTGCTTGACCTTGGTATAACTTCGTATTACCCTCATCGCATGAAAGCATCCACGGCGGCCCTCGCGGCCGCCTTCCTTTTGGTCGTATCGACTTCCTGCGCGCCCTCGGACGGTGAGCCCCGGCGCGAGACAGCCACGGTTCCGGGCCTCGTGGTCGCGGTCACGGTGCCACCCCAGGCGTACTTCGCCCGTCGCGTCGCGGGAGAGCGCGCCGTGATCCTGACGGTGGTGCCGCCGGGCTCAGACCCGCACACCTTCGAGCCGAGCCCGCGCCAGGTCGCCGAGCTCTCGCGGGCGTCAGCCTGGTTCCTGCAAGGCATCGAGACCGAGCGCTCCCTCGCGCCGCGACTGGCTTCGCTGAACCCGACCCTCCGCCTGGTCGACGCGAACTCGGGCGCGCGTCTGCGCTCCCTGGAAGCGCATGATCACGAAACGGAGGCTGACGGGGGAGCGGAGGAGCACGATGAGCCGCTCGACGTCGATCCCCATACCTGGCTCGGCCTCGATGGGGCCCTCTCGCAGGCGGCGAACATGGCGCGGATCCTCTCCGTTCTGGATCCCCCGGGCGCCGCGACCTACGAGGCCAATCGCGCGGCCTTCGAGCGGGATGCCCGCAAAGCCTTCGCCGCCCTCGAGCCCTTGCTGGCGCCGCTTCGCGGAAGCCCGGTCTTCGTCTACCACCCGGCTTTCGGCTACTTCCTCGACCACTTCGGCATCGAGCAGGCGGCCGTTGAAACCGGCGGCAAGGAGCCTACGCAGAAGGCGCTCGCTGCCCTGATCCGTCGGGCACGGGAGGAAGGGGTCCGGGCCATCTTCGTTCAGGCCCAGTTCTCCACCGCGGCCGCGGAAACGGTGGCCGAGGCGGTCGGCGCGGCGGTGGTTCCCATCGAGGATCTGGCCGAGGACTGGCTCGCGAACCTCGCGCGGATCGGGACGGCGCTCGGCGCCGGCCGATGACGGGGGCATAGGAGGAAACCATGGACGGCCTTCCCAAGGCGATCGAATTCGACAGGGTCACGTTCGCCTACGAGGGCGTACCGGTACTCGACGAAGCGTGCTTCCACGTCCACGAGGGCGAGTTCGCCTGCCTGGTCGGGCCGAACGGCGCCGGCAAGACCACGATACTCAGGCTGCTGCTCGGCCTTAAAACCCCGCGCTCCGGTTCGATACGGGTTTTCGGCAAATCCCCGGGTTCCGAACGCGACGCCATAGGCTACGTGCCGCAGAGCATGGCCTTCGACCGCGCCTTCCCGGTCGCGGTTCGCGAGGTCGTGGCGATGGGGCGGCTCCGCGGGAACTCCGGCGGCTACGGCCCGGCGGACCGCGACGCCGCCCTCTCGGCGCTCGATTCGGTCGGCATCGCCGATCTGGCCGATCGGCCCTACCCTGCCCTTTCCGGCGGCCAGCGGCGCCGCGTGCTCATAGCCCGGGCGCTGGCCTCCGAACCCCGCATGCTGGTGCTCGACGAACCGACCGCCGGCGTCGACGCCGCGAGCGAGGAACGGCTCTACCGCACGCTCGAGGGCATCAAGGACAGGACGACGGTGCTCATCGTCACGCACGACACTACCTTCGTGAGCGAGCTCGTCGACGCCGTGCTCTGTGCCGGCGAACGTGGACCGGACGGCCGGTCGCTCGGGGTCCTCAGGCACGTTGCCGTGCCCGCGGCCGAGGGCGGCAGGTTCCCGGCCATCTACGGCCCGCGTCCGCGCCGCGTCGTCCACGACGGCCACGACCACGGCTGCGAGCATTGCGAGCACTGCGCCGACGCGCGCGAGGGAGCGAAGGCATGAAGAGCTTCATCGAGGCGCTGTTCGACCCGTCACTTCCCTTCGTCCGAAACGCGCTCGCCATGGGGCTGCTCTCATCGGTGCTGTTCGGCGTCGTCGGCTCCGTGGTGACGGTGAGGCGCATCGCCGGACTCGCGGGCGCCATCAGCCACGCCGTGCTCGGCGGCGTGGGCCTCGCGCTCTTCCTGAAGGCCTCGGGCGCCGCGCCCTGGCTCACGCCCCGGATCGGAGCCCTCGCCTTCGCCCTGCTCGCCGCCGCCCTGGTCGGGATCGTCTCGCTCAAGGCCAAGGCCCGCGAGGACACGGTGATCAACGCCATCTGGGCCATAGGCATGTCCATCGGAGTGCTCTTCCTGGCCCGGACGCCCGGCTACGCCGATCCGATGGCCTACCTGTTCGGCAACATCCTGCTCGTGGGTTCCGGCGACCTGGTCATGGTGGCCGTCCTCGACCTCGTCGTGGCGGGGCTCGCCTGGCGCTTCTACGCTCAGGTCGAGGCCGCCTCGTTCGACGAAGAGTTCGCCCGGACCCGCGGCGTCGACACCGACGCGGTGTTCCTCGGCATACTCGGAGCCGTGGCGGTTTCGGTTGTGCTGCTCTCGACCTTCGTGGGAATCGTGCTGGTCATCGCCATGCTGACCCTTCCCGCCGGCACCGCGGGAAACGGGGCGCGCGACCTGAAGCGCATGATGTTCGCCTCGACGCTGCTCGCCGCGGTCTTCTCGACGGCCGGCCTCGCGCTTGCCTGGGAGCTCGACCTGCCGGCGGGCGCGGTGGTGGTGGTGCTGTCGGGCGGCGTGTTCCTGGCTTCGCAGGCGCTCCGCGCCGCACGCACCCGCGGCGGCCGGGCCTAGAGGGCCCGGGCCGGCGGGCCGCGGCCGGGGAGCCGCGGCTAGAGGGCCGCGCCCTCCGGCTCTGGCGCGGGCGTGACCAGCACCTTGTCCACGCGGTTCCCGTCCATGTCCATCACCTCGATGCCGACGCTCCTCCAGGCGAGGCGGTCGCCGACCTTGGGTATGCAGCCGAGCCCCTCGAGCACGAGGCCGGCGACCGTCTCGTAGTCGCCGTCGAACTCGTCCTCCTCGAACCCGAAGTACTCCGCGAAGTCGTCGATGGAAAGCCCCCCGTCCACCAGGTAGCTCCCGTCATCGCGCTTGACCACGTCGGGTTCGTCCTGGACCTCGGCCTCGGCGACCTCGCCGAGTATGGCCTCGGCCAGATCGGAGAAGGTGACCATGCCCGCCACGCCGCCGTACTCGTCGATGATGACGGCGCTCTTGCAGCGGTGCTCCTTGAGCCGGCTGAACAGGTCGAGGGCGCCGAGCGTCTCCGGCACGAACAGCGGCGTCTCCACGAAGGGTTCGACCCCCCGAAATTCGCCGCGCGCTATCGATGCCAGCACTGACTTCACCGATACCATGCCGACCACGTGGTCCAGGTCGCCGTCGACGAGGGGCAGGTTGGCGTAGCGGGCGTGCTCGAGTACTGCGGCGGCCATTTCGTCCGCGCCCTCGCCTTTTTCCAGATACGCGATATCCGTGCGCGGGGTCATGAAGGTGGTGACGCGGCGGTCTCCCAGATAGAGCACGCCCTCGAACATCTCTTTCTCGCGCGCGTCGAAGATGCCGGTCTCGGTTCCCTGGGCGATCAGGACCTTCACCTCCTCCTCGGTGACGGGAGGCTCCTCCGCGCCGCGCGCGCGGAGAATCAGCATCACGAGGTCGGTCGTCGCGGAAAGCACCTTGACGACCGGGGCGAAGAGGACCGAGAAGACGCGCATGGGCCAGGCCACGAAACCGGCGATCGTCTCGGGGCGTCCGAGCGCCAGATTCTTGGGTACCAGCTCGCCGAAAACTACGGAGAGGAAGGTGGTCGATATGATGACGATGCCCATGGACAGGGGTTCGGCGAAATCCGGGCGGAGGCCGGCGGCAAGGAAGGCATCGCGGAGCTCTTCCGCGACGGTGGCTCCGCCGAAAGCGCCCGCCATGACGCCGACCATCGTTATGACGATCTGGATGGTCGAAAGGAAGCGGCCGGGATTCTGGGCCGTCTCGAGGGCGAGCCTGGCGCCCTTGTGCCCTTCGTCCGCCCGCTGCCTGAGCCTGGCCTTGCGCGAGGAGACGACGGCCATCTCCGAGAGGGAGAAGAAGCCGTTGACGAAGATGAGCGCGAGAATGACGAGGATTTCAAGCGCCACGGCGGGTCTCCGCGCGGCGGGAAGGAGGGTGCTCGCTACTCGGGTACTCTCCGGCGTCGGGGCCGGAGTCGCGTTCGTCTGATGATGCTCTGTCGTTGGCTGGATTCATACGTCCAACGTGTATAGCACGGGTCGGCCGCTCCGTCAAACCCGCTCCCGGCGCGCGGCGCCTGCCGCTGAGCGGGCAAAAAACGGAAAGCCGCCCGTCGAGGGCGGCTCCGCTTCGGGGCCATCCGGTTGAGTGGAACGCCCGGTCCGCTGACCGCGCTCCCCGTTCCTAGAGGACCTTGGGCAACTTGCCCGACTTGAGGCAGCGGGCGCAGAGCTTGACGGTCAGGACGGTGCCGCCGATCATCGTCTTCATGCCGATGAGGTTCGGCTTCCAGTTGCGGCGGGTGTGGTTCTTGGCATGCGAAACATTGTTGCCGAACGTGGTGCCTTTTCCGCAGAGATCGCACTTGCGAGCCATATCGATACTCCCGTAAACGGTGGTGGATTCCGGTGGTCGCGCGACTATAGCGCGGCGCGCGGCATCGTGTAAATACCCCGGGACTGGCGGAAGACGAAAGCGGACGGGTTCAGGGCCGACCCGGACCGCCCATCATCCTGGCGGCCGCCTGGGCGTAGCGACCCTTGCCCTTCGCCATCTGCTTCATCATGATGCGCGTCTTCTCGAATTTCTTGATGAGGCGCCCGACCTCGCCCACCGAGGTGCCGGAGCCGCGCGCGATGCGCGCCCTGCGCGAGGGGCCGATTATGAGGTGGTTCCGCCGCTCCTTGAGAGTCATCGAGAGGATGATGGCCTCCTCCCGGACGATGGCGCCCTCGTCGATCGCGTCCTCGTCGACCTGGCCGGCCATGCCGGGCAGCATGTCGACAAGTCCCTTGAGCGGCCCCATCTTTCGGGCCCGGCGGATCTGCGCCAGCCAGTCCTCGAGCGTCATGTTGCCGTCCATGACCTTGCGCTCGAGCTCCCGCGCCTCCTCCTCGGTTACGGTCTCCTGGGCCTTCTCGACGAGGCTCACCACGTCGCCCATGCCCAGGATGCGCGAGGCAACGCGCTCCGGCCGGAAGGGCTCGAGGCCGTCCAGCTTCTCGGATACGCCGGCGAACTTGATGGGCTTGCCGACCACGCTCTTGAGCGAAAGGGCGGCGCCGCCCCGGGCGTCGGAGTCGAACTTGGTCAGCACCACGCCCGTGAGGTCCACGCGCTCGTCGAAGGCCTTGGCGATGTCGACCGCGGCCTGGCCGGTCATGGCGTCCGCTACGAGGAGGGTCTCGACGGGGGACACCGCGTCGCGCACGCGGACGAGCTCGGCCATGAGGGCCTCGTCGACCTGCAGGCGGCCCGCGGTGTCGACGACGAGGACGTCGTGCTGTTCCTTTTTGGCGCGGGCCAGCGCGGCCTTGGCCACCGCGACCGGATCGGAGGCGCCGGGGACGGCGTGGACCGGGACGCCTGCCTTGCCGCCCATGACGACGAGCTGGTCGACGGCCGCGGGCCTGACGAGGTCGCAGGCGGCGAGCAGCACGCGGCGCCCCTTCCCCTTGAGCAGGTGGGCGAGCTTGGCCGCCGTGGTGGTCTTGCCCGAACCCTGGAGGCCGACGAGCAGGATGACCGACACGACGTCCGGTCCCCGCAGGAGGAGTTCCGCTTCGCCCTCGCCGAGCAGGGCCACGAGGCGGTCGTGCACGATCTTGACGAACTGCTGCCCCGGCTGGACCGCGCGGAGCACCTTCTCGCCTTTCGCCTCCTCGATGGTGGCGTTGACGAAGCGCCGCACGACGCGGAGGTTGACGTCGGCCTCGAGCAGGGCGAGCTTGATGGCCTCGACCGCCTCCTCGATGTTCTTTTCGGTGATGGAGGCCTTGCCTGAAACGGTGCGTACGATATCGCCGAAGGCCCGGCTGAGGTTCTCGAGCATGGTGTCGTTCCGCCTGGGGGGACGCGCCGCGGAGGCGGCGCGTGGATGCGCCGATTATGCCCGCCGGACGGGCCTCCGGTCAACGGCCGCTCCGGACGCCCGCGCCCGCCTTTGACCGCGGGGTACGGCCTCGATTATGCTCGAGCGGTACGCCCGCGCCGGAAGCGGGCGCCGGACGAGGGGCCTCCATGCCGAAACGCGGCGACAGGGACGTTGAAACGCTGGTCAATCGCCTTATCGCGACGGGCAAATTGCCCGCGATACTCCGCGGGCTTGGAGTCTTCCTCAAGGACTACGCGAGCGGGGCGAGCCTGCCGAACACGTTGTGGACCGATCTCGGCTACGGCCCCGACGAGCTCCGCAACGACCTCTGGCGCCGCATCCTCCACCCGGACGACCGGGATCGGGTGCTCGCCTCGTGGGAACGGGTCTACCGCGGCGAGGCCGACGCATGGACCGGCGAGTACCGGATATCGGATGTTAAAGGCGAATGGCACCGCATCCGGCACCGGACCTTGGTCCTCGAGCGCGACGGGCTCGGCGTGCCCACGCTGACGGTAGGGGTGGACGACGACATAACCGAGCTGGCCGACGCGCTCGACGCCGAGCGGGCGCGACGCGTCGAGGCGGAGGGGCGGCTCCTCGACGCCGAGTTGCTGAGGTCGGCGAGCGCCGTGGCCTCGAGCGCCCTCGACACCGTGGAAGCCGCCGACCGCGTGCTCGCGCAGGCCCGGTCCATCATCCGCTTCGACGCGGCCCTGGCCTGGTCCAACGAGGGAGCCGAGCCAGCCTGCGTCGGATCCATCGGCATCGACGAACGCTGTTCCGACGCGCCTCACGAGACCACGCTCGAGGCCATCCGTACCCGGCAGAGCCTCATCGTTCGCGGCGGCGAGGCGGCCTGCAGGTACCCTGCCCGCTCGCGGCTCTGCGTACCGCTCGTGCTGCGGGACAAGGTGGTCGGCGCGCTCGAATTCCTCTCGCTCGACGAGGAAGCCTTCGATGGCGCGGCGCTCAGGCGCGCGATGAGTTTCGGCGAAACCGCCGCGGTGGCCCTGGCGAACGCCCTCCGCTTCGGCGCCACCGAACGCGAGGCCATGACCGACTGGCTGACCGGCCTCGGGACGCGGCGGCGCTTCGAGGAGCGCGGCAAGGTCGTCATGGCGGATGAACGGTGTACCCGGGGCGCCTCCCTCCTCATGATCGACATCGACCGCTTCAAGCAGGTCAACGACAGCTTCGGGCACGCCGCGGGCGACACGGTGCTGACCGCTCTGGGCGCGATCTGCCGGAGCTCCCTTCGCGAGGGCGACCTCGTGGCCCGCTACGGCGGCGAGGAGCTGGTGGCGCTGATGCCGGCGGCCTCGGCCAAGGCAGCCTCCGAGGCCGCCGAGCGGATCCGCTGGGCGGCCGAGCTCTGCGAATTCCCCGGGCGACCGGAGCTTCGCTTCACGGTGAGCGTGGGCGCGTATTCGGGCCCTGTCGACAGGTCCGATCCGGAAGCGGAGCTCGTCCACTTCCTCAAGGAGGCGGACGACTCGCTCTACCGGGCCAAGGAATCGGGCCGGAACCGGGTGGTGGCAAGGTCCGAGGGGCGGAAGCGGAAAGCTACAGGGTCCCCTTGAGGCCCGTCTCCGCGGCGACGGGCCGCAGCGCGGCGATGACCTCGGCGACGAGCGCGTCGAGCTCCATGCCGAGCAGGCCGGCGCCCTTGGTCACGACCTCCCGGTTGACGCCCGCCGCGAAGGCGGCCGTCTTCCACTTCTTCTTCACCGACGACACCTCGAGGTCAAGCACGCTCCGCGAGGGGCGGACGTAGCAGCAGGCGGCCACGAAGCCCGTGAGCTCGTCCACCGCATAGAGGACCTTTTCCATATGCGCGACGGGTTCCACGTCGGCGCAGAGCCCCCAGCCGTGGGCGAGCACCGCGCGCACGAAAGCCGGACCGTAGCCCGCGCCCTCGAGCAGGCCCGGCGCGACCTTGAGGTGCTCCTCCGGGTGGCATCCGTAATCGACGTCGTGGAGGAGCCCCACGCAGCCCCAGTAGTCCTCGTCCTCGCCAGCCTTGCGGGCGAAGTGCCGCATGCAGGCCTCCACCGACAGGGCGTGGCGAAAGAGCGACTCGTCATCGTTGTGCTCGCGCCACAGGGCGATGGCGGCATCGCGGTCACGTTCCTTCATGGCGTACCTCCTCAAGGGAAACGCGGGGAGTATAACGCATGCGCGGCGTCGGGCGTCATAGAAACCTTGCAGGGCAGGGCCTGACACGCGGCAACACAACCCCTCACTGACATTCGGGGCCGCGTTGCCGCGCGTCACCCGCCGTCCTGCCGTTTTCCGCGAGGCGCTGCGCCGGGTGAGCGCTATCACGCCGCTTCCACGGAGGGGCGCCCTTCATGGGCGGTGGTGTTGCCTGCGCCGTCCTGCCGTTTTCCGCGAGGCGCTGCGCCGGGTGAGCGCTATCACGCCGCTTCCACGGAGGGGCGCCCTTCTCGGGCGATCGCGGAGCCGCCGCGTCGCTCGCCTCGCGGCTCGAAGGCGGCGTGGGGGAAAAGCGACGGGTTCCGCCGATCCGCGAAGCGTCCGGAGCCGCGGGTGACGTAATGCGAGCCCTACCCGCCAACGGAGCTGCCTGCGTCAAGCGCACCGCCTTGGGTCTACGGCCATCCGGGAGCGGCCCGGAAAGCGACGTCAGCGGAATGAACCCGGCAAAGCGCCTCGCGGACCTTGGAAGGACGGCGGGCGGCGAACGCAAGCGCGCCCCCGAACGGTAGTGATAGGGGTGTGCTTGCGTTCGACAGGACCCGCCCTGCGCAGTCACGCTCAAGGCTTGCCGTCGCTTACCGGGTATGAGGGTGCGGATCCCGACCGGCTTGCGCAAGCGTAGATGCCGACCGTGCGCGTTCGGGGGCCGGCCCCCAGGGGAGGGTCGGAGCGAGCGGGTAGCGAAGGCCGGCATGATTCACCCCTCCTTAGTCCCATCCCCGGCCTCGGCGCTGGGGGCTTGACCATATGGACGGAATGGATAAAATTGCGATAGCGTTTTCGTAATCAGCGCCATCCGCGACGCGACAACGCCAACCCCACCAGGAGCACCACCGCATGCCTACGGAGAAGAAGCCGCCCCGACTGCACCACCCCGCGCCCATTGTGCCGATCGCCGCCGCGGCGATGCTGATGGCCCTGCTCCTCTCGAATCGCCCGGACACCGCCGCCGCCGACACGGCCGAAGCCTGGGTGCCGGACATGTACGAGCGCTACGCCGACCTCCCCGCCCGCGGCATGGCCGAGAAACTGGGAAAGCGCGACGCGGGCGACCGGATAGCGGAGCTGTACGCCTCTGCGGACACCCGCCCTCTCGTGAACGGATTCTTCGCCGAGCTGACCGGATCGCCGCAGATCGCCGCCTTGATACTCGAGGAAGCGGCGAAGCGCGAGGTACCGCCGGCACTTGCCTTCGCCGTCGCCTGGGAGGAAAGCCACTTCAATCCGCGGGCCTTGAACCGCAACTCCGATTCCGTCGACAGGGGACTCTTCCAGCTCAACTCGAAGAGCTTTCCCAAGCTGGCCACGGGCGAATTCTACGACATCCCGACGAACATCCGGCTCGGCGTGGCGCACCTGGACTTCTGTCTCGACAAGGGCGGGAACGAGGTCGCGGCCCTGGCCATCTACAATGCCGGCCTGACCCGCGTCGGCAAGGGCGGCACGCCCCGGAGCACCCTCGACTACGCCGCGCGGATAGTCCGCTGGCGCGATGATCTCGAAGACCTTTTCGAGGTACGGGTGATCGCGGAGCAGGCGTTCGCCAAGGCCGCCGAGGCGGAAGCCGAAGCCAGGCGGAGCGCGACGGCCGCGAGACCCTTGCTGGCCGCGCTGCTCCGCTCGGACTCGGGCGTGTCTGTGGACTAGGCGTCAACGGCGCTTCGCGCCGTTGACGGCGACGAACCGTTGGTTCGTCGATCGACCGTGAAAGACGCTTCGCGCCGTTGACGTTAGCGCTTGCGGTTCCAGGCGGGGTTGGCGTACTTATCCGCGGCGATCTCCGCGGCGCGCGCGAGTTCCCTCTCCGTCGCTTCCGCGGGCGCGAGCTCGGCCGCGAGGGCTATCGCGAAGCCCTCCTTGAATGCGGCGAGCGATTCGGCGTATCCGACCGTCCGCCCCAGCTCGCGCGAGACGCTGGTGACGCGCTGCTTGACGTCCTCGATCAGCTTTCCGCGCAGCTTCTCCTGCGGGACCTTGAGCAAACCGAACATCTCGTCCACGTCGACCTCGAGAAGCACGGTGCCGTGCTGGAGCACGCAGCCCCGCTTGCGCGTCTGCGCGTTTCCCGACACCTTGCGCCCCCCGGTTATGACGTCGTTGAGGGGGGCGAAATCCGCCTTGACCCCGAGGCGCCCGAGACCCTCGATGACGCCGCGGCAGAGTATCCAGTAGGACTCGAGCACGTCGCGCGGCACGAGGGCGTGATCTTCCGGGACGACGATCGAGTAGGTGAGCTCGGCCGCGTGGTAGACGGCCCCGCCTCCGGTGGCGCGCCGGACCACGTCGACCCCGGCCCGGGCGCAGGCGTCCAGGTCGACCTCCTCCTCCAGGCCCTGGAAGTAGCCGATCGATACGGCGCGGGGCTCCCAACGGTAGAAACGCAAGGTGGGCGGCGCGGCTCCCGCGGCGACCGACTCGAGGACGGCCTCGTCGAGACCCATGTTGAACGCGGCCGTTCCCGCGCCCGTCTCAAGGAACCTGAATCGCATCGCTCGCCCTTTCGAAGGCATCGACTATGTCGTCGACGCCGACTCCGTAGATGATGACGCCCTCGCGCGCGACAGCCTCGCGGAGCAAGCGGGGAAAATCGACCGGATCGATGCCCTGGAGGGCCGCCTCGACGCGGTCGAAGGCTTCCTCGGGGTGGGCGAAGAAGTCGCCCCGGATGCTCACCCGCGCGAGGCGGCCGAGCGCGTACTCGGCGTCCAGCTTGAGGAGCTTGCCGCCGGGAATCTTGCGGACGAAGCGTCCCGTGCCGCTCATGGGCGGCGTCAACGCGCGCCTCCAGCGGCCTCGCGGCTCTCGGCGTAGCCCTCGCGCGCGTGCCAGCTGGTCCGCGCGAGCGGAGCGGAGGCCACCGCCGTGAAGCCCTTCGCGCGCGCGAGGTCCGCGTATCGCGCGAAGGTCTCCGGCGTCAGGTATTCGACCACGTCGAGCTGGGCGGGCGTCGGCCGGAGGTACTGGCCCATGACCAGCGATCGGACGCCGATGGCGCGAAGCGCGTCCATGGCGGCGGAAACCTCGTCCTCCGTCTCGCCGAGCCCCAGGAGCAGGCTCGTCTTCACGAGGACCCTGCCGTCCGCCGCGGCGAGCTCGAGGGTATGCATGCTCGCGGCCCAGGAGGCGCGCGCGTCGCGCACCTTCTGGAGGCGCGGCACGGTCTCGACGTTGTGCGCGAACACCTCGATGCCCGAATCGAGCACGGTTCCGATCTCGCCCTCGCGGTAGTCGGGGCAGAGCACCTCGACGCCGACGCCGGGATTGCGGGCCTTTATGGCGCGGACGCAGGCGGCGAAGTGGCCGGCGCCGCGGTCGGGAAGGTCGTCGCGATCGACGCTGGTCAGCACCGCGAAGCGGAGACCGAGTTCGGCCACCGCCTCCGCGAGTTCGCGCGGCTCGTCGGCGTTCACCGCGTCGCCCGTCCGCGCGGTCGGAACGGCGCAGAAGCGGCAGTTGCGGGTGCACGCGCCGCCCAGGATCATGAAGGTGGCGGTACCGCCGCCCCAGCATTCGGCCTTGTTCGGGCATCGCGCCGAGTCGCAGACGGTATGGAGGCCGCGCCGCTCAACGAGGCCGGAGAGGCGGCGCCACTTTTCACCCGTCGGAAGCGGCACACGGAGCCATTCGGGCTTGCGCGCGGCGATCATGGGCGGATGCCCGCGAGCACGCGCTCCACGGCCTTGTCCAGCTCGTCGATCTCCGGCCGGCCGAGCACCACGGTCCGGAAGATGCCCGCCTCGATCAGGGCGTACAGGGCGTCGTTGACGTCGCGGACCGAGGCCTTGCCGAACTCGCCCGAGCGCATGCCCTCGATCACGAGGCCCGCGAGAATGTGCCGCATGCGGATGGTCCTGCGCCGCACACGCTCCTCGACGTCGGAACCTGCCTTCCGTGCGCCGTCGAGATAGTCGAGGATGACCTGGAGGAGGCGTCGCTGTCCGGCGCAGGCGCGGAATACGAGGGAGCAGACCGCGCGGATGCGTTCGGCCGCGCCCCGTCCTTCCACCGCCACCGCCTCGAGGATGGAGGACTCGAGGGCGCCGAGGAACTGCTTGATCGAGAAGGCGAAGATCTCGCGCTTGTTCTTGAAGTAGAGGTAGAGGATGGTGCGGGTGATGCCGCAGCGCTCGGAGATCTTGCGGAACGTCGCGTCCTCGTAACCGTCCTCGATGAAGACGTCGAGCGCCTTGTCGAGGATGTCCTTCTTGCGCTTGTCGTGCTCGACGACGATTGACAAAGCGGGCCTCCGTGTCTGTTAGTATAGAGGAACAGGCCGAAAGCGTAAACGGTCCGTCGGCGCCCGCGGCGCCCGGTCGGGGCGAATCATCGCGGCCTGCGGGACTCGCCGTGAGCGTCGATTACCTGGCACATCCCGAGAAGCGCCACGAGGCGCGACGCATCGGCGCCGAACGGGCCGCGTTGCTCCAGGCTCCCTCGGCAGTGGTCCTTGAGGATTTCCCCGTCCCCGTCGTCTTCGTCAACGGAGCGCGCCAGCTCGTATGGGCGAATCGCGCCGCGCTGGCCCTGTTCGAGCTTCCCGCCGATTCCGAACCCTGGGGACTCCGGGTCGGCGAGGCCTTCGGTTGCGTCCACGCCCGAGGCGCCCCGGACGGGTGCGGCACGGCCGCCCACTGCGCGCTTTGCGGCGCCGCCCACGGCATGGCGCACGCCCTGCTCGGCGAGGTCCACGAGGAGGACTACCTCGTCATGCGCGGCGGGACGGGAAAGGTCGAATCGCTCGATCTCTCGGTCTGGTCGAAACCCTTCGAATTCGCCGACAGCCGCTTCGCGGTCCTGACCATCAGCGACATCTCCGCGAGCCGACGGCGCGACGCCCTGGAGCGCGTCTTCTACCATGACATCCTCAACACGGCGCACGGGCTCCGCGGACTCATATCGACGCTCTCGTGCGGCGAAGGGGAACGGAGGCGCATCGACCTTGCCCGCTCGGCCGCCGAGCACCTGGTCGAGGAGATCGAATCACAGCGCTCATTGCAGGCCGCCGAGGACCGCAGCCTGACCGTGGATCCCGTGCCGGTCGAGGCGGCCGAGCTCGCGAGGACCGTGATCGAATTTTTCCGCTTCCCCCTGGAGGGCAAGGGCATATCGCTCGAAGTGGATCCCGCGTCCTCCCCCTTCGTGCTCCTGGTGGACCGTTCGCTGCTCAGGCGCGTGCTGGTCAACATGGTCAAGAACGCCATCGAGGCCTCGACGCGGGGCGACCGGGTACTGGTCGGCTACGGGAGCCGGCTGCCGCCCTTTGACGGCGATCCGGGATCCGACGGAAAGGGCGGATCGCGGGTCCACCCGTCCGATACGGGGACGGGTCCCTCCGGCTTCTTCTGGACGGTGAACCGGGCTCCGATGGAACGGACGGCGCGCGAGCGCGTGTTCGAGCGCGCCTTCTCCACCAAGGGACGGGGACGCGGCTTCGGCACCTACGGCATGCGCCTGATCGCCGAGCGTTACCTCGGCGGACGCGTAGCCTTCTCGTCGGAGGAGGGATCCGGAACCCGGTTCACGGTGGAGCTGCCCCTGCTCCGCTCCTGATCGAGAGCCGCGAGCCAGGGAAGGAGCACGGCGTCCACAGCGGCGCCGGCGGTCTCGACGACGCAGTGGCCCCCGCCCTCGATCGCCTCGAGCCGGGCTCCCGGCACGAGCGCGGCCAGCGCCTCCCCGTTGGCGAACGGCACCCAAGCGTCCCTCGTGCCCCAGACCAGCAGGGTCGGGAGCGCGAGTTCGCGCGGGTCGGGGCTCGTGCCGAATGCTCCGCGCCAGGCCCACGCCACTAAGGCGTCGGGGGCGTCGGGCGGGGAGAGCGGCGCCCAATACCCGAGGAACTCGTCCGGGCCTGGTTCCCGGCCGTAGGCCTGCGCCTGCATGGCCGCGAACCTGCGCGGATCCGAGAGCCGCGAGCGGACCCAGGCGCGCGCGAGGGCGCGGACGCCCGGCACCCGGAAGTACCAAGGTACCCCGCGGGGAAGAAGCGGAGACTCCCCGGGAATTCCGACCGCCGCGGCGGCCAGCACCAAGGCTTCGGCCCGGTCGGGTCGCCCGAGGGCCATCTCCGCGACATAACGCCCTCCGAGTGAGTGTCCTGCCAATATCCACGTTCCGCCCGGGGGGCCGAGCGCGTCGAGCAGGTCCCAGAGCAGGCGGGCGCGCCCCGCGGCGTCGGCCGGGTAGCCGTCGGAGCGCGCCGAGAAGCCGAAGGGCGGCACGTCGACCGCCACCACCCGGTAGCCCGCCGCCGACAGCGACTCGTACTGCAGGCGCCACGAATAGGTCGATCCCGCGAGGCCGTGGACGAGGAGTATCCGTCCTATCGGCTCGCCCTCCGGCTCCGAGACGCGGCAATGCAGCATGGCCAGCGGGAGTTCGACGAAGACCGAGTCCGTGAACGGCTTCGAGGGCGGATAGGCTTCGAGCGCGCGCGCGAGGGCCTCGGGAGGCGCCGTCGAGCAGGCGGTCGCGGCAAGGGCGGCCAGCAGGGCGAGCACGAGTCCCCGCGCGGAGACGGAGCGGGCGGATCTCGGCGAAGGCTTTGCGCTCATGTCCCTACAGTATGCCGCCTGGAAGCCGTTCGAACCAGGGCGCCACCCGTCGGTACGGACTCGGAGCGCTCCCGGCTCCGAGCTTGCGGGCGCGCGACGCTTCAAGCTAGTATCGAGGAATACAACGCTTCGAGGCGGAGGCACCCATGGCCAAGACGACGTTCGGCGCTCTCGCGATCAGGCTCGGGGCCATCGAAGGCTCCGGCCGACCCGAAGCCCGGCCGGGCCCGGTGCTCATGGAGTTCCACGTCTCGCGGAAGGCGCGCAAGGCCTTCGGCATCGACGCTACCCTTATGGCCAGCACGGGCAACGTCATCCTGACCAATTTCGGCGCGACGCGCGTGCTGGCCCAGCGGCTCGACGAGAAGCGCGGCGCGGCCGTCCGTCCCGAGCTCGCGATCACGGCCGGACGCCTCAACGCCATGGCCCTGATCGACGAGATACTCCACCGGGTCTGCTCGCTCTACCGCGAAACCACCCGCGCCGACGCCTTTTCGGGCGCCCTCTCGGTCCTCGAGCGCCGCCTCGGCGCGAAGGAGCTCGACCGGACCCTTCTCGCCTTCGTTTCCGAATTTCCGCCGCAGGCGGTGCACTCGGGCACGCTCTCGCCCTCGGCCTGGCTCGCGCTCGAGTCCGGCGGGCTCTCCCACCGCGAGCTAGCCCTCGAGGAAATGCTCATGCTCTCCCTGGCCAACGAGAACCCGGCCATGGAGGGCTTCCGCTTCCTCTTCGACGACACCGCCCTCAAGGCGGGCTCCGCCTACGAGACCGTCCTGGACCTGCTGCGCGGGCATTTCGACGCGCTGCCGCCCTTCGGTCCCGACAACCAGAACCTGCTGGACATGCTGCGCGCGCCGATGCGGGCGGAGCCCTACAGCCTGTCGGGCCAGCTCGAGTGGATCCGCGCGCGCTGGGGCCTCTTTCTCGGTTCCTACCTGCTCCGCCTGCTCGGCGGCCTCGACCTGATCCGCGAGGAGGAGAAACCCCGCTTCCCCGGCCCGGGGCCGAGCCGGGCCTACGCCTATGACGGTCTAGAGCACGAATACGAGCGCTTCAGCCCCGACAAGGACTGGATGCCCAAGGTCGTCATGCTGGCCAAGAGCACCCTGGTCTGGCTGGCGCAGCTCTCCAAATGGTACGGACGCGAGATCCGCACGCTCGACGCGATTCCCGACGGGGAGCTCGACCGCCTGGCCTCGAGCGGCTTCAACGCGCTCTGGCTCATCGGCCTCTGGGAGCGCAGCCAGGCCAGCGCCGAAATCAAGCGCCGCTGCGGCAACCCCGAGGCCGCCCCGAGCGCCTACTCGCTCTACGACAACGAGATAGCCGGGGAGCTCGGCGGGAACGCCGCGCTCGAGAACCTGCGCTCGCGCTGCGCCTGGCGGGGCATCCGCCTGGCTGCCGACATGGTGCCGAACCACACTGGCATCGACTCGAAATGGATGCGCGAGCGGCCCGACCTGTTCATGCAGCACCGCCACTGCCCCTTCCCTTCTTACCGCTTCGACTCGGGCGACCTCTCGGGCGACCCGGCGATCGAGATCAAGCTCGAGGACCACTACTACGACCGCACGGACGCCGCCGTCGTCTTCCGCCGCGTGGACAGGCGCTCAGGCGAAACGCGCTACATTTACCACGGCAACGACGGCACCAGCATGCCCTGGAACGATACGGCGCAGATCGACTTCCTGAACCCGGAGGCGCGCGAGGCCGTCATCGGAGAGATCCTCAAGGTGGCGCGGCAGTTCCCCGTCATCCGCTTCGACGCGGCCATGGTGCTGGCGCGCAAGCATGTCCGCCGCCTCTGGTATCCGGCGCCGGGGCAGGGCGGCGACATCGCGAGCCGCTCCGAAAGCGCGCTTTCCGACGAGGACTTCGCGCGAGCCATGCCGGAGGAATTCTGGCGAGAGGTGGTCGACCGCTGCGCCCGCGAGGCTCCCGACACCCTGCTGCTCGCCGAGGCCTTCTGGATGCTGGAGGGCTACTTCGTGCGCACCCTCGGCATGCACCGCGTGTACAACTCCGCCTTCATGAACATGCTCAAGAAAGAGGAGAACGCGAGCTACCGCGCGACCATCCGCAATACGCTCGAATTCGACAGGGACATCCTCAAGCGCTTCGTCAACTTCATGAACAACCCCGACGAGGAGACCGCGGTCGCGCAGTTCGGCAAGGGCGACAAGTACTTCGGCGTCGCGACGCTGATGGCCACCATGCCCGGCCTGCCCATGTTCGGCCACGGCCAGGTGGAGGGCTTCGAGGAAAAATACGGCATGGAATACCGTCGGCCCTACCGCGACGAGGCGCCCGACGCGGAGCTGGTCGCGCGCCACGAGCGCGAGATATTCCCCCTGCTCAAGAAACGCTACCTCTTTGCCGACGTCGAACGCTTCCTGCTCTACGATTTCGTGGCGCAGGACGGCTCGGTCAACGAGAACGTCTTCGCCTACTCGAACGGCACCGCGGGCGAACGCGCGCTCGTGCTCTACAACAACGCCTACGCCCGCGCCGACGGCGCCATCCGCGTCTCCTGCCCCTTCGCCGTCAAGGACTCGGGCGGCAAGCGGCTCGAGACGCGGGATCTCGCGTGGGCGCTCGGCCTGAGCGCCGGGGAAGACCGCTACCTGCTCTTCCGCGAGGAGCGGACCAGCCTCTGGTACATCCGCCGCTCCGACGAGATCGCGCGCTCGGGACTCCGCGTGCATCTCGAGGGCTTCGGCTGCCAGGTCTTCCTGGACTCCCACGAGATATCCGACGACGCCTACGGCCACTACCGGGTCCTGCACGACCGGCTCGGAGGAGCCGGCACCCCCGACGTCGCGGCCGCGATCCAGGACATCTTCCTCGCCGACCTCTACGCGGCCTTCGCGGAGACGGCCGGCCCGGCCCTGGTGCGGCGTCTCTGCGCACGGCTCGACGGCGCGGACTCCGCGACCGGCGAAGCGCTCGAACCCACCGCGAAGGGCGTTTCGAAAAAGGTTCCCGACGAGGCCAAGTCCGACCGCGCCTTCCTCGCGGGCATGGAAGGGAGCGCGCGGCGCTTCTTCGAGATCGCCCGCGCCCTGCTCCGCGGCTCCTCGGGGTGGGCGGCCTTCCCCGAGTCTTTCCCGGCGGAGGACGACGAGGAAGCCGCCGCGCTCGCCGCGCGCGAGTGGCTCGAGACCCTCGATGCCGCCCTGCGCCTCGGCCGGGAAGCGCGCGACCCTGTCCTTTCGCGAGCGCTCTCGACGCTTTACGGCCCGGGCGACGAGGAGCGCAGGCGGACGGCGCTGGCCTTCTGCCTCCTCGACGGCGTCCGCGCGGCGCTCGGTCCCGACGCGGACCGCGACTCTGGGAGGCGCCTCGTGGAGCACTGGGGGCTCGACCGCAAGGTGCGCGAAGCCATGCAGGCGGCAGGCGTGAGCGGCGACTCCGCCTGGCGTTCGGTAGCGACGGCCAAAGCCCTCATTCCGGCGCTCGACGAACCCGCTGCCGCCACCGCCCCACGGCCCAAGACCGCGCGGGCGGCCAGTGCCTCGACCTCGGTCGCGGGCCGCGCCCGCGAACTCTTCGCGCGCGCCGCCGTCAGCGAGGAGCTTCGCCGCGCCGCGCTCGTTAACGTTTTCGAGGGCGTGGTGTGGTTCAACAAGGAGCGCTTCGAGGAAATCTGCGGCACGGCCGCCTTCGCGGCCGCCGTCGACGCGCTCCGCGGCATCGGACCCAAGGCCGCGCCACCCCGCGATCCGCTCGAGCGCGTCGGCGCGGTGCTCGATTTCAGCCTGGCCGCCGCCGCGGCCTCCGGATACCGCCTCGACGCGCTTGAAGCCTTCCTCGAGACGGCCGCCCGCGCCGCCGAGCCAGCCCCGGCCGTCCCGACTGCCGCTCCCGCAAAGCCACGCGGCGCTGCCCGCGCCGGCAAGAAGCCCGTGACCAAATCCGACACTCCGGAGCAGGCCTGATGAAGCGCGAACCGGTTCCCGTCGATCCCGCGAAAACCGCCCCCCTCGGCGCCGCGCTCGCGCGCGCGGGCCTTGCGGATCCCTTCGACGCCATCGGCGAGCGCTGGATGCTCGTCGGCGCTTCCCTTCCGCACGCCGACGGCGCCCTCCGCGATCCCTTCGCGCCCGGAACCTGCGGCCGCGAATGGAACCTCATGACCGCGAGCTGGGGCGGACTCGGCGTCCTCTGGAACCGGCCCGTCGTGTTCGCCTTCGTCCGCCCGACGCGCCACAGCTTCGGCTTCATGAACGGCTCGCCGCGCTTCGCCGCTTCCTTCTACCCGGAGTCGAGGCGCAAGGCCCTTGCGCTCTGCGGCGCGAAGTCCGGCCGCGACAACGACAAGGCCGCCGAGACCGGGCTCGAGGCCTTCGAGCCCGCGCCCGGCGCCGTCGCGCTCGAAGGACATTCGCTCGTCCTCGTCTGCCGGACCCTGCACCGCCAGGACCTCGACCCGGAGGGCTTCCTCGATCCCGCCATCCATGGGCATTACGACAAGGACTGGCACCGGCTCTACGTCGGGCAGGTGGAAGCCTTCATCGAAGGCGAGGCGCGCTGACGCGGCCCCGGGTCGCGGCGCCCGGACAGCGCTGAGGCCCGCCGAACGCGCGCCCTGCCGCCGGACTCTTGAAGCCGCGGATGCTCCGTGATATGAGTTGGGCATGAAAACCAATTTTCCATTCGTCGCGCTCGCAGCCGTCGCCCTCGTCCTGTCCGCCTGCGCCACTGGCGGACCGGCAGCCTCCTCGCGCCCCACGGCGCCCGAGACCGTCGACGACCTGCCCTTCACGGTGCTTTCCTGGAACTCTCCCGTCCCCGGCACCCAGGTCCAGTGCCCCGCGACCGGCACGATAGTCGCCATCGAGACCGACGAGTTCGGCCTCTCGCGCGTCGCCATCGCCGTCGAGCAGCCCTACTACTGGGCCGACGGGGAGCGGGTCTGCAACTACGAACTCCTGGTCGGCGGCCTCGATTCGGTCGCCCTCGAACTCGGCCCCGTCGAGGCCGGCGCGGTCATCGGCGCCATGGGCGAGACGCCCTACCTAGCCGCGAGGAGCGAAACCCTCGACCCCTGGCTCGTCCGTTCCACCGACGAGCTGCCGCAGGATTACCTCGGCGCCTGGTGGTTCAGGCCCGACTGGCTCCTGGGTCGCGATACCACTTTCCTGAGTTACCGCCCGGTCCCTTCGCTTCCCGCCCACATCGAGGACTTCTATCGCCGCTGGGCCGACGAGGGAGAGACCGGCGAGGGCTTCACCCTGCACTACTTCCCCGCTCTCGACCGGATCCGCGCGCCCTTCGCGCTCGACGCGTATCCCGTGCCGACCGGCGGTGGCGGCGCGAAGGCCATGACCGAGCTCCAGTTCTACCGCGGCTCGGGTGCGTTCACGCATGAATCGCCCATCGACCTGCCGGGCGACTACGACGCGACGCTCTACTGGCCCGAAGGCTTCGAGTCCTATCTGGCTGGCGAGTACGAAATCGGCCAGCCGATCTGGCTCTACGCGAGCGTCATCACCCTGGACCACATCAACCGGCGCATCCTGGTCTTCGTCCACGACTTCCAGCTCGCGGACGACGAAGCCGTGGTGGCCGACCGGCTCATGATCATCCGCGAGGCGAACCCGGGGGCGCTGCCGTGATTCCGGCAAGGAAACTCGTCGGGCTCGCCGCGCTCGCCCTCGCGCTCGCCCTCGCGCTCGCCGCCTGCGCCCGACAGCCCGAGTCGCCCGGAGCGGCCGAAGGCGAAACGGCTCCTCCCGCGGCATCCGCGGATGACGCGGGCGCGCCAGCGATTCCGGTAGAGCTCCGCCCCTTCGTCGAAAACGGGGGCTGGGCCATCGCCGACCACCAATACGCGGGGCTTTCGTTCAAGGCCGACGGCAGCTACGAGTTCGGCGACGGACTCGGGCTCGGCACGGTCGGCAGCGGCTCCTGGCGCGTCGAGGACGGCAAGGCGCTCCTCGACTACCCGGCGGAGCTCAGTTCGGACGTCGTCGACAACGAGCACGCCAAGGGCTACCTCGAGTCGCTCTTTCCGGAGCCGGGCCGGGGCCTCGTCCTCGCCTATGACGGGGCATGGGCCGACTTCTTCTCGCAGGGCCGCCTGGTCGGCGAAGGCATCTCGCTGCCCTCCCTCCTGCGAGATTCCCCCGAGGGCCGGGTTTACGAGCTCTCGGGACGCGAGGTGCTGAAGCGCCGCGGTTCGGTGCTCGTGACGGAGCGGACCGCGTTCCGCCGGCAGCCGGACGCAGCGGCGTCGAAGCAAGAATTCCAGGCCCTGGACGTCTACGCCCCCCTGGTCGGCGCGCACGGATTCCTGGGTTCCCGGGTGGACTCGGTCGAGCCGGGCGCCTGGCTTGACTTCGAGGGGGTCGTAAGCGCGGAAGCCGGCGGAGAAGGCGAAAGCACCTGGTACCGTGTCGGCGTGGCGTCCTGGGATTGGTGGGGCGTGGAGTACGCCTGGATCGAGGCGACCGCCTGCGTCGAGGGCGAGAAGCCGGAGCTCAACGAGTCAGGTGAACCCCTGTGGGACCTGATCTATCGCCTTGTGGACGCGGGAATATTGGACGAAAGCCAGGCCATGGAAAAATAGTACCGAACACACGCGGGCCCGGCTCGAGCCGGGGCTCAACCACGCCTGAGCGCGCAGAGCCAGTCGCAGAAAAAGCACTGGTCCCCGGTCTTTCCGGGAAAGCGGAAGCCGGACGCTTCCATTTCTTCTCGCACGCGGCCGAGACCTTTTCCGTAACAGGTCGCCACATGGGGCTTTTCCGCCGCGCGCGCGATGAGGGCCGCGGCGCCCTCATCCATGCGTCCGAGGAGCAGCTCGGGGTTCTCGTTGGCGAAGCCGCAGCAGGGCGCGACGGAACCGTCCGGATGCACGTAGAGCACCTGCCCGGGCCCCTCGCAGAAATCGTCGACGAACCACTGCCCGTCGGTCCAGGCGTTCTCCGACGCTCCGGCCGAATAGGGCGTAAGGACGATCGGGACGAGCAGGGCCTCGCCGTCCGCAGCGCCTTCCCCCGGTCCTCCGCCCGGCTCGTCGACGATCGCGGCCGGATCTCCGTCCTCGAGCGCGAGGGCGCCGCCGAGCGCGTCGGCCAGGGCCCGGAAGCGCGGGACAAGGTCGCCGTCGTCCTTCGAGCGCGACCAGGCGAGCTCGACCGAGTCGCGCCGCCCGGAAGCTTCGTGGCACGCGCGGACGAAGGCTGACGCCTCGGCGGCGGACTGCCCGTGCCAGAGGTCCCACGAAAGCCCGATCCGCCCGTCGAAGCCCGCGTCGAAGATCCGCCCGAGCGTCGCGCGGAGCTCCGCCCCGTCGCGGGCCCAGGTCCCGTTCGTCATGAGCCGGTCGAACATGAGGCCCCGCTCGACGGCGGCGCGGATCACAGCCTCGAGAAAATCGGGACGCAGGAAGGGCTCGCCGCCGGAAAAGCCCACGCGCTCGACGCCCGCTTCCGCGCAGCTTTCCAGGAAGCGCGCGGCCGCGGCCGGCTCGAGCTCCTCGGGGCCGCGGCGGACGCGGCAATGGGCGCAGTACAGGTTGCAGCGCGAGGTGGGCGCGAAGATGACTTCGGTCGGCGCGAACATCCGGATCGGTCCTCCTTGTCTTTCAGTGTAGCCGACTCGGCGCCGGCGGTACTACAATCAGCGGAGGAAGCCGTGGCGCCCGCGTGAGGCCGCGGCCAGTCGCCGACGGCGCGCGCCGGCATCTCGGGCGCGTCGCCATGCCCAAGGAGGTTCCCGTGCGCACCCTCGCCCTCGCCCTCGTCCTCATCGCCGCCGCCGACGCCGTGGCCCAGGGCTTTCCCGCCGATCCGATAGCCGAGGCGAAAGCCTTCCTCGAATTGTTCCTGGCCAAGGACGCGCGCCTGTCCGGGCGCTTCGACGCGACCATGGCGAAGGCCTTCACGTCCGCGCAGGCCGCCGCGACCGCTGACCAGCTCGTCGCCGCGGGTGGGAACTTCGTCGCCTTCGGCGCCGCCCGCGTCGAGGAGCAGGGCCCCTATCTCGTCGTCATCACGGTCGGCACGTACGAGAGGCTCGAATTCGATTTCCGCGTCGTGTTCGACGGGGAGGGCAAGGTGGCTGGCTTCTTCGCCCAGAACCCGCGGCTCCCGACGGGCGCGTGGCTCGCGCCCTCCTACGCGGACGCGGCGAAATTCACGGAAGAGGAACTGACCGTGGATGCGGGCGGCTGGCCGCTGCCCGCGACGCTCACGCTCCCGAAGGGCAAGGGCCCCTTCCCCGCCGTCGTCCTCGTGCACGGCTCGGGCCCCAACGACCGCGACGAGACCATGGGGCCGAACAAGGTCTTCAAGGACCTCGCCTGGGGCCTCGCCACGCGCGGCGTCGCGGTGCTGCGCTACGACAAGCGCACCAAGGTCCACGCCCTCCGCCTCGGTCCCCTCGTCGACAGCTTCGGCGTGCGCGAGGAAGTCGTGGAGGACGCCCTCGCCGCCCTCGAGCTGCTTTCCCGCGACGCGCGGATCGACGCGGGGCGCATCGCCCTCGTCGGCCATTCCCTCGGCGCCCAGCTCGCGCCCATGATCGCGCTCGATGCCGCCGGGCGGAAGCTCCCCGGCGCGTCCGCCCTCGTCCTGCTGGCCCCGCCCGCCCGCCCCCTCGAAGACCTGGTGCTCGAGCAGTCGCGCTACCTCGCCAGCCTCGAGCCGAAGCTCAGCGACGAGCAGAAAGGCGTGCTGGCGGAGCTCGAGAAGGCGGTGGCCCGCGTCAAGGAACTGCCCTCAGGAAAGACCTACCCGCCCGCGGAGCTGCCGCTCGGCGCCCCCGCGGCGTACTGGCTCTCGCTCGCGGGTTACGACCCGGTGGCCGCGGCCAAGGCGACGGGGCTCCCGCTCCTCGTGCTGCACGGCGGCCGCGACTACCAGGTGCCGGCTGCTGACGCCGCGCTCTGGAAAGCCGGCGTCGGCTCGCTGAAAGCCGCGACGCTGAAGACCTTCCCCGCGCTCAACCACCTGTTCATCGCGGGCAAGGGCACGCCTTCGCCCGCGGAATACTCGACGGCCGGCCACGTCGACTCGGGCGTCGTCAAGGCCATCGCGGACTTCGCCCTCAAGGCGGGTAAATGACGCGTGCCCGCCGCTAGCCCAGGGTCCAGGCCCCCGTCCACTCGATCACCTCGGCCGCCTCGACCCCGGCGGCCATTTTCTCGCCGAAGAAGAAGCCCATGACGCGGCGCGCCTCCGCGACGGAGGGGAAGCGGTAGTCGGTGCGGAGCACGGTCCGCGAAAAGCCGTGCGCATCCTCGAGGCGGCGGTAGAAGGCGTCGAGGAAGGGCGCGGGCGCCGCGGGTTCGTCCGAGTTCGTGCCGAGGGTCTCGAGGAAGAGCAGTCGCCCGCCCGGCGCGAGGCAGGCGCGGCACGCGGCCACGAGGGCGTCGCAGGTTTCGTCCTCGCGCCCCGAGAAGTCCGACACCGTGTGCCCGAAGGACCAGCCTTCGACGACCAGGTCGAAAGGCCCCGAGTCCGCCGCGCGCGCGAGTTCCAGGTTTCCGAGCTCCCGGTGCTCGATCGTGGCGCCATGCGCGGCGAGCCGCGCTCGCGCGCGCTCCAGCATGTGGGCGGACCGGTCGCAGCAAAGCGCCCTCGCCACGCGCTCCGCGTAGAGCGCCGTCACGCGGCCCGTGCCTGTCCCCGCCTCGAGCGCGCGATCGCCCGGGCGGACGAAAGCGGTCACGAAGTCGCGGAGCTCGCCGCGGCAGTCCTCGCGGTCCACGAGCTCGTCATACTCCGCCGCGTGCTTGTCGTAGATCTCGTACATGGAAGGCATCTGGTCTCCTTGCTGTCGGGACGGCAACGCCGCGGGATGCTCAGGTGAGCCGGTCGAGGGCGAGCACCGCCACGGACATGAGCGCGATGTACGCGAGCACGCCGGGCCCGACCGCGCCCGCGCCGAGCCAGCCGGCGGCGAGCCCGAGGGCGGGCGGCAACACCATGCCGCCGAGATAGGCGCTGGCCACCTGGCGCCCCACCACCTTGCGCGTCGTCTCCGGGTCGAAGCGCCGGGGCGTCTCGTGCATCAGGCAGGGATAGACCGGCGCGTAGCCGAAGCCCGCCAGAGCGAGCCCCGCGGCGGCCGCGATCGGCCCGAGCGGCAGGGAGAAGAGCGCCACGCCGACAGCCGCGGTCGCGAGCCCGAGGCGGACCATGCGGCGGTTTCCGATCCGGTCTGCGACCAGCCCCGAGACCACGCGCCCCGCGGTGATGCTGCCGAAATACAGGGCGACGATCGAGCCGGCCACGGTCGCGTCGAAACCGCGCCCGTCCCGCATGACGCTCGCCGCCCAGCTTCCCAGGCCCACCTCGCAACCGGCGTAGAGCGCGTAGGTGGCCGGCGCGAGGATGCCCGCGAGCCTCGCGCCGCGGGTGCCGGGCACCAGCTTCCTGGGCGCGCCCGGAGCGCCGCCGCCCTCTCCCGCGCGCGAAACCGGGGGAGCCTTGTCCCAGAGCCCGAGCGTCAGGAGGAACACGAAGGCCAGCGCGAGCTGCGCGGCGCCGATGGCGAGATAGCCCGCGCGCCAGCCTTGCCCGCCCGAGCCCGCGGCGATGGCGGCCGTCATGGCCAGCGGCCCGAGCGTCGCCCCGATGCCCCACGAGGCGTGCAGCCAGTTCATGCGGCGGCTCGACCAGCGCTCGGCCGCGTAGTGGTTGAGTCCCGCGTCCACCGAGCCCGCACCGAAGCCGAGCGGCAGGGCCAGCAGGACCACGAAGAGGTAACCCGGCGCGAGGCCGAAGCCCAGGAGCGCGGAGCCGGTGAGCAGCCCCGATATGAGCACCACCTTCGGCGTGCCGAGCCGCGCGAGCACGCGCCCCGAGGCGAAGCCGGAAAGCGCCGACCCGATCGTGCCGACCAGCGATACCAGCCCGAGCGCCTCGAGCGGCTGGGCGAGCGTCGCGCGCATCGCGGGCCAGGCCACGCCGGTCGCGCCGTCGGGCAGACCCAGGGAAATGAAGGCGGCATACACCACCGCGACAAGGAGCCACGAAGCGACCACGACAGGAACCTCCGTCCGAGCGGTCCCGAGTATAGCGCGCCCCGGAAGCTTCGTGACACTACCCGGAAGCTTCGTGACACCACCCGGAAGCTTCATGACACCACCCGGAAGCTTCGTGACACCACCCGGACGCCCCTTGACGGACACGCGTATTTCGACCTATTTTGTTCGCATGCGTACGGTATCGACACGAACCACTCCTGACCCGAACAGCCCCGCTCCCGGCGAGACCGCCTTCCGCGTCGCCCTCCTCCTCCGCGAGCTCGAGTCGCGCGTGCATGCCCGCGTCGCAGCCAGCCTCGAGGCCACCGGCCTCACCCTGCCGCAGATCACCGCCGTCAAGGCCGTCGCGCACGCGGGGCCCCTCACCGTCACCGCCCTCGCGCGCGCCATCGCCGCCACCAAGAGCACCGTGGTCGGCATCGTCGACCGCCTCGAAGCCCAGGGCCTTTTCGAGCGCCGCCGCTCATCGGACGACCGCCGCGAGGTCCTCGTCGCCTTCGCCCCGTCCGCCGCGGCCCGCGTGCGCGAGATCCGCGCCCTGGTCGACTCGGCCTTCGCGTCCGCCTTCGCGGGCGTTCCTCCCGAAACCCTCGCCGCGCTCGAGCGTTCGCTCGAAGCCATCCTCGCCTGAAAGCCGGCGCCGCCCCGGCGCCGCCAAAGGAATCCAAATGCTCGCCATCGCCATCGTCGCCATCTCGGGAGCCCTCGTCCTCTACACGGTCGGAGTCTGGGGAGAAAAACTCTCGGGCGGCCTCAAGCCGCACTGGCTCGCCTTCTTCTGGCTCGGCCTCGTCCTCGACACGGCCGGCACCACCGCCATGGGCCGCATCGCGGGCGGCGAGTTCCGCCTCGACCTCCACGGCGTCACGGGCCTCCTCGCCATCGTCCTCATGGGCGCGCACGCCCTCTGGGCCACCGTCGTGCTCCTCCGCCGCGACGAACGCGCCGCGCGCGGCTTCCATCGCCTCTCCATCGCGGTCTGGGCGCTCTGGCTCGTCCCCTACCTGAGCGGGGTCCTGCTCGGCTCCGGCGCGATCGGGTAAGGGTTCCCGATCCGGGCGCCACCCCGGTCCGGGGCTCCGACGCGGGATGGCGCCCGCCCCCGCGCGCCCGGCCCGGGGTCGGGCTGTCCGGAAGTACTCCTCGCTGCGCTGCGGGGTACTTCCTTCCATCCCTGGCGCGACTCCCGGAGGGCGGCGCCCCGCCCTTCCCGAGGCGGCGCGAAAATCCGCGTCGCCATGGAGGAGGCGGAGAAGATCGGCCGGTATTTCGGCGAGCTCCTGCCGCCGTTCGCGGAATCCTGAAAAGTCGGGGCGGGTCAGGCCCCGCGTTCCGCGTCCGCGAGCAGCAGTTCCATCACCTGAGTCTCGCGGCGCGCCCAGGGCATGCGCGCGCCCGCGGGCGACTCCATGAGCTCGCGGTTCGCCGCGATGGCTTCCTCGAGCCGGACCCAGCGCGGGCGGTAGTCGAGTTCCTCCTCGTAGGGGTCGAGCCGGCGCTCGCCCATTTCGGCGGCGAGCTCGACGCGCCAGTACGTGGACTCCATGACGAAGAGCTCGAAGCCCGCCTCCTTCGGCGTCCTGAACTCGGTAGCCCTGCCGAGAAGCGGCCCGACGCGCGCGGCGCGGTAGCCGGTTTCCTCCTCGAGCTCGCGCGCGACGGCCTCCTCCTCGGACTCGCCCGGCTCGATGCCGCCGCCCGGGAATTTCCAGTCGCCTTCGCCCGGTTTCTCCGAGCGGATCATCAGGTAGCGGCCGTCGCGCTCCACCACCGCGCGCGCGGCGCGGCGCGTCACGCGGCTCGTCGAGGCGAGGTCCAGTCCCCCGTCGCGCACGAGCTCGAAACGGAACGGCTCCACGAGCCCCCCGGCTGAATTCTTCATCGCAAGCCCTCCACGGAGGCGCCGCGGCTCCCCCGCTTTCGGGCGAGCGCGCGGTCGATTCCGACCAGGGCCGCGCCGAGCAGCCAGAGCACGGCGCAGGTGCCGGCGGCGAAGGCGAGCACGAGCCAGGCGGAGCCGAGTCCCTCGGGCGCGGGCTTCGGGTTGACGAACCAGTACGGATAGAAGCCGGTCAGCGCCCCGTTGATCTGCGACCAGACCAGGTAGGCGGCCGGATAGGCCAGCCAGAGCGCCGCGTCCCGGAGCCGCAGCTTCCCTTTTTCCGAGAAGAGCGCCCAGATCGCGAGCGCGGCCAGCGGCGAGACGTAGTGCGCCAGCGTGTCGCCCACGGCCATCATGCCGGTCGGGCTCCAGACGCGCGCGAGGAAGAGCGCGTAGGCCGAGCCGGTCAGCGAGATGGCCACGAGGCCGAAGCCGCGCGCGCGCGCGAAGCGCCGCCCCGGCATCCGGCCCAGGGCGACCAACGCGAACTCTGCGAGCGCGAGCGCGGCCACGAGCAGGTTGCTCTGTATGGTGAAATAGCGGAGCATGCCCGCCTTGCCCTGTCCCTCGAAGGGATTGCCGACCAGGATGTACACGCCCGCCAGCGCGACGCCCATCACGAGCGCGTGGGCAAGCAGACGGGCGGCTGTGAGGGTCGCGGATTTCATTCGCTCTCCTTCGCCCCGCCCTGCATGAAGACGGAGCGGAACGCGCCGGCGATCCAGCGCGCCAGCGCGGGGCCTTCCACCCTGGCGAGCGCCCCGTCCGCGGCGACGAGCGCGAAGCCCAGGGCCAGGTAGAGCGCCGACGCGATCGCGCTGAACGCCGCCACGCCGGCGGCCGAACCCATGCCCTCCGGAGGCGGCGAGCTCGGGTCGAGGAACCAGTAGGGATAGAATCCCGAAGCCGCCCCGTACGCGAGCGACCACGCCAGATAGGCGAGCGGGAACAGGGTCCACGCGAAGGCGTCGCTCCGCCTGAAGCGTCCCTTGGCGTCGAGCGCAGCCCAGACCAGGAACGAGAGGACCGGCACCCATCCGTGCACGATGGCGTTCGCCACCCCGAGCAGGCCGGCCGGCCTCCAGAGGGGCGCGAGGAAGAGGCCGAACACGAGGCCGGTGAGCGCGATGCCCATGAGGGCCATCCCGCGGGCGAGCGAAAGCAGGCGGCCCGGCCTGAGTCCAGCGGCGGCGCGCGCGGCCTCGGCGAGCGAGACGGCGGCCACGAGGAAATTGGCCTGTATGGTGAAGTACCTGAGCATGCCCGCGGAATCCGACCAGGCGACGGGCAGGGCGATCTCGATTGCGCTGCCGGCTATGGCGAGCGCCGCGAGCGCGAGGTGGGCGACGACGCGGATCGTCCGCATGTTTTTGTCGAAGCTCAATGTATTTCCCTTTCCCGCGGCGGAACGCCGCGGCGCGCCCGGTGTCGGAAACCCCCGGGCGCGCGACAGCATGCCACACCCGGGCTCCGCGGAAAAGCGTTTTTTTCCGGCAGCCCCGGGCATCCGCGCGGGGCTCGGGAAGGCTCAGCCCTCCGACGCGCTTCCTCGGAGCTTCGCGGATTCGCGGAGCTTCGCGGATTCGCGGAGCCTCGCGGAATTGCGGAGCTTCGCAAAGGGCCTGCGCAAGGATTCCTCGGGATTCCGCCGCAAGGCTTCCTCGGCTTCGAGCCACTCGACCGCGCGGGACTCCGCGCTGGCGACCGGCGCCGCGCCCGCCTCGAGGGGACTGAGCAGGAAGCGCACGTCCCAGTGGACGTGGGCGCCCGCGCTTCCGCGGGCGGGAATCCCGTGGGCGTCAAGGTCGAAGATATCCGTCGAGACGGGGACGCAGCGGACGCCCGTCTCCTCCTCGGTCTCGCGGAGCGCCGCTTCGAGCGCGCTCTCGCCCGCCTCGCAGTGGCCTCCCGGCTGGAGCCACTTGTCGAGCTTGGCGTGGTGCACGAAGAGGAGCCTGTCCGTCGTCGCGTCGAACACGAAGGCCGAGCCGGTGATGTGGCCCGGCTCGCAGCCGCGCGAAAAGCAGTCCGGGTTCTCCTCGACGAAGCGGCGGAAGCGCCCGGCCATGTCCGCCTCGGCGGGAAAATCGGCCGCATAGGCCGCGAGGCCCCGGAGCAGCGTCGCGCGGGGTTCTCCGCTACCCGGGGCGCTCACTCCACGTACTCGACGAGGCTGTTGAAATCGTTCTCCACGCCCATGCGGTCGAGCATGGCGGAGATCTCGCCCCGGTGGTGCGTGCCGTGGTTCAGCGCGTGCATGACGAGGTGCCAGAGCGTCCGCTCGAGCTCCGTCCCGTCCGTGGTCGCGTAGCGGACGCGGCGGTAGAGCTCCGCTTCCCCGATCTGCGTGACGAGCAGGCCGAGCGCTCCGTCGGTCTCGGCGAGCAGGGCGCGGGCTTGGCCCCAGTCGGCCTTGGCGCCGTCCTTTCGCGCGGCCAGGTCCGCGTCCGCCCAGGCGGCGCACGCGCTCCAGTCGCCGAAGCTCGAAAAGCGCTTGAGCCAGAGCGCCCCGGCCCAGGCCATATGCGCCACCGTGCCGTGGAGGCTGCCGAAATAGGCCCCGGTCGGCTCTTCGCGCCGCTCGGGCGCCAGGCCGTCCAGGATCGCCAGCATGGCCCGGTCGGCCATGTCGTTGTAGTCCGCGAAGCCTTCGAGCGCCCGCTTCATGACGCGTCCTCCCCGTCCGCCACGAGATCGAGCCTCGGATACGAGAAGGCCCAGGCAACCAGGCCGCAGATGGCCAGGGCGACAAGGTGCCGGAGCTCGCCCGACTGCACGGAAAGCACGAGGCCGAAAATCGAGGCGTTTTCCGCCAGGCCGAGGGCGACGACCCAGAACGCGTAGGGAGCGCCGCCGGGCAGGCCGCTCGAGCGCTTCGCGAAGCGCGCGAGCCGGGCGCGGAGGCGCGGGCTCCGGAACAGGAACCAGCCGAGCAGACCGCCGGCCGTCGCCGTCGCGAGGCCGAGCAGGGTGAGGAAGCCCACGACGGTGAAGGGCAACGCCTGCGTGTCGCCGAACCCGGCGCGCTGGCTCGCCACGAAAAGGTAGACGAGCTTGGTCAGGGGAAACGCGAACCAGAGCGTCTTCATGAGGGTTCCGATCTTCATCGTCGTCCTTCCTTGCTGGTGCTATTGACGGCTCCCGCGGAGACGGTCCGTCGTTCATATCCTGTCAGCGCGGGCGGCCGAGTTCCCGCTCGAGCGCCGCCATGAGGTCGCGCGCGTACGCGTAGTCGAAATTGGCGCCCTCCGCGAGTGCCGGGTTGCGCATCAGCTTTACCCTGCGGAAAGCCCGTTCCGCAAGGTCCGCCTGGCTGCGGTCGGCCGCCGTGCGCGCTGCGAAGCGCCCCGACCTGAACCGTTCCGGCCACGCGTTCCGGTCGAGCCTCCGCGGCAGGAGCCGCGCGAGCGGTATCGGGCTGCTGCAGGCGGCGCGGAATTCCCCGTCCTCGAGCGTCGCCAGCAGCGCGCGGACGCGGGCGCCGTCGGCGCCCGCCGTCGCTGTCGCCTGGAATATCTCGCGGTCGAAGGCGGCCTCGCGCCGCACGCGCTCGGCCACCGAACGCTTCAGGTCGCCGAACTTCGAGCTCCGCTCGAGCGCCTCGAGGCCTTTTTCGAGGAAGATCCGCACGGGTTCGGTAAAAAGATCAGCCACGAGCGCCCTCCCCGTCGGGAACCAGGCGGGCGATCAGCGCCTGGTACAGGCGGCAGGCGCCGAGGATCTGCTCGAGCGGGCAGCTCTCGTCGACCATATGGGCCAGCGCTGGATCCCCGGGGCCGAAGCCAAGGGTCGGGATGCTGCGCGCGGTCGTGGCGACGGCGTTGGTGCTGAAATTCCAGAACAGGAACGGATCCGGCCCGGCGCCGAACGCGTCCCGGTACGCTTCGACAGCAGCGTCGAGGAAGGGGTCTCCGTCCTCGAGCCTCCAGGCTTCGTGGAGTGGTTCGTAGCGGACCTCGAGCCCGGTCCAGGTACGTCTGCGCAACGAGCCGACGCGCCACGAGGCGCCCGTCCCCGCGACCAGATCGTCCATGCTCCGGCGGAAATCCGCGACGCTTTCGCCCGGGGCGAGTCGACGGTCCAGGTAGACCTCGCAGGCCGCGGGCACCGCGTTCAGCGAGACCGCCTCGCTGGCGACGCGCGTCAGGGCCAGTGTGCCGCGGGGCTCGGGTCCGGTCTCGAGGCCGCGGGCTTGGCGTTCCACGCGGGCGATGACGGCGGCCATCGGATAGACCGCGTTCACGCCCAGTTCTGGCGTCGAGCCGTGCGCCGAGACGCCCTCGGTCCGGATCGCGACCTGGGCCTTGCCCTTGTGGCCGACGGCGAGTCGGGCGTTCGAGGGCTCGCAGACGACGCAGCGGTCCGGCCTGATGCCGGTCTCGCGGAAAAGGTGGACCAGGTTCTCGCCGTCGCAATCCTCCTCCAGCACCGTGCACGAGACGTACACCGTCCTCCCCTCGACGAGTCCCGCGTCGCGGGCCAGGGCTGCGGCGAAGATCGACGCCGCCGCGCCCGACTTCATGTCGACCGAGCCGCGGCCGTGGAGGCGCCCGTCGCCGATCAGGCCCGAAAAGGGCGGCACCCGCCAGGCTGCGGCGTCTCCGGCTTCCACCGTATCCAGGTGCGAATCGAAGAGGATGGACGGCCCCGAGTTCCCGATGCGGCCGAGCGCGTTCCCGAAGCCGTCGATCAGCACTTCGTCGAAGCCGAGCTCCTCCATCGTGCGCGCCGCGAGCCGGACGTCGGCTTCCTCGCGCCCCGAAGGGCTTTCGGTCCGGACCAAAGCCGAAGCGAAGTCGATGAGGGCCGTCGCGTCGGCCGAGTCGATCGCCAGGGGTATCTTCCGTGTTTCCATGCCTTCGCTCCCTACCCCGGATTCCGGAATCGCGCGCCGTCCCTGGACCCGCCCCGCCGCTCGCCGAGGTGCCGGAAGAAATCGAGCGGCGCCAGGTAGAGCATCCGGGGCCCGCTCCAGCGCATGACGGCGCGGATCCGCTCGCGCATGTCGCTCCGGTAGCAACGCGTCGGGCAGAGGCCGCAGGACGGCTTCCGCTCCCCGTAGCGGCACGCGGCGAGCCGCGCTTCGGCGTATGCGGCGAGCTCGGCGCAATCGTCGCAGAGTCCTGCCGCGTCCCGCGTTCCGTCGCGGCCGTGCCGGGCACGGCAGAAAGCGGCTATCATGAAGCGCACGACGCGCTTCTCGCGCTCGACGCGCCCCGTCGCCTTCCCGTCGATCGAGAAGCTCGAGTGGATGTGGCTGTCTACCCTCATCGCGCTTCCCCGCGTACGAATGGCGCGGCAAGCGAGACCAGCTCCGCGAGCGGCCCTTCGCCGGGCAATTCCGTCTCGGTCACGGATCCACCGCGGCACGACACGGCGAACGAGCGCGGCATCCGTCCGTCAGGCCTTCCCGCCGCGAGGGTCCGGAAGCGCCCGCCCTCCACGACCAGCGCGGCCCGGTTCTCGACGCCGATGAAGTCGATGTCGGTCCGTCCGAGCCAGGCGCGGAATTTCCCCTCGCGCGAGCGCTCGTCGTAGTGCGGGCAGTGCGCGCCGGGCAGGAAGCCCAGCGCCTCGATCGTCGCGTAGTCCCAGTCGTCCGCGCCGTCGCCGAACGAGGCGGAATCGGAAAGGCCGCGCTCGAACCAGCAGATCGAGCCGGCGGAAAGGCCGGACATGATCGCCCCGCCGCGCCACGCCCGCTCGAGCAGGCGATCGACGCCGAAGCGGCGCCACTCCCGCAACATGGTCGCGGTGTCTCCCCCACCCACGTACACGATATCGGCACCGAGCACCGCGTCCTCGATCTCCGCGGCCGACGGTTCCGCTTTCAGGCGGAGCGCCGAGCACGCGCAGCCGAGCGCGTCGTAGACACGCGCGACGTTCTCGATGTACGGCTCCGGTTCTCCGCTCGCGGTGGGGATGAAGAGGTGCCGAGGCTCGGCGCGGCGGCACAGATCCACGATGGCGCGGTCAATGTGCTCCGTCTCGCCGAGCCTGAGTTCCCCGCCGCCTATCGCCACGATGGCCCCGCGCCCGCCCGCCATGGTTCCGCCCTCCCGCGCGCGGGCGAGTATAGCCGCCGCCCCGGGCCGTCCGCAAGTTCGCGGATGCCCCCGGGCGTTCCGTGGCCGGTCCCGCGACCGGCTCAGCCCTTCTGCGGCAGGAGCCTTTCGTGCCAGGCGTCGAAGGCCGCCACCTCGTCGAGCGGCTTGCGGATCCGCGGACCCCGTTCGCCCTCCAGGTGCTTTTCCGAGAGCCCCGAGGCGTCGCCGGGCTTTCCGACCACCACGAGGATCACGAGCGTCGCCTCGGGCGGCAGGCCGAGGGCCGCGGCGGCCGCTTTCGCGTCGAAGCCCACGATCGGGTGAGCCACGAGGCCTTCGTGAACGGCCTCGAGCTGGTAGGCCATGGCGGCCATGCCGAGCTCGAACCACGCGAGCTCGCGGCCGTCCGGCATGCGGAGGCCCCAGTCCGCGGACGTCACGAAAGCCGTCACCGCGGGCGCCTTCAGCGCCCAGTAGTTCCCGCTCGTGAAGCTCGCGCGCAAAGCCGCGAGAGGTTCCGGTTCCGTCACCGTGATCATGCGCCACGGCTGATTGTTCATGCTCGAGGGCGCCATGTGCGCCGCCAGGGCCAGACGCTGCAGGGTCTCGCGCCCGATCGGGTCGGCGGCGAGCGCGCGATACGCGCGGCGGGTCTCGATTTCCTTGAGTAATTCCATGAATTCCTCCGCTTCCCAAGGTAGGCACGGAGGCGCCGCGCGGGCAAACCCGGATTCCGCCCGCACGAGCCGTCGCCTTTCAGGTAATTGCGAGCGTTTCGGGGATTCAGGGGAAAAGGCAACTCGGTCGCCTCCGGCCGCGGACCGCGGAACCCGCCCCGCGTACCGCCGCCGCTTCCGTCGGCACCAGCAGGCTCGCGTTGCCCGCCTGCCGCAATGGCCGGCGGGCGCCCTTTCGCCTTGCGCTCGGAGCTCCCCCGCGATACAGTGCGCCGTATGGCCTTCCGTACCGATACGGCCTCCATCGAGGGGCCCGGCGCCGCCTACGAGCGGCTCGCCCGTTCCATCGCGCGGCGCATCGAATCCGGCGAGCTCGAGCCCGGCTCGAAGCTCCCGTCCGTCCGCTCGCTCGCGGCCTGGAACGCGGTCAACCCGTCCACCGTCGTGGCCGCGTACCGCGTGCTCGAGCGCGAGGGCCTCGTCGAGCCGCGCGCGGGCTCCGGCATGTACGTCGCGCCCGAGCCCGGCGCCGCCACCGCCGACGAGGAATTCGGCGCCCGGCCAGGCAGCAGCCCCGGCCGGGCCGGGCCGACGGGGACAGACCTCGATGCGCCGGAGGCCACCCCCGTCGACTTCGCCACGGCCTCTCCCTCGCCGGAACGTTTCCCGACAGTCGCCTTCAAGGACCTGCTGGCAGAGGTGCTCGACCGCGACGGGGGCTACGCCTTCGACTATCAGGAGTCCGCGGGCTGGCCGCCGCTCCGCGAGGCCGTCGCGGACTGGCTCGCCGAGACCCAGGGCTTCCGTCCCGACCCCCGCGACGTGATAATCGTGTCCGGCGCCCAGCAGGGCGTCGACCTTTGCGCGCGCGCCCTGCTCGCCCCCGGCGACCGAGCGCTCGTCGAGGATCCCGCCTACCGCGGGGGCGCAGCCGCCTTCCACTCCCGTGGCGCGGCGGTGGAAGCCCTCGAACTCGATCCGGAGGGGCTCGACCCCGACGCCCTCGCCCGGGTCGCCGAACGACGCCCCTTCCGCCTCGTCTCATGCATCCCGCGCTTCCAGAACCCGACCACACTGTCATGGAACGCGGAGCGGAAGCGCGCCCTCCTCGAGTTCGCTGCGGCCCGCGACGTCTTCGTGCTCGAGGATGACCATGTCTCCGACCTCGCCTACGAGGACGCTCCGGGACCGTCCCTCAAGGCGCTCGACCGCGACGACCGCGTGGTCTACGTCAAGAGCTTCTCGAAAATCCTCATGCCGGGTTTGCGGCTCGCCGCCCTCGTGGCGCCGCCCCGGCTCCGCGCCGCCCTGGCCCGCGCCAAGCGCGACGCCGACGTGGGCACGGGAGGCCTCGCCCAGCGCGCCCTCGAGCTCTACCTGCGCCGCGGCCTCGACCGCGTCCATCTCGCGTCCCTGCGCTCGGAATACGGAAAGCTCTACCGCGCGGCCCTGGACGCGCTCGCGGAGCTTGCGGGCTCCGGTGTCCGCGTCGCGCCGCCGGGCGGAGGCCTGTCCCTTTGGGTGGAGCTGCCGCCCGGCGCTCCCGCCTCCGCTCTGGCCGCCCGCGCGAAGGCATCAGGCGTCCTCGTCTCGCCCGAGCGATCCTTCCGCCGCCCCTCGCCGACGGCCCCGGACCGCCACCTCCGCCTCTCGTTCGCCGCTGTCGACGGAGCCGCGCTCGAACGCGGCCTCCGGATCCTCGCCACCCTGCTCCCGGCCAGGCGCTCGCCGTAAGAAGGCCGAAGCGCGGAGGCGCCGAGGAGGACGAAAAATAGGGACGGCATGAACAATCGGGGAATCGTGCTTCTGATTTTCACCCCTCGCCGGCTTCCTCTCGGCGCCCGCGCCGCTTTCGGAATGGAAGGATCGAGAGCCCGCGCTTCGCGCAGGCGACCTCATCCGCGCCTCTGCGTCTCGGCGCCTCGGCGCCTCGGCGTTCGTATTGATCGAACATCCCGCGATTCGCGCCCGGTCGTGCGGCCTCAGATTATGACGACGTCGTTGATGCCTTCGGACCTTGCCAGGGCGGCGAGCGCCTCCAGCTCTTCCCGGCCCGGGACGGGGAGCGCGACCTGGGCGGGCCTGACACCCTCGCGGCGGAACGCGATGAGTTTGAGGACGGTCCGGCCCCGGCCCGCGGCCCCCCCCGTCCTCAATATTTCCGCGATGCCCCGGACGCAGGCCTCCGCGTCCACGAGGCCCGGCACCACGACGACGCGCGCTTCGGCCAATTTGCCCGCGCCCGCGAGGAAGGCCAGGTTGCGCTTGACCATGGCGTTGCCCGCGCCGGTCAGCGCGCGGTGGACGCCGTCGTCCCAGGCCTTCACGTCGAGCATGAAGCCCTCGGCCGCCTCGACCAGGCGCGGCAACTTGGAGTAGTCGGTCGAGCCGTTCGTGTCGATCAGCGCCGGAAGGCCGGCCGCGCGCGCGGCGACGGCGAGCTCCTCGAGGAAGGCGGCCTGCAGGCCGCACTCGCCGCCCGAGACCGTGATGCCGGAGAGGAAGGGCTTCCGCGCTTCGAGCCGTGAAAGGATTTCGGCGGGCGTCATTCGCCGCGTCTTCGGCGACGAGCCCTTCGGGCAGGCGCGGATGCACGCGCCGCAGTCGCGGCAGGCGCCCTCGTCCCAGCGCACGCGACGCTCCCCGGCCCCGTCGATGAGGGAGAGCGCGCCGTACGCGCACGCGCCGACGCAGGCGCCGCAGTGGTCGCACAGGTTTCGCGTTTCGGGGTTGTGGCAGTAGGCGCAGTCGAAGTCGCAGCCCTGCAGGAAGACCACCGCCCGGTTGCCCGGGCCGTCCACCGCCGACGAGTACAGTATCCTCGCCACGAGCCCGTCCGGAGGAATTGAACCACGGAGGCACGGAGGCACGGAGGAGGAGAGGGAGGAAGAGGAACCAAGACAGGGAGAGGAAGGGAAAAGGGATTCGGTATCGGATTCGAAATCCGAGTCCTT
>JAFGNN010000040.1 GCA_016926955.1 Spirochaetales bacterium | reverse complement strand
GGGGAGGGCGAGGCGACGGAGGACGCAAGCGCCCGCCGTCGCGTTTCCGAGCCCTCCCCCTTTCCTCCCGGAGGAAATTCGCGCTACACGAGGATGAGCAATCCGAGCGCCATGATGACGCCCGACACGAGCAGGGTCATCATGCAGTAGCCCATGATGTCGCGGATGCCGAGCTTGGCTATGCCGAGCAGGGGCAGGGCCCAGAAGGGCTGCACCATGTTGGTCCACTGGTCGCCGTAGGCGATGGACATGGCCACGACGGACGGATCGACGCCGAGCGCGGCGCCCGCGGGAATGTTGATCGGTCCCTGGACCGCCCACTGGCCGCCGCCCGAGGGCACGAAGAAGTTGATGACTCCGCCGGAGATGAAGGTAAAGAGGGGGAAGGTGGTCTGGTTGGAGAACGAGATGAACCAGTTGGCGATGACGCCGGCGAGTCCCGTGCCCACCATGATGCCCTGGATGCCGCCATAGAGCGGGAACTGGAGCGCGATGCCGCCCGCGCCCTTGATGGCCTGCTCGACCGCGCGCACGTAGGCGATGGGCCGCCAGTGCAGCAATACGCCCACGAAGAGGAAGATGGTGATGACGATGTTGAGGTTGAGGTCGAAGCCCTTGGTGACGAAGTGCCAGACCAGGTAGGCGAAGCCGAGGCCGGCGATCACGAGGGTGACGATCCAGGAGTTCTCGAGGGCCGTGGCCGGGGTGTGCTTGGCCGGACGGGGAGCGGGAACTTCGTCCTCGAGCAGGGCGGGATCGACCTGGACGACGCCGTCCTTCTTGCGGCCCATGAAGTAGAAGAGGACGGGCAGGGCGATGATCATGGTCCACGAGATGGCGAGGTTCCATCCTGAGAAGATGGTGCGCGACACGGGCACGATGCCGACGAGATTCTCGACGATGTGGCCTTTGGAAGCGATCGCCAGCGGGATGGAGCCGGAGATGCCGCCGTGCCAGACCACGAAGCCCGAGTAGGCCGCCGCGACCAGCATGGGGTAGTCGACGCCGCGTACGCGCTTGGCGACCTCGCGGGCCAGCAGCGCGCCCACTACGAGGCCGAAGCCCCAGTTGATCCACGAGGCGACCGCCGCGACGAAGGCAGTCAGCATGAGGCCCTGTACCGGTGTCTTGGGCACCGAGGCGATGCCCCTGAGCGCGCCCTTGACCGCCGGGCTCGAGGCCATGGCGTGGCCGGTTACGAGGATCAGGGTCATCTGCATCGAGAAGGCGAGGAGCCCCCAGAGCCCTCCGCCCCAGGCGGTCAGGATTTCGACGACGCTCTTGCCGGTGAGCCCCAAGGCCATCAGGAAGGCGATGACGGTGAGCAGGATGGCGAAGAGGAAGGCGTCGGGCAGGTATTTCTGCGCCACCTTCACGAAGAAATTCGTAAGACCTTTCAAGGTTGCCTCCTTGCGCGGCCTCAGCTCGCTGGGCGCGGGTCATTGACCGCAGTCGGATTTTCGCACGGCTTTCGCGAACGCGCCACGAAATCATGTCGCGGCGGCGCGGCAGGTGGAACACGGCCGGCCGGAACCGTGCTAGAATGCCCCGGTGCGCGGGGCCTGCGCTGCGGCCGGACCATCCGCGGACAGCCGGAGGACCAATGGTAGAGAAACCCGTCATAAGCGCCTTGGAGGCGGCCCGCAAGGTGCAGGCAGGGAACGTCGTCCACGTCGGCGGCTTTCTTGGCTGCGGATCGCCCGACGCGGTCATCGCGGAGCTTGCGAAGCTCGGCACCAGGGACCTGACCCTGGTCTGCAACGACAGCTCGATCCTCGACCAGAAGAGCGGCAAGCGGAACGGCGTGGCGCCCCTGATCGAGAACCGCCAGTTCGCCAAGGTCATCGTCTCGCACATCGGCACCAACGCCGAGACCCAGCGCCAGATGAATGCGGGCGAGACCGAGGTGGTGCTGGTGCCGCAGGGCACCCTGGCCGAGCGCATCCGCGCCGCCGGGGCGGGGCTCGGCGGCATCCTGACCGGCACGGGCGTCGGCACCGAGGTGGAGGAGGGCAAGCAGAAGCTGCTCGTCAAGGACAAGGTCTACCTGCTGGAAGAGGCCCTTGGCGGAGACGTTGCCCTCATCAAGGCGGCCAAGGCGGACAGGGCCGGGAACCTTCGCTACTCGAAGACCGCGCGCAACTTCAACCCCCTCATGGCCACGGCCTGCGCTCTCGTTATCGCCGAGGTCGAGGAACTCGTGGATATCGGCGACCTCGATCCGGACGACGTCCACACGCCATCCATCTTCGTGGACTTCATCGTCGTTTCGCCGCGAACGGAGGCACGCGCATGACCGAGTATGTCGAGAACAAGGAGATCATCGCCCGGCGCATCGCGCGCATGTTCCACACGGGCGACGTGGTGAACCTCGGCATCGGCCTGCCGACCCTGGTCGGCAATTACGTGCCCGAGGGTGTCACCGTCATCCTCCAGTCGGAGAACGGGCTCATCGGACTCGGTCCCCGCCCGGAACCCGGCAAGGAAGACCCGGACCTGACCAACGCCGGCGGCCAGCCGGTGAGCATCCAGACGGGCGGCGCCTTCTTCGACTCAGCCACCAGCTTCGGCATCATCCGGGGCGGCCACGTCGACTACACGGTGCTCGGCGTCCTCGAGGTCGACCAGGAAGCCAACCTTGCCAACTACAAGATCCCCGGCAAGATGGTGCCGGGCATGGGCGGCGCCATGGACCTGGTGGCGGGATCGCGCGTGGTGGTGGCCGCGACGACCCACCTCGAGAAGTCCGGCGCCTCGAAGCTGAAGCGCCGCTGCTCCCTGCCGCTGACCGCCGCGGGGCAGGTGGACTTCGTGGTGACCGACGTGGGCTTTTTCCAGATTGTGGGCGGTCGCTTCCACCTCAAGGAGTGGTTCGAGCCGTACGACCCCGAGTGGATCATGGCGCACACCGACGCCGACGTCGTGGTCGACGACGACTCCGCCGCCTGCAAGGACCTCTAGAAAAAACGACGAACCACGGAGGCACGGAGGCACGGAGAAAAGAGGGAGAAGACGAAGGAATGGATTGGCCATTTCTCCGATCCATTCCTACCTCCCTCTCCCCTGCGTCGCTTCGCTACCTCGCTCCGCTCGGTTTTCGGTGAGGAAGCGATAGTCGTGCCCGCTCGCGCGGGCGTCCTCATCCGCTTTCGGATTGGAAGGACTGGAGTGCGCGCTTGCGCGCGCAGCCTCATCCCTTGCTCCGTGTCTCCGTGGTTTTTATTTATCGGGGATCACTCCGCCCAGAGCTTGATGAGCTCGACCACCGTGTCGCAGGCCATGACCATCTCGCCCACTGACGCCCACTCGTGGCGGCTGTGGAAGTTGTGGCCGCCGGTGAACACGTTCGGCGTCGGGATGCCCATCTCGGTAAGGCGCGAGCCGTCGGTGCCGCCGCGGATCGGCTTGGAGTAGGGCTCGACGCCCGCGCGCCGCGCGGCTTCGAAGAGCTTTTCGAGCACGGCCGGATTCTCGTCCAGCTTGCGCTTCATGTTGAGGTACTGTTTCGCGATCTCGAGCTCCACGGTGCCGCCGGGGAACTGGGCTTCCACGGCTTTCGCGATGGCCTTGACGGCTTCGATGCGCCGCTTCATGCCCTCGTCGTCGAAGTCGCGGAGCAGCACGTCGACCTTGGCTTCCTCGATGTGACCGGACATCTCGATGGGGGCGTAGAAACCGAACCATCCGTCGGTCGCTTCGGGGCTTTCGGCGCGCGGCAGCATCGACACGTAGCTGGCCGCCATGCCGACGGCGTTCGCGAGCTTGCCGCGCGCGTAGCCGGTGTGGATCGACTTGCCGACGAAGCGGGCCTTGGCCATGTAGGCCGTGAAGCACTCGCTTTCGATCTCGCCGCCTTTCGAGCCGTCCAGGGTGTAGCAGGCGACGCTCTTCACGGTCTTGAGGGGGAAGAGGTCCATGCCCTTGCCGGTTTCCTCGTCGGGGGTGAAGATGATCTCGAGGGGGCCATGGCGGACGGACGGGTCCTTGAGGATGCGCGCGAGCGCGGTCATGATCTCGGCGACGCCGGCCTTGTCGTCCGCGCCGAGCAGGGTCGAGCCGTCGGTGACCATGAGGGTGTCCCCGACGTACTCGGCGAGCTCCTCGTACACCGCGGGATCGAGCGTATCGGACGCCGAGAGCTTGACGGGCTTGCCGTCGTAGTTCGGCACCAGGCGCGGCTTGACATCCTTGCCGGGCGCGTCCGCGGCGGTGTCGACGTGGGCCATGAAGCCGACGCAGGGCTTGCCTTCCAGACCGGGGCTGGCGGGGACGCGCGCGACGAGGTAGCAGTGCCCGTCGAGCGTCACGTCGGTTACGCCCAGGGCCTTGAGCTCGTCGACGAGCAGGCGCGAGAGGTTCCACTGGCCGCTCGTCGAGGGGATCTCTTCGACGTGGCGGTCGCTCATGGTCTCGATCCGCGCGTAGCGGTCGAGGCGTTCTGCGAGCTCGCGGGCCTCGGGACGGGCGGCGAGCGATGCGTAATCGGGTTTCATGGTCAAGGAGTATCCCCCGCTCCGACGGATTTGGCAAGGAGCGGTACTTGCGCCTATAGTTGGTGGCGATGAGCGAGTTCCTCACCCTCTACGCTTCCGCGCCCGCTTGGGTCCGGACCCTCATGTCCTTGGCCTATGCGGGCGTCGCGGCGTGGGCGGTGTGGATCGTGGCGACCCGGAGTACCCGGCGCGAGCTCCATCGGAAGATAGACGAGCTGCTCGCCGTGAAGCGGGCGCTCGAGGAAGCGAACGCGCAGCTCGAACTCCTCTCGCTCGCCGATCCGCTCACGGGCATCCCGAACCGGCGCAAGCTGGACGAGGAGCTGGAGCGCCTTTGGGCCGCCGCCTCGCGCGATATGGGCGATCTGGCCTGCCTGATGATCGACATCGACCACTTCAAGTCATACAACGACCATTACGGCCACCTCGAAGGCGACGAATGCCTCAGGCGCGTCGCCGCCTGCCTGGTCGCGAGCCTCGAGCGCGCGACGGACTTCGTGGGCCGCTACGGCGGCGAGGAGTTCCTCGTCCTGCTACCGCGCGTCGACGGTTTGGGCGCGCGCCTTGTCGCCGAGCGGCTGCGCAAGGCGGTGGAACGGCTGCATATCGTCCATGTCGCGAACCGGGCGATCGGGGTGGTCACCATCTCGGTCGGCGTCGCCGCCAAGGTGCCGCGACCCGACGGCGACGCCTCCGTCCTGGTCCGCGAGGCGGACGTCGCGCTCTACCTGGCCAAGAGCCGCGGCCGCAACCGGGTGGCCGGCTTCGACGCGGAAGAGGCCGCAGAGCCAGCGGCCCCGGACCCTGCGTGAGCGCCGGTCTCCGCGAGGGTGCCGGACGCGCCCGCGAACGGGCCCGGGCTTCGCCGCATCATTCGGGCTGGTCCCATCCGTTCCTCCTTGACCTCGCGAAAACGTTTTGGCTAGATTCATGAGCATGTCGATCAGGGTCTGGCCAGAATATACGCCCATCTCGCTCGAGATGCGGGACGAGCTCCTTCCCGCCTTGCGCGAGCTGCCGGACGGGGTCTCCGAGTTCACCTTCGCCGGACTCTACCTGTTCCGCGACACGTACCGGTACCGCGTTGCGCAGCTTCCCGGGGGCGGCTACGTCGTGTCGGGCGAAAAGGCCGGCGAGCCTTTCTTCCTCCTTCCCTTCGAGGTGCCCGACGCCGCGACGCTGCGCTCCCTTTTCGATACGCACCGCTACCTCAAGAATCTGAGCGCCCGCCTGCTGGCCGCGAACCGCGACGCCTTCGAGGCCGCCGGATATCGCGTCGTCGAGGACCGCGACAACTTCGACTACCTCTATGCCCGCACGGACCTCGCGGAGCTCTCGGGCAAGCAGTACCACAAGAAGCGCAACCTGGTGAACGCCTTCGTCAACTCCTACTCGCGCGAGGAGCGGCCCCTCGACGATTCGAACGCTTCGCACGCCCTCGACATCCTCGAGGCGTGGCGCCTCGCCAAGGGCATCGACGGCGACTACGCCGCCGCCCGCGACGCGCTCGAGCACCGCGAGGCCCTCGGGCTCGAGGGCAGGGTCTGGTATGTGGAAGGCGCCTCGGCGGCCTTCGCGCTCGGCGAGCGGCTGGCGGGCGGATCGATGTTCGCCATCCATTTCGAGAAGGCCGTGGACAGCTTCAAGGGCATCTACCAGTACGTGAACCAGGCCTTCGCGAGCGCCCTGCCGGCCGAGATCGTGACGCTCAACCGGGAGCAGGACCTTGGCGAGGAGGGCCTCCGGCAAGCCAAGCTGACGTACCGTCCGAACGGCTTCGTCATGAAGTACCGGGTGTACCCTTCATGACGCGCTCCGCCGGCACGGTACGGGCCGCTCCGCCATCATGGCGAGCGGCCCTTCGTCATTTTAGGGCACCCGGGTGGATGCCGGGCGTTTGCGAAACCGGGCCTTCGCGAAAACGCCGCGCCGTTCGGAGGCGCCGCCTTCGACAGAATATCGATACGGGAGAAAGGGGGAGTCCATGGGCGAGGCGAGGAACGGGGAAGGCGCGGGCGCGCCGCTCGGGCGGGTGTACGGGGAGCTGCGCTTCGGCGAGCGGGCCATGCGCGAGCGCCTGCCGCGCAAGATCTTCGAAGAGCTTCAGGAGGTCCGCGAGGGCCGCAAGGACCTGACGCCGCAGGTGGCCGAGGTCGTCGCCAACGCGATGAAGGACTGGGCCATCGAACGCGGCGCCACCCACTTCACCCACTGGTTCCAGCCGCTGACCGGTCGCACCGCCGAGAAGCACGACGGCTTCCTCTCGCCCACCTCCGACGGCGAGGCCCTGATGGAGTTCTCCGGCAAGGAGCTCGTCAAGGGCGAGTCCGACGCGTCGAGCTTCCCCTCGGGAGGCCTCCGCGTCACCTTCGAGGCCCGCGGCTACACGGCCTGGGACGCCTCGAGCCCCGCCTTCCTCAAGGAGGACGACTCCGGCACCACGCTCTACATCCCGACCGCCTTCGTGTCGTACAAGGGCGAGGCGCTCGACCGCAAGGTGCCGCTCCTCCGTTCCATCGACGCCCTGGCTCGCCAGACCCTCCGCGTGCTCCGCGCCCTCGGCGATTCCGAGACCCGCCGCGCCGTGCCGACGGTCGGCGCCGAGCAGGAGTACTTCCTCGTGGAACGCGAGCTCTTCGAAAAGCGCCTCGACCTCAAGCTCTGCGGCCGCACCCTCTACGGCGCCTCCGCCCCGAAGGGCCAGGAGCTCGAGGACCACTACTACGGCTCGATTCCCGACCGGGTGTCCGCCTTCATGCGCGAGCTCAACCTGGAGCTCTGGCGCCTCGGCGTCCCCTCGAAGACCCAGCACAAGGAGGTGGCGCCGAACCAGTACGAGATCGCCAGCGTCTACTCCACCGCCAACCTCGCCGCGGACGCCAACCAGCTGGTCATGGAGACCCTCCAGAAGGTGGCCGGCCGCCACGGCCTCGTGGCCCTGCTCCACGAGAAGCCCTTCGCCGGCGTGAACGGCTCCGGCAAGCACAACAACTGGTCGCTGGCCACCGACTCAGGAACCAACCTGCTCGAGCCCGGCGCCAACCCGGCCGAGAACGCGCGCTTCCTCCTCTTCGTCGCCGCCGTCGTCGAGGCCGTCGATCGCTACGCCCCGCTGCTCCGGGCCACGGTGGCCGGGGCCGGCAACGACCTGCGACTCGGGGCCAACGAGGCGCCTCCCGCCATCGTCTCAGTATTCCTGGGCCGCCAGCTCGAGGACATCTTCGAGAAGCTGTCCTGCGGCGGGAAGGTGGAGAACGCCTGCGGCGAGACACTCGAGATCGGCCACACCCTGCTCCCGAAGCTGCCGAAGGATCTTTCCGACCGCAACCGCACCAGCCCCTTCGCCTTCACGGGCAACAAGTTCGAGTTCCGCATGCCCGCCTCGAGCGAGTCCATCTCCGGTCCCAACACCATCCTGAACGCGGCCATGGCCGAGGTCCTGTCCGGCTACTCAGGCGAGCTCGAGAAGGCCGCCGACGTCAACGCGGCCATCGCCGCCATCGTGGCGCGCGTATGGAAGGAGCACAAGCGCGTCGTATTCGACGGCAACGGCTACTCCGACGAGTGGAAGGCGGAGGCCGCCCGACGTGGCCTTCCCAACCTGCCCTCGACGCCCGAGGCTGTGGCCGAGTACCTGCGCGAGGAGCACATCGCCCTGCTCGAGCGCCACGGAGTGTTCACGCGCGGCGAGGTCGAGGCGGTCTGCCACATCGAGTTCGAGCGCTACTGGAAGCGCGTCGCCATCGAGGCCGCGGCCATGGTGGAGATGGGGCGCCGCCAGATCGTCCCCTCGGGCGACGAGTGGGTGTCCGACCTGGCTATGCTCTCCGAGGTGTCGGCGCACTACGCCAAGCGCGCGGAGGACGCCGCGGACCTGGTGGAAGCCTTCGCCGCCGCCGTCGACGAGCTGGAGCGCGAGGCCGCCGCCGCGCGCGCCGTCTCCGAGGAGAATCCCGGAGCCCGGGCCGCCGCCTACCGCGCCAGGGTGGTTCCGGCCATGGCCAAGGCCCGCGCCGCGGGCGACGCGCTCGAACGCGCCTGCCCCGCGAAGCTCTGGCCCTTCCCCGGCTACTCCGAATTGCTCTTCAACATTTAGGATAGTTGAGACACGGAGACACGGAGACACGGAGACACGGAGATACGGACATACGGAGACACGAAGGAAGAGAGGAAGGGGGTGAATACCGGAATCCGGACCCGTTCCATTCTTGCTCCGTGTCTCTTTGTCTCCGTGGCCGGTCTTCTCGTATAATGGGTTCGTGGAACCCACGATAGCGGAGCTTTGTTCCTCAAGATTCGAGGAAGCGTTCGGGATGAGAAAGCAACTCGGCCGCCTGCTTTGCGGGTCGGCCGCCCTTTCCGTCGGCACTGGAAAGCTCGCGGAACTCTCCCGCCGCACCGTCGCGCTGAGCCTCCTCGCGGGGGCGGGGACCCGCTGGACGCGTTCGGTGGAGGCCGCCCGCGCGGCCGCGCTCGGGCGCGGCGAGACGCCGGACCCGGCCCTCGATCCGGGGCGTCCGCGCGGCCTCTACCCCGTGCGCAACCTGCTCGGCGGCCCGCTGGCCTCGCTGCCCATCGCCGCCTACGCGCTCGCGGCCACCGCGGGCCTGGGGCGGCGCGTGCTCGTCGTCCGCGGCTACGAGGCCGAGTTCGAGTCGGAGCTGCTCCGGTCCCTCGGCGCCGCGGCCGGCGAATGGCGCTGGGCCACGCAGCCGGAGGTCGCCGGCAAGCCGCGCGGCCACGGCGACGCGGCCCTGCGCGCCCTGGACGCCTGGAAGGACGCGGACTACGTCGTCGCGAACTTCGGCGGCGACGCCGCGAGCCCCGCCACCGCCGCGCTCGGCCTCCTCTGCATCGACGCGCTGAACCGCGCGGGCGAGGACGTCGCCTTCGTGCTGCCCGCCGCGCGCTTCGGGAATCCCTCCTATCCGATCGCCTTCGGGCCCGGCGGCCTGCCGCGCGCCTTCGGCCACGCAAAGCTGGCCGGCCGAGAGCTTCCGGGCGGTGCGGGTTGGGCCAACGTGGGCGTGCGCGTCTACCGGGCCGCGGACCTCGCAGCCGCCCTGGTGGAGCTCGCGGACGCGCACTTCGAGGAAGGCTACGGCTACCGCGTGCCCGGCAACGACCCGGAGGGCCGCGAGCTCGCGCTCGACAACGCGGACGCCGTATTCGCCTCGCGCGGCCAGGCCCGCGTGCTGGCGGCCGCCCTGCCGACCGAGCTTTCGCCGGTCAAGGAGCTGGGCGACGTGGCGGCCTTCGAGGCCGCCGAGGAAGGCAACCTGCGCGACTCCGCCGCGCTCGGCTTCCCGGCCCCGCGCCTCGGATAGGGAAAGGCCGCCGCGGAAGCCCGGTGGCTGCCGCGGCGGCCCTCGCCGCCCTCCGCTCCCGGGCCTTACTTCGGGTCGACGGGCACCGGCTCCGAGAACACGTAGCCCTGTCCGTAGTCCACGCCGAGTTCGGTCACCTTGTCACGCACCTCGGCGGAGCCGACGAACTCGGCGATGGTCTTGATGCCCATGACGTGGCCGATCGAGTTGATAGACCCGACCATGGCCGCGCTCACGTCGCTCTCGTCGACGTTGCGCACCAGCGAGCCGTCGATCTTGAGGTAGTCCACGGGCAGGTTGCGCAGGTAGCCGAACGACGAGAAGCCGGAGCCGAAGTCGTCGAGGGCGAAGCTGAAGCCCTGTTCCTTGAGCGCGGACATGAAGCGCGTGGCGTGCGCCAGGTTCTGTATGGCCGCCGTCTCCGTCACCTCGAGGCAGAGCTGGTCGGCGGGCACGCCCGCGGCCGCCCGCTCGTCGAGGATGAAGCCGATCAGCGACTCGTCGAGCAGCGAGGGGCCCGACAGGTTGATCGAGATGTTCCGGCCGGCGAGCGCGCCGGCTGAGTCGAGGTGGCGGCGGTAGGCCCGGAACGATTCCCGGATGACCCAGCGGTCTATGGCGGGCATGAGGTTGTAGCGCTCCGCCGCGGGAATGAAGTCCATGGGTCGGGCGATGCTGCCGTCCTCGTTGACCATGCGCACCAGTATCTCCGCCTTCGGCGGCCGGTCGCCGTGCGGCACGAGCGCCTCGATGGTCTGGTAGTAGAGCAGGAAGCGGTCGTCCTCGATGGCGCCGTTGATCTTGCCGATCCACTCCATCTCGCCGCGGCGCTTGCGGTACTTGCTCTCCGCGTTGTCGAAGACGTTGATGCGGTTGCCGCCCTCCTCCTTGGCCAGGTGGAGGGCATCGTCGGCCGCCGCGAGCACCTCGTGGGCGTCGATGGTGGCCTGGTCGATCGGCACCACGCCGATGGAGAGCGTGACCGGCATCACCCGGTCCTCCCAGACGAAGCGCCGCGAGGCGACGGCTTCCTGGAGGCGCCGCGCGACGCGGAGCGAGTCCTCCGGATTGCAGTCCCTGAGCAGCAGGCCGAATTCGTCGCCGCCCATGCGGGCGGAAAGGTCGTCGCGCGGGATGTTGTCCACGATGTGGCGGCCCACCTGACGGAGGAGCTCGTCGCCGGCGAGCGCGCCGCAAGTGTCGTTGATGGCCTTGAAGCGGTCCACGTCCATGCTCAGGAAGGCGTGGTTGCCGCCGGCGGAGTGGACCGAGCGGATGATCTCGCCGAGCTTGAAGGTGAATTCCTCGCGGTTCGAAAGCCCGGTCAGGCTGTCGTGGCTGGCCTGGAAATTGATGGTCTCGGACAGGCGCTTGATCTCGGAGATGTCCCGGAGGGCGATGACGAAGCCGTCGGTCTCGTTCTCCTTCTCGTGGATGCGGGTGATCGAGCCGTCCACCAGGGTGCCGCGGCCGCTCGGATGATTCACCGTAACGTCGCTGAAGAAGAAGGGCCGCCGGTCGACGAGCGGAACCCCGTCGGAAAGCAGGTCCTTGCCGGAGCGCTGGTCCAGCAGGGCCAGGAAGGAGGCCACGGGCTGTCCCTTCGCCTGTTCCTCGCGGATGCCGACCAGCTTCTCCGCCACCGGGTTCATGAAGCGCACGCAGAGTGCCGTGTCCGTGGCGATGATGCCGTCGTTGATCGAGTGGAGGATCGCGGAGAAGAGGCGCTCCTGTCCCTTGAGCCTGCGCTCCATGGAATTCTTGTAGAGCGCTATGTCGATGGTCGAGTAGAGCTCGCGCTCCTTGAAGGGCTTGAGGATATAGCCGTAAGGTTCGACTTCCTTCGCGCGCTCGAGGGTCGGCTCGTCGGCGAAGGCGGTCAGGAAGATGATGGGGATGCCGTGCCGCTCCTTGACCACCCTGGCGGCCTCGATCCCGTTCATCTCGCCCGAGAGCATGATGTCCATCAGGATCATGTCGGGATCCAGCTCGCCCGCCAGGCGTATGGCTTCCTCTCCGTCCCCCGCGGTGCCGACGACGGTGTATCCGAAGCGCTCGAGGCGGCGCTGCAGGTCCAGGGCGATTATCTTCTCGTCCTCGACGATCAGGAGCTTTTCGTTGTTCATGGCCTTCCTGACAAGAGTATTGTCCGCGCCGCCCCGCGATTCAAGCGAGGACGAAGGAAGCGAGGAGCTTGAGCGCTCCGGCCCCGAGTATGACCAGTACCGGGTTGACCTTGGTGAAGGAGGCGAGGCCGAAAGCGCCCAGGGCCAGGCCCGCGGTGAAGGGATCGCGGGCGGCTTCCGGCGCGAAGGCCCAGACCGTCATGGCCAGCAGGCCGAAGGTGCCGGAACGGAGGGCCTCGCGGAAGCGGTTCCCGCGGGGGCCGAGCCGGGAGATGATCGCCCCGAGCACGATGCTGGCCAGGATCGGCACCGTGACCACCGAGAGCGTCGCGAGCGCCGCGCCAAGGTAGCCGCCCACCTCCCGCCCGACCAGGGTGGCGGCGTTCAGGGCCACCGGGCCCGGCGTCACCTGGGCTATGGCCACCAGGTCGCGGAAGGCGACCTCGTCGAGCCAGCCCCTGCCGATAACCTCGGTCCTGATGAGGCCCACGATGGTCCAGCCGCCGCCGTAGGAAACCGCTCCGAGCTTGAGGAAGGAGAGGATGAGCTCGATCATGCCTTCATCCCCGGGCTTTCGACGAACCAGCCGACGGCGGCCGCCGCGAAGAAGATCGCCGGCGCCCAGACGGGAGCCAAAATCATGGCGACCGCGGCCGCGAGGGCCAGCGCGATCCGCGGAATGTTCCACTCGCGGGTCTTGACCATGCGCCAGAGCAGGGCGGCCACCAGGCCGGGCACTACCGCGAAGGCGCCGTCGAGGAAGGCGCGCGCCTGCTTCTGGGCCGCGACGACGCCTATCACCTCGGAGACCAGCAGGATGGCCGCGAAGGGCGGCACGAGGACGCCGAGGGCCGACGCGAAGAGGCCGGGCAGTCCCGCGAGCGCGCGGCCTGCGAAGAGGGCGGCGTTGAGGCCGATCGGGCCCGGCAGCGACTGGGCGGCGCCGAAAAGCGAGAAGAAGTCCTTTTCGTCCATCCAGCCCTTGCGTTCGAGACCGCGCGCGATCACGGGCACGAGCACGTAACCGCCGCCGAGCGTCACGGCGGAAATGCGGGCGAAGAAGATGAAGAGCCTCAAGGGACTCGGCGGCTTCGCGGAAAGCACTGCGTTCTCCTCGGTCGTTGCTGGGTGGCATGGTAGTCCGGAATCCCCGGGATGTAAAGACGGACTATCGATATAATGAACACAATGGAATAATTGGAGAAAATGCGAGACACTCGAAGATCCGGCGCCCGCGGGTCCGCCCGCCTCTCGCGGACCAGGGTTCCTGCGGGCGAGGGCGCGTGCTCCGCGAGCGTTCTCCAGGCCGCTCAGGCCAGGCCGGTTTCCCGCATCCACGAGGCCGTGACGGCGACGCCCTCCTCGAAGCTCCAGGGCGACTTCCATCCCGCATCGTTGATCCGGGCAAGGTCGTAGTGGTAGACGCTCTCGGTCATGCCCCTCACCACGTCGGTCGAGAGGCGCGGGGTCTTTCCGAAGGGCTTGCAGGCTGCCTCGAGAAGACGCGCCGCGCCCAGCACTGGCGCGGTAGGGACGTGCAGGAGCCGGCGGTTCGTCCCGAACGCCTTGCCTATCGTGGCGAGCATGTCGCCGAGCGGCAGGGGCGGGCCGTCCGCGACCAGGTAGGTCGAGACGCCGGGCCGCGCGCGGAGGGCGAAGTCCACCATCGCGTGCGCCAGGTTTCCGACGAAGCAGAGGGGAAGGCTGTTGCGCGCCGCTCCGACGATGAAGGCCGTGGGCTTGGCCATGTTGCGGAACAGCGTGGCCGCCGCGGACTTCGCGGTGAAGCGGGGACCGTAGATGGGCGGAGGCCGGAACACGATGGCGGGGACGCTCCCGTCGTCCAGGGCTGCGATGCCGCGTTCGGCCTCCAGCTTGGACCAGCCGTAGAGCGAGTCGGGACGCGGCGGCGTGTCCTCGGTCATCGGCCGCCCGACCGAGCCGACGGGGCCTTGCGCGGCAAGGCTGCTCGGGAAGACGAAGGCCGCAGCCCGTTTCGAGACGGCCGCGGCGTACGCGTTGGTGGCGCCCTCGACGTTGAGCTCGCGATACCGCTCGCGGGTCGCTTTCGCGACCCCGAGGAGGGCGGCGACGTGGAAGACCAGGTCTCCCGGCTCGATGTGCGATTCGAGGGTCGGGCGCTCGCGTATGTCGGCGTCGACGCAGGCTGCGCCGAGCGACCGCGCGTGTTCCGTATCAGCCCCGGGACGATCGGCGCAAACCGGGGCGATGCCCCGCCTCGAAAGCTCGGCGATGACGTGGCCGCCGAGGAAGCCCGCGCCGCCGATGACGATGGCTCTCATGATTTCGCTCCCCCGAAGATGTCGCCGGCCGTGCCGCCAGCAGCGCGCCAGTAGGCGATCGAATCGCGCATCGTTTCATCGATGTCGCGCACGGGACGCCAACCGAGTTCCCGTTCAGCTTTCGCGGAACTGAAATACCGCCACCGGAAACCGGGCGCGACCAGTTCGCGGCTCAGCCTGGGCGTGCCGGAGGCAAGGCGCTCCGCGAGGCCGGCCGCGGCCGACAGCGGCGGTCCGAGCCAGCGCGGGAGGGTCCTGCGCGGCGCTTCGGTCCCGACAGCGCGGGCGATGGAAGCCATGAGCCCCGTGTAGGTGTGGTTTCCGCCCGTCAGCAGGTAGCGTTCGCCGCGGACGCCTTTCCCGAGGACGAGCGCGATGCCGGAGGCCGCGTCGCGGACGTCGACCACGGCGAATCCGCAGGGCATGAGCGCGGGCAGCTTGCCGCCGGCCACCGCCTCGAAGAGGGGCCAGGCGCGCGGGTCGCCGGGGCCGTAGATGCTCGAGGGATTCGCGACCACGACGTCGAGGCCGTGCGCCAGGGCGCCGAGGGCCTCGGTTTCCGCGAGGCGCTTGGAGAGCATGTAGGCGAAGCCTCGGGCCTTGCGCCAGTCGTACCGGAGGGTCTCGTCAGCCGGGCGCTCCGGGTCGTCGGAGTAGCCGAGCGCGGCCGTGGAACTCACGTGGAGAAGGCGCCGGACGCCGGAGCGGGCGCAGGCATCGACGACGTTCCGCGTCCCCGTCGCGTTGGCTTCCAGCAGCCGCTCGCGGTCGCGGGTCAGGAACGATACCTCCGCGGCGGCGTGGACGACCGCGTCCGCCCCTTCGAAGCGGCGCGCCAGCCCGTCCGCGTCCGAGAGCTCGGTGCCGTACTCGATCTCCACGCGGCCGTCCCCCTCGATGCCCGGCACGATGAACGGCCTGTGGCCGCGCGCGGCGATTTTCACCCTGGTTCCGGGATAGGCGCGCCTGAGCGCCTCCGTTACGTATTGGCCGAGGAACCCGAGCCCTCCGGTTACGACGATCGATCGCATGCAGCCTCCGATTCATCCGGTCTGGCGGACTTGAGCCGGCACAGCATAGCACGGCTTCCCGGATACGGAATCGGCGCGTGTGCGTCGCGCGGATAGACGTGCGGCCCGTCCTTCCGGACGGGCCGCTTTGATTGAAAGCCGAGATCGGGAATGCGTCGCTTCGCGCCGCTTTCGGCAAGGAATGGATTGTAGAGGTCGCGCTTCGCGCGACCTCCTCATCGCCTTCCAGCCCGCGGCATCGTGCCGCGGGCTGGAAGGCCGCCTCCGGCGCTGCCGCGCCTTCCATGGCGCGGCATCCCCGGTCGGCGCTCATCGAATCGCGCCGACCGGGGTCGCGCCTCCGGTTCGATTCCCGATCTCGGCTTCTGATAGACGTGCGGCCCGTCCTTCCGGACGGGCCGCTTTGATTGAAAGCCGAGATCGGGAATCGAACCCGACACCTGCGCATTACGAGTGCGCCGCTCTGCCAGATGAGCTATCTCGGCGAACGGGCGCCACAATACCCGATGCGCCGGCAAAAATCAAGCGCCGTCGTCCGTCGCCCGGTTTGCGGACGGATTTGGCCCGACCTATAATCGAAGCCATGGAACGGAGCGTACTGGTCGTCGACGATTCGGTCGTGGCGCGCATGGGCATGAAGAAGATACTCAAGGGATTCCCGCTCGCGGTGGTCGAGGCCTCGAGCGGTGAGGACGCGCTCGCCTCGCTCGAAGCGGGGCTGGATCCATCCCTGGTCTTCCTCGATCTGACCATGCCGGGGATGGGCGGGCTGAACGCGCTCCGCGAGCTGAGGCGTCGCAAGCCGGACCTGCCGGTCGTTGTGGTGACCGCCGACATACAGAAGGCGACCATTCAGGAGGCGCTGGAAGCGGGGGCGACGGAGGTCCTGCCGAAGCCGGCGGAGGGCGGCGCCGTGCTCGGCGCGCTGGCGAGGGCGGGGCTCGCCTGATGTCCGGCTCATCCTTCGACACGCTCGAGCTCGACGCGCTCAAGGAGCTCATGAACGTCGGCTTCGGGCGCGCCGCCGCGACCCTTTCGGAGCTCATGGACCTTCATGTGGTGCTGTCCGTGCCGCGGGTCGAGCTGGTGCCGATCGGGGAGCTGGCCTCGTACGTGGCGAACGAGGTCGACGATCCGAAGTCCTTCAACGTCGTCGAGCAGTTCTTCCTGGGCAAGTTCGAGGGCTCGAGCTTCCTGCTCCTGCCCGAGGAGGAGGGCCGCCGTCTGGTGGAGATGCTCGCCGGCGAGGACGCCGACGCCGACAGCCCGCTCGATTCGCTGGAGCGCGACACGATCATCGAGATCGGCAACATAATCATCGGGGCCTGCGTCTCCAAGGTGGCCGAGCTGCTCGGGGACGTGGTCACCTATCGGCCGCCGCGCTTCGCCACGGGCGCCCTGGACCGCGAACTGCTCGAGCGCTACGTCAAGCCCGGACCGGGCATGGCACTGGTCATGAAAACGCTCTTCCGCTTCGAGCGCCGCGACGTGTTCGGCCTGCTTTTTCTCGTGACCACCGACTCGGGGCTCGGCTGGCTCAAGCGCGCCGTCTCGTCCTGGCTCGAGAGCCTTTCGTGATCCGCTCGCTATTGCCGCAGGTGCTCGAGATCATCGGGAACGGCGTGATGGTAGTCGACTCAGACGGCAGGGTCGATTACTGGAACCGCTGGATGGGCGAGGCGACCGGCGTCGAGCGCGAGGACGCGGAGGGCCGGACCGTCTTCGAGCTGTTCCCCGGCATGCGCGAAAAGGCGTTCCGCCGAAACCTGAAGAGCGTCATCGCGTTCGGGAACTTCGCCTTCTTTTCCCAGAAAGTCCACGGCGCCGTCTTTCCCATGCCCTGCGCGCCCGGGGCGCCCGAGGGCTTCGATCGCATGCAGCAGAGCTGCCGCATGGGCCCCCTCCGGCACGAAGGCGAGGTATGCAGGGCTTTCGTGGTCATCGAGGACGTGACCGAAGCCGTGTCGAACGAACGCAGGCTCGCCGAGGCGGCTTCGCGCGACGGGCTGACCGGCGCCTACAACCGTCGCTGGTTCGACCGCCGGATGGAGGATGAGTTCGACCGCGCGCGCCGCTACGGACGCGGACCTGCGTTGCTCATCCTCGACATCGATCATTTCAAATCCCTGAATGACGAGGAAGGGCACCAGTTCGGCGACGAGGCGCTCAAGCGGGTCGCGGAAATCTGCCGACACGCGTTGCGCTCGACGGACGCCCTGTGCCGCTACGGGGGCGAGGAATTCTGCGCGGTTCTTCCCGAGACGGAACTCGGACAGGGAGTCGCCCTCGCCGAACGCCTGAGGACTTCCTGCGCGTCGAGTCCGATCGCGTTCCGCGGCGCGAAGCGGAGCTTGACCGTCAGCTCCGGCGTCTCCGCCTGGCGCGAGGGCGACGACGTGACCAGCCTGGTGGGTCGGGCGGACGCGGCCCTCTACGTGGCCAAGCGCGCCGGACGGAACCGCGTGGAGGTGGGGACATGAGCGAAGAGATACTCGAGGCGTTCGCCGCCGAAACCGCGGAAATCCTCGAAGCCGTCGAGGCGGCGGTCGCCGAGCTGGAAGCGGGCTCGCCGGAGGCGGTGGACCGCCTGTTCCGGCAGGTGCACACCCTGAAAGGCTCGGCCGGCATCGTCGGGATGGAGCTGGCGGAGCTCTTCGCCCATGCCTGGGAGAATCGCCTCGGCCGCATCCGCTCCGGCGACTCCGTGCCGGGGCCGGAGACCGCGGACGCCCTGCTCGCCTGCCGCGACCGCTTCGCGGCCATCGTGGCGGGCTCGAAGGCCTTCGCCGCCTCGAGCGGGACGGTGGAGATGGGGGAAGATGAGGCCGGCGCCCTGGCCGCGCTCGACGCGAGCCTTTCAGAGGGCGCCCGCGTGGCGGCGAAGCGGGCGGAAGAAGTCCGGGTGGAATCCGCTTCGGGCGAGACGGCAGAAGCCGTGCCGGATGCCTCGTCCTCCGCCGGCCCCGCGGCGCCCTTCGACGAAGCTCCGCGACCCCCGCGGCGCGCGCGCTCGAGCCAGGCCGCGCCGCAGCCGCGCGGCGACTACGAGCAGGCGCTCGAGTCCTTTGCCCGCGTGCCCCGTCGCAAGCTGGACCGCATCCTCTCGCTGGCGAGCGAGCTCGTCGTGTCGCTTTCGGTACTCGGCCGGGAGACCCGCGCGGAGCGGGAGGGCGCGCACGTCGAGGACGCGCTCTCCGTGGTCGAAGGTCTCGCGGCCCAACTCTACCGCTCCGTGCTGGAAACCCGCATGGTGCCGGTCTCCGACGTGGCCGAGCGCTACCGCCGCGCGGTGTCGGAAATAGCGCGGCTTTCCCGCAAGAAAATACGCTTCGAGCTGGCCGGGGCGGAGACGGAAATCGACAAGCCGGTGGCCGAGCGCCTCTCGGAGCCCCTGCTCCACCTGGTGCGGAACGCGGCCGACCACGGCGTCGAGACGCCCGAGGAACGGCGCGCCGCCGGCAAGCGCGAGGAAGCCTTCGTGCGCCTCACGGCGCGCCGCGAGCCGGGCTACATCGAGCTCCGGGTCGAGGACGACGGCAGGGGCATCCCGATCGAACGGGTGCGGGAGCGAGCGGTCGAAGCCGGCTACCTGGGGCCGAACGAGGCGGCGAGCCCGGAAGCCCTGCTCGAGCTCCTCTTCGAGCCGGGCTTCAGCCTGTCCGACAAGGTTACGCGCTGGTCGGGCAGGGGCGTCGGTCTCGACGCCGTCAGGGGCGCCGCCCGAGCCCTGCGCGGCGAAGTGCGCATCGAGAGCGCGGAAGGGAAGGGCTCGGTATCCACGCTCCGCATACCCGTCTCGCTTTCGCTGGTCGAAGGCTTCATCGCGAAGGCGGGGGAATACAGCCTGCTCGTGCCCTTCGACACGGTCATCTCCTGCACGCGCTTCGAGGACCCGGGCTCGGACAGGGTGTACCGCCGGCTCGAGGTGGGCGGCCGCCTGCTTTCGAGCGTGGATCTGACCCGCCTCTACGAACCCGGCGCGGACGCGCGGAGCGGAGATCGCGTCGTGGTGGCCGTCAAGTCGGCCCTGGGCGAGGCGGGGGTGCTGGTGGACGACGTAGGCGAGACGATCACCGCCACGGTGCGGCCCGTAGACCGCAGGGAGGGCGAGGCGCCCGGCATAGCCGGATCGGCCGTGCTCGGCGACGGAAGGCTCCTCCTGGTTCTGGACGCCGAGGAAGTGTGTCGCATGGCGGCGGATCGCCGTGTCGCCGAGCAGACCTGAGTGTCGGGACCCGGCGCGCGGATGCCCGACGGACGCATTGCGCCACGGAGCGGGGCGGCCCGCCGCAGGCGGCGCTCGCGGATGCCCGCCGCCCCGCCGGTGCGGCGGGAGGGCAAAGCGAGCCTGTCGGTGCCGGGGACCCAGGCGGCCGCGTTCCTGCGACGCCGGAACCGCGGCGTCTCAGGCGGCCGAGTTGCCTTTCTTGACATAAAAAAGGTATAGTGGTACCATAATAAGCAAGATAGGACGCCGCGCCCGGGAGCCGTCCCTGCGGGAACGGGATCCTAACCAGCGGGCCGGAGGAGGAACGATGAGCGAGCACTTGGCGGTTTCGGCGACGAAGCAGGACGACCTCAAGCAGGTGATAAGGAAATTGCACGGCGGGGCCACGGTGGACGAGGTCCGGCGCGAATTCGCGAAGATCATAAAGGGCGTGGGGGCCGAGGAGATCGCGGCCATGGAGCAAGCCCTGGTCAACGAGGGCTTTCCGGTACAGGAGATCCAGCGTCTCTGCGACGTCCACGTCGAGGTCTTCCGAGCCGAGCTGGGCAAGGGCAAGAAGGCCGCGAGCCTTCCGGGACATCCGGTGCGCACCTTCCTCGACGAGAACCTGGAGGCCCGAAAGCGCGTGCGGAACCTGACGCGCGCGGCCCGCGCCTGGTCCTGGAGGGCCGATTCGTCGGAGCGGCTGACCGCCTTCCGCGAGTCCCTCGACGCCCTGGAGCCGATCCTGGTGCACTTCGCCCGGAAGGAGAACCAGCTCTTCCCCTGGCTCGAGAAGCACGGCTTCACGGGGCCGAGCAAGGTGATGTGGGGCAAGCACGACGAGATCCGCGCGGCTTTCAAGGAGGCGCGCGCCGCCCTGGCCTCGTCCGACGCCCGCTCGTCCCGGGCCGCGGCCCGCGACCTGGCGCGACGCATGCGGGTGATGTTCTTCATGGAGGAGAAAATTCTCTACCCGACCGCGCTGGCCCGGCTTGCCGAAGCCGAATGGGCGCGGATCCGCATGGGCGAGGACGCGATCGGCTACGCCTGGGTCAAGCCGGGCGCCGTGTGGGACGCGGGCCTCGTGCTGGCCGCGGAAAAGGCCGCGGGCCGGGACGCGGGGCCGACGCCCGACTCGAGCTACGGCGCGTCCGGCGCAAAGGCCGCGCCCGGCGCCAAGGCAGCGGCGAGGGAAGCGGCGCCCGTACCGACGGGCGGATCCGCGGGCGACGGGGGCGTTTCAGACGGTGGGGCGGGCGGCGTCGAGCTTTCGACCGGGGCGCTGCCGCTCGAGGTGCTCGACAGGATCCTGACCAGCCTGCCGGTCGACATCTCCTTCGTCGACGCGAACGACCGCGTGCTCTACTACTCGGACTCGCTGGAACGCGTGTTCCCGCGCAGTCCCGCCATCATCGGGCGCGAGGTGCGGAACTGCCATCCGCCGAAGTCGGTGGCGGCGGTGGAGCGCATTCTGGACGACTTCAAGCACAAGCGCCGGGACCGGGCGGATTTCTGGATCCGGATGGGCCCGCGCTTCGTGGTCATCCAGTACAAGCCGGTCTATGGCGCCGACGGCTCCTACCTGGGCACGCTCGAGATGAGCATGGATGCCTCGTGGCTCCGCGGTCTCGAGGGCGAACAGCGCCTGCTCGAGTAGGTCTCGAGGGACGCGGGGCGTCCGACGGGTTCGACGGGGAAGGGGAGGCCGCGCCGCGCGCCTCCCCTTTTTAGCGCCCTTGCCGGCGCGGCGCCGAGGCTCGATAATCGAGTCCGGTGGGAATGGACACGAACCAGTGGCTCTCGACGGCGCTCATGGCCGCTTCGGGAATATCGGTATTCCTCGCGGGATACATCCTGCTGCAGCGTCGCGCATGCTGCTCGGCGCCGCTCGCGCTCCTGCTCGCGACGAGCGCGGCGTTCGGTTTCGGCTACGCGCTCGAGCTGGTCTCGACAAGCCTCCCGTCGATGCTCGGATGGATACGGCTGGAGTTCGTCTTCATACCCTGGGTGCCCTATTTCTGGTTGCTTTTCGCAGCGGGCTACGCCAAAGGGAGGAACCCGGGGATCCTCGCGGCCGCGCTGTTGGCCATCCCGCCGTTGGCTGGCTCGTCGATCGCCCTGGCCGGACGCGTGGTTCCGCTCGTGTTCGCGGAGGCTTGGGTTCGGAGCGACGGCCCCTTCCCGGTTTTCGGATTCGAGCCGGGGCCCTGGTTCATCGTCAATACGGCATGGACCGCGCTCGCCCTGTCGACGGGCTTCGCCTTCCTGGGCGCCGCGGCGTTCAGGGCCGCGCCGGGACTCAGGAAACAGGCGAGGCTGGTCCTGGTAGCTGCCCTGGTGCCCGTGGCCGGCTACCTGGCCATGCTCGCAGACCTTGTTCCCTGGGGGCTCGATCCGACTTCGTTCACGCTGCTTCCCATCGGGGCGCTCTTCTCCCTCGAATACATGCGCCACACGATCTCGGGCCTTGCGCCGGCCGCGCGCGAGGCTGTGTTCGAGGCCATGGACGACGCGGTAATCGTGCTCGACGGAAAGGGCTTGCTCGAAAGCGCCAACCAGGCGGCGCGGCGAGCTTTCTGCCTCGACGACGCCTGCGCGGGAAGGTCGCTTGCCGAGATCATGCCGGAGCGGACCGAGCTGGCCGCGTTGGCGCTTGAGGGGAAGGGCCGGCTCTCGTTTCGCGTGGCGGGGCTGGGGGGCGGAGCGGCAGAAGGGGCAGACGCGTACTGGTCGGTTCGCGCCCTGCCCGCCAAGGGGCCTGGGGGGAAGACAGTCGGCACGGTGCTGGTGCTCTCGGACGTCACGGAGGACGAACGCCTCCTCGCGAAGCTGCGGGAGCTGGCGAGCACGGACGAGCTCACGGGCATCGACAACCGGCGGCGCTTTTTCGAGAACGCGCGTCACGAGTCGATCAGGGCGTCGCGGAAGGGCACGAGCCTGGCCGCCATCATCATCGACCTCGATCATTTCAAGGCGGTGAACGACCGCTTCGGCCACGCCGCCGGCGACGCGGTTCTCCGCGAGTCGGCGAAGCGCCTTGCGGAAGGCTTGCGAGGCAGCGATTTCTTCTGCCGTTGGGGCGGCGAGGAGTTCGCGGCGCTGCTGCCGGACACAGGGCTGGAGGGGGCGCTCGCGCTGGCCGAGAGGCTTCGCGCGACCCTCGAGCTGGAACCGGTCCAGTGCCTTGCCGGTCCTGTCCGCGTCACGGCCAGCTTCGGCGTCGCTGCCGGCGTGCCGCTCTCTTCGGGTTGGCTCGACCAGCTTTTGGGAAGGGCGGACGAGGCGCTTTACCGCGCCAAGGAGGCCGGACGGAACCGGGTCGTGGCAGACGCGGCCGAAGAGCCGGAGCTTCGCGCCGCCGCCGACCTGACTACGCCGTCGGGCGGGGAGTCCAACGCCTGAGTCCCGCTTCCAGCTCCAGAAGGGCCCGCTTTCGCCAAAGGCCTCCGCCGTAGCCGCCGAGGCTTTCGAGGGCGGATGGCGCGTCGGGATCTTCGAGCCCGCCGCCGGCTTCGGCGAGCGCGGCAGCGCCGGGGTAGCCCGAGCGCACCACGCGGTGGCAGGGCACCAGGATGGCGACGCGGTTCCTGCCGTTCGCGTGGCCGACCGCCCGCGAGGCGCCGGGCTTTCCCAGGCATTCCGCGAGCTCCGCGTAGGTTCGAGTCTCGCCGGCGGGAATTTCCCCGAGGGCGCGCCAGACGCTCTCCTCGAAGGGAGAACCCGCGAGGGCGAGGGGCGTCGAGAAAGCGCGGAGCCGCCCCTCGAAGTAGGCCGCGAGCTCGTCGCGGAGCGAGCTCAGGTGGGGGCTCTCTCCCGGCGCGAGCGGGATGCCGAAGCGGGAGCGAACGGATTCGAGTTGCGCCTCCATCATGCGCCTGTCCGAGAATTCGAGCAGGCAGACGCCTTTTCCCACGGCCCCCGCGACCATCGGCCCGAGGGGGGTCTCGATCCAGGCCAGGCGGACGAAGTCGGCGGTCGACGCTCCGCGGGCGGCCGAGCCGGGCGGGACGCCGAAGCGGTCGCCGAAGGCTTCGCGGAAGCCGGAAAAGGACTCCCAGCCGCGTTCCAGCATGGCGTCGTCGAGGTCGTCGCCGCGCCGGATGGCTTCGAAGGCGCGTCCGAGGCGCCGCGCGCGCGAGTAGGCCTGGAAGCTCATGCCGTAGCGGCGCTGCCAGAAGCGGCGCGCCGCAACCGGGTCGATGCCGGCCTCGGCCAGCTCGGCGTCGCGGAAGCGGCGGTCGGGTTCGCTTTCCACCAGCGAGAGGAGGCGCGCGACCCATTCGGGGTCGCCCGAGGCTTCGAGCGGCCTGCAGCGGAGGCAGGGCCTGAAGCCGGAGAAGAGCGCCTCGCGCGCGGTGGCGTAATACTCGACGTTTTCCGGCTTGGGCTTGCGGGCGGGGCAGGAGGGCCTGCAGAAGATGCCTGTCGTCGTGACCGCGGCCACGAAGAGCCCGTCCCAGCGGCCGTCGTGCGTCATGAAGGCAGCTTCCATCTCAGCTCGCCCGGGGAGCGAACGGGTCTCGGGCGGGAACAGGTCCGACATGGCGTCCTCCTTGCTACGCGCTCGACAGTAGCGCCGGGAAAGGAAGAGCGCCACCGGAAAATGGACAGTGAAGCCGCGGGCGAAGGGGCCCGGCAACAGAGGTAGGGACGGGGGAAAGGCGGCGAAGGGCGTTCGATAGCTCCCGAGCGGGGGTCCTGTCGCCGGAAAACACCCACCCTCCGCTTCGCTTCGGGCGGGCGTTGTCCGGCGCCACCCCCCACGCTGCCGAGCTCCGCGGGGCGCTGCGCCTGGTTTGCGCTATCACGCCGCCGTTGCGGGGCGCCGTCGGCGGCGCCGTTCAGGGCGATGGCGTTGCCTGCGAGGGGGACAGACCTCACGTGGAGAGGACCGGCGTCGAGCCCTCACGAACCGGCCCGCCATCGCCAAAGCCGACACCCTGCCCGCCACGCGGTCTTGCAGTGCCGGTGTAGGGACAGACCTCGAGCCGGAAGGCGGCGTGCAAGGCCCAGAACCCCCGCTTGTCGTCCCTGATGAGGTCTCCCGCCGCCTTCCGGACCTGGATGTCTTTTCCGTGGTGTTCTGTCCCCTTTCGCCGTTGTCCACAGACCATCGGGCGGGTATACTGGCGGCCTCATGTTCGTGCACCTCCACAACCATTCCGACTTTTCCCTGCTCGACGGCGCTTCCTCCGTGGACGCGATGGTGGCCAAGGCCGTAAAACTCGGCATGCCGGGCATCGCGCTGACCGACCACGGCAACCTCTTCGGCGCCCTCAAATTCTGGAAGGCCTGCCGCAAAGCGGGCATCAACCCCATCGTGGGCTCCGAGTTCTACGTGGCCGGCGGCAGCCGTTTCGAGAAGACCGGCACCGAGCACGGCAACAAGTACTACCACCTGGTATTGCTCGCGAAGGATCGGGACGGCTGGGCGAACCTGGAGAAGCTGTCGAGTCGCTCGTACACCGAGGGCTTCTATTACAAACCGCGCATCGACGACGAGCTCCTCGCGGCGCATTCGAATGGACTCGTGTGCCTGTCCGCCTGCGTGGGCGGCGAGATTCCCCAGCTGATCGTCCACGGCAAGGCCGCCGACGCCGAGCGCAAGGCGCTCCGGTACCGCGAGATCTTCGGTGCCGACTCGTTCTTCCTCGAACTGCAGGACCACGGCATACCCGAGGAGCAGGTGTCAAACAAGGGCATCGTGGAGATCGCGCGGAAGCACGGCATCCCCCTCGTGGCCACCAACGACATGCACTACCTCGACCGCTCCGATGCCGAGGCCCACGACATCCTGCTCTGCGTCGGCACCAACAAGAAGGTCGAGGACCGGGAGCGAATGCGCTTCCCCGGCGACTCCTTCTACCTCAAGACCGAGGAGGAGATGCGCGCCCTCTTCCCCGAGCTGCCGGAGGCCTTCGACAACACCCTGCTCGTCAACGAGCTCTGCCGCTTCGACATGCCGTTGCCGGGGCCGCTCCTCCCCGAGTACGAGATTCCCCCGTCCTTCACCGCGGACGAGGAGCTGAAGTCCGAACCCGCGGTGGCCCGCGTCCGCGCGCGCCTGGCCGCCATGGACGACCGTATGGTCTCCCAGCCGCATCCGAAGTTCGGCAAGGTGCCGGACGCGGACCTGGCGCCGATCCAGCGGGCGGCCATCGCCGAGCGGCTCAAGGCGCCCGTGACGCGCTATTTCATCCATTTCGCCAACGACGGCCTCGCGCGCCGCTACCCGGAGCTGACCGACGCCATACGGGACCGGCTCGACTACGAGCTCGCCGTCATCATCCTGATGGACTTCGTCGGCTACTTCCTCATCGTCGCCGACTTCATCAACTGGGCGAAGGACCGCGGCATCCCGGTCGGCCCCGGCCGCGGCTCGGGCGCGGGTTCCATCGTCGCGTATTCGCTACGCATCACCGACATCGAGCCCCTTCGCTACAATCTGCTCTTCGAGCGCTTCCTCAATCCCGAGCGCGTTTCCATGCCGGACTTCGACGTGGACTTCTGCTTCGAGCGCCGCGGCGAGGTCATCGACTACGTGACGGAGAAATACGGCCGCGACCGGGTCGGCCAGATCGTCACCTTCGGAACCCTCAAGGCCAAGGCGGTGATCAAGGACGTGGCCCGCGCGCTCGACATCGGTTTCCAGGAAGCCAACGACATCGCCAAGCTCGTGCCCGACGATCCGAAGATGACCCTGGCCAAGGCCTTCGAGCTCGAGCCGAAGCTGCGCGAGATGGAGGCCGACCCGCGCTACGCCACGCTCTTCGAGACGGCGCGCAAGCTCGAGAACAAGAACCGCCACACGAGCTTCCACGCCGCCGGCATTGTCATCGGCAAGACGCCGCTGGTGGATTTCGTACCCCTGTTCAAGGACCAGAAGACGGGCGCCGTGGCCACGCAATACACGATGGACCAGCTGGAGGAATGCGGCCTCGTGAAGATGGACTTCCTGGGCCTCAAGACTCTCACGCTCATCAAGAACGCTATCGACCTGGTCCGCAAGCGGGGCATCGACATCGACGAGTCGGCCATCCCCGAGGACGACGCGAAGACCTACGCCATGCTCGGGGAGGGCCGGAGCACCTCGGTGTTCCAGTTCGAGAGCCAGGGCATGC
>JAFGNN010000010.1 GCA_016926955.1 Spirochaetales bacterium | reverse complement strand
CTGTCCGACATGCTCAAGGGCAAGCAGGGCCGCTTCCGCCAGAACCTGCTCGGCAAGCGCGTCGACTACTCCGGCCGTTCGGTCATCGTGGTCGGTCCCGAGCTCAAGATGTGGCAGTGCGGCCTGCCCACCAAGATGGCGCTCGAGCTCTTCAAGCCCTTCATCATGAAGAAGCTGGTCGAGAAGGACGTCGTCTACAACATCAAGAAAGCCAAGATGCTGGTCGAGCAGGAGACCCCCGAGGTCTTCGCGGTGCTGGACGAGGTCGTGCGCGAGCACCCCGTGCTGCTGAACCGCGCGCCGACCCTGCACCGCCTCGGCATCCAGGCCTTCGAGCCTGTCCTGGTCGAGGGCAAGGCCATCAAGCTGCACCCCCTCGTCTGCAAGGCCTACAACGCCGACTTCGACGGCGACCAGATGGCCGTTCACGTCCCGCTGACCCACGCGGCCCAGTCCGAGTGCTGGACCCTCATGCTCTCGAGCCGCAACCTCCTGGACCCCGCGAACGGCAAGACCATCGTCTACCCGTCTCAGGACATGGTCCTCGGCATCAACTTCCTGACCCGCCACAAGGGCGGAGCGAAGGGCGAGGGCCGCCGCTACTCCAGCCGCGAGGAAGTCTATATGGCCTGCGAGGCCAAGGCCTGCGACTGGGAAGCGCACATCCGCGTTCCCGTCGAGAAGCGACCCGTCTGGGCCGCCCTCGGCAAGCCCGACGCCGACGCCGAGGCCGGTCGCGCCATCGAAACGACCGCGGCCCGCCTCCTCTTCAACGAGGCCATGCCCGCCGAGGTGCCCTTCGTCAACTACGCCCTCGGCGAGAAGGACATCCGCGGCCTGATCGAGTGGGTCTACAAGCACCTCGGTCCCTACGTCACCGTCCGCATGCTCGACGCCGTCAAGGACATGGGTTTCCGCTACGCCACCTTCTTCGGCGCCACCATCGGCATGGACGACATCGTCATCCCGCGCGAGAAGCCCGAGATGATCGAGGCGGCCAACACCCAGGTCGAGTCCATCCAGAAGCAGTACCTGGCCGGCCACATCACCCAGGACGAGCGCTACAACCGCGTCGTCGAGGTCTGGTCCAAGACCAACGAGGACCTCACCTCCGTGATGATGAAGGCCCTCGAGAAGGCCAAGGACGGCTTCAACAACATCTACATGATGGCAAACTCGGGCGCGCGCGGTTCCCGCAACCAGATCCGCCAGCTCGCGGGCATGCGCGGCCTCATGGCCAAGCCGTCCGGCGACATCATCGAGCTGCCGATCCGCTCGAACTTCCGCGAAGGCCTCTCGGTCATCGAGTTCTTCATCTCCACCAACGGCGCCCGCAAGGGCCTCGCCGACACCGCCCTCAAGACCGCCGACGCCGGCTACCTGACCCGGCGCCTCGTCGACATCGCCCAGGACGTGGTCATCAACGAGGACGACTGCGGCACCATCAACGGCATCGTCCAGCACGCCATCAAGGACGGCGAGGAGATCATCGAGCCGCTGCGCGAGCGCATCATCGGCCGCTTCACCCTCGAGCGCCTCAAGCACCCGATCACCGGCGACGTCATCGTCGACGTCAACGGCGAGATCACCGAGGAGATCGCGCTCCGGATCGAGGAGGCCGGCATCGAGGCGGTTAACATCCGCACGGTGCTGACCTGCGAGGCCGCCCATGGCGTCTGCCGCAAGTGCTACGGCCGCAACCTGGCCACCGGCCGGACGGTCGAGATCGGCGAGGCGGTCGGCATCATCGCCGCCCAGTCCATCGGCCAGCCGGGTACCCAGCTGACCATGCGTACCTTCCACATCGGCGGCGCGGCCACCAAGATGTCGGAAGAGAACCGCATCTCGCTCAAATACCCCGTCGTCATCACCGACATCCAGGGCACCTACGTCGAGGTCGACGATCGCCTCCTCTTCACCCGCAAGGGTTACATGGAGGCCGCGAAGGTATTCGCAGAGCACGACGTCCAGAAGGGCGACAAGGTGCTCGTGGAGAACGGCCAGCGCATCCTCAAGGGAGAGAAGATCATCGAGCGGAAGGGCGGCGCCGTCCTCGCCTCGGACATCTCCTACGCGAAGGTCATGGCCGACGCCAAGGGGCACCCCGAAAAGGTCCTCCTCGTCGCTCAGGAAGCGCGCATCGAGGTGAGGAACGGCTCGGAGATCCTCGTGAAGGTGGGCTCCATCGTTCCCGCGAACGGCTCCATCGCCACCTTCGACCCCTTCTCCGACCCGATCATCTCCGAGTTCGAAGGCTACGTGCGCTATGAGGACATCATCCCCGGCTCCACCCTCAAGGAGGAGATCAACGAGGAAACCGGCAACTCGGAAAAGAAGATCACCGAGTTCGCGGTCGAGCGCGACGCGAAGCAGCCGCGCATCATCATCGCGGACGAGGCGGGCAACGAGATCTTCACCTACTTCCTGCCGGGCGGCGCTTACCTGAACGTCGACGACGGCGACTTCGTCAAGGCCGGACGGACCATCGCCCGTACCCTGAAGGAGTCGGCCAAGGCGATGGACATCACGGGCGGCCTGCCGCGGGTCAGCGAGCTCTTCGAGGCCCGCAAGCCCAAGACCCCGACCGTCCTGGCCATGGTGTCCGGCACCGTGTCCTTCCGCGGCATCGTCAAGGGCAAGCGCGTCGTCATGGTACGCGACATCTTCGGCAAGGAATACAAGCACCTTGTGCCGATGGGCCGCCGACTCCTCGTGCGCGACAACGACCAGGTGGAGGCGGGCGACCTCCTTTGCGACGGCAACAAGAGCCCGCACGACATCATGAACATCCTCGGCGAGCAGGTCTGCCAGCGCTTCCTCATGGACGAGGTCCAGCAGGTCTACCGCCTGCAGGGCGTCAGCATCAACGACAAGCACATCGGCGTCATCGTGCGGCAGATGATGAAGAAGGTCGAGATCGTCGCCCCCGGCGATACCCGCTTCATCTACGGCCAGCAGATCGACAAGTACCGCTTCCACGAGGAGAACCGCCGCGTGCTCGCGGAGGGCGGACAGCCCGCCGTGGCCCGCCCGCTCCTCCTCGGCATCACCCGCGCCAGCCTCAAGATCGACTCCTTCTTCGCCGCGGCCTCCTTCCAGGAGACCACCAGGGTCCTGACCGACGCCGCCATCGCGGGCGCCACCGACGGGCTCCGCGGACTCAAGGAGAACGTGATCATCGGCCACCTGATCCCGGCGGGAACCGGCATGAAGCGCTACCGCGAGATCAAGCTCTCCGACGACGAGAACGAGGACCTTGACGCCTTCGTCGAGGAGATCCTCGAGAAGCGCCGCAAGGAGAAGGAGCTGGCCGCCATCCCGGCCTTCGACGAGCACGCCGAGTACGACGGGGCCGGCTTCGACGAGACCACCGCCTTCGAGGGCGACGAGGGCTTCAGCCCCGTAGAGGACGACGGCGACGAGGACTGATGTGTAAAAGAAACCACGGAGGCACTGAGTAGGGGAGATAAGAGGGAGAAGGAGTGAAGGGGACGAATTCGTTCCCATTCAACAACTTATTACTCCCTCTTCCCTCCGTGTTTCCGTGCCTCCGTGGTTTCTCCTCCTTCCGCTGGGCACTAGACCAAGCGGGCGGAAAAGCTTTATTGTGCATAGCCGGAGCGTCCTTCGGGGCGTTCCGGTAAATCAGAGATTCCCGCGTACCTTAGAAACGCGCCGCGCGATGCTGACGCACGGCCAAGACAGGAGTTAGCGCGTAATGCCTACCATTAACCAGCTCGTCCGGAACGGCCGCAAGATGTCCGTCTGGAAGACCAAGAGCCCGGCCCTCGTCGAGTGCCCCCAGAAGCGCGGTGTCTGTACCCGCGTCATGACGGTCACCCCGAAGAAGCCGAACTCGGCCCTCCGGAAGGTCGCCCGTGTGCGCCTTTCACACGGGATCGAGGTCACCGCCTACATTCCGGGCGTCGGCCACAACCTGCAGGAGCACTCGGTTGTCCTCATCCGCGGCGGACGCGTGAAGGACCTTCCGGGCGTTCGCTACCACATCATCCGCGGCGCGAAGGATACCCTCGGCGTCGCCGACCGCAAGCAGTCGCGCTCGAAGTACGGCGCCAAGCGGCCGAAGGCGTAAGGCGGAGGATCTGAAATGGGCCGTAAGAAGAAGACCATCGACAGGGGCCATGCCCCCGACGCGCGTTACAACAGCGTCATTCTCACCAAGTTCGTGTGCCGCATGATGATCGAAGGCAAGAAGGCCACCAGCCTCCGCATCGTCTACGACGCCCTCGCGCAGCTCCAGGAGAAGTCCGGCGCTCCCGCTCTCGAAGCCTTCCTCAAGGCGCTCGACAACGTGAAGCCGGCCGTGGAGGTCAAGTCCCGACGCGTCGGCGGCGCTACCTACCAGGTGCCTATCGAGATCCGCGACGTCCGTCGCGAGGCCCTCGCCATGCGCTGGGTCATCGCGGCCGCCCGCTCCCGCTCCGGCCGCTCCATGGCCGAACGCCTGGCTTCCGAGCTCGGCGACGCCTTCAACAACACCGGCACCGCGGTGAAGAAGAAGGAAGATACGCACCGCATGGCCGAGGCCAACAAGGCTTTCGCCCACTATCGCTGGTAAGTGATCTTTCGCCCCCGACCGCGGGGCGTGCGATGTAAAAACCCGCCGGGCTTCCTTTCGGAACCGGCACTTGCGCGCGGAACGGACCACGCATATACTGCGCGGGCTCGCGAAAACGCGGATGACAACCACGTAAATGCACCCCAGAGGAGGAGTAGCATGGCGAAAGAGAAATTCGAGCGTACCAAGCCGCACATGAACGTCGGTACGATCGGCCACATCGACCACGGGAAGACGACCCTCAGCGCCGCCATCACCATGTACTGCGGCGCCAAGTTCGGCTCCAAGGTCATGAAGTATGACGAGATCGACAACGCGCCGGAGGAGAAGGCCCGCGGTATCACCATCAATACCCGGCACCTCGAGTACCAGTCCGACAAGCGCCACTACGCGCACATCGACTGCCCCGGACACGCCGACTACATCAAGAACATGATCACCGGCGCGGCCCAGATGGACGGCGCTGTCCTGGTCGTGTCCGCTCCCGACTCGGTCATGCCCCAGACCCGCGAGCACGTCCTGCTCGCCCGCCAGGTCGGTGTGCCCTCCGTCCTCGTCTTCCTCAACAAGGTCGACCTTGTCGACGACGCCGAGCTCATCGAGCTGGTCGAGGAAGAGGTCCGCGACCTCCTCAACTTCTACGGCTTCCCCGGCGACAAGACCCCGATCATCAAGGGTTCCGCCTTCAAGGCCATGTCCGATCCGACCAACCTCGAGAACAACAAGTGCATCCAGGATCTCCTGGACGCCATGGACACGTTCTTCCCCGACCCCGAGCGCCTCATCGACAAGCCCTTCCTCATGCCCATCGAGGACGTCTTCTCGATCTCCGGCCGCGGAACGGTCGTCACGGGCCGCGTCGAGCGCGGTATCGTGAAGGTCAACGAGACGGTCGAGATCGTCGGCATCAAGCCGACCAAGAACACCGTCGTCACCGGCGTCGAGATGTTCAACAAGCTCCTCGACGAGGGCCAGGCGGGCGACAACATCGGTACCCTGCTCCGCGGCGTGGACAAGAAGGAAGTGGAGCGCGGCCAGGTTCTCGCCAAGCCGGGCACCATCAACCCGCACGCCAAGTTCAAGGGCCAGATCTACGTCCTTTCCAAGGACGAGGGCGGCCGCCACAGCCCGTTCTTCTCGGGCTACCGGCCCCAGTTCTACTTCCGGACGACGGACATCACCGGCTCGGTGACGCTCCCCGCCGGCAAGGAGATGGTGATGCCCGGCGACAACACCGAGATCAGCGCCGAGCTGATCTACCCGATCGCCATGGAGAAGGGGCTCAAGTTCGCCATCCGCGAGGGTGGCCGCACGGTAGCTTCCGGCCAGGTTATCGAGGTTCTCGAGTAAGCGAGCCTTCCAGGCAAGCAAGCGGGGCGCCCTTCGGGGCGCCCCTTTTTTTTGGAATCAAACCACGGAGCCACGGAGGAGGGGAGAAATGAGGGAGAGGAACCGGAAAAGGGATTTCTTTTTTCACTCCCCCTCTTCCTCCCTCTTCCCTCCGTATCTGCGTCGCTTCGCTTCGCTCCGCTTTCGGAGCGGAATGGATAGTAGTGCGCGGCCCCGGGCCGCGCGACTTCATCCGTGCCTCCGTGGTCTTCTTGGTTCATGAAGCCAGGCGGGAGGGGCACTTGACCCTTCGGGGCGATCCGGAGTAATGTGCCGCGAATACTCCCGTCCAAATAGGTGGATGGGAGGGAAGGCGGGGCCTCCACGGCCCCGCGGCATCGGTCGACGCGCGCGCCCTCCCGGGAACGGCGTGACGACGCGGATGCAAGAGATCTTTGGAGGACCTATGAAGGACAGGATTCGCGTCAGGCTCAGAGGGTTCGACGTACGCCTAATCGACGATTCGGCACGCTCCATCGTGCAGACCGTCCAGAAGGCGGGCGCCAAGGTTTCGGGACCCATCCCGCTCCCGACCCGCACCAGCCGCTACACCGTGCTTCGCTCGCCGCACGTCCACAAGAAGTCGCGTGAGCAGTTCGAGATGCGGACGCACAAGCGCCTGATCGACATCATCAACCCGACCCCCGACGTCATGGACGCCCTGATGAAGCTTGAGCTTCCCGCGGGCATCGACGTCGAGATCAAGCAGTAAACGCCCGGTTCCGTACCGACGCGTTCAACGCTTAGGAGTTATCCATGATCGGATTAATCGGCACGAAGATCGGCATGACGCAAATCTTCGACGACTCCGGGCGCCTCGTGCCCGTCACCGTCGTCAAGATCGCGCCGAACGTCGTCGTCGCGCGGAAGACCGCGGACGCGAACGGCTATGACGCCGTCGTGTTCGGCGCCTTCACCGCGAAGAAGACGCGCGTCACCAAGCCCTACGCCGGCCAGTTCCCCGAGGGCATCCAGCCCACGAAGCTGCTCCGCGAGATGAGGGACTTCGGGAAGGAAGTCCAGGTCGGGCAGTCGCTCGGCGCCGAGGCTTTCGAGGGCGTCCGTTTCGTCGACGTCACCGCCACCTCGAAGGGCAAGGGCTTCCAGGGCGTCGTGAAGCGCTGGGGTTTCGGAGGCGGTCGCGCGACGCACGGTTCCAAGTTCCACCGCGAACCGGGCTCGACGGGCCAGCGGACCTATCCGCACAAGACGTTCAAGAACGTGAAGCTTCCCGGACACATGGGTTCGGAGAAAGTCACGGTCCAGAACCTGAAGGTCGTCCGCGTCGACGCCGCCGAGGGCCTCATCCTCGTGCGCGGCGCCGTTCCGGGACCGCGTAACTGCACGGTCGTCGTCAAGTCGGCCGTCAAGAAAGCGTAAGCGGGGCAGGGACAGCAATGGAAAGGAAAGTCATTTCCGTCCAGGGTAAGGAGCTCCGGAGCGTGGAGCTCGCGGACGCCGTGTTCGGCCTGCCGGTCAACGAAGACGTCATCTGGTACGCCATCAACAACGAGCTCGCCAACAAGCGCGTCGGCACCGCCAGCACCAAGGGGCGCGCCGAGGTGCACGGCACCAACCGCAGGCCGTATGCCCAGAAGGGCACGGGCCGCGCGCGCCAGGGCGACGTCAAGGCGCCCCAGTTCGTCGGCGGCGGCATCGTCTTCGGGCCGAAGCCGCGCGACTACAGCTATATGATGCCGCGCAAGGCCAAGCGCCTCGCGATGAAGAGCATCCTGAGCCTCAAGGCCCAGAACGAGACCCTCAAGGTCGTCGAGGATTTCTCCGTCGCCTCCGGGAAGACGAAGGACCTCATGGCGGTCCTCGACAAGGTCCTGCCGCGCGACAAGGCCGAGCGCACCGTGGTTGTCCTCAACGAGGATGACTCCATGATCAAGCGCGCCGGCCGCAACATCCCGTGGCTGCACTTCCTCTCGTTCCGCCGCCTCCGGGCCCACGACCTCTTCTACGGTCGCTCCGTCATCGTGATGGAGTCCGCCGCGAAGAGCCTCAACGAGTTCTACGGCGAGAAGTAAGGGAGACCGTCATGCAGCAGTACGATACGGTCCTGGTGGAGCCCGTCCTGACCGAGAAGACCAACGCCATGCGCGAGCACGGCAAGTACGTCTTCCGCGTCGACCCGCGCGCCTCCAAACCGCAGATCATGGAAGCGGTGCGCCGGATGTTCTCCGTGACGCCGGTCTCCTGCACCGTGATCAACGTCAAGGGCAAGCCGAAGCGCCTCCGGGGCCGCTCCGGCGTCACCTCGGCCTGGAAAAAGGCCGTCGTCAGTCTCGCCAAGGGCGAGACCATCAAGGCGTTCGAAGGCGCGTAAGCGCTTTCGGACGATCCCTCGAGGGGAATTTATGGCGATCAAGACATTCAAGCCGATAACCCCGGGACTCCGCCACCGTGTCCAGGTGGTGAACGAGGCGCTGACCCAGGGGAACGCGCCCGTCAAGTCCCTGACCAAGGGTAAGGGCGACAAGGCCGGTCGCGGCGGCGTCGGGCGCATCGCGGTGCGTCGGCGCGGCGGCGGGCACAAACGCAAGTACCGCGAGATCGACTTCCTCCGCGACAAGCTAGGCATCCCGGGCGCCATCGCGAGCATCGAATACGATCCCAACCGCAGCGCCAACATCGCCCTCGTCAACTACGTCGACGGCGAGAAGCGCTACATCATCGCGCCCCAGGGCCTCCAGGTCGGCCAGAAGATCGTGGCCGGCCCCGAAGCTCCGCTCGAGCCGGGCAACTCCCTGCCGCTCGAGTCCATTCCCGTCGGCCTGACCGTCCATAACGTCGAGCTCAGCCTCGGCAAGGGCGGCCAGCTGGCCCGCTCCGCGGGCGCGGGCGCCCTGATCGCGGCCAAGGAGGGCGACTACGTCACCCTCAAGCTGCCCTCCGGCGAGCTCCGCATGGTCTTCAAGAAGTGCATGGCGACCATCGGCTCCGTCGGCAACGGCGAGCACATGAACGAGCGCGTCGGCAAGGCCGGTCGCAACCGCTGGAAGGGCATGAGGCCGAAGGTCCGCGGTATCGCGATGAACCCGGTCGACCACCCGCACGGCGGCGGCGAGGGCCGCGGCAAGGGCTACAAGCAGCCCGTGACCCCGTGGGGCCAGCCGTGCAAGGGTTACAAGACCCGGAGCGAGCACAAGCCGTCCGGCAAGTTCATCGTCAAGCGCAGGAAGTGATAGGAGACGACCATGTCGAGATCGATCAAGAAGGGCCCTTTCATCGAAAAGTCCCTTTACAAGAAGGTCGTCGAGTCCTCCAAGGCCGGCGACAAGAAGATGCTCAAGACCTATAGCCGCTGTTCCACCATCATTCCCGAGATGGTCGGCATGACCATTTCGGTGCACAACGGCAAGTCCTGGGTGCCGGTCTACGTGACCGAGAACCTCGTCGGCCACAAGCTCGGCGAGTTCGCCCCCACCCGTCTTTTCCGCGGCCACGCCGGCTCGGACAAGAAAGCCGCCAAGAGGTAAGGGATGGACAAGAAAGGATACAACGCGAGCGCGAAGTTCCTCATCGGCAGCCCGTTCAAGATCAGGCCGGTGGCGGACCTCGTGCGACGCAAGACCTACGCCGAGGCGATGGCGATCCTGGAGCACATGCCCCACAAGGGCGCCCGCCTGATCCGCAAGGTCGTGGCCAGCGCCGCCGCCAACGCGCTGGACCGCAACCGCAAGCTCGGCGAGGACATGCTCTTCGTCAGCGAGCTCCGCGTGGACGAGGGTCCGCGCATGCGCCGCGTCTGGTTCCGCGCCAGGGGCAGGGCCGACATGCAGCTCAAGCGGATGTGCCACATCAGCGTGACGGTCGACGAAATCGGAAGGACGGAGGCGTAAGGTGGGCCAGAAAGTCAACCCGACCGGGCTCCGGCTCGGCATCAACAAGGATTGGAAGTCCCGCTGGTACGTCGATCCGCGCGAGTACGCGAAGACGCTTCACGAGGACCTCGCGCTCCGCAAGCGGCTCCTCGAGCTGCCCGAGGCAAAGGGCGCGGACATCTCCGAAGTGGAGATCGTCCGTCACCCCCAGCGCGTGACCATCATCATCCACACCGCGCGTCCCGGCGTCCTCATCGGCGTCAAGGGCGCCAACATCGAAAAGGTCGGACTTGAGCTCCAGAAGATCGTGACCAAGAAGGTCCAGATCAAGATCAAGGAGATCAAGAAGATCGAGACCAATGCGATGGTGGTGGCCCAGAGCATCGCCCGCCAGCTCGAGAGCCGCGGCTCGTTCCGCAGGGCCCTCAAGATGGCCGTCGCCAACGCGATGAAGGGCGGAGCCCAGGGCTGCAAGGTCCGGGTGGCCGGTCGTCTCGGCGGAGCGGACATGAGCCGCACCGAGCAGTACAAGGAAGGACGCACCCCGCTCCACACGCTCAGGGCCGACATCGACTACGGCTTCTGGGAGGCCTCGACGACCTTCGGCAAGATCGGCGTCAAGGTGTGGATCTACCAGGGCATGGTCTACAAGACCGACAAGAACGAGGATGCCGGCACTCTCGTCCGCAAGCCGCGTCACGAAGGCGGCCACGAGCGATCCGACCGGCCGGCCCGCGAGGGTCGCGACAACCGCGGCGGCCGTCCGGAACGCCGCGAGCCGAGGAGCTAAGACATGCTCGCACCCAAGAGAGTAAAGCACCGGAAGGTGCAGCGCGGCCGGATCCACGGCAAGGCGCAGAGCGGCAACTCCATCGCCTTCGGCGAGTACGGGCTCATGTGCATGGAGCCCGAGTGGATCACGAACCGGCAGATCGAAGCCGCGCGCGTGGCGCTCAACCGCTACATCAAGCGCGGCGGCAAGCTGTGGATCCGGATTTTCCCGGACAAGCCCTTCAGCAAGAAGCCGGCGGAAACCCGCATGGGCAAGGGCAAGGGCGCTCCGGAATACTGGGTCGCCGTCGTCAAGGAAGGCACGATGATGTTCGAACTGTCGGGCGTCGAGCGGCAGGTCGCCGAGGAGGCCATGCGCCTCGCCGGCTCCAAGCTGCCGATCAAGACGAAGTTCGTCGTTCGCGCCGAGATGGAGATGGAGTGATCCCATGCGGAATTCGTTCAAGGAAATGAAGAAGGACGAGCTCCTCGCCAAGCGCGACGAGCTTCGCAAGAAGTATTTCGACCTGCGCTTCCAGATGGTCGTCGGCCACGTCGACAACCCGCTCCAGAAGCGCAACCTACGCCGGCAGATCGCCCGCGTGGAGACGCTCATCCGCCAGGCCGAATTGGCCGGGCCGCAGGCCTAGGGCGAGGAGACAGGACGTGGAAGAGAACAAGGGATCGAAGGGCCGGCAGGAGCTCGTCGGGCTCGTGGCCAGCGACAAGATGGACAAGACCATCGTCGTCGAGATCACGACCCGGAAGCTGCACCCGCTCTACAAGAAGTACGTGAAGAGCTCGAAGCGGATCAAGGCGCACGACGAGGCCAACGAGGCCAAGACCGGCGACACCGTCCGCGTCGTGGAAACCAGGCCGCTCAGCCGCGACAAGCGCTGGCGGCTCGCCGAGATCGTCGAGCGCGCGAAGTAGGCCGGGGGAGGAAGCATGATCCAAGTCGAATCGTTCCTCAACGTGGCCGACAACTCCGGCGCCAAGGTCGTCCAGTGCATCAAGGTGCTCGGCGGCACCCGCCGCCGCTACGCCTCGATCGGCGACATCGTCGTCGTCGCCGTGAAGCAGACCATACCCAACTCGGCCGTCAAGAAGGGCACCATCGAGCGCGCGGTCGTAGTCCGCGTGCACAAGGAATACCGCCGACCTGACGGAACCTACATCCGCTTCGACGACAATGCCTGCGTCATCATCGACGCGAACAAGAACCCGAAGGGCAAGCGCATCTTCGGGCCGGTCGCCAGGGAGCTCCGCGAGAAGGATTACATGAAGATCGTCTCGCTGGCCCCCGAGGTTCTCTAGGAGTTACGCGATGGCAACCACTACCGTGAAGTTCAAGCTGCGCAAGGATGACCTCGTACAGGTCATCGCCGGCAAGGACAAGGGAAAGCAGGGCAAGATCGTCCGCATCGATCGGGAGAAGGGCCGCGCGATCGTACAGGGCGTCAACATGGTCAAGAAGGCCATGCGCAAGCGCAAGCAGAACGATCGCGGCGGCATCGTCGAGATCGAGGCCGCCCTGCACGTTTCGAACATGATGATCGTCTGCCGCAAGTGCGGACCGACGCGCATCGGCTACAAGATCGAGGGAGACGCCAAGAAGCGCGTCTGCCGCAAGTGCGGGGAGGCCCTCTGATGGCTGAGAAGAAGACCGTCGACCCGGCCGAGGCCAAGGCCAAGGCCGCGGCGAAGAAGGCAGCCGCCGGAAAGTCGGCCGGCCCCTCTGCCGCGCCGCCCGCGGGCTACACGCCCCGTCTGAAGAAGACCTTCAGGGCCGAAATCGCGCCGGCGCTCAAGGAGGAGTACGGCTACTCCACCATGATGCAGGTGCCCCGCATCGCCAAGATCATCGTATCCATGGGCGTCGGCGAGGCGAAGGAAAACAAGAAGATCCTCGACGCTGCCGTCGAGGACCTCGCGCACATCACCGGCCAGAAGGCGGTGAAGACCAAGGCGCGCAAGTCCATCGCCACGTTCAAGATCCGCGAAGGCCAGGAAATCGGCTGCCGGGTGACCCTCCGGGGCGCCCAGATGTACGAGTTCCTCGACCGCCTGGTCAACGTCGCGCTCCCGCGCGTCAAGGACTTCCGCGGCGTGAACCAGAACGCGTTCGACGGGCACGGCAACTACTCGCTCGGCATCACCGAGCAAATCATCTTCCCCGAGATCGACTTCGACAAGATCGAGAAGGTGATGGGCCTCAACGTCGCGATCGTAACGACCGCGAAGACCGACAAGGAGGCGAAAAGCCTCCTCGCCCGGTTCGGCATGCCGTTCAGGAAGTAAGCGAGGAACCCATGGCCAGGAAATCAATGATCCTTAAGGCGCTCGAGAAGCCCAAGTACTCGACCCGCCTCGTCAGGCGCTGCAAGGTTTGCGGCCGCCCCCGTGGATACATGCGAAAATTCGACATGTGCCGCATCTGCTTCCGGAAGCTCGCCAGCGACGGCATGATTCCGGGCGTCACCAAGTCGAGCTGGTAGGAGGAAGGCAATGAGCGTTAGCGACCCCATCGCCGATATGCTGACCAAGATCCGCAACGCCTCGGCGGCGCGGCACGAGAAGGTCGACATCTCCACCTCTCGGCTCAAGCTCGAGATCGTGAAGATCCTGAAGACCGAAGGCTACATCAAGAACTTCAAGAAGATCGTGAACGAGGGACAGAACTCGATCCGCATCTTCCTCAAGTACGACGAGAAGAACGATCCGATCCTGCACGGCGTCGACAAGGTCTCCAAGCCCGGTCGCCGCGTGTACTCCGGATACAAGGACCTGCCGCGCGTCCATAACGGCTACGGCACCGTCATCATCTCCACGAGCGAAGGCGTGACCACCGGCCGCAAGGCCGTCGAGAAAAAGGTCGGCGGCGAGCTCATCTGCACCGTCTGGTAAGGGAGGGGCAATGTCCAGAATCGGATACCTGCCCGTCGCCGTTCCGGCGGGCGTCAAGGTGAACATCGCCGACGGCCTCATGACCGTCGAAGGCCCGAAGGGCAAGCTGACCCAGTCGTACCGCGACGTAGTCGATTTCAAGATCGGCCCGGCGCAGATCGACGTCACGCGCCGCGACGAGACCAAGCCGTCGAAGTCGTTCCACGGCCTCTATCGCCAGCTCCTCGCCAACATGGTGAAGGGCGTTTCCGAAGGCTTCAAGATCACCCTCGCCATCAACGGCGTCGGCTACAAGGCCGAGCTCCAGGACAAGCTCCTTGTCCTGAGCCTCGGTTTCTCCTCCGACGTCTACGTGGGCATTCCCGAGGGAATCCAGGTCGCCATCGAAGGCAACGGTCAGAAGCTCGTCCTCACCGGCGCCGATCGCCACGCGGTCGGTAAGCTGGCTTCCGAGATCCGCAAGCTCCGCGCCCCCGAGCCCTACAAGGGCAAGGGAATCCGCTACGAGGGCGAGTACGTCCGGAAGAAAGTCGGCAAGTCCGGCGTGAAGTAAGGGAAAGCCATGAGCACGAAGGAACAGAGCGAGAAGCTTCGCCGTCGTGGCCAGCGAAAGGGCCACGTCCGCAAGTCCATAACGGGCACTCCCGAGCGCCCGCGCATGACGGTCTTCCGGAGCAACAAGTACCTCTACGTCCAGGTGATCGACGACGCCGACGGCAAGACCCTCGCCGCCGCCAGCACCCTGGAAGAGGCGCTCAAGGGCACGAAGCCGACTGTCGAGGGCGGCGCCAAGCTCGGCGAGGCCATCGGCGCCCGGCTCAAGGAAAAGGGCGTGGCCGAGGTGGTCTTCGACCGCAACGGCTACAAGTATCACGGCGTCGTCAAGGCGATCGCCGACGGAGCCCGCAAGGCCGGGATCGCGTTCTAGGAGGGCCTCGTGGAAAACAGGACCAGGGACAGGGACCGCGACGGCTCCCGTGACAATTTCGTCGAGAAGCTCGTGAAGCTCAACCGCACGGCCAAGGTCGTGAAGGGCGGCCGGCGCTTCTCGTTCTCAGCCCTCACTGTCGTCGGCGATCGCCGCGGCAACGTGGGCTACGGCTTCGGAAAGGCGAACGACGTCAGCGAGGCCATCCGGAAGAGCATAGACCGGGCAAAGCGGAACATGGTGAAGCTTCCGGTCAAGAACGGCACCTTGCCGCACGACGTGGTGGGCGAATACAAGGCCACCCGCGTCGTCCTCAAGCCCGCCGTATCGGGCTCCGGCATCATCGCCGGCGGCGCCGTGCGCGCGGTCATGGAAGCGGGCGGCGTCACCGACGTGCTCGCCAAGAGCCTCGGCGCCCGCACCAGCGTCAACGTCGTCCGCGCCGTCTTCGAAGGCATCGCGGGCATCCTGGACGCCCGCACCGTGGCCCGCAACCGGGGCAAGGCGCTCAAGGACATGTGGGGTTAATCGAAATGGCCAAGAAGCTCGAGATCCGGCTCGTCCGGAGCGTCATCAGCGAGAAGCCCGCGCAGCGCGCCACCGTGCGCTCGCTCGGCTTGCGCAAGATCAATTCGAAGACCGTGAAGGAATCCAACCCGGCGGTGCTGGGCATGATCAACACGGTCCGGCACCTCGTCGAGGTCAAGGAGATAGAGGAATGAGCGACTTCAACCTCCATCCCCCTGCCGGGGCGACCCACGCCAAGAAGCGTGTCGGCCGCGGCCAGGGTTCCGGCCTCGGCACCACCGCCGGCAAGGGCAACAAGGGCCAGCAGGCCCGCTCGGGCGGCAAGACCTATCCGGGTTTCGAGGGCGGTCAGATGCCGCTCTACCGGCGCCTGGCGCACCGCGGCTTCTCCAACGCGATGTTCAAGGTCGAGTGGCAGATCGTCAACCTCCGCGACATCGAGGAGCGCTACGCCGCCGGCGAAACCGTGGATGCCGAGAGCCTGCTCATGAAGGGTCTCTCGCGCAAGCCCGAGCTCCCGGTGAAGGTCCTCGGCGACGGCGACATTTCCAAGGCCCTCACCTTCGTCGTGTCCAAGGTCTCGGCCTCGGCCAAGGCCAAGATCGAGAAGGCCGGCGGCAAGATCGAGACCCGGTAACGGGAATACGGTTAAAGAAGGTAGCGAGCAATGGCAGGCAACAACCCCCTCGTCGAGGTTTTCCGGATCAAGGAGCTCCGCGACCGGATCCTCTACACTCTCGGTTGGCTCGTGATGTTCCGGGTCGGCGCCTATCTGCCGATTCCGGGCATCGACGCGAGCGCGCTCGCCGCGTACTTCGGGTCCCAGACCCAGGGCGGCGGCATCACCGATTACCTCGATTTCTTCGCGGGCGGCGCCTTCAAGAACTTCTCGCTGTTCATGTTGACCGTGATGCCGTACATCTCGGCTCAGATCATCATGCAGCTCCTCCTCGTGATCTTCCCCTCTCTCAAGAAGATCGCCGAGGAGGACGGCGGCCGGAAGAAGATAGCCCGCTGGACGCGCCTCGGCTCCATCGCCGTCGGCCTGGTCCAGGGTCTCGCGGTCGTTTCCTATGCCAGGAGCATCCCCGGCGCCCTGATCATCGACGAGCGGCTCTACACCGTCGTCGCCCTGATCACCGTCACCGCGGGCGCCCTCTTCCTGGTCTGGATCGGCGAGCAGATCACCAAGCGCGGCATCGGCAACGGCGTTTCCCTCATCATCTTCGCGGGCATCGTGGCACGGCTCCCGAACGGGCTCTTCGCCCTCTGGCAGAAGATCCGCTCCGAGGAACTGAACCCCGTGTTCGCGATCGTGGTCCTTCTCATGTTCGGCCTCGTGATCGCCCTGGTGGTCTACGAGCAGCAGGGCCAGAGGAAGATCCCCGTGACCTACGCCAAGCGCGTGGTCGGAAGGAAGATGTACGGCGGCCAGAACACCTACATCCCTTTCAAGATCAACCCCTCCGGCGTCATCCCGGTAATTTTCGCCTCGTCCCTGCTTTCCTTCCCGATCCAGATCGCCTCGGGCCTCGGCCCGAACGTGAAATGGCTCCGCGACTTCGCGGCCTTCATGGATCCGGGCAAGGTCTGGTACTGGGTCTTCTACGTCCTCATGATCGTCTTCTTCGCCTACTTCTACACGCAGGTTTCGCTGAACCCGCAGGAGATCTCGCGGAACATCCGCGAGAACGGCGGCTCGATCCCGGGCATCCGCTCGGAGAAGATGGAAGAGTACCTCACGAAGATCCTCAACAGGATCATCCTGCCGGGCGCCTTGTACCTGGCGCTGATCGCCCTCATCCCGACGGTGGTCCAGCGCATGTTCAACTTCCCGGCCGAGCTCTCGTACCTGCTGGGCGGCACCTCGCTCCTGATCCTCGTCGGCGTCGACCTCGACGTCATGAGCCAGGTCGAGGCCCAGCTGAAGATGCACCACTCCGAGGGCCTGGTCCGCAAGGGCCACATCCGCTCCCGGAACCTGTAGACGAGCGCTCGTAAAACGTGGTACAAATGCGCTTTACGAAGCGCGGAGGAAGTCAATGAAGGTCAGGACCAGCGTCAAGACCATTTGCGATAAGTGCAAGGTCATCAAGCGGAGGGGCATCGTACGCATCGTGTGCGAGAACCCGAAGCACAAGCAGAAGCAGGGTTGAGGGAGATAACCGCATGGCACGCATAGCGGGAGTTGACCTCCCGAACAAGCACGTAGAGATCGCGCTCACCTACATCTTCGGCATCGGCCGGACGAGCGCCCGCAAGATCTGTGATTCCACCAAGATCGATCCCGCCAAGAAGATCGGAGACCTTTCCAACGAAGAGGTCAACGAGCTCCGCAAGGTGATCGAGAACGACTACAAGGTCGAGGGACGCCTCCGCACGGAGACCGCCCTCAACATCAAGCGCCTGATGGACATCGGCTGCTATCGCGGCCTGCGCCATCGCAGGGGCCTCCCGGTCAACGGCCAGCGGACGCGGACCAACGCGCGTACCCGCAAGGGCAAGAAGAAGACCGTGGCCAACAAGAAGAAGGCCTAGGGAGGATCCTGAATGGCAACCACCAAGACCAAGAAGAAGAAAGAGAAGAAGAGCGTATACGAGGGCAAGGTCTTCATCCAGGCCACCTTCAACAATACGATCATCACCGTCACCGACCTGAACGGGAACGCGATCTCCTGGGCGTCCTCCGGCGGCCTCGGTTTCCGCGGCGCGAAGAAGTCCACCCCCTTCGCAGCGCAGAGCGTCACCGAGACGGCGGTCCAGAAGGCCCTCAACGTGGGGCTCCGCGAGGTGCACGTCTACGTGAAGGGCCCCGGGATCGGCCGCGAGTCGGCCATCCGCCAGCTCGGCGCGCTCGGACTCAAGGTCAAGAGCATCAACGACGTGACGCCGATCCCGCACAACGGCTGCCGCCCGCCCAAGGCGCGGCGCATCTAAGGCAGGAGAAACGCATGGCTCGTTATATCGGCCCGGTCTGCCGGCTTTGCCGCACCGAAGGCAAGAAGATGTTCCTCAAGGGCGATCGCTGCAAGAGCGACAAGTGCCCGATCAACCGCAAGCGCCCCGCCCCGGGAAAGAACCCGAAGGCCCGCGCCGGCAAGCAGTCCGAGTACGCCGTCCAGCTTCGCGAGAAGCAGCGGCTCAAGAGGACCTACGGCCTCCTCGAGAAGCAGTTCCGCCTCACCTTCGAGAAGGCGCTTCGCATGCCCGGGAAGACCGGCGAGAACCTGCTCGGGCTCCTCGAGAGCCGCCTCGACACGGTTGTGTACCGCCTCCGCTTCTCGAGCTCGCGCGCCCAGGCCCGCCAGCTCGTGCTGCACGGCCACGTCACCGTCAACGGCAAGCGCGTCAACGTCGCTTCCTTCATAGTGAAGCCGACCGACGTGGTGGCCATCCACCCGACCTCGCAGAAGCTCGAACTCGTCAAGCAGGCCATGCAGGAGTTCGGGAAGAGCGGCGTCATGCCCTGGCTCTCCGTCGATCCCGACGGGCTCAAGGGAACCTTCAACGCCGTCCCGCAGCGCCAGGATATCACCGACATGGCGGATATCCGCGAGCAGCTCGTGGTCGAGCTCTATTCGAAGTAAGGAGCGAGCATGGCGCGTAAGAACCTCCTCAAGGGATTCAAGAGGCCGAAGGGAATCACGTACGAGACCAGCGAGAGCTCGGCCACGTACGGCAAGTTCGTCGCCTATCCCTTCGAGCCCGGGTACGGTACCACTATCGGGAACACCCTGCGCCGCATCCTCCTCTCCTCGATCCAGGGCTACGCGATAACGGCGGTCCGGATCACCCGGAACGACGCGGACGGCGCCCAGCACGTGGTCACGAGCGAATTCGAGACCATCCCGGGCGTCGTCGACGACACCATCGAGTTCGTCAATAACCTGAAGCAGCTCAGGCTCAGGCTCCCGGAGGACCAGGAGCAGGCGACTTTCCTGTTCGAGCTCGCCGGACCCGTCGAGCTCACGGGCGCCGCGTTCGCGCGGGGCTCGGAGCTCGAGGTGCTGAACCCCGAGCTCCGGATCGGCACACTGATGGACGGCGTAAAGCTGGACATCGAAGTGCAGGTCGACCTCGGAAGGGGCTACGTCCCCTCCGAGGTGAACGAGAAGTACGTGGAGATCGTCGGGACCATCCCGATGGACGCCATCTTCTCGCCGGTCAGGAAGGTCAAGTACGCGGTTGAACCCACCCGCGTCGGACAGCGCTCGGACTACGACAAGCTCGTGCTCGAGATCTGGACGGACGGCACCGTGCGGCCCGAGGATGCCCTGGCGGAAAGCGCCAAGATCGCCAAGGACCATTTCTCGATCTTCGTCAACTTCGACGAGGGCGAGGGCGCGGGGGACGAGGAGAACGACGAGGTCGAGGAACGCATCCGGCAGATCCTCGGCACGCCGGTGGAGGAGCTGGAGCTCTCCGTCCGTTCGTCCAACTGCCTCAAGAACGCGAACATCAAGACGATCGGCGACCTTACCAAGAAGACCGAGGACGACATCGCCAAGACCCGGAACTTCGGGAAGAAGTCGCTTCAGGAGATCAAGGACAAGCTCAAGGAGTGGAGTCTCGAGCTCGGCATGAGCGACTACGGTCCGCTCCGGAGCCACCTGATACTCTCCATGCAGAAGGAAGAGCCCAATGAACCATAAGATCGGCTACAACAAGCTGAACCGGGTTTCGGCCCACCGCAAGGCGCTCATCAAGAACATGATGACGGTGCTCTTCAAGCACGAGCGTATCGTCACGACCAAGGCCAAGGCCATCGAGGTCCGCAGGAACGCCGAGAAGCTGATCACCCGCGCCAAGGAGGACACGGTCCACAACCGCCGCCTCGTCGAGCGCAAGATCCGCGACGAGGCCATCCTGGCGAAGCTGTTCAAGGATATCGCGCCCCGCTTCAAGGAGCGGACCGGCGGTTACACCCGCATCCTCAAGATCGGTTTCCGCAAGCAGGACGCCGCCGACATGGTCGTGCTCGAGCTCGTGGACTACAAACTCGACACCGACAAGAAGGCGAAGAAGGGCGACAAGCCCGCGAAGGCCGAAAAGCCAGTAGCGGAGAAGAAGCCGGTCGCGAAGAAGGCAGCCGAAGCCAAGAAGCCGGCCGCCGAGAAGAAGGCAGCAGAGGCGAAGAAGCCGGCCGCCGAGAAGAAGGCCAAGGCGCCCGCGAAGCCCAAGGCCGATGCCGCGGCCGAGCCCAAGGCCGAGTAGGGGAGGCGGAAATGTCCAAAGCCCATCGCGGTAAGGGGATCAAGGAACTCGCCAACCACGGCCGAGGCACCTGCCCCGTCTGCAATCACGAAGGCGTGAAGGTCCTGTACGAGCAGGAGATCGACGGCAAGAAGGTCAAGATCTGCAAGATCTGCAAGGCTACCCTCGCCAACAAGAAGTAAAAGCGGGTATTCCGCGGCGCCGACGCCGGCGGCCGCGGAAAACCGGAACAACGTAAATAGAAGGATCGCCGACGGCGGTCCTTTTTTTTTGGAGGATCCCTTGGGCACTGTCGTGAAGGACGGGTCGGGACAGCGTGACGCCGGATCCGACGCGCGGGCGATGACGCTCGGAACCGCGTACGGTCTGGCCGCCTACCTCATGTGGGGACTGTTCCCCCTCTACTGGAAAGCCCTGTCCTATGTACCGGCGACGCAGATCCTCGCCCACCGAATCGTGTGGGCCTTCGCGTTCACTGTCCTGATCGCCGTCGGTTCGCGGAAGTCCGGAGCGTTCCGTGACCTTCTGGCAGACCGCAAAAGGCTGCTCTCGACGATCGCGGCAGGAGCGCTCGTGAGCGCCAACTGGGGCATCTACATCTGGGCGGTCAACGACGGCCGAATCGTGGAGACCAGCCTCGGGTACTACCTGAATCCCCTCGTCTCGGTGATACTCGGCGGAGTCGCCCTTCGTGAAAGGATCGATCGCGGCATCAAGCTCGCTACCGCCGCCGCCGCGGTCGGCGTCATCGTGCTGGCTCTCTCGTACGGACGGATACCCTGGGTCTCGCTCGTATTGGCGCTGACCTTCGCCACCTACAGCCTGGTGAAGAAACTGGCGGGCCTGGACGCTGTGGTAGGCATGGTCGCCGAGACAGCGGCCGTGTTTCCCCTGGCATTCGGCTTCCTGCTTTTTCGCCACGGTGCGGGTGACGGGGCGTTCTGGAACTCGGGCGTAAAGGATACCGTCCTGCTCGCCTTGGCGGGGCCGGTGACGGCCATTCCCCTGCTCGCCTTTGCCGCGGGCCTGAAGCGCATCCCGCTTTCGCGGATGGGCTTCCTGCAATACGTCTCGCCGAGCCTGCAGCTATTCCTCGGCGTGGTCGTCTACGGGGAAGCGTTCAGCGGCACCCACGCCATCGGCTTCGGCACCGTGATCGCCGCCCTCGCCATCTACCTGTCGACCAGAAAAACGGCAAGAAGAATTGAACAGGGAGGCACGGAGGCACGGAGATAGGAGGGAGGCGAACAAATGATGGGAAATCGTTCCCCATTTCCTTTCCCTCTGCATTCTTCCTCTTCTCCGTGTCTCCGTGGTTTCTTCGTTATTTGGGGCCGTGCACGAGGACGCCGGACTTGTAGACGCTCCGCACCTGGTTCATGCCGACGTGGTAAGCGAGGTGGAGGTGGCTCGGGGCGTCGAGGATGAGGAAGTCTGCCTTCTTGCCCGCTTCGATCGATCCGACCGAATCCGCCATTCCCAGGGCGGCGGCTCCGTTGAGCGTGGCGGCGCAGAGCGCTTCCTCGGGGCTCATGCGCATCTGCAGCACGGCCAGGGCGAATGCGAGCGGAATGGCCTGGCTGTAGCACGAGCCGGGATTCAGGTCGCTCGCCAGGGCGACCGCGCACCCCGCGTCGATCATGCCGCGCGCGTCGGCGTAGGGCTCCCGGAGCGAGAAGGCCGTGAGCGGAAGCACCGTCGCCACGGTGCCGGAGGCGGACATGGCCGCGATGTCCTCGGCGCTCGCCTTGAGGAGATGATCGGCGCTCGTGGCGCCCAACTCGGCCGCGAGCCCCGCTCCGCCGATGCGGACGATCTCGTCCGCGTGCATTTTCAGGCCGAGTCCGGCTCGGGCGGCGGCCTCGAGGAAACGCCGGGAATCCTCGAGCTCGAAGACCCCCTTCTCGCAGAAAACGTCCGCAAAGCGCGCGAGTCCCCTTCGGGCGACCTCGGGAAGCACCGTTTCGATGCAGAAATCGACGTAAGCGGAGGGCTTGCCGGCGAACTCCGGAGGGACGGAGTGAGGTCCCATGTAGGTCGGCACTATGTCGATCGGGTGGCGTTCCGAGAGCTGGCGCATTACCTCGAGCTGGCGAAGTTCGGTGTCGCGGTCGAGTCCGTATCCGCTCTTGCCTTCCATCGTGGTGACGCCGAGCGAGAGCGCCGTATCGAGTCGCTTCCCGCCGATCGCGGCAAGTTCCTCGAAGCTGGCGGCGCGCGTGGCGTCCACAGAACGTCGGATGCCGCCGCCCCGTGCATGGATTTCCATGTAGGGTAGTCCGTCCGCGCGCCAGTAGAACTCGTCGGCCCTGAATCCTCCGAACACGAAATGGGCGTGGGAATCCACGAAGCCGGGCACGACCGCGCGGCCGCCGGCGTCGACGGAAACGACCCCGGCGGGGGGCTCGGGCGCCTCGGAGGCCAGGCCCGCCCAACGGACCACGCCGTCGATCGCGAGGATGCACGCGTCGGATACTACGCGAAGTTCGCTCATGGCGGACCCGCGGCGAGCCGAAAAGCCGACGGGGGTCGCCAGTTCGCCTATCCCCTCGAGAAATACGCTGCCAGCCATCAAGCTTCCTCCACGGACTTCCGTTCCCGCCGGGCGCGGGCGGGTGCCAGTATACCACTGATTCCGGGGCAAGTAAGAACGCTGAAGGTCAACGGGGGCGGCTATCCAACGATACTTGCGCTAGAATAGGAGCGTGATGGAGGCGCCCTCATGAAAACAAGTCGCGCGATACCGCTCTTTGCCTTGATCGGGCTTTTGGCGACGGCCGCGTTTGCCCAGGAATCGATGGTGGCGTTTGTCGATGGCACGGTGACGGTCAAATCCGGATCCGGGTGGAAGGAAGTGGACATCGGGCAGATCATCCCGGCGAATGCCACGGTGAAGCTGGGCGCCGGGTCGCTTCTGGAGCTTACGGCGGATGGCGGCAGGTCGCTCCTGCTCTCGAAGGCCGGAACCTATGAGCTCGCGCCCCTCTGGCGGAGCGCTCCCGCAGCGAAGGGAACCGCCGCCAAGCTGCTCGGCGTCGTCGAGCGCATGGCCGCCGGAACCTCGTCCGCCGCTCCCGTCGCCGTGGCGGGAGTCCGAGGCGATGCCGCGGACACGGACGAGCTCCTCTGGCTGGAGGATGCCGAGGATCCGGAGACCTTGTTCGCCTCGGGCCAAAAAGCCGAGTCGGAAGGGCGCTTTACCGAGGCGACAGTCTTCTATGCCGAGGCGCTCCGGGTAGTCAACGAGCGTGCCGTGATAGACAAGGAGCGCGCCTGCGTCACCGCGTACGCCGCCGCGCGGGCTCACGTCGCGTCAGGACAACTGGGACGCGCGCTGGCTTCGCTCCGGGCGGCCGATCCCGTCGCGGCCGGCAGCCTGCGACCGGCCTATGCCCTGCTGACGGCATCATTGCTTGCGGAATTCGGCGACGCGGAAAGCGCGCGGACCCTGCTCTCCCAGGGGAAAGGCGAAGGCTGGTTCCAGGGCGACGCCCTCAAGGAAGCCGACGCCCTTTTAGCCGCCCTGAAGAAATGACCGAAGAGGATTAACAACGGAGGCACGGAGACAGGAGGGATGAGGGAGGAGGATCAAGGGATCGGCCTGAATGCCGTTCCCTCGCTCACTCTCCATCTTCACTCCTTCCCTCCGTGCCTCCGTGGTTTTCTTTGACGGAAATCAGCCCCGGAAGAGCGGATCGCGGCCTATGGTGCCGACGAGAGCCTCGAGGTAAGCCGGCTTCCGCACCAGCGCGAGCTTCGCTTCCGCCGCTTCGAGCGAGCGCTTGAGGCGCTTGGCCGCCTCCGGGTCGCCGCCGCGCTTCTGGAGCGTTTCCCGAATGCGCAGCAGCGACTCCTCGAGGTAGGCGGCTTCGCGGTCGCGGTAGCGTTCGAGCCGCGCACGGTACCATCCCGACGAGAGAACGTACTCGCGGTCGAAGAGTCCGCGGAGCTCCGGGTTCTCCAGTCCCTTGCCCTTCCATGAGCCTTCGGCCATGACGCGGATGATCGCCTCGAGCGGGGGAATGGCGGCCTCGATCGAACCGTCCTCGATGTACATGCGGCCGACCCGTTCCTGGGCTTCGGTAATGTTGCTCACGCCATCGACGAAGTCGGCAAGGCTTTGGAGCTCCGGCCTCAGCACCTCGTCCGGGAAGACCGCGGCGGGCGTGTCGAACAGGCGACCGAGGAAGTGGGTCGCGAAGAGCGTCGTGATGCGCCATCCGAGCCGGCTCGCGAACACCTTCCTGCCTTCGAACTCGAAGTCCTCGACGCGCTCGAGGTAGCCGTTGGCGATCAGGTAGGCCGGGTCCCGCTCGTCCTCGTCCATCCGGGACCAGAGCTCGGGGACAAGCAGGGAAATATCGTGTTCGACCTTGAACTTGTGCCCGATATGGCCCGCGGCGGTCGAGAAACCGCCGTACCCGGTCAGGATGTAGGACAGCAGCGCGTTGTTCAGGTCGGTGACCGTGACCAGCGAGTTGAAGGGGCCCTTGGTCAGAGCGCCCTCGCTGCCCGCGCCCGTGGTCGACGGGCTCTTGCCGGTCAGCGAGCAGATGAAATCCATGAACAGCTCGGGGAGCTCCTGGTAATGGATGGGCGCGTAGACGGCGAGCGGGCGTATCCCCGCGGCGCGATCGGGGGGATTGTTGCGGCGGCCGGGCAGCACCGCGCCGACCGGGTGCAGCACCGGCTTGTCTCCGCCGACCCGTCGGTAGAGCCTCGGCCCGATGTCGGACAGGTAACGGGCCAAGGGATTCGACAGGCTGGGATCGACCTGCAGGTAGCGCGGGTTTTTCGAAGGCTTGCCGTTCACGAGGCGGGGCCTCGCCGAGCAGACGAACCATCGGTATGAGTCATCGGCCTCGGCGCCGACTATCATGTCGCGCATCGGATCGGTGAATTCCGAGAGTTCGACCGCGTGCTCGGCCATCTCGTGCGCCTTGGACCGGGAAAGCGGCTCGAAGTTGGAGATGAAATTGTCCGCCCGCGAAAGGTCCTTTTCCGCCTGCTTGTCGTAGCCCGGGTGGATGGCGTCGTCGGGGCGCTGGAAGAAACGCGCCTCGCAGTTGCGGGCGAACTTGAGACTGCGGTCGGTCGCGGTGTCGGGCAGGCCCGACAGGCCCTTGGCGGGCACGGTGACGCTCGCGGTGATGTCGTCTTCCCACTGCACCTTCTCGCTGGGCATGAAGTCCTGGCGGAGCTTGAAGGTCCAGCGCAAGCCCTGCGGCGTGTAGCCGACTCGGAGGAAGGTGCCGAGCAGCGGTCGTCCGTCGAACTTGAAGATGTTGCCCGTGGTGCCGTTCACGACGTCGACGGAGAAGCGTTTCATCCAGTCGTCGCCCCAGTCCGGACGATAGAAGCGCTTGACGAGGAAGACGAGGCTCTTGATCCGTTCCGGAACGGAGCGGAGCCATTCATTGTAGGCGTCGGTGTACAGCGGCGAGGGGGAAAGCAGCTTGATGACCGAACCGAGCGAGCGTTTGGGAGAGAGGATGGAGCGCGAATCCTTCCCGTGGTTCTCCTCCGGATCGCGGAAACGGTCGCCGTAGCTGCGGTCGATGAGCTCCTTGAGGGCGGCCATGTCCCGCTCGAAGTCTCCGATGATGATGGGCTGGTAGGTCATGGCATCCTGGATGCTCTTGGATATCTCGCTCTTGCCGCCGCCGGAGACGGTGCAGGGTTTGTGGCAAACCAGGCCGTCGGCCGAGGTGCCGACGAGGCGCCACGCGCCGGATCCTGAGTGCCGGTCCATGCGGACGCGATAACCCGTGGGGTGGACGTAAACCTCCTCGGGCACGATGCGGAGCGATCGCTCGACGCCGTCGCGGACCCACGAGGCCTTCTGGTCCTCGAGGCTGATGACGGCGTCCTCGGGAAGGTAGATGACCTGCGGGAAGGTCAGGTCGACCGCGTACCCCTCGGGCCGTATCGCGACGCGCCCGGCGAGCAGCTCCATCGCCTCGTCGAAGGTGTGGCCTTTGGAGTGCAGATTGGTGTCGGGGACGAAGCGCGTGCCGAGGTTGAACGAGGGGAAGACGAGGGCCCCGCCCGAGTGCTCCTCTTCGGCAAGGCCGAGCAGGTTGGCTGAATAGGAGATCATGGTCTTGATCTCCTTCTTTGAGTATCCGAAGTAGTTGTCGGCGATGATGGTGACGATGACGCCGCGCCCGTCGCGCGCGCTGATCTTGAAGGGCTTGCCGTCGTTGTACGGCTCCTTCGCGTCCTTCCAGGCCATGCCGTCGCGCTTCTGCCGCTCGGTGGCGTCCTTCCACTGGGGCAGGCCGAGCGCCTTTTTCGGCAAGCCGACCAGGTGAGTCGCGAGGATGATGCAACCCGTGTGCCCGGTCCAGCGCAGGGGGTCGAGGGCCGCGTCGTTCTCGACGATCCACGGATCGCCGGAATTCCCGAAAATACTCTCGACGAAGTCGCAATTGGCTACGAGGCTGCCCGGGGCGACGAAGCGGATCTCCATGGATCGCTCCTCGCAGTAACCCGGCACCTCGGGACGGACGAGGGGGCGCAGCAGCAGGCTCGCGAAGCAGCGGGCCTTGGCGCTCTCGCGGGCGGTGTACGGGAGCTCGGCGAGCTCGTCGGGAGGGTTCAGGGCCGCGGCGAGCAGCCGCGCGAACGCCAGTTTCGGAACCGCTTTCTTGTCGGGCGGCACCGGAAGTCCGCCCTCGGCTATGTGGAAGACGCCTTCCGTGGTCCGGCGGTCGTTAGCGGGGTTGTGGAGCACCCCGTTCCGCACCCGGTAGCTGGTCAGGGTCGGCGAGGAATGCTCGTGCGCTTCCGGGGGCAGCGACAGCTCGCGCGCCATGCCGTAGCGGTCGAGGGTCAGGGTATTGCCCGGTATGCGGGGGATCTCGTCTGATCCCAGCTCGGCGAGATAGGCGTCGAGGAAATCCTGGATGCGCCGGTCCGCGGGCGGAAGGTAATCGGCCAACAACTTGGTTTTTTCCCGATGGTTGGCGAGAAGTTCCCGAGCGAGGTCGACGAAGGCGGTGGCTTCCCTCGAATAGAAGGGCAAGCCCATGGCCTCGAGCTTGAGGTTGATGTAGGCGAGGAGTCGACCGCGTTCCTGGGGATCGGTACGGTCGAGTTCGAGTCCGAAATCGCGCTTGACGGGCATGCTGGCCTCCGGTGGCGGACGGCCGGGCCCGGACCCGGGGCGCTCCGGTCGGCCGCGTATGCTATGAGGCAAGCATACACGCTAAAGCGGGGGCGAGGGCAATACCCCGGGGCGCGAAAGGCGCGGCCCGGGGTCTGCCGCCTACTTCCCGACCCGCAAAGTGTTCAGGAAGGCGCGGTCGCCTTCTTCGGAAAAGGTAAGCCAGGTGAAGAACTCGCCCGTGGCGCCCGCGACGAGCCGCAAGGCTTCCGCGCCCGGATATTCGACGCCGTTTACGACCACGACGCGGAACGAGGACCGGCCGATCTTTTTCTCCGTCTCGAAACCCCAGACTTCCCCGTCGGAAGAGACGAAAACCTGGCCGATCCAGCCGTAAGGGCCGTATTCCTTGCCGTTTACCAGGAAGGCGCCGGCGCCGCTCGCCTTCATTACGGAAGCGAACCACGGCGATTTCGATCCTGCCGGTCGGAGGAAGTCGAAACCTTTGAACGGCCCGTACTGCTTGCCGTCCGCGACGATGACGTAGCTTTCCGGATCGAGTTCCGCGGCGAAAATCCAGTGCTTTCCGTCCGGGCTGAATTCGGGGTTGAACTTGAGGTGCCGGTATGGCCCGTAGCTCTTGCTGTCCACGCGCAGCGTGGTTTCCTCGCCGCGCGTGGTGGACAGGGCCCAGGACGAACCGTCGTCGGACATCGTGAAGTCTCCCCAATCGAACTCGGCCGGGAAGCTCGCGACCTTCTTTCCCTGGATTATCACGTCGACGACGCGCGACTCCCCTCCCTTGTCCTTACCGGTGGCGATGCCTGCGAAGCCCCAGCGACGACCGTCCACCGAGAAGCGGGGCGTACCGAACAGCTCGTAGGGCCCCCACTCCGTGTCGCCTATCGTGATGAGCCCGTCGACCATGGTGTAGACGGGCACCTGTTCGACCGATTGGGCCGCGAGGCCCTGGTGGAGCGGGATGGCCAGAGCGGCGATAACGACGGCGAGTGCCAGGTACTTCATGGTTTCCTCCGGATGGATCGAGCTGCGGACGCGCCGACGACGCCGGGCGGGCTGCCTCCGCCGCGGACGGAGGGACCGTCCCCTACCGAGTATGCGCGTCTGGCCCTCCGGCGCAAGGACCTGCCTCCGAAGGGCCTGCGCCGCGCCCGCGCCCGGAACGCTCGGGGGCCTGAGGCTGCTCAGCGGCCCATGAGCCGCTCGACGAGCGCGTCGTCGACCGAATAGGGCAGCGTCACGTGGCCGAGCGACGCCTGATCGCGGTTGTATTCCGCGGAGGTGGACACGGCGTTCGGATTCCGGGCCCAGGCGCGGCGCGCGACGCCCGCCATGACGTCCCAGGGCATGGCCGAGCGGATGATGTCGTCCACGCGCTCCGAGCCGTCGAGCACGAGGCCGAAACCGCCGTTGATGGCCTTGCCGACGCCGACGCCGCCGCCGTTGTGCAGGGCCACCAGGCTCATGCCGCGCGCGGCGTTCCCCGCGAAAACCTGGGTGGCCGTGTCCGCCATGACATTCGAGCCGTCCTTGACGTTGCTGGTCTCGCGGAAGGGGCTGTCGGTGCCGCCCGTGTCGTGGTGGTCGCGGCCGAGCATGATCGGGCCGACCTCGCCGGAGCGCACCATGGCGTTGAAGCGGAGCGCGATGTCGCGGCGGCCGAGCGCGTCCTGGTAGAGGATGCGCGCCTTGGTGCCCACCACGAGCCGGTTCTTCTCCGCGTCGCGGATCCAGATCCAGTTGTCGCGGTCCTGCCCGCGGCGCTTCGGGTCGATGCAGGCCATGGCGGCGGCGTCGGTGCGGCGCAGGTCCTCGTCCTTCCCCGAGAGGCAGACCCAGCGGAAGGGACCGTAGCCGTAGTCGAAGAGCTCGGGCCCAAGGATGTCCTCGACGTAGCTCGGGAAGACGAAACCGTCTTTCTCGTCGACCCCG
>JAFGNN010000009.1 GCA_016926955.1 Spirochaetales bacterium | reverse complement strand
GCCGCCCGTGCCGACGCCCGCCACGAGGACATCGACCTCGCCCCCCGTATCGCGCCAGATTTCCTCGGCGGTGGTCCGCGCATGCGCGGCGGGATTCGCGGGATTGGCGAACTGCATGGGCATGAAGGCGCCCGGCGTCGCCGCGACGAGTTCCTGGGCCTTTGCGATGGCGCCCTTCATGCCCTTGGCGCCCTCGGTGAGCACGAGCTCGGCGCCATAGGCCGCGAGCAGCCTCCGGCGCTCGACGCTCATGGTATCGGGCATGGTCAGGACGACGCGGTAGCCGCGCGCGGCGCCGACGGCCGCGAGCGCGATGCCCGTGTTGCCGCTCGTCGGCTCGATGATGACCGAACCCGGCCCGAGCAGGCCCCGCGTTTCCGCGTCGTCGATCATCGCGAGCCCGACGCGGTCCTTCACGCTCGAGAAGGGATTGAGGCTCTCCATCTTGAGGAGGACGCGCGCGCTGCCGCGATTCATGCGGCCGAGCTCCACGAGGGGCGTGTTGCCGACGGCTTCGAGTATCGACTTCATGAGGGCCATGACCCATCCTCCCGCCGGCCTGGCCGGCGCTTTTCCCTTTCAGTCTCCGCCATCGCAGCCCGGCACGGAAAGCCCGGCGCGAACGGCCCGGCACGCCGGGTATCGTCACGCGACGAGCCGCCGCCGGCAGGCAATGTCGCATGTTATATTACTATTTTGGTCGGTTATCATCAAGCGGCTGATTGCCCCGCCGGCCGGATCGACGCTAGGCTCCGTGGCGATGAAGAACGCCGCCACAACCGTCGCCAAGCTCGTCGAGGTCGCGCTTCGCCGCTGGTCCATGATCGAAGCGGGCGACCGCATACTCCTCGGGGCTTCCGGCGGCAAGGACTCCACCGCCCTCGCCCTGGACCTGGCCGCCAAGCGCCGCTGGTGGCCCGTTCACTTCGAGCTCGCGGCGCTCCACATCGCCACGGACGTGGGGACGAGGCACGAACTCGGCCCGATCCGCGCGCGCTACGAGGACGCCGGCATCGAGTGGACAGAGCTCGAGGTGCCCGTGATCGGGCGCCTGAAAGCCGGCGAGAGGATGAACTGCTACTGGTGCTCCACCCAGCGCCGCACCGAGCTCATCCGCTACGCGCTCGCCAACGGCTTCAACAAGATCGCGCTCGGGCACCATCTCGACGACATCGTCGAAACCCTCGTCATGAACATGCTCCACAAGGCTGAGATATCCACCATGCCGCCCGTGGTGCGCTACGCGAAGTACCCGCTCTCCGTCATCCGTCCGCTGGCCCTGGTCGAGGAACGGCAGATCGTGGCGTGCGCGCGGGAGCTGGGTTTCGACGCGTTCACCTGCACCTGCGGATACGACGGCGCCTCGCGCCGCAAGGAAGTCCGCGAAAAAATCGCCGCCCTCACCGAGGGATCCTCGAAGCTCAAGCGCAACCTGTTCGACTCGATGTCGAAGGTGAACGTCGAGTACCTGGTCGGCCGGGGCTCCGCGGAGGGCGAAGCGGGAGTATAGTGGGGATACGGAGCCTTGCCCCATGCGAAAGCCATTCGCCTTAGCGGCCTTCATCCTCGCGACCTTCGCCGCCATCGTCGGGGCACAAGCCGCGCCGGACCCGAGCGGGCTCTGGCGGACCGCGCACCCCCGAGAGGACTGGGGCGATGTATTGGTCCAGTTCTACCCGCTCGGGGGCCCGCCCGAGGCGCCGCGCTGGGACGTCTCGATCTGGCGAGAGACGGATTCCGGGCTCCGCAAGCTGCGTGACGGACTCTTCGGCGAGGCCCGGTTCGCAGAGTTCGCCGAACGGGACGGCGTGTTGGCGGCGCTTTGGCTCGGCGCCGACGGGAGGGAACTCGGGACGAACCGGGTGGCGGATTTCGAAGCGGGCGCGCGGCTCGCGCTCGATCCGGACAGCGCGGCAGGGGCCGGCGGGGAGCCCGTCGCGCTTGCGTACTCGGGCGGCGTCCGCGCAGCGCCTGCGGGGCTTCTGCCCGCTCCGGAGCTATCAGGCGTCTGGTCCCTCGACCACCCGGGGACGGGCCGGGTTTCGGTCCGCTTCTCACCGCTCGGCGAAGGCGCCTGGCTCGTTGATACCGTGCGCGAACTGCCCGGCTCAGGCTGGGCCCTCGTCCGCGAGGGCATTTTCGGCGAACAGGACTACTCGGGCTCGGTGACCCGCGTCACCTTCGAACGGGCGGACGGCGAGTGGTGGCTGGCCTGGAGCGACCCGGACGAGCCGCGCGCATCGCGCAGGGACCGCGTCGCCACGTTCTACCCCGACGGTTCCATCGGCCTGGGACCGTCCGTGGGGAGCGGAGCCCTTTTCGAGGTCGGGCGCCTCTCGCCCCTCGCGGGAACGGCGGCGCGCTTCGGCACGGCGCCCGAGCTGCTCGCGCTCGGCGGCTTCTACGCGTACCGGGCGGCCGGCTCCTCGGACGCGGACGCCCCGGTCCTGTACGTCGAACGCGTCGGGGCGACAGCCGACGGCTCGCCGCTCCACCGCCTAAACCCGGCGCTCCTCCGGAAAGGAACCACGCCCACCGAGACCCCGCCTTCGGCCTTTCCGCACGCGCTCGTCGTGCCGGTCTCGGAGGAAGGCCTTCCGGTCCTCCGTTTCATCGATCCGGCCGGCTTCGTCGAGGAACTCACGGCGTTCGACATCGCGCCGGACGGAAGCTTCTCGGTGCGGGCGTTCGGCCTCGGCGAGGGTATCGCGGCGGGCCGCTTCGAGCGGGTCGCCAGACCCGAAGCCGCGCGCCTGCCCGAAGGGAGCGCGGTCGGCCCGGCGCCGCCGGACGAAGATCCCGCCCCGGGATGCTCCCGCGAAGCGGCGATCACCTTCGCAAAGGCCCTCTGGGAAACCCTGCCAAGGGCTACCCGCGCCGACTGGCAGGCGATCTCGGGCTGGAACCTGACCTTTACCGGAGGATGGAAGGCCGGCAACCTCGACCCGCGCGGCTACGCGGGTCCGGAAGCCCCGGCCTCCCCCGGGGACGATTTCGCCGCCTTCGTCGCCGAGCTCGCCCTCGAGCCCGCTTGCCTGGACGCGCGCGGCCGAGCCGGGTACCGCTTCCCCGACCGCGCCCGCTTCGTCGCGGAACGCTGCCCCGGCGTCGTGGAGGCCGTCCGGGCCGCCGCCGGAAACCCGGCAGGCGTGCCGCCTCCTGCCGCGCCGCCTCCTGCCGCGCCGCCTGGCGATGCGGCCGCGTCGAGCGCGCCTCCCCCGGTCGAGCCCGACCCCGCGCGGCTCGATCCCTCGACCATCACCGGCGTCGAACTCGTGGTTACGAGCCCCTCGTCAGCTTCCATCGCCTCGATAGCGGGACACACCCTCCTCCTGGTGCGGCGCGCGGGCGACCGGCCCGACGGCTCGGACTCGCTCGTCTACGGCTTCGTCGGCGAAACCGCCCGCGACCGCGCGGCTGGCGTCCGAGGCTTCCTCTACGCCTGGCGCGGCATCACGGGCAGCTACCGCTCGACCCTGAGCGTCGAAACCTTCGCCGACGTGGCTTTCCGCGGCGTCGTCATGGAAAACCGCTCCGTTCTCCGCTATCCGCTGGCCCTTTCGCGCGCGGAGATCGGGCGGCTGGCGGAGCGCCTCGATGCCCAAACGCGCGCCTGGTCCGGTTCCTACCGCTTCTTCGGCGACAACTGCGCGAGCCTTCTCGCCGACGCCCTCAACGCGGCCTTCGAGCCTGGCGGGCGCGTCGGGCTCGACGAAGCCGTCGTCGCCCCGATGCTGGTCCTCTCCCGCCTCGCGCTCGCGGGACGCATCGGCGGCGTCGCGCAGCCCGAGGACAGGACCCTCGGCGAGAACGCGCGCGAAGCCGCCCGGGAGATCGCGTCGCTCGCGGAGAGGATGGGAACCCTGCTCGCCGAGGATCGGCGCGCCGTGCTCGAAGGGATACTCGTGCGGTCGCTGGCCGGTACTCTCGCGGAAATACGACGGGACGGCCTCTTTCGCGAGCCGTTCGTCGCGAGATCCTCCGAAGGCCGCGGGAAAGCCTACGGGGAACTTGCGGCCTTCTGCGTCGAAGGCGCGGGGCTCGGGGACGCGGAACACCGGGAACTCTGCGAGCTCGCACTCCGATGGGTGCAAGCCGCCTTCGACCGCGAGCTCTTCCTGGCCGTGCCGGAAAGCGTCCGCTCGTCCTGGTCGAAGCCGGAGGCCATCCCGCGGGAGATCGGGCGCGAAATCCTCGACGACGCAGGATACCGGATCCGCTCGCGCAGGCAAAACTCGACGGAGATCGCGGCCTTGCGCCTCGCGTCCTCGCGCCTCCGGCTCCAGGCCGACTCGTCGTGGCCCGACGCGGATTTTTACGGCCTCGCGCGACGCGTCGAGGAAGAACGCGACGCGACGCGGGTTCTCGAAGGCAAGGACGCGTATTTCGGCAACGCCTATTATTACAGGGAGGCCGCGGCCGGCGCGCGCGTCGGGGCCGCAGGTTCCGCAGGCTTCGCGACCTGGTCCACCGCGCTCTATCGCGGCGAACTCGGCGACGATTCGGCCTGCGCCCTCAAGCGGGAGCTCCGCCTCGTGCTGCTCGCCTCGGAGCTGCGCGTCGAGACGGCGCCGGGGCTTTCCCCCCTCGCGCCGGAAGGGGCTGGACTCGTCGCAAGGAGCTCCGGGACGCTCCTGGACCTCGAGCTGATCGCGCGGCCGGACGCGGCGAGTCGCTCCGCCTTCCTGAACCCCGGCTTCGGCCTCACGCTGATCGAGAGCTCGTCGGTCCTGTGGGACGGGGAGCGCCTGTTCCCCGGCGCGGAAGGCCCCGGCCGACTGGCTGAGGCGAGGGTCATCCTCAACCTGTTCGAAATCGCCGATTTCCGTCACTACCTCAACCTGGCGGCGGGCGTCGCCGCGCTGTCGGGAACCGGCGACCCCGGCGGAGCCTTCCTCGAAGGCTTCGCGCTCGGCGTGCCGCTCAGGATCGAGGCGAAATTCCGGGTCGCTTCCGAGGACGGCGCCGCGCTCAGGATTTCGGGCGAATGGCTGGAAGCGCTGCGCGGCGGCTTGTCGCGCTCGTCGCTCGCCGCTTCCGTCCGGCTCGAGTGGCCGCTCGGCCGGCGGACCAACGCGAAACTGCGCTTGGAGGCTTCCGCAACGGCGAGCCTCGGAAATCCGTCCCGTCCCGACGGCCTTGCGGGCGCGGAGCTGGAATTCGCCTCGGGGCTGAGTTTCTAGCGGCGACGCCCACCCGGGCGCCGCCGGCTGCGCGCCTCATGCGATCTCCATCTGCCGCGGAACATTACCGCATGCGGATATCGCGCAAAAGGGATATACTTCTTCACGGGCATCCGGCGAACGGCACGCCGTCGGCTTGTCGTCCCCCCGCTCGTCCCGATGGAGGCAGTTCGATGAACAAGGCGCTCGCCCTCGCCATCGCGGCGGTCTATCTGGCTTCGCAGGCCCCGGCCGCGTTCGCCCAGGAAAGCACCGGCATCAGCGAGGAGTCCTCGCAACAGTCGATGCAGGATTCCACCCAGCAGAGCTCGGCGGCCACTTCCGAGCAGTCGTCGGCCAATTCCGAGACCTCGTCGCAGGACTCATCCGAACAGAGCTTCGCCGAGTCGACCGACGACTCCAACGCAAGCAGCGCCGATGGAGAGGCCGGCACGGTCGTGCTGGTCGTGGCTGGGGCGGTCGTGGTAGTGGCCATCGTCGGCGTCGTGCTGACCGTACGCGCCTCGAACGTCCGCGAGGAAGCGGTTCTCGGGCTCCAGGACCAGGTCTACCTGGCGGACGGCCCCGACTACGAGAAGCTCGCGGAGTTCTTCGAACTCGACGCGCGATCGATCGGCCGCGTCCACGACGAGCTCGCGCTCGCGCGCGGACCCGTCGAGACGAACCAGGACGCCGCCGATTTTCTGGCCGCCTTCCTGCTCGCGCTCGCGGAGCGCTCGGAAACCCTCAAGGCGCGGCTCGGTCCGTCCTGAAAATCAGCGGCTGGTGCTGAGCGCGCGTTCCCGTTCCGAGCGTTCGAGCGCGAGGGCTATCAGGCGGTCGACGAGCTCCGGGTAGGGCACGCCCGAGGCTTCCCAGAGCTTCGGGTACATGCTGATACGGGTGAAGCCGGGCATCGTGTTGATCTCGTTGACCACGAGTTCTCCGTCGCTCCGGAGGAACATGTCCACGCGCGCGAGCGCCTCGCATTCGAGTACGACGAAAGCGCGCAGCGCGAGTTCGCGCGCCCGGCGCGAGAGGTCCCCCGGAAGCTCCGCGGGAATGTCGAGCGCCGCTCCGTTCTCGTCGAGGTACTTCGCTTCATAGGTGTAGAAGTCGGCGTTGGCCCGGATCTCGCCGACCACCGAGGCCTCCGGCGCCTCGTTTCCGAGCACGGCGCACTCGAGCTCGCGGCCATCGACAAATTCCTCGACGATGATTTTTCGGTCCCAGCGGAAGGCCTCGTCGAGCGCGGCGCGGTATTCCGCGGCGGAGCGGACCTTCGATACGCCCACCGACGAGCCCATGTTTGCGGGCTTCACGAAGACGGGCGCTCCGAGCCGCG
>JAFGNN010000039.1 GCA_016926955.1 Spirochaetales bacterium | reverse complement strand
GGACCACGATGAGCTCGCCTCCGTCGCCGTACACGTCGGCGTCGAAGCTCTCGTCGCCTTTGCGGTAGCGGTAGCGCGTCCTCGATTCGTCCCTGTCGCAGTGCACGAGCGAGCCTCCGTCCCCGTTTCCGGGATTTCAAGTATCGCCCGGATTGGCGCCGCCCGTCAACGCGAAGCGGGTGTCACGAAGCTTCCGGGCGAGACGGAAGGCCGCAGGCGCTCAGCCCGGAAGGCCGCCGTGGGCGGGCACCGGCATCGTGGCTTCGACGAAGCGCGTGCCGTAAGCCCGTTCCAGGACGGCCGGCGCGAGCGCGCGGGAGGGCTCGCCGTCCTCGAGGAGGCGGCCCGCCTTCAGCACGAGGACGCGGTCGGCGGCGTGCCGGGCGAAGGCGAGGTCGTGGGCGGCGAAGAGGACGAGGCGCCCTTCGTCGGCCAGGGCGCGGAGCAGGTCCGCGGCGGCGGCGGTCCGGGCGGGGTCGAGGGTCGCGGTGGGCTCGTCGAGGGCCAGGAAGGGCGTGTCCTGGGCCAGGGCGCGCGCGAGGCGCACCGCCTGCAGCTCGCCCGCGGAGAGCTCGGCGACGGGCCGCGGGGCGAAGGCCGCGATGCCGACGCGCGCGAGCGCCGCGAGGGCCGCGCCGAGGTCGTCGGGACCGGGGCCACGCAGCCCGGGGATGCGCGGCGCCCTTCCCATCAGCACGAAGTCGAGGACGCGGAAGGCGAAGGGCAGTCGCTCGGCCTGCGAGAGGAAGGCGACGCGCAGGGCGCGGGCGCGCGGGTCCAGGTCAGCCGGCGCGGCCCCGTCGAGCGCAATCGTTCCGCTGCCCGGCGAGAGCAGGCCCGCGGCCAGGCGGAGCAGGGTGCTCTTGCCGGCCCCGTTCGCGCCGACCAGGGCCACGACCCCGGGGCCTTCGATATCGGCGCTGAAGTCCTCCAAGGCCGCCGCTCCTTCGGAACGCCAGCGGAAGGACGCTTCGCGGAAGCTGAGCCTCACCGCTCCACCCTCGCCTTCCCCGACGCGAGGAAGCGCGCGAACAGGAGCGCGCCCAGCGCGGCCACAACCGCGCCCAGGGGAAGCTCGCCGGGGAGCAGGGTGCGCGCGAGGGCGTCGCATGCCACCACGAAGGCGCTACCGAGCAGCATCGAGGCGGGGACCGACGCGCGCGCGTCCGGACCGACTAAGGAGCGCGCGGCGTGAGGCGCCACGAGCCCCGCCCAGCCGATGATGCCGGCGCTCGCGGTCGCCGCCGCCACGCCGAGGCTGGCGGCGCCGAGGACGAGGGCGCGCTCGAAGCCCGGGCGGGCGCCCAGGCTGCGCGCCGTCTCGTCGTCGAGCGAGAGCACGTCGATGCGCCAGCGGAGCAGCCAGAGGAGGACCAGCGAAAGCGCCACCGGCGGCGCGAGGGCGGCGAGCCGGGGCCAGTCCATCGAAGACAGCCCGCCGAGCATCCAGTACGCGATGTCGGGAAGCTCGCGCAGGGGATCGGCCGCGTACTTCACCACGGCGAGCCCGGACGAGAAGAAGGCCGAGACGGCGATGCCCGCGAGCACGAGCCTGAGGACGGGGCCGCCGAAGCGGAAGCGACGGGCCAGGCTCGCCGAGGCGCCGAGGGCGGATAGCGAGCCGACAAAGGCCGCCGCCGCCGGGCCGAAGCCGAGCCGCGCGCCCGATACCATGGCCAGCGCCGCGCCGAAGGCGGCGCCCTGCGAAACGCCCAGGAAGCCCGGCTCCACGAGGGGGTTCGAGAAGACGAGCTGGAAGGCGGCGCCCGCCCCGCCGAGGGCGGCGCCCACCAGCAGGGCGCCGAGCGCGCGCGGCAGGCGCGAGCCGAACACGATGGCCTTGGCCACGGGATCCTCGAACGCGAGGCGCGGGTCGATGAGGCCGGGCTTCGGGTAGCGCCCCGCGAGCAGGGCGAGGAGCAGGACGGCGAGGAGGGCCAGCGCGAGGAGGAAGGCCCGGGCGAGCGGAGCCCGGACGAGCGCGCCGGCCCCAAAACCCTTGCCGCCCGGCCGCTCTGACCCGCGCGAGGGGGTCAGGGCGGCCTCAGCGCCCTTCGGGCGTGTCGATGCCATGGTCGCCCTTGAGGCGGGGGGCGATCAGCGTGTCGAACTTCGCGCGGTCGATGCCGTAGAACGTCTGGAAGAACGAGCGGACTTCGACCTCGAGCGGCGCACCCGCGAACGCGTCCGGATGCAGGGCGCGGGCCAGCCAGGCGAGTCCGAGTATCCAGCGCGTGTCGGGCTGGTCCCAGGAATAGAAGTCCTGGGGCATTGCGAGCACCCGGCCGGCCAAGACGGCCTTCGTCGCCGCGAAGCGCGGATCCGTCGCGAAGGCCGCGGACAGCGCTGAGGCGTCGTCGCGATATCCCACCACGACGACCACCTCGGGATTCATGGCGGCGATCTCCTCGGCGCCGAGCCGGGTCCAGCCCGAGCCGAGGGCGGCCGCGGTCCATACCGGCTCTCCGCCGGCGAGCTTCGTCATGACGGTCTGCATCCAGGCCGCCGGCGGAGCCTCCCAGACGCCGGAACCCGCGGAAGCCTGTACGAGGAGGACGCGGGGCTTCGCCCGGCCGGAAACCTTCTTCCCGATATCCGCGACGCGGGAAGCGTAGTACGCGGCCAGTTCGCGGGCCCGATCTTCTGCGCCGATGGCGGCGCCGAGCGCGGCGAGGTCCTTCGCGTAGTCTTCAGGCGTCTCGAGGTTCAGGTAGAGTTTACGAAGGCCGATGGCGTCGAGCGCGGGACCGAGCGAAGCCTTCATGGCGGCCTTGAGGACGACCAGGTCGGGCTTGAGCGCGGCGAGGGTCTCGGCGGAAGCCGCGCGGTCCAGCGGCGGCAGGGCGGCCCAGGCCGGGTCGAGGGCGCCGAGGAAATAGCCGAGCCCCTGGTCGGCGCCGGCCACGGCGAGGACGCGGGTACGAGCGGACGGGAAGGCGTAGAGGACGTCGGCCACCATGATGGAGGCGCGGCCCGCCACGACGACACGCGAGGGAGCGGCGCTCTGGGCGCCGGCCGGAAGGGCGAGAAGGATGGCCAGCGCCAAGACGGCGCAGGCCGTTCCGGTCGTTCGGCCGCGACTTGCAAGGATGACTTTCATGGGCGCGAGATTACCACGCGCGCGGAAGCGCGGCAAGCCGATGATCCTTACAACGGATGGAATCTATTCAGGACCGCGCGGGCCGGGAAAGCGCGCTTTACCGAAGCTTCGGGGCGGTTCGGCCGGGCGCGTCGCCGAGCAGGCGGGCGCGGTCGTGAGGCGTGTCGAGATCGAGGATCACCCCTTCGCAGCCGGTCTCGACCGGGAGAAGCCCTCCGAGAGACCGGAAAGCCTCGCGGAGGCTGCCGCCGTCCCCGCCTGCCGCTCCGGCCGGGCCCGCGGCCCGAGCCGCCGCCTCCAGCGCGGCGAGCCGCGGCACGAGTACGGGGTGGCCCTTTTTCCCGCGGAAAGCCGCGGCGAGAGGTGCCTCGGGGAGTCCCGCCTCGAGCCTCCGCGCGCGCTCGTCCGCGAGCAGACGGTAGGGGTCGCTCCCCGCGAAGGGCAGGTCGGCGAGCATGAGGAAGATCGAGGCGCCGCGCGCCGCCCGAAGTCCGGCGAGCATCGAGGAGGCCATGCCGGTTTCCCATTCCGGATTCCGCACCACTCGCACGAGAGCGCGTCCGCCGAGCAGGGCTTCGAGCTCGTCCGCGCGATATCCCGCCACGACGATGGCCTCGAGCCCGGCGTCCAGGACGTTCCTGACCGTAATCTCGAGCACCGTGGCCCCCCGGCAGGGAAGGAGCAGCTTCCATTCGCCCATGCGCGAGGAGGCGCCGGCCGCCGCGATCACGGCCTCGAAGGGCCTTCCGTCGTTCGTCACGCGGGCATTCTAGCGCCGTCCGCGCGTCCGGTGGAAGCGTCGCGGGGCGTTGACCCTCGTCCCTTCAGGCGGTAATTTGAAGGGAATGGCCAGGAAGGAAGACATCATCGCGTTCAAGGTCGACTCCGACCTGGCGCACGCGCTCGAAGGAGTCCCGAACCGCTCGGAATTCATCCGTCTCGCGGTGCTGGCCGCCCTCGACTCCCGCTGCCCGCTCTGCCGCGGCACCGGCGTGCTCGACGAGCGGGAGAAGGCGCACTGGGTGGAATTCTCCCGGAGCCACCGCATCGAGGAGTGCGACGACTGCCACGCCCGCCGCATCGTTTGCGGGGCCGATGCCGACAATGCCGCTTCGGTCCTTTCCGGGACGCGCCACCACGGGGCCCGCCCGCCGTCCACGCGCGACCGAAACCCGGCCAGGAGCTGATCGTGGCCACGACCCGTGCCGAACTCCGCGCCATGCTGGACGCGGAGGGCATTCGATACACCGAGGACGAGGATTACCTCCGCGCCAGCTTCGCCACGGCCCGCTATCGCGACCGCTCCGGCGCCCGCTCCATTTTCGTGGCCCTGCGCCTCGAGGAGGATGGCGAGTACTTCAAGCTCATCGCCCCGAACCTCTATTGGTGCCCCTCCGGACCCAACCGCGAGCCCTTCCTCAGGGCCCTCCTCGGCGTTTCCTGGCGCACCAAGCTGGTGCAGTTCCAGTACGACGACGAAGACGGCGAGGTCCGGGCCGTGGTCGAATTCCCCATCGAAGACTCGGCGCTCACTGCCCGCCAGCTTTCGCGCTGCCTGAACGGACTCGTCCAGATCGTCGACGAGTACCACGGCGCCATCGTCGCCGCCCTGCGCGACGGCATCGTCGACTTTTCCGGCGTCTCGGCCCGACTCGAGCTCGAACGCCGCGCCGCCGAACTCTATGCCGAAATCGGCGCCGACCGGGCCCGCCGCCGCCGCGACCGCGGGCGTCTGGCCCTGGAGGAGTGATTCCCGTGTCCCGCTACGACAAGTACTCCGACGAAGCCGTCGACGTCCTCCTCGCCGTACAGGATCTCGCCGCCGCCGCCCGGCGCCCCGAGACCGGTCTCGACGAGCTTTCGCGCGCGCTCGCGGTCGCGGCGGTCCCCGAGCTGCTCGAGATAGCGGGCTCGAACGGCGCCTACCTTGACCGCGAACGCCTGAAGGCCGCCTTCGACGAGTTCCTGGCCACACCGCCGACGGGCGGCGATCCCGTCACGGCCGCCTCCGGCGCCCAGGGCATCCTCGAGTTCCAGGATCCCCTCGCCACGGCCGAGACCGACGCCGAGCGACCGGGAGCCCCCCCGGACACGGACGGGGCCGCGGAGTCGGGCGCCGCGCCCGTGGTCCGCATTCCCCGCCTCCGCATCGCGGGCGAGCTGCGCGCCGTGCTCGACGACGCGGAACGGCTCGCCGGCGACGCCCCGGTCGCCCCGGTCCACCTTGTGCGCGCGGCCTGGCCGGCGGTCCGCGAGCGCCTCGAGCCTTTCTTCAGCCGCGACGAAGGTTTCGCGACGCCGCTCTCGCTGCCCTACGAGCAGCCCGAGGAGGACATGCTCGGCGAGCTGCTCTCGCGCCTCGGAAAGGAGCTCGGCGACGAGGGGGACCCCTGCATCGGCAGGGAGGCGGAGATCGAGGCGCTCGCCTCCGCCTTGCTCCGCTGGGGCACCTCCAACGCGCTGCTCGTCGGTCCAAGCGGCGTCGGAAAGACGGCCATCGTCCGCGCCCTTGCCGCCCGGATCGCCCGCGGCGAAGTGCCGGAACCCCTCAAGGGCCTCCACATCGTGGAGGTGCGCGCGGGCGACCTCGCCGCAGGGACCGGTTTCCACGGGGCGCTCGAGGAGAAGGTCGCGCTGCTTGTCGCCGCTGTCGAGGCGCGCCCCGGCACCGTGCTCTTCATCGACGAGATCCACCAGATCTCCGGCTCCTACGGCAACGACCAGACCGCCGACCTCCTCAAACCCGCCCTCTCCTCCCGTGGCTTCCGCCTGATAGGCGCCACGACCGACTCCGAATACCGCCGCTTCATGGAGCGCGAGGAAGCCCTGCTCCGCCGCTTCCAGGTCATCAGGGTGCGCGAACCGGACAAGCGGACCGTCCGCGAAATACTCTCGGCCCTGGCGCCGCGGCTCGAAGCCCATTTCGGCCTCTCGCTGCCTCCGCCGGTCCTCGAGCTCGCGCTGCGCCTCTCCGAGCGCTACATGCCCGAGCGGGCCTTCCCCGACAAGGCCATCGACCTCCTGGACCGCGCCGCTGCCCGGGCCCTGTTCCGTTTCCTTCCCGCTGTTCCGGCGCCGCCCGCGCCGGAGGGTCCGCCGATTTCCTCTCCGGCAGGGGGCGATACGGGGGAGGAGGCAAGCCGGCCGCCTTCATCGAGCGCCGAAGGGAGCGGCCGTCCGCTCCCGCCCCTCCCGCCCCTCCCGTCCCGCGTGCTCGTGGAGACCCTCGAGGAGCTGGCGGGCGTGCGCTTGGACGAAACTGCGGCCGATCCCGTAGCGCTCGAAGGCCTCGAGGACCGCCTGCGCTCGCGCGTCTACGGCCAGGACGCCGCGGTGGACCGGGTCGCGGAGCTCGTCCGCGTGGCAAAGCTCCGCCTCGGCTCCCGGCCGGGCCGTCCCGAGGGCGCCTTCCTCTTCACGGGCCCCACCGGTGTCGGCAAGACCGAACTGGCCCTGGCCCTGGCCCGCGAGCTGTCCGGCCGCGAGGACGCCCTGCTCCGAGTCGACATGGGCGAATTTTCGGAGGGACACTCGGTCTCGCGCTTATTGGGCTCCCCTCCCGGCTACGTAGGCTACGGCGAGGGAGCGGTGCTCGCGCGCGCGGCCGAGGGCCGCATCGCGGTCCTGCTCCTGGACGAGATCGAGAAGGCCCACCCGCAGGTGCACCGGCTCTTCCTCCGTCTACTCGACACGGGCAAGGCGACTGACTCGACCGGCCGCGAGCTCGACTTCTCCAATCTGAGCGTCATAGCCACGAGCAACATCGGGGACTGGTCGACCGATCCGATCGGCTTCGCGTCCGTGCGCGGCATCGACGCCCGCGTGCCCGAAGCCGCCCTCAAGCGTGCCTTTCCGCCCGAATTCCTCGGCCGCTTCGACGCGGTCGTTCCCTTCCGGCCCCTCGACCGCGGCGACTGCGCCCGCATCCTCTCCGGCCTCCTCGTGCCGAGGGCTTCCGGACGCCTCGTCGAGGAGCGCGGCGTGTCGCTCGAACTCGACGCGGCCCTTCTCGAAGCCGTCACGGAGCGAGGCTACGACCCGGCCACAGGCGCGCGCGGCCTCGAGCGGGCTTTCCAGGCCTCGGTCGCCATTCCCCTCGCCGCGACCCTTCCCGCGTGCAAGGGACCCGGCCGCCTGCTCGGCCGCCTCGGCCCCGACGGCCGCGCGACCTTCGAATTCGTCCCGGAAGGCGGACTTTACCGCGGGGGCGATGCCGGTTAGTATCGGCCGCATGATCTTCGTCGACCGACCCGACGCCCGCCGCGTGCGGGGCCTGCACTTCTTCCGCGCCCTCATACCCTATGTCATGGGAACCCGCACGGGCGCCGCGGTCTGGCTCTCGCGCGAGGTGGACGTCGAACCGGCGCTCGCCTGGCTCAAGGAACGGAAAGACGAGGATCCGTCGACCGAATGGTCGCTCTTCTCCCTGGTGCTCGCCGCAGGCGTGCGGACCTTCGCCCTCAAGCCCCGCCTCAACGACTACGTTCACCGCCATGCCATCTATCGCAGGGACCGCATAGTCTTCTCGTTCATCGTCAAGCCGAACCTGTCGGAAGCGTCGGCCGAGACGGCCGCCAAGGTGGAATTCGAACCCGCCGACGACGCCCGCTCGGTGGCCCGCAAGGTGAGGGACGCGGTCGCGGCAGCCCGGGCGGGCAAACCGGGCCTCGCCGAGCCGGTCATGGACGTGCTCCACCGGGTACCGGGCCTCAAGGGTCTCGGCATCGGGGTGTACCGCCTGCTCGACGCCCTCAACCTGGCGCCGAACGAGCTCCTCCGCGCGGATCCCCTTCAGGCTTCGGCCGTATTCGCCAACCTCGGATCGATCGGCCTCGACGCCCCGGTCCACCACCTTTACGAATGGGGTTCGGCCAGCGTCTTCGTCTCGGTCGGGCGCATCGCACCCCGCTGGGTGCCCGGCCCCGACGGCAAGCCCGTCCGCCGCCGCCATCTCGGCCTCACGGTCTCCGTCGACGAACGCATCGCGGACGGCATCTATTTCGCCCACGCCGCCGCCCTCTTCCAGCGCCTGCTGCGGAAGCCCGAGCTGCTCGAGCGTCCGCCCGCCGACGACATGGCGCCGGAGGCCGACGAACCGGCCTGACCCGGCGCGGGATCGAACCAGACCGCGTTGCGCGCTTGCGTTCCCCCGCCGGAGGTCCTAGACTGGATGGACCTGAGGGGAGGCCTTAAGCCATGCAGAAACACGTTTTCATGGAAGTCGAGCGCTTCTGGCGCATCATCGAGCTGGTCAAGTTCCGCCGAACCAAGGGCGTCGCCTTCGACATCGTCCCCATGGAACTCCTGCCGCGCATCGACGGCATTGACCGCGTCATCCACGAGGAAGGCGCGTTCTCGCCCGGCGCGGTCGGCGACGTGAACAGGCCCTGGTACCTGCATCCGGACCAGGAGGACAACCTGATCGTCCTCTCGGGCACGCGCACGGTGGACATCTTCACCTTGGAGCACCGCCGCGTCGAAACCTTCGTCGTCGAGCCCCAGCGCATCCTGAAGGGCGGCGAGCTGATCTACGAGGGTCCCGCCATGCTGGTCTGGCCCCGAAACGTCTTCCACCGCATCGAGTCGGGGCCCCGCGGCTCGGCCAGTCTCAACTTCGCGGTGCGCAGCGAAGGCTTCGACATCCGCACCAACTTCTCGATCTACGAGCTCGACACGGAAAGCGGCGCCTATCGCGTCATCCGCGAGGGTCACAAGGACCAGTTCCACGACTAACTGGGGAAGAACCCCTTTCGTTTCGAGCGAAAGGGGTTCTCCCCCAGGCCCCCGTTCCTCAAAGCACGACCAGGGGGATCGCGAGAGTACTCGCGTGCCCCCTGGACCCCCCGGCCCTTTCTGAGGTGTGTCGCCGCGACGTGAGAACTACGGGAGCTCCATACGTCAGCCGATTCGGCGACGAAGGGCGCGGCATCGGGGCGGGTTTATCGGAGGGCGAGCCAGAGGGCGGAGAGGGAGGCCAGGAGGGCGAGGATCGCGGCGGCCCAGACCCAGGGCGCGAGCGGAGCGGCCGGGACGACGGGCTTCGCGGGCGGCGGCGCCGCTTCGGCGGCGGCCTCGTCGATCCAGCCGCAATCGGGGCAGCCGTGCCTGAAATCGGAGAGGCTTCCGGTGCGTCCGCAGCGCGGGCAGCGGACCGAGGTGAAGATGCGCCCGCACTCGGGGCAACGTTCGGCGGCCCGCGAGACTTCGGCCCCGCAGGAATCGCAGAAAAAGCGCTGCTTCGTCACGGAACCGGCCGCCGTCTTCAGTCTTTGCCTGAAGGCCCCGACGGAGCGGCGGGAGCGGCGGAAGCGGCAGGGGCGGCGGAGACGGATTCGGCGGCGCTCCCTTCGGATTTCTTTCCGGTTCCCTTCGGGGCCGCCGCGTTGGATCCCTTGGAATCGTTCACGTAAAAACCCGAGCCCTTGAAGATGACGCCCATGCCGCCGTTGATCACGCGACGGACCCGTCCGGCGCAGACGGGACAGATCCTGACGGGCTCATCGGACATGCTCTGGTTTTTCTCGAAGGAGTGGCCGCAGTCGGCGCATTCGTATTCATAGGTTGGCATCGGTGGCGGACCTCGCGCGACGTCTCTGTGGTGTCGTTGTATCGCGAATATACCGGAAAACCCGGGCTTCCGTAAAGTCCGCCCCGCTCCCCGGCCCTTTCCGCTTGCGGGCTCGGTCGGGGGGGGCTACAATGCGCGGAAGTTCCGCGCGCGCGGAACAGGAGGGACCTGACCGTGACGCGAACCCTACGCCCGCTCGCCCCGATCGTCGCGCTGGTAGCGCTCGCCCTCGCAGCCGGGCTCTCGGCATGCTCGGCCGGAACCGACGCGGACGCCAAGGCGCTCAACAATGTACTGCCGGCCAAGCCGAAGCCCTTCGATCCGGCCAACGCCACGGACCTGTACACGAACGCGATCCTCAATGTCGCCTACGAAGGCCTGTTCCAGTACAAGTACCTTACGGACACCTACGAGCTCGAACCCCTCCTCGCCGACGGCATGCCGATCGTCTCCGCCGACGGCCTGACCTATACCTTCAAGATCCGCCGCGACGCGTATTTCTACGATCCGCAGAAAGAGGTCTTCCCGCAAGGCAAGGGGCGCGCGGTCAGCGCCGCCGACTTCGTCTTCGCCCTCAAGCGGCTCGCCGACCCCGCCGTAAAATCCGGCGGCTGGTGGCTGTTCTCCGGTTTCATCGCGGGCCTCGACGATTGGGCGGCTGCCATGAAGGCCGGCTCCGCCACGTATGAAACCCCCGTCGCCGGACTGAGGGCGGACGACGACCAGACCCTCGTCGTAACCCTGGTAAAGCCCTATCCGCAGATCCTCTACGCCTTCGCCATGGGCTTCACCTTCGCCTATCCGCCCGAGCTGCTCGAAACCTACGGCGAGGACTGGATCAACCACATGGTGGGAACCGGCCCCTACTACTTCGACGAGGTCGACTCCATCCTCGGCACCCAGTACGTGTTCAAGCGCACGCCCGGCTGGCGCAACGAAACCTATCCGGCCCTCGCGGACATCGGTCCCCGCGCTCGCGCCGCCGGCCTCGACCAGGACTCCGGCAAGCGGCTCCCGCTCGTAGGCACGGTCAACTACCACGTCATCCAGGAAGGCTCGACCCAGTGGCTCAAGCTGATGACCGGCGAGCTCGACTCATCGGGCATTCCGACCGAGCAATTCGACCGGGCGGTCGAGAACAACGAGCTCGCCCCCAAATTCCGCGCCATCGGGCTCTGGCTCGACATCAATCCCCGGCTCGACATCACCTACGACTTCTTCAACATGGAGGATCCGGTCTGGGGCGCGCCGAACCCGAACGGGGCCCTGCTCCGCCTCGCGGTGCAGGCCGCCATCCCCCGCGACCAGATTATCAAGATATTCTACAACAACGCCGCCCTCGCGGCCCAGACGCTGATTCCGCCGGGGCTCGGCGGCTACGATCCGACCTGGAAGAATCCAAACGCCGATTTCAATCCCGAGAAAGCCCGGACCCTCATCGCCCAGGCCGGTTACGCCTTCCGCGACACCCCCCAGGGCCAGCGCGCCTTCGCGCCGGACGGCACGGCCTTGAGCCTGACCTACGAGTCGAGCGGCAACTCGACCCTGAGCAAGGAATGGGCCGAGTTCTACAAGAAGTACCTGAACGACGTCGGCATCGAGGTGGAGATCGTCCTGCAGGACTTCCCGACCTTCCTCTCGAAGGTCGACCAGCACGTGGCGCAGTTCGGCGGACTCGGCTGGGGCGCCGACTACCCGGACGCCCAGAACTTCCTTCAGTTGCAGTACGGCCCGAACGCGGCGCCCGGCCCCAACAACGCCAACTACTCGAACCCCGAGTACGACGCCCTCTACGAACGCGCGGCCGTCATGCTTCCGGGCCCCGAACGCGACGCCCTTTACACGGAGCTTTCGCGCATGCAGGCCGAGGACGCGGCCTTCCTGCCCAAGTCGCACCGCCTCTCGTACCGCATCATCCATCCCTGGCTGAGGAACTACTTCTTCCGGGACGTTGGCGCGGGCTACGACAAATACCGGGACATCGACCCTGTGCTGAAAGAGGTTACCATCCGCGAGCTCGCCACCGCGGCCCGCTAGCGCCTCGCCACAGGCGGGCGGACGGCCCGTTTCGGCCTTCCGCCCGCTTTCGGATGCCCGGGAAAAGAAAGAGGGACGGCCGGCGCGAGCCGTTCCGTCCCTTTTCTTTCATGGCTCCGGGGCCGCTCCGCACTCTGCGGCGAATGCCTGCCGAGAGCCCGCGGCTCAATCCTCCGGCGCGGCCAGAAGCTCGTAGACGCGTTCGGTGGAATCGGCGGCCAGCACCGATTCCCGCAGCTCCTGGCTCTTGAAGCGGGCGCTGAAATAGGAGAGCGTCTGCAGGTAGTAGGCGTGCTGGTTGTACGCAGCGGCGATCATGAACAGGATTCGCACGGGGCTGTCGTCGAAGCTCGCGAAATCCTGGATGTCCACCTTGCTCACCCCGACCGCCGCCACGAGGTCGGTCACCGACGAGAGCCGGACGTGTGGAATGGCGATGCCCCGTCCGATGGCGGTGCTCATCAGTTCCTCGCGGCGCAGGAGCTCGGACACGAGTTCCTGCCTGCTCTTGATCTGGGGCGCGGTGGCGAGCTTTTCGGCCAGCGCGACCAGCGCGTCGCGCTTCCTCGAGTGGCTCAGGAACATGACGCGGTCGGGCGAAAGGATGTTACCTACCTGTACCGTGCCGAAAGTGCCGGCGGGCCTGTTGGACGAGAGCCGCTCGTTGACCCAGCGTTCGATCTCCGACTTTTTGAAGCGCCAGACAGTGCCGATCTTGCCGGAAGGAATTTCTCCCTTCTGGGCCCAGTCATACACGGTACGCTCGGAAACGCGCAGGTATCGGGCGACTTCTTCGATGGTCAGGATATCGTCGTCCATGCGTCACCCCCCTCAACCTTTGCAAGATATGACATGATTTTTCAACAAACGGGAAGCGATGTCAAGTGTCAAACTGGTCGCGGGGCCTTAAGCGGCGTCAGGATTCCCCCTCCCGCTCCTCGAGCGCTTCGCGGATCTCGGCGGCCCCGAAGCCTGTCGCCCTGAGCTTCGACCGCCGCGCGGCGTCTTCGAGACGCGCCAGCTTGCCCGAGTACAAGGCGCGGATCGCGAGCGCGCGCTCCGAGGGACCGAAGAGCCGCGCGAGGGTCGAACGCGCGAGCTCGCCGCTCACCCCGCGGGCCAGCAGGCCGGACAGCAACTCGGCGGGGCCCTTTCCCCCCCGTGCCAGGCGCGAACGGACCCAAGCTTCCGCGTAGCGTTCCGCCGACAGGGCGCCTTCCGCTTCGAGCAGGTCGAGGGCGAGGGCGACGGCCGCGGCGGAGAAATCGCGGGCGGCCAGCTTGCGCGAGAGCAGGAATCGGGTATGCTCGGCACGCGCCAGGAGCTCCAGGCCCTTGTACGCGGCCCGGCTGGCCTCGTCGGCGCGAACGATCGCGTCCCGCCAGGCCTCGTCCAGGACCTGCCCCGGCGCGGGAAAGGAAGGATCGCCGCGCAAAGCCTCGAGCGCGTCCGCGCGGACATAAAAAGAGAGGCCCCCGGCCGCGCTGATACGCGCGGTGCCGAAGGCCCCTTTCTCCACGGAGACGACGCGGACAGCCTCGCCGCCCGTATCGTCGTCCACGGTTTTTAGCGCTTGGAGAACTGGAAGCGCCTGCGGGCTCCCCGCTGGCCGTACTTCTTGCGCTCGACCATGCGCGGGTCGCGCGTAAGGAAGCCGTTCGCGCGGAGCGCGACGTGGTTGGACTCGTCGAACTGCGCAAGGGCGCGCGCGATGCCGTGGCGGCAGGCGCCGGCCTGGCCGACGGGTCCGCCTCCGAGCACCGTGATGACGATGTCGAACTTGTTCTCGCTGGCGGTGACGACGAGCGGGGCGCGTACGCCCTGGACCAGTTCGGTCAGGTGGAAGTACTTGTCCAGCTCGATGCCGTTGACGACGACCTTGCCCGCGCCGTCGCGGAGGTAGACGCGGGCTACCGAGGTCTTGCGGCGTCCGGTTCCGATTCCGAGGTTCTTGACCATTCTGCGTCCTCTCTAGAGTTCGAGCGCGACGGGCTGCTGCGCGGCGTGCGGATGGGTCGGACCGGCGTAGACCTTCACGTTCTTGTAGAGCTTCCGGCCGAGCGGGCCCTTCGGGAGCATGCCCTTGATGGCGATCTCGAGGGGTTTCGCGCCGTGGCGGGCGATGAGCTCGCTGAAGGTGTTTTCCTTGAGTCCGCCCGGAAACCCGGTGTGGTGGTAGTACATCTTGTCCTCGTACTTGCGCCCGGAGACCTGGATCTTCTCGGCGTTGACGATGACGATGAAATCCCCGCACTCCTGGTGGGGGGCGAAGAACGGCTTGTTCTTCCCGCGGAGCATCGAGGCGACCTTGGCGGCGACGCGACCGAGGCGCTTGCCCTCGGCGTCGATTACGTACCAGGAGCGGTCTGCCTCTTCAGGTTTGACGTAGGCGGTCTTCATAGTATCTATAACCTTCACCTTGCCAGGAAAGTGTCCTGAATTGTGGGTTGCATAATCACATAGATGGGAAAACGTGTCAATACGGCCGGGACGCCATTCCAGGGCGCACCGCGGGGCCGTCGCCCCGGAATCCGACGCCTACTTGCCCGATTTGGACTCGGAAGCGTTTTCGGAAGCCTGCCTGGCCTCCTCGGCCTCTTCCTTCTTCGCCTCGACGCGGTCCTTGATGTCCGCCACGCCGATGAAGGCGGCGACAAGTCCGACGAGGGCCGCCATGACGGGTAGCGAGCCGCGCAGGAAGGCGAGCACGTCCTGCCACCAGGCGAGGGGGCCGGGAACGACGGCGAAGACGGCGAACGCGATGAAAAGGATTCCGACGATGAGGGCGATCATGGGCAGCTTTCCTCCGGGCCCGCCATTTCCGGCGCGGCGCCGCCTTATACAATACTGACGGCGTGGCCCGCGTCAAGCTCGAGGCCTGCGCGGCTCCCGCCTCCTTGTCCGCGGGCGCTTCCCCCGCCTATACTGCGCGGGCGCGGAGCCCGATCAGGATTCCGCGCGCCCTTCCCGGAGGCCCACATGATCGGTAACGGCGCCTTGGCGCTCTTCAAGCTCAAGCCCGCCGTCGTTTCGCTCGAGGGCGACAAGGCCGTACTGAAATTCGCCGACGGCTCGACGCTGAAGGTACGCCCGAAGGACGCGGAGCTCGTGCATCCGGGCCCGGTGGACCGGGTGCCCGAGCCGAGGACCGACGGCGACTTCGAGACGGCCTGGCAGATGGCGGAGGGGGGCGATTTCGACCTGGAAGGCCTCTCGGAGCTCGTTTTCGGCGAATTCACGCCCGCCTCCGCTCTGGCGTGCCGGCTCGAGGCGGAGGGTGGCGGGCGTTTCCGCGCGCTCGAGGGTCGCTACGCGGCCATCGACGCGGAGACCCGCCGAAACGAAGCGGAAAAGCGCGAGCGCAGGGAGGGCGAGGCTGCCGAGCGCGCGGCCTTCGTGGCGCGGGCGCGAAAAAGCGAACTGAGGACCGGTGACGAACGTTGGCTCGGCGAGCTCGAAGCCTTCGCGCTCGGTCTCTCGACCCGCTCAAAGCTGGCCTCCGAGCTCGGCCTCAAGGACGAGCCCGAGGCGGTCCACGCCTGGCTCCTCAAGACCGGACGCTGGGACGCGGCGGTCGACCCCTGGCCGAGCCGCTCTGGATTGCCGCTCAAGGCTCCCCTCCTCGAGCTCGGCCCCGACGACGACTCGGGCCGCGTCGACCTGAGCGCCCTCGAGTCGTGGGCCATCGACAACGCCTGGAGCCATGACCCCGACGACGCGGTGGCCTGGGACGGGACGGCCGCCTGGATCCATGTGGCCGACCCCGCGAGCGCCATCGGCGCCGATTCGCCGGCCGAGCGCGAGGCCGCCGACCGCGGCGGCACCCTCTATCTGCCCACCGGCTCAATCCCGATGCTGCCGGATTCCGCGCTCGAACGCTTCGGGCTCGGCCTCTCAGACATCTCGCGCGCGCTCTCGATCCGCGTCGAGCTCGGACCCGACGCTTCGGTCGGCACGGTCGAGATAATGCCGTCGTTCGTCAAGGTGCGCCGCTCGAGCTACGCGGAGGCCGACGCATTCCTCGGCTCGGGGCCCTTGGCCGCCCTCGACGCCCTGGCGCGCGCGCGCGAAGCCTGCCGGGCCGCCGCGGGCGCCGTCGATATCGACATACCCGAAACCCGCGTCTGGGTAGACCGCTCCTCCGGAAAGAGCGAGCCGCGCGTCGAGCTGCCGCCGAAGGCGCGCTCCCAGGTCCTGGTGCGCGAGCTCATGGTGCTCGGCGGCGAGGCCGCGGCGCGCTGGGCCTTCGAGCGCGGCCTGCCCTTTCCCTACTACAGCCAGGAGGCGCCCTCCGAACCCGGGGAGCTGCCTGGCGGGCTCGCGGGCGAGTTCGCCAAGCGCCGCCTGATGCGCGGCGGCATGGCCGGCACCCTGCCCCGCGCCCATCGGGGCCTGGGGGTGAGCTTCTACGCGCAGGCGACGAGTCCCCTGAGGCGCTACGCGGACCTCCTGGCGCACCGACAGATCCGCGCCGCCCTGTCGGGGGGCAAGCCCCTGGGCGCAGACGAGGTGTCGGAACGGCTCGCGCGGGCCGCCGCCGCCGGCGCCCTGCTCAGACAGGCCGAGCGCGCAAGCGAAGCCCACTGGACCCTGGCCTGGCTCGCGGCGCGTCCCGGCATCGAGCTCGACGGCGTCGTGGTCGGCGCGGGGTCCTGGGGACTCGCGGTCTTCATCCCGGCGCTCGGCCTCGAGACCCGCGTCAAGGGCGTCGAGCTCGGGCTCAACGAGGCCGTCCGGCTGAAACTGAGCGGCGTGGACCTCCCGAACCGCGAGGCGCGCTTCCAGCCCGTCGGCTGAGCGCGGGGCGGCGGAAGCGCCACCCGAGGCGCGCCTCCGGTCCGGCGGTCCGCTAGTCGTCCAGCTCGGGCTTTCCCTTGCCCGTCTTGCCCGACAGGAAGCGCTTGGTCAGGGCGATCTTGAGCGGCACGAAGACCGCGAGACCTGCGACGATGAGGAGCCAGGCCCACCAGGGCAAACCGAGTATCTCCATCTGATCCTCCATGAGGTCGTTCACGACCTGAAACCGAGTTTTCCGCGCGCGACGCGCGCGAGCGGGACGAGGGCGAGCGAACCGAGCAGCGACGTGGCGGCCAGGGCCAGCGCGAAGCGCGTGCCGTCGCCGCCCGAGAAAGCCGTCCGGAACAGCTCGAGCATCCAGACGTTGGGGAAAAGGGAAAACCAGGCGCGTGCGCCCTCCGGCACGAGCACCGCGGCCAGCGGCACGCTCAGGTAGAGCGGCATGATCAGCTTGATCGAGCCGAGCGCCTTGAGCTGGCTGTCGGCGCCGGTTCCGAGCAGCAGGGCCACCGCGAGGCCGAGGGGCGCGGAGGCGAGCGAGGCGAGGAAAAGCTTCCCGAAGGGCGCTCTTGCACCCTCGAGAACCAGGGCGGCGCCGAGGCAGACAGCGACCGAGATGGCGGCGATGAAGAGCAGCTTGCCCGAGAGGTAGGCCCCGAGGCCGACGGGCCCCGAGCCCAGGGCGCGTATGGCCCCGGAGCTCCGGTCCTCGACCATGGTCAGCCCCGACCCGAGCGCGGCCAGGAAGCAGGCCGAGATGAGCAGGAAGGCCGCGACCAGGTCCGCGAGCTCGGGCCGGACGCCCCGGCCTCCGCCCTCGAGGGCGGCCCGGATGGCGCCGATCGCGCGCTCGCCGCCTTCCCCGGCGAGGAGTTCGAGCCCTTCCCGTCCCGCGCGGATCTCGAGCGCCGATTCGCCCGTGGCGACCACGCGGTGGCCGGCCGAGGCGAGCCGTGCGGACAGCTCCGCCGGAACGCCCTCGCCGACCGCCACCTCGAGGCTCGGCGCCGCGACGAGCGGCAGGAGGAAGCGCGCGGCGAGCGCGAGAAGGAGCGGGCTCAGCATGATGTAGAGCGCGATGAGGTCGCGCCGGCTCCGCGTCCAGTCCTGCCGGGCTATCGTCGCGGCCGCCTTGAGCATTCCGGACCTCATCGCCCGCCCTCCTTGAAGACCCGGGCCCTGAGCGCGAGCCACGAAAGCGGCAGGGCTAGCGCCAGGGCCGCTCCGAGCCAGGCGAAGGCGGCCCCGAGCGGCTTCGCGTCGCCCTGCCCGAGCAGGGCCTCGAAGCCGGCGAGCGCCGCGCCCCCGGGCGCGAACCAGCGCGCCTCGGGCCAGGACTCCGCGAGCGCCGCGGGCGCCATGTTGAGCGCGAGCAGGCCCACCGCGGGCGGGAACCACTGGCTCAGGTTCCGGCTGAACGACGCGAGCAGGAGGCCGAGCGTCGTCATGAGGAGCGAGCCGAGGGCCGAGAGCGCGACGACCCCGGGCAGGGCGCGCCAGGCCGGCAGCTCGAACGAGGCGGCGAGGAAGGCGAGGCCGTAGGCCACGCCCGCGACGGTCCACACGAGGAGCTTGGCGCCCATCCAGCGCGCCTGCCCGCCGGGACTCAGGCGATAGGCGCGCAGGCTGCCCTCCTCGAACTGCTGGAAGAGCCCCACCGCCACGAAGAGGAAGCCGAGGATGAGCACCTCGTAGACAAGCAGGGTAGTGACCATGCGCTCGTGGAGGGCCGGCCGGGCGGCGGCGCGGATCACCGTGAAGGTCCAGGGCCCGGCCTCCAGCCGCTCCGGCCCGGCGAGCCCGGCCGGGGAAGCCGCGTCTGCCGCGGCGTCGACCGCCCGGAGCGCGTGCACGCTGAGCGCGGAGGCCGCCAGGACGACCAGTATCACGACGGGAAAACCACCGCGCGCGAGCACCCGCGTCTCGAGGGCGAGCAGCGTGAAGAATGCCTTCATTCCGCCAACCTCCGCCCCGTGAGCTCGATGAAGATGGACTCGAGCGTGGCCTCGGTCGAGTGGACGGTCTCGAGCGCGCCCGAGCGCGCGATCGCGGCCAGCCGTTCCCGTCCCGGCTCGCCCGCGAGGTCGAGCCGCTCGCTAGCCGGCTCGCCCCGCTCCCGGTACTCGACCCGCACCAGCTTCTCGCCGTAGCCCAGTTTGAGCTCGCGGGGACTGCCCTCGGCGAGGATGCGCCCCCTGTCGATGAAGGCCACCCGGTCGCAGAGCTCGTCGGCCGCGTACATGTTGTGGGTGGTGAGCAGGATGGCCGCCCCCCGGTCGCGCTGCTCGCGGATCAGGTCCTTGACGACCAGGGCGGTCGCCGGGTCCAGCCCCGACTCCGGCTCGTCGAGGAAGAGGATCTCCGGCCGGTTGATGATGGAGCGGAGGAAGAGGAGCCGCTGCTTCATGCCCTTGGAGTACTGGGCGACCCGCTTGCCCGCGGCCGCGGCGAGCCCGACCCGGGCGAGCAGCTTCATCGGATCCTCGGTCGGCACCGAGAAGAGCCCGGCGAAGAAGGCCAGGTTCTCGTATCCCGTGAGGGTGTTGTAGAGGTTCGGAAGCTCGAACGAGTAGCCGACCTTGTTGAAGAAGGCGCTCCGCAAGTCGGATACCCGGGTTCCCGCCAGCTCGGCCCGGCCCTCTTGCAGGGGCAGAAGCCCGGTCAGGATGTTCTGGACCGTGCTCTTGCCTGCCCCCGAAGGACCGAGGAAGCCGAAGATCGTGCCCGGCGCGACGGAGAAGCTCACGTCGTAGACCGCGTAGTTACCCTTGCCCTCGTAGTCGTGCCTGAGGCGCTCCACCAGGATCATGCGTCCACTCCTTTAAAAAGGCCCGAAAGCGAGGCCAGCGCGGACAGGAGCTCCGCCCGGAGCTCGGCCGGCGCGATGCCCGCGGCGATGCGGGCCTGCATCTCGAACTTGATGCCGACCAGGATCCAGCGCAGGGCCCGGGCCAGCGCGGGGTCGGTCCCGGAGCCTTCCGGCGCGACGAGCGAGGCGAAGAGCTCCTCGCCGTCTCCGGGCGGGAAGAGCGAGGCGTAGCGGGGGACGAGATGCCGCGCGTCGGGCTCGGCCAGGGTCAGGGAAAAGCGGTAGCCCTCGGGATCGGCCTCGTAGAGCTCGAGCGACAGCTCCACCGCCCTCGAAAGCCGCCCGAGCGGGCCGCCGCCCGCGACGATCCGGCCGCGCGCCGCGCGGAGCCGTTCGAGCTGCTCGCGTCCCGCGAGAGCGTGCAGGTAGAGGAAGAGCCCTTCCTTGCCTTCGAAGTAATTGAAAAGCGAACCCTTCGCGATGCCGCACGCGCGCACGATGCGGTTGGTGGAAGCCCCGGCGAAGCCATACGCGGCGAACTCCGCCCGCGCCGCGCGGGCGATGGCCTCGCGCTTTTCCTCCGGCAGCTGCCTGAAGGAGGGACTCGCCAGATCGTCGATGGCCGTCATGAACTCTGAGCTCCTCGTGCCGCGGGATGCTTGACCGCCTGGTCAAGGGCAAGCATACCGCGCCTTGACCACCCGGTCAAGTCCCTCGACTGAAAGCCCCCGAGCCCGGGCCGGCGCCGCCCGCGCAGGCGACGCGAACGCCACGCCGGCTCCGACGCCGCCCGGCCGAGGCGACGCGATCGGGCGGCCCGCCGCCAGAACCGGAAACCGCGAAATCGCCGCCTCGAAGCGGGTAGAAGCGAGCAAGCGTCCCCGGCGCCTATTTCCCCCATCCCCCCGTTCCCTTCCCCCTCCCTCTTCCCTTCGTGCCTTTGTGCCTTTGTGTGCCGGTTTCTCCGTGCCTTCGCGGTTTCTTCCTGCGCAAACGCTTTCCGCCGGACTCGTTGACGCGCGGC
>JAFGNN010000038.1 GCA_016926955.1 Spirochaetales bacterium | reverse complement strand
TCTCGGGCGCGCGCGAGCTCGAGCTCGAAGACGGCCGGAAGATCACGGCCGCCGCAGTCATCGTGGCAACGGGTTCGCGCCCGCGCGAGCTGCCCGGCTTCGAGTTCGACGAGGACCGTGTCCTCTCGAGCACCGGGGCGCTCATTCTCGAGGAAGTCCCGAAGAGCCTCGCCGTGCTCGGCGCGGGCGCCATCGGCATGGAGCTGGCCTTCGTTATGAACGCCTTCGGCGCGAAGGTGACCGTGGTGGAGCTCCTCGACCGGGCCCTGCCGCTCGAGGACGAGGAGACCGCCGCCGTGGTCGCCAAGGAGTTCAAGCGCTCCGGCGTCGAGATCCTGACCGGCGCCAAGGCGCTCGGCGTCGAGCGTACGGGCGAGGGCGTCAAGCTCCGCGTGCAGTCCAAGGACGGGACAGAGTCGATCGTCGAGGCGGAGCGCCTCCTCGTCGGCGTCGGCCGCGCGCCAAACACCGCGGGCCTCGGGCTCGAGGAGCTCGGCGTCAAGCTCGAGCGCGGCTATGTCCGCGTCGGCGACTACATGGAGACCGACGTGGCGGGCGTCTACGCCATCGGCGACATCGTGCCGTCGCTCCAGCTGGCACACGTGGCCAGCAAGGAGGGCGAGATCGCCGCAGAGCACATCGCCCACGTCCTCAAGGGAACGCCGCTTCCGAAGGAGAAGCGACCGGATCCGCTTCTCGTGCCGAGCGCGGTCTACTGCGAGCCCCAGATCGGCAGCTTCGGCCTCTCCGAGGCCAGGGCGAAGGAAACGGGCGTCCGCCATGCGGTGGCGCGCTTCCCCTTCCGCGGCATCGGCAAGGCGGTGGCCACCGAGGCGGCCGAGGGCATGGTCAAGTTGGTCTACGACCCCGAGACCACGGAAATCCTGGGCGCCAGCGTGGTCGGCGCGGCCGCCACGGAAGTGGTCCACGAGCTCCTGCTGGCCAAGGGCGCCGAGCTCCTCGCGGAGGACCTCGCCGACCTTGTGCACGCGCACCCGACCATCAGCGAGGGCGTCATGGAAGCCGCGCGCGCCGCCTTGGGCCGCGCGGTGCACGCCTAGGCGCGCCGTGGGCCCCGTCGCCTGGCTCCGCGAAAAGCGGCGCGAAAAGCTCGCCGCCCTCCGCCCCATCGGCGACGAGGCCTGGGACTGGGCTGTCAGGCACCACCGCGTGCTCGACGGCCTTTCCCCCGGGGAACTCGCGAAGCTGCGCTCAATGGCGGCGGCCTTTCTCGCTGAGAAGAAATTCGTCGAGGCGCGCGGGGCCGTCGCGGACGCGGACACGCGGCTCTCTATCGCCGTCCAGGCCTGCCTGCCGCTCCTCGAGCTGGGTCTGCGCTGGTACGACGACTGGGAGACGGTCATCCTCGTGCCGAGGGAATTCAACTACACGCGGCGCGACGTGGACTCCGCGGGCATCGTCACGGAATGGGACGACGAGCTCGCGGGCCAGGTGCTCGAGCTCGGGCCGGTGGTGCTCTCGCTGCGCGACGTGGAGGCCTCGGGCTGGGGCGACGGCTTCAACGTGGTCATCCACGAGTTCGCGCACAAGCTCGACGAGCGCGACGGCGAGCTGGACGGCTGTCCCCCGCTCCACCGCGGGGTTTCGGCGAGCGCGTGGCGCGCGGCCTTCCGGGCCGCGTGGAATGATTTCTCCGAACGCGCGAAGAAACCCGCGCCCTGGGGCAAGCGCAAGCGGGGCAAGGGCGCGCTTCCTCTCGATTCCTACGCGGCCGAGAGTCCCGACGAATTCTTCGCGGTCGCCTGCGAGTACTTCTTCGAACGCCCCTTCCGCCTCCGCGACGCCTACCCGGACGTGTACGCGGTCATGAAGGACTTCTTCCGCCAGGATCCGGCGGAGCGTCTGTCGCAGATTGGCGACACGGGAAAGGCCTGAGCGGCCGGCGGCCGGGTTTTTCTGGCGCGTGACTTGTCCCTTGAGTATTTTCAAATAAATCTCTATTATATCCACAAGACGATGCATACAGGGTCGCGACGGCATTGCCGCTGCTCGCGCCACCACCGATTGACCGCTCCTGCCGCGCCCGACCCCGAAACCGCGCCGTCTCCGGGAATGCCATGAAAATCAGGACCAGGATCTCGCTCGCCCTCATGGGTACCGGCCTCGTCGCCACGCTCGCCTTCGGGGCCGTGGCCGCGTTCGCCGTTGCGGGAAATGCCCGCTCGATGGCCGACAGCAACCTCGCCTCGCAGCTCGGGGCGGTGGGCCGCTCCATCGGCCTCTTCCTCGACCAGGCTTCCACGCGGCTTCCGGGTCTCGCGGAGGATGTCAACGTCAGGACGGCGCTCGGCGCGTTGCCCGGTTCGCCGGAGGCCGGCGGATCGCTCGCGGTCCGGGTGCTCGAGGATCTGCGGGTCCAGCTTGACCGGGAACTCGTCGTTTCCCCGCTCCTGACGGAGATACTCCTCGCGGACGACTCGGGCGGGAAGCTCCGCGCGCCTTCGACGCTGTCGGATTACCTCGCCGATCCGCGCCAGGAAGCCTGGTTCAACGCCGCCGTCGATTCGCCTGAGAACGTGAACATAAGCGAACCGCGCCTCGCGTCCTCGGGCGCGACCACCCTCACGCTCTCGATCGGCGTCCGGAACGCGCGAGGCGCCTTGAGTGGAGCCTTGGGCTTCCGGGTCGACGCGACGGAGCTCCGCGACGCCCTCCAGGCTTTGAAGGTGGGGGCGGGAGGCTTCGCCATCCTGACCACGGGTCGCGGCGAGGTGATCGCGAACCCGCGCGACATCACCGCGGTCGGCACTCCGCTCTCGAGCGCTTCCGGCGGCGCCCTGCGCGTGGTAGCGGAGGGCGCCCTCGCCGAGCTCCGTACCGTGGACTACCGCGGCAACACCTGGCTGCAACGAAGCGTCGCAATCGACCGGGGCCTCGTGCTCCACGGTTTCATCCCCTTGTCCGAGGTCTTCGAACCGGTCCTCGAGACCCTCGTCATGCTCGGCGTGACGGCGCTCGCCTTGATCGCCCTCGCCCTGCTTTCGGCCGGCGTCCTCTCCGCGCAGGTGTCGAGACCCGTCGTCGCGGTGGCTTCCCGCCTTTCGGAGGTCGCCGACGGCGGGGGCGACCTTTCCGCGAGCCTCGCGGTCGAGTCCAAGGACGAGGCCGGTGACCTCGCGCGGCACTTCAACCGCTTCGCTTCGTCGCTGCGCTCGCTGTTCGGAGGAGTCAAATCCCACTCGGAACGGCTGCTTTCATCCTATGAGGAGCTCAACGCCGCCATCGCCGAGAATTCCGCGAGCGTCCGCGAGCTCGCAGCCGGCAACCGCAGCGCCTCCGAGACGGCGCAGACGCACGCGGGTCTCGTGTCCGCCGCGGCGGCGGCCATCGAGGAGAGCGTGCGCGAGCTCGACGCCCTGCGCGGCGCCGTCGACGAGGCCGAATCGAGGGCCGTCAAGGCGGTCGAAGCCTCCGACAAGGGTTCGGCGCACCTGGAGGCCGCAGGCAGCCTCGCGGAGCGCAACGACCGCTCCGCCGACGAACTGCTCGGCGCGGCCGTCGAGGGCGATTCCGCCCTGCGCGACCTGGACTCGGCCGGGCGGGAACTGGCGCAGGCGGCGACGCGCATCCAGGAGATGACCGCCCTCATCCTCAACATCTCGTCGCGTACCAACCTTCTCGCAATGAACGCGGCCATCGAGGCCGCGCACGCCGGAGACGCGGGCGCCGGCTTCGCGGTCGTCGCCGAGGAGATCCGGAACCTGGCCGACCAGAGCTCCCGGGGCGCCAAGGACATCCGCGAGGCCACGCGCGCCATCTCGGGCGCCGCGGGCCGAAACCTGGAACGCTCGGCCACGGCGCTCGACGCGTTCGGCATGGTCCGCCGCCGCTCCGAGACGGTCAAGGAAACCGCGCGCGACATCGCCACGGGCGTGCGCGAGCAGCTCGAGGCGAACGCTGTCATCCGCGAGGGCCTCTCGGCTCTGTCCGCGGCGCTCGACCGGGCCGCCGACGCGGCGCGGCGCGAGGCGGAGCGCGGCGCCGCGGCCGTGCAGGCCTTGCGCGACGCGGAGCGGCTCGCCGGCGAGATCGCCGCCGGGCGTCTCGAGGAGCGGCAGGCCATGGACGAGCAGGAGCGCGCCATGGAGAGCATGCAGGACGTGTCGGCGGACGTGGGCAAGGTCGCGCGCGAGCTGCGGGACGCCATGGGGCGTTTCCGGCTTGAAAGCGAAGGCGGCGAGGCTCCGCGGGACTGAGGCGGGGCAAGATCGAGATTGACCGCGGACCGCAAAGGTCGTAGAGTCTTGCCGTGCACACCGTACACCGAATCGCCGTCGCACTCGTCTTTCTCGCCGTCGCGTCCGCCCGGCTCGCCGCCCTGCCCGTCGACCTGACCCTCTCTGAACTCAGGGTGGCGCGGGGCTTCCGTCAGGACAGCCTGACGACCCTTCCGGATCCCATCGATCCCGACTGGGTACGCGTCAGGCCGACACGCGGCGGACGGCCGCTCATGATCCGCGACCTCGGCGTGCGGGGCGCGGGGCCCTGGCGCCCCCTCGACCTGACGCCCGATCCGGTCCAGGAATGGACCTTGATCTGGCCCTTCGAGGCCGACCTCGGCCTGCTGAACGCCAGCGATCCGGCCGTCTTCCTCGCGCACATCGGGCAGGGCTGGGAGCTCTACCTGAACGGCACCCTGCTCCGCGACGAGCTCGAGCGCACCGGGGGCGGCGAGCTGGTGCGCGAACGCTCGTTCCGGAACGTGCTCGTGCCCATCGACAAGCGCGCCCTCAAGCAGGGAACCAACATACTCGCCATCCGCATCGCCGGCGACCCGCAGAACGACCGGACGGGCCTCAACCTGTCCGGTCCCTACCTGATCGACCGTTACGTCCGCCTGCGCGCCAGGACGCTCGAGTATCCCGAGTTAATGCTGGCCGGCGTCTTCTTCTTCTTCGCGCTCTACCACATCCTGCTCTTCGCGCTCAGGCCCGCGTTCAAGTCGTACCTGGCCTACGGCGCCAGCACGCTCAGCCTGGCCGTCTACCTGGTCGCGCGCTCGAACGTGGCCGTCATGGCCGTGGGCGACTCAGTGATACCGAGGCGGATCGAGTACGGCGCGCTCTTCATCGTGGTGCCGCTGGTCGTGGCGTTCTTCGACGTCGTGGTCCGAAAGAAGGTCTCGGTCTTCTCGTGGGCCTACCTCGGCGTCGCGGTCGCGCTCGCGGCGGGCGCGGTGTTCCTGCAGCCGGAGGTGTTCCTCTACGCATGGCAACTGGCCAGCGTGTCCGCGGTAATTTGGGTGCTCGTCTTCGACATAGGCATGCCCGTGGCGAAGAGCGCGAGGGCCGAACTGGCCGCGCTCGATCCGAAAGCCTTTCCCGGCGACAGGCTGATCGCGTTCGTGCGCGGCGCGGCGCGTTCGGAGGGCGGGCAGATATCCATCACTGTGCTGCTGGCCGCCGCGGCTTCCATCGCGGACATACTCATCGTCAATTCCGGAGGCTCGCCGCGCTTCACCCGCTGGGCCTTCCTGGTGCTCGTTCTCGGCACGGGCGCCGTATTGGCCCGCGGCCAGGCCCTCGCGGTAGCCCGCACCGAGGCGCTCAACGCCAGCCTCGGCGCCAAGGTCGAGGAGCGCACGCGCGAGCTTACGGAGGCGGCGCAGGCGCAACGCTCCCTGACGGGCGAGGTGGAGAAGACCAACCGGAACCTGGTGGCGGCGAGCGAAGCGTCCGCGAGGGACATGGCCATGGCAGTGGCGGTCCAGCGCGGCTTCCTCCCTGTCTATCCACCCACCGAGTCCGAATGGGACCTGGCCGTGGAGTACCGTCCCGTGTCGGGCGTCTCCGGCGACTTCTACGATTTCTACATCGAAGAAGGACGCTTCGAAGGACTGACCATCGGCGACGTCTCCGGCCACGGCATCGCGTCGGGCCTGATCTCCGTCCTTTCGCGCTCGGTTTTCGAGCGCCGCTTCCACGAGTGCCGCGAGGAGTCGCTCGCGGTTTTGCTCGAACGGGTCAACGAGGAACTCCAGGAGGAACTCGCGGCCGTCGACAACTACCTGACCTGCCTCGTGGTCCGACCGGCGGGCGAGCGGCTCGAGTACGTGAACGCGGCGCACACCGAGCCGATTTTCAGGCGGGCCGGGTCGCGGACAGCCTCGGTGCTGGCGCCGAAGGGCGCCGACGACTACAAGGGACCGCCGCTCGGCCTCGAGGACATCGCCTCGACCGCGCGCCAGCTCTCGTTCCGCATGGACCCGGGCGACGTCCTGCTCGTGTACACGGACGGACTCGTCGAGGGGAAGAACGCGCGCGGGGAACTCTACGGCGTGGATCGCCTGCTCGCGAGCGTCGGGCGGGCGCCCGAACGCAAGATCACCGCGCGGACCGTGCTCGAAGGCGTGATGGCCGATTTCGACGCCTGGTCAGACCCCGCCAAGGTGGCTGACGATCTGTGCGCCATCGTGCTCGTGCGGAAGTAGCGTCGGAATGGCCGGACGGCGGAGCTTGCCATCGACGCCCGTGCCCGCTACCATCGGAACATGCGCATCGTCATCGCCAACGACCACGGGGCGGTAGCCCTCAAGCACGAGCTCGCCCTCTTCCTCCGTTCCGCCGGCCACGAGGTGACGAACCTCGGCGTCGACGAGGAAACCCGCGTCGATTATCCGGACAAGGCCCGTGAGGCCTGCCTCGAATTCCTCAAAGGCGGTTACGATTTCGGCATCGTGCTCTGCGGCACGGGCATCGGCATTTCCATCGCCGCCAACAAGGTCGACGGCATCCGCTGCGCCCTGGTGCATGACTCGTTCACCGCCCGCCTCGCGCGCGAGCACAACGACGCGAACTTCATCGCGATGGGCGGCCGCGTGACGTACGCGGAAAAGCCCGCCGACATCCTCGCCGCCTTCATTGCCGCGAAGTACGAGGGCGGAAGGCACGCTGAGCGGCTCGGGAAGATCGCCAGGATGGAGCGGCCAGGCGCCTGAGCCTGGCTTCGAAGGATTCCGGGCTAGACCCCCCGGTCCTACCCGCGTGCGTTCGGTTTCGAACAGCTTGCCATTGGCGCCGGCCAGCGCCGGAGTTACGCTCGCCCGCATTGTCCATGCAGGGAGAATCATCATGTCCAAATCATCGTTCACCTCGATTTTGCCTGCGGCCCTTATGGCCGCGCTCGCGTTTTTCACGGTTTCGTGCGACCTCTTCGGTCCGCCCGCGCCGACGGAAGACCCTGCCGACACCGGGCTTTCGAGCGGCGCGTACCTTTCGTCGCTCTCCGTTTCCGCATCCAGCGGGCCGGTCGCGCTCACGCCGGTCTTCGACAAGGAAGCCGGCGGCTTTTCGGGCAAGGTAGGACGCAGCATCACCCAGGTGACGATTGCCGCTACCGCCGCCGACGCTTCCGCGACACTTGAGGGCGAGGGCGTCGTCACCCTCGGCGATTACGGATCCGTGACGGACGCCGCGCTGACTGTGACCGCGGAGGATGGGGTCACGAAGAGAACCTACACGGTTTCCATCACGCGCGCCAGGCTGGACGAATCCGATGACGCGAGCCTCGCCTCCATCGCGGTGGAAGACGGCGAGAGCAGCCCGGCTCCGTTGTCGCCCGCGTTCGATCCCGGAATCCTGGAGTACGGACTCGAGGACCTGCCCTACGGCTACGGCGTGTATTGGATTTCCGCGAGCGCCGCCGACGCGGCAGCGTCCGTCTCCGCAACCGGCCCCTGGGCGCTCGCGGAAGGTTCGAACAGCCGCGAGATCGTGGTGGTCGCCCAGGACGGCGTCACGACCCGGACGTACACGCTCCGGGCCGTCATGCTCGCGCCCGAAGGGTCGAGGCTCTCGATCCTCGAGCTTTCGCCGCTCGCCCTCGAATTCGACCCCAAGCTCGAAGGATATGAGTTGGCCGCGTCGACCGGGACGGCCTCCGTGACCCTTTCGCTCACGCCGGAATTCCCCACCGCCATCGTGGAATACAGCCTCGACGCCTGGGCGACCCGGTCCGTCTACACCGCTCCAGTCGAAATACCGCTCGGAACGGCGGGCGGCGCCCCGGTCGTTCTCGAGATCCTGTCGACCTCGGAATACGGGACCTTCACCTCGGCCCATACGGTGACCATCAAGCGGGCGGCCGCCGGAGCCTCGAACGACCCGAGCCTCACCTCGCTCTCGGTCGGCTCCTATGGAAGCCCCCTGGCTTTGACGCCACCATTCGATCCTGAAGAGACGAACTACACCGCATCGGTCGCCAGCAATTACGGCTACATTTCCAGCATCGATGCGACGCCGGCGAACGCCGGGGCCATCGTCGCCCACCCGGCGCTTTCCCTCGAACTGCAGTATGGCGAGACCAACGTCGACATCACCGTCACCGCGGCCGACGGAGTCGCCACCCGGACCTACTCGGTTCTCGTGACCCGGCCCCTGCCGCCGACGGTGGAGGTCACGAGTCCCGCGGCGGGCGCGATCGTGACCAGCGCTTCCATGAGCGTCGCCGGAAGCTTCGTCGACCCGAACGGGGAGATCGATTCGATCTACGTGGGCTTCAACCCCTTCGGGTACGATTTGGAGGGAATGATTCCCGCCGAGATAGTCGGGTCGGCCTTCAGTGCGACGCTGGACCTCGGCGGCATGACCAAGGGCCCAAAATCCTTCGTCGTACGAGCCCTCGACGGCGATGGGAGTACCGTGTGCTCCGCGTACCTGGATTTCACGCTCGACGTCGAAGGAGCCCCGCTCGGGCATGCCTTGACCATCCCGATGGACGTGTTGCTTCCCCTTGACGGCCCGCGCGACCTGTACGTGATCATCTACGATATGGATACAGGGACTTACGGCCCCATGAGCATGGGGACCCCGGTGGCTGCCGCCGACTTTCCCCTCTCGTTTTCTTTGGTCGGCGTTCCGGACGGGCATTGGATGGTACAGGCGGTCCTGACCATGCCCGGGAGGGATGAAGCGACCCACATGAACAACATCTACAGGAACGTGGCGGCCGAGGTGAGCGGCGCAGACGCCATCTATCCGGAGATGGTCTACCTGTTCGGAGGTACGGAATTCTGAACGGAGCTACGCATTGATGATCGCCGCCGCGGGCCTTAGGGCCTGCGGTGGCTTTTGTTAAACCGACAGTTTAGCCGCCGCCGACCTTCCCGCGAGCGCCCCCGTCGAGAACGCCGCCTGCAAATTGTAGCCGCCCGAGTCGCCGTCGAGGTCCAGAAGCTCGCCGGCGAAGTAGAGGCCGGGCGCCAGGCGCGACTCCATGGTTTTTGGCGACACGTCCGCGAGCGCGACGCCGCCGGCCGTCGCCATGGCCTCGTCCCAGGGGGCGAGGGCTTCCACTTCGAAGGGGCAGGCGGCGGTGAGGCGGACCAGGGCCTCGCGGTGCTCGCGGCGCAAGGTGGCGCCGGTGACCCAGGGCTCGGCGCCGGCCATTTCGACCAGGCCCTCCGCGAGGCGCTTCGGGACGCCGCACGAGGCCACGGCGTTCTTGACGTAGGCTGTGGGCGCGCGCGAAAGCTCCGCGGAAAGGCGTTCGCGGAACGCCTCGGGCGAAAGCCCCGCAAGCTCGAGTTCGACGGAGTCGCCCGGGGTGATGCCGCGCGAGGCGTCGAGGATGCCGGGTCCGGAAAGCCCCTCGTGCGTCAGGAGCACGTCGCCCGAATGCTCCGCGCTTTTCCTGCCGCCGCGGCGGACCGAGAAGCGCGCCCCGGGGAATGAGAGCCCCGCGTAGTCGGCGAAGCGGTAGTCCTTCACGGAGAGCGAGGCGAGGGCGGGGCGCGGCTCGACTAGCCGGTGCCCGAGCGCGGCCGCGAGCGCGTAGCCGTCTCCTTCGGAGCCGAGCTTAGGGTAGGAGCGCCCGCCCGTGGCCAGCACGAGGGTCAGCGCGCGGAGCGGTTCCGGGCTTCCGTCGGCGGCGACCGCGAACGCGTCGCCGTACCGCGCGACCGAAGCCGCGCGCGCGCCCGGGCGGATTTCCACGCCGAGCGCGAGCGCCTCCGCCTCGAGGACGCGGAGCACGTCGAGGGCCTTGCGGCTGGCGGGAAAGACCTTGCCGTTCGCCTCGACCGAGAACTCGAGCGAGCGCTCGCGGAACCAGGCGAGCAGGGCGAGCGGCGGAAAGGCGTGGAGGGCGGGCTTCAGGAAGCGCCCTTTTTCGGGGCCGCCGTAATGGTCGAGCAATTCTTCCGCGTCGGCGTCATGGGTCAGGTTGCACTGGCCGGAGCCGGACGCGAGCAGTTTGCGCCCCGCGCGCGGCCCCTTTTCCAGCACGGCTACGCGGCGCGCCTCGGGCGGCAGGCCGCGTCCAGCGAGCGCGTCCGCGCACGAGACGGCGGCGAAAAGCCCCGCGGGGCCGCCGCCCACGACGAGGCAGGCGAAGGGCGCGGGCGGGTTTCGATCGGGCGACGCGATATCCGGCATGGATGCGAGTATAGCGGAAAGGCGCCCGGGCGTCCGCGCCTCGAGGCCCCCGTCGCCCCCCGCGGAAAACGCGGCCGCGCCGCCTCGGGTCGACGCGAAGCGAGCGCGGGCTACGGCGCCGATTCTCCCCGAAAGACGACGGAAAAAAAACCGCCCCGCGGCTGGCGCGGGGCGGCGATAGGGGGTCGGAAAGGGACTTACTCCCAGCCTTCGCTGGAGGCGGAGCTGGTGGCGTCCACGTCGAACATCGGGGCCTCGACGGCCGCGGTGTACTTCGCGTTGTGGTAGTCGAGCACGGCCTTGGTGATCTGTTTGAGATTGACCGTGGTGACCGTGGCGCCCGCGATGGTGTCGATCGGCTGGATGTCCTCCAGCTTCACGTTGACCAGCTGGGGCATCCAGCCCTCTTCGATCTCCTTGCGCGTCGTGCCCTCGGGCATGACCGGGCTGTCGCCCCAGTAGTCGAAGGTGATCTTGTGGATGCGGCCGCCCGTCGAGCCCTTGGCGATCTCGAGGAAGAGCATCGAGTGCTTGTTGACCGATTCCTGGCGGCAGGTGCACGAGATGTAGGCGATCTGGTAGCGGACGTAGGTCTGGGCTTCGAATTCCCAGGCGATCCAGGCCAGCTCGTCAGTCTCGGTGCCGAAACCGTCGATGTGGGTGACGGGAAGGATGCGCGCCGCTCCGGGGATGGAGGCGGGCCGGGCCGCGCCCGCGGGCGCCGTGGCGCAGGAAGCGAGCGCCAGGGCGGCCAGGGCGGCCAGGGCGAGAAGCTTGGCGCCTTTCATCAGAACATACCCGCCGGGAGCTTGTAGACGCCGTCGCCGAGGACCTTGTGGGCGCCCGCGTAGTCCTTGAAGCCGCCCGCGTTGAAGACCGTGTAGCCGGCCTTCTCGAGCAGGGTCTTCACGTAGGCGGCGCGGGTGCCGGAGGCGCAGAAGAGGACGATGGTCTTGCCGGGCACGAAGTAGTTGGACAGCGGGAAGGCCGCGTTGACGGTGGCGAGGCTGGCGTCCCAGCTGGCCTTGCCGTCGACGGTGCCGCGGGTGGCCATGCGGGTGTCCAGGTACTGGAAGAAGGGGATGATCTCGGCGCCGCGGACGTAGCCGGAGTTGAAGTATTCCTCGAAGTTGCGGAGGTCGACAACCTGGACGTCGGAGCGGAAGAGGAAGGCGTCGAGGTTCGCCATGGTGATGGGCGAGTCCTTGGCGGCGGCGGAAGCCACGGGAGCGGGAACAGCGGCGAGGGCGGGGCCGGCGGTGGCGCAACTCGCGAGAACGAGCGCGACGAGGGCGAGGATGATGGCGGTCTTCTTCATTGGAGTCTCCAAGGGTATTGTTCCGGCGTCGAGAGGGCGAGCGCCGGGTCCGCGTCGCGGACCCGCTCATGATGCCCCGGGGACGGGAATATGTCAATAAGTATCAATATACTAGTATCTATATCAAGTTTCCGAGTCAGCTTTATTGCACCCGTCCGGAGCGGCGAAGGCGATAGGCCCTATATCCGGCGCCGCGGATCAGCCGGCGCCGCCGCCTTCGGCAAGCTCCTCCTCGACCTCCTCCGCGCCCTCGCGGTAGAAGTCCTCCTCGTCGGGAGCGAGCTCCTTGAGCAGGCGCAGGAATTCGCCGGCATGGACGCGCTCCTCGTTCGCGATGTCGACCAAAACGTCCTGGGCCAGCTTGTTGTCGGTGGACTCGGCCAGCTGCATGTAGAGCTGGATGGCCTCGTACTCCGCGGCGATCATGAAGCGGATGGCGCGGACGAGCTCGGCGTCGCTGAGCTTGCGGTCGCTGCGCATGCCGGAAAAGGGCGAGGAGAATTCGGGCATCTGATACCTCCTGTCGGTCATCGCGGCCCGCCGATCGGGCCGTTTCTTCGCCGTTACGAAAGGGAAAGGAACTCGACGCGGCTCCAGTCTATCTTGCCGTCATCGCCGACAAGGTGGGCGTCCGCGTGGACGTGCTCGATCCGGCCGATGAACATCTCGTGCGAGCCGGTCAGAACGGAGTCGACCACCGTGCATTCTATGTTGACCGGACAGTCCGTGAGGATGGGCGCGTTTACCTTGAGCCCGTTCTCGACGCGGACCCCCGCGGCGGCCAGCTTGTCGCCGTCGCGGCCCGAGTGCGAGCCGAGATAGTCGAAGGCCGCCTTCATCGAGGGCGGAGTCAGGTTCACGACAAAACAGCCGGACTCCTTGATGAGGGTCCAGGAATGCCGGGACGGCACGACGCCGACCATGAGCATGGGCGGGTCGTAGCTGCAGTTGCAGGCGTAGACGACGACCAGGGCGTTGTCCTTGCCGTCCTTGCCCCGGCACGAGACGAGTATGGGCGGCTTGGGGTTCAGGACCGAGCGGAAGGCCGCGGCTTTTTTCATGGGCATAGGCTCCTTTCGGAAGACCAGCATAGCGGGAGCTGCGCCCTCGTGTAAAGGAAAAAGCCCTCGCCGCGAAGGCCGCCCCGCCCGCACCCGGAAAAAGCGGAAACGCCGCCCCCGGTCAACGCGTAGCGGGCAAGGGCCCCGGCGCCTGTTCCCCCAATCGTCCTGAGTTTTTTCACCTTTTGCTTCTCTCTCTCCTTCGTGCCTTGTGCCTTTGTGTGAGGTCAAAAAAAAGCCGCGCCCCACACGGGGACGCGGCCTTGCTTTCGCGGAGGCGTTATGGGCTGCGCTTACTTCGCGCGCTCGAGGAAGCTGCCGTCGCGGGTGTCGATGACGATCTTGGTGCCGATGTCGCAGAAGAGCGGCACCGAGACCTCGAGTCCGGTGTCGAGCGTGGCGGGCTTGTAGGTCTTGCCGGAGGTATCGCCCTTGATGCCGGGTTCGCAGTAGGTGATGGTGCGGACGACGTTGGTCGGCACGGTGATGGACACCGGCTGCTCCTCGTAGTACGCGACCTCGACCTCGAAGTCGTCCTCGGGGTGGACGTAACCGGCGTTGTCGCCGAGCACTTCCTTGGAGAACTCGACCTGGTCGTAGGTCTCCATGTCCATGAAGACGTAGTTGTCGCCGTCGATGTACGAGAGCTTCATGTTCTTGTACTCGAGCTGCACGTCCTCGAATTTCTCGCCCATGTCGAGTCCGAGCTCGGAGGTCGACTTGGTGATTATGTTCTGGACGCGCATGCGCTTTACCTGGCCGTTGCGGCCGCCCTTGATGCCGAGCAGGCGCTGGACGACGACGACGTCGTTGCCTGCCTTGAAAACGGTGCCGACGCGGATGTCGGAAGTCATGAGCATGGGGATACCTGTCCTCTGGTCTATCGGATTCCAAGGCCGGGCCTACCGCCCGGCGCGGGTGCGTCACGGAATGAAGCTGGGAGATTCTACACGATTTCGCCGAGGAATGTCATCAGGTGCGCGGCGAGGTCGCCGCGGGCGGAGAGGCTGTCGGCGAGGGCCCGGAAGGCGGGCCGGAGGGCGTCGAGCGAACGGAGGACGGGCAGGAGGCCTTCGGCGCCGCCTGCCTCGGGGGAATCCGCGAAGCGTTCGTTGAAGGCGAGGTAGAGCGTCGCGAGGGCGGGGAAGAAGGCCTTGCCCCCGGGCGTGGCGAGCGCGAAGGGCTCGAGCGTGTCGAGGAAGGCTCGGACCTTGACCTGTTGGTGGGCGCCGTCCTGCAGGTAGGCATGCCAGAGGAAGGGCGCTCCGCCCAGGGCGGCCCGGGCCCAGGAATCCTCGCCGCGCACGATGGGGAAGTCGCCGGCCAGGACGAGCTCGTCCCAGGTTTCCTGGGGAAGGAAGGGCAGGGGAACGAAGCGGACGCCTTCGGGGCATCCGGCGAAGGCTCGTCGCACCGATCCGGTGCTCCGGCCGGGCGCGGCCAAGACGCACACGTCGCGGCCGTTTTCGCGGGCGAAGGCCGAGAAGTCGGCGGCCATGTCGCGGTAGTCGTGTTCGTAGCTGAAGAGGGGCACCCAGAGAGCGGTCTCCGTCCCGGGGGGCAGGGCGATGCCGGCGCGCCGGGCCAGGTCGGCGCGGGCCGCGGCCAAGGCCTCCCGGGCGCCGGGCGTGCCGAGGGCGGCTGCGTCGCGGAGGGGGCGCCACTTCCCGAGGGCTTCGCGGAAGCTCCGGTCGATGACGAGTCCGCCCGTGCCGTCGGCGAAGCCGGGCATGAAGATGCGTTTCCGCACGAGTCCCGATCTGGTGGCCGAGAGCATGCGGTGGAGCTCGACGGTCCAGGGTTCGGCGCTCAGGTGCTCGAGGTTGACGACGAGGCGCGGGTCCTGGTCGGTGGCGTCGAAGAGGAGCCCGTCGAGCCAGGGCGGGCGGCCGCAGGCGAAGCACTCGAGGACGATGCGCGGCCGCTCGCGGACGAAGTCGGGGTGGGGGGGGGCGGAGCCGGACGGGGCGCTTGCCGGGGCGGCCGAAGCGGTGGTGGCGCTCTCCGGGGCGGCGCCGCCCCAGGCGTAGAGCCGGGCTTCGGGCAGGGTGCCGAAAGGCTGGACCGGCAGGGCGGCGTCGACGGTGAGGCCGAGTGCGCGGAAGGCCTCGGGGCCGTCGGTGACGACGCGGAGCCGGGGCGGGTCGGGGAGCTCCGAGAGGGCGCGCGCGAGGCGCAGAACGACGCCAGCGTCGCCGTAGTTGTCCACCACCTTGCAGAGGATGTCGATGGTCATGGCGCTGCCCGCCCGCTGCCGCCGGGCCTTCAGTCGCCGCGGACGGGGCCGCCGCGGTCGTCGGCGTAGGCCCCGCCGGGGAGGCTCGCGACATAGCCGTCGGGCGCGGGCGCGTAGGGCGGGTAGTCCGTCGAGACGATCTGGGCAAACGAGACAAGGGCGGCTTCGAGACGCGCGGCCGAGGTTTCGAGGTCGGCGTCCGCGCGGGTCCGCACGATGAGACCCTCGCGGAGGGCATTCTTGATGGACGCGAGGTCGGTCGCGTCGTTCAGGATGGCGAAGCCCGAGTCGGGCGAGCCGGGCGGCGAGCAGACGAAGAGGGCGGCGCCTTCCAGGGCGCTTCGGTCACGGGTATAGGTGGCGCGGTGCCGCTCGTCCTCGTGCAGGACGAAGACAAAGCGGCCGCGGAGCTCGCTGACGTTTGGCCAGCCGTCGCGCCAGCGGGCAGTCGGCAGGTCGGGGCGGTCGCCGCGGAACTCGTCGGGGGTGTAGAGGCGCGTCCCGAGTCCTTCGCGCAGGGCGGTATCGAGGCGGCCGAAGGCGGCCAGGTCCCAGGGGCCGAGCAAGGGATCGAGGAAGGCGTAGTCGTCCTTGGCCTCGACGATGATGACGACCGGCAGGTGGCCCGGATTGCGGTCGGACCAGAGCGCGAGCTCCTCGAGGGCCAGCCCGAAATCGGGCGCGACGGAGCGCTGGTCGACGAGGGGCACGTGCGACATGACGAAGCCGCGGCCTTTGGGGCGCAGGTCGAGCTCGAAGGAGCGCACGCCCGCATCGAGCTGTTCGCGCAGGCTTCGGTGGGCGTAGGCGAGCTTCGCGGGCCATTCCGGCTCGACGAGGCCGACCAGGAAGAGCCCAAGCCGGCTACCCGCCGCGCGGTAGCTGTTGTGGGTGGCCAGCAGGCGGAGGCGGGCGAAGGGCAGGCCGTCGGGAATTTCCAGGTCGGCGGCGAGCGAGGGGGCGGCTGCCGGCGCCTCGGCCCGGTAGGACGCGAGGCGGGCGGCCTGGTCGCGGCGGTCGGCCGCGCGGCCGGCGGCCAGCACGGCGACGACGATGGCGAGCGCGGCGAGCGCGGCCGCGACAAGGCCGGCGAGGGAAAGCAGGACGGCGCGGAGCGCCTTCCGGAACATGCCTTTGTCCATGGCGGGGAGTATAGCGTTTCCGGCCGCCCGGGCGCTAGAATCCGCTCCATGATGGATGCCCGTGCCAAGCTGCTCGTCGCGGACGACGAGCCCGTCCTCCGCGACAATCTCCGCTACGCCTTCGAGGCGGAAGGCTACGCCGTCGAGACGGCCGCCGACGGCGAGTCCGCCTGGAAGGCCTTCGGGGCGGCGAAGCCGGACCTTCTCCTCCTCGACATCAAGATGCCGCTCGCGGACGGGCTCGAGGTGCTCCGCCGCGTCCGGTCCGTCGACGCGGCGGTGCCGGTCATGTTCCTCACCTCGAAGGACGAGGAATTCGACCGCGTGCTCGGTCTCGAACTCGGCGCCGACGATTACCTGTGCAAGCCCTTCTCGCTTCGGGAGCTCCGTTCCCGCGTGCGCGCCCTGCTCCGCCGCGCCCGCATCGCCGCGCCCGTCGTTCCGGTCGCGCAGCCTGGCCCGGTCCCGACCGGACCCGCCGCCCCGCCCGGCACCTTCGCGCTGGCAGCCGCCGGCTTCGAGCTCGATCCGGACCGTTTCGAGGCGCGCGTCGGAGGCCGACCGGTGCGCCTGACCTTGAGCGAGTTCCGCCTGCTCGAATCCCTGGTCAGGGCTCCGGGGGTGGTGCGCACCCGCGAGGTGCTTCAGGCGGCGATGTATCCGGAGGACGAGTACCTGAACGAGCGGGCCGTCGACTGCCACGTCAAGCGGCTCAGGCGGAAGATCGCGGGCTCAGGCGGCGAGGCGGCCCCCATCGAGACGGTCTACGGCCTCGGCTACCGGCTGGCCGGGCCCGGGAGCGGAGCGTGAATGTCGCGGGCGCGGGTTTTGCGCCGTCCCCGCGGGGCCGCGGCGCGAAGGGCGACGCCAGGACCCCGCGGCGGGGCCGGACCAGGGTGGCCTACCTCATCTTCGCGCTCGACATCCTTCTCGTCTTCCTGCCGGTCGCCTCCTTCCTGCTCCTCGACACCTACGAGCGCGGCCTGCTCGACTCGCTCGAGCAGTCGCTCGCCCAGCAGGCGCGTCTCTGCGCCGCCTGGCTCGGCGGCTCGCCCCTCGATGCCGCCAGCGCCCGCGACATGATCGACGCCATCGGCGACCGGCGCACCGCCCGCTACCGGGTCGTGGACCCGGAAGGCCGCCTGCTCGCGGACTCCTCCGGTCCGCCCGAGGAAGCGGCCGATACGCCCGGGGCGAAGCCGGGTTCGTTGTCATCCACATATGTCGTGTCGCGCTCGCTCGAGGTATCTGTCGACGGGGGCGCGTCCCCCGTCGAGGCCGCCGGAGCGACCGACGGGAGCCCGGGGGTCGATCCCGCGGCCAACGAGACCTTCCTCTACCAGTTGCTCTCCACCCCGGCGCGGCTCTGGCGCAGGTATTTCGCCCCTCCGCGGCCGGCCTTCGGCTCGGCGGACTTCTACTCGGGCAAGACCGTCCTCGACGGCGTGGAGATCCGCGCCGCCCTGGAGGGGCGTTACGGCTCGGCAACCCGCGTCTCTTCGGGGGGCCAGGTCTCGGTGACCCTCTACAGCGCGGTGCCGGTGCTCCGCGAGGGTCGGCCCGCCGGAGTGGTCCTTGTCTCGCAGTCGACCTGGCGCATACTGTCGGAGCTTTACGCGCTCCGACTCGACGCGGGGCGCGTCTTCCTCTGGTCGCTTGTCGCCGCGGGCCTGATCTCGCTGCTCCTGGCCTTCGTCCTGATAGCGCCGGTGGAGCGCTTGAGGCGCGCCGCGGTGACCGCCCTCGACGCCCGCGCCGATCCCGCGTCCGCCTTCCCCGATTTCCGTCGCCGCGACGAGTTCGGCGACCTGGCGCGCGCCTTCAGGGCCCTGCTCGAGCGCCTCGAGGACCGCATGCGGCGGACGGAAGCCTTCGCCGCCGACGTCAGCCACGAATTCCGCAACCCCCTGGCGGCTATCCGCTCCTCCGCGGAGCTGGCCGAATCCGCGTCCTCCGCCGCCGACCGCTCCCGCTTCCACGCCTCCATAGTCGCGGAAACCGAGCGGCTCTCTTCCCTGGCCCTGGGCTTGCGGCGCATCTCCGCCGCCGAAGCCCCGGGCGGAGAGCGCGAACGCCTGGAGCTGGGGGCCGCCTGCCGGGCCGTCTGCGCGCGGAATCCCGCCCTCGCGCTCTCAGGCGAGGGGGACGGAGAGGACGCCGCTTGCCGACCCGCGGGGCGATCCGCCATCCCTTGCCGGATCGAGGGACCGGCCGGCCTCGCCGTGGCCATGGAAGCCTCCCGGCTCGGCAGCATGCTCGGCAACCTGGTCGACAACGCGGCCTCCTTCGCGCGCTCGGAAGTCGTGGTCTCGTTCGGGAGCCGGGACGGAGCGCCGGCGGCGCGCTTCGTCGAGATCAGGGTCGAGGACGACGGACCCGGCATCGCGGCCGGAAACCTCGAACGCGTGTTCGAGCGCTTCTTCAGCTGGCGGCCCGACGGGGGCGGGGAACCCGGCCGGGCTGGCGGGAGCGCCGAGCGGCACGCCGGCCTCGGGCTTTCGCTGGCCAAGGCCCTGGCCGAGGCGGAGGGCGGTACCCTGCGCGCCGAGAACCGCGACGAAGGCGGCGCCCGTTTCGTTCTGCTACTTCCCGCCGCCTGAACAGGGAGGAGCTGGCCACGCGGCCGCGGTGACGTCCGGAAAACCTCAACCCGCCGCATTTCTGCCGCAATCGCGCGACATGCTCAAGCATCGCGGACCCGTCCGGAACGCTGCGGGCGGAGTCCGAGGCAATCAAGGAGGAAAGAAACATGTCGCTACCCGATTTCCGGCGCGCCTTCTTCGGTCCCGGCTTCAAGGCCCTCGCCATCGCCTTCCTCGTCATCGTCTTCCTGATCCCCTTGGCCCTGGTCGGCGAACTCGTCGACGACCGCATGGAATACCGCGACGAGGCGGTCCGGTCCATCGTCGAGCCCGAGGGCGGCCGTCCAGCCCTGCTTGGCCCCTACCTGCTGGTACCCTGGACCCGCGTCGTCGGCAAGGATCTGACGAGCTCGGGAGAGCTCCTGCTTTTCCCGGCCAGGATCGGGGTGAAGGGGGCTTTGCCCACCGAGGCGCGCGTGCGCGGCCTGTTCGAGGCGCCGGTCCTGCGCGTAACGCTCGACCTTGACGGCGCCTTCGACAAGGAGGCGGCCCGTCGGTCCGCCGCCCTGCCGCCCGGCGCCGTCCTCGACTGGGCCCGCGCGCGGCTTCGCTTCGAGCTCCCCGACACCCGCTCGCTCGCGGAACCGCCCCGGGTCAGCCTGGGCGGCGCCGACCTGGGCATCGAGGCGGAGCCCCGCGAGGGCTTCGCCTGGGACTGCGCGATCGGCGCAGCGGCGCCCCTCGAGTCCGGCGCGGCGACTGGGGCGATCGCCTTCTCGGCCCGCGTGGTGCTCCGCGGCGGCCTGTCCTTCCGCCTGCTCGAACCGGCCGGCGAGGTGAGCGCGGCGCTTTCGGGCAACTGGCCATCGCCCTCGTTCCGCGGCTTCGTTTCGCCGGTGGATCGCTCGCTCGACGAGGACGGCTTCTCGGCGTCCTGGTACATTCCGGCCAGCGCGCAGAGCCTTCCGCTCGCTGTCGATCCGGACGCGCTCGACCTGCGATTCGCGGACCGGACCGCGTTCGGCCTCGACCTGCTGCCCGGCGTCGACGCGTACGCCATGAGTTCGCGGGCGGTGCGCTACGGCGTTCTCTTCGTGGTCGTGCCCTTCGCGGTGCTGTTCCTCTTCGAGCTTCTGGCGGGCGCGCGCATCCATCCCGTCCAGTACGCCCTGGTGGGGCTCGCGGACGCGGTGTTCTTCCTGCTGCTGCTTTCGCTCTCGGAACTGATGCCTTTCGCCGCCGCCTACGCGCTCGCGGCGCTGGCCTGTTCGGGGCTCGTCGCGAGTTACGCCGTCTCGGCCATCCGCTCGCCCCGCGGTCTCCTGATGCTGCCGGTGCTGGCGGCGCTCTACGCCTGGCTCTACGTTTCGCTGTCCTCCGAGGACTACGCGTTGCTGCTGGGCTCCGCTGGGCTGTTCGCGCTGGTGGCCGCGGCGATGACGCTCACGCGCCGCATCGACTGGTACGCGCCGCGTACCGAGGCGCGGATTGCGGAGCGGACGAAGCGCGCGTCGAAGGACCTTGACCTGGAAGTGCCATGACGGAACGAAGCCGTCCCCCGGGGCCGTGACGGCCCGGTGGGACGGCTTAGTTCCCGCCGCGTCGCCGCGTACGGGCGACGCGGCTTCGGCTTTCAGGACTCGACCGATATCCTGTACTTGCGGCGTCCGCGCGAGGCCGCGGCCCCGGAGCCGCCGATCGCCGAGGTGATGGTCAGCCAGAAGCCGAAGTCGTACCAGAATCCCTTGTTGACGCTCTCGTAGATGCGGATCGAAGGCTTGAAGATCTGCACCACGAGCGATACCGGCGCGACGATGCCGTGCCAGGCTCCCGCCCAGAAACCGGCGGGCTTCTCGGCTGTGGCCTTGCCGTCGCCCGGAAGGCACGACGAGAGGAGGACGAGCGCCGCGAGGACGAGCGCGGCCGCGGGGACGATTCGTTTCATGTCCGCTCCTTTTTTTTGTCCGGCCCTTCGACCGGGCGCCGGACGCGGCGGGATTGTAGCACGATACGGGTCAGCGCGACGCCAGGGCTTTTAGCTCGTCGATGACGGCCTGCGCCTTGCCCGCGGCTTCCGAGAGTCGTCGCACCTCGTCGACCAGCTTCCCGGTGCGTTCGCCGATCTCGAGCGCCGAGGCGCGCACGGCGTCGGTCCGTTCGCCGAGTCCGCCCGAGGCCGCGCGCACGCCTTCGGAGAAGGCGGCCTGTTTGCCGGTCTCGGCCCTG
>JAFGNN010000037.1 GCA_016926955.1 Spirochaetales bacterium | reverse complement strand
TTCTGGCGCGACCACCAGATCAACATCATCGACACGCCCGGCCACGTCGACTTCACGGCCGAGGTGGAACGGGCGCTTCGCGTGCTGGACGGCGCGGTGGCGGTGTTCTGCGCGGTGGGCGGCGTCGAGCCGCAGTCGGAGACGGTCTGGCACCAGGCGGACCGCTACCACGTTCCGCGCATCGCCTACGTGAACAAGATGGACAGGCTCGGCGCCGACTTCTTCGCGGTGCTCGAGGACATGAAGGAGAAGCTCGGCGCCAACCCGGTGCCGGTCATGATTCCGATAGGCAAGGAATCCGGGTTCGAAGGCGCCGTCGACCTGATCACCATGGAAGAGCTCCGCTGGAACCAGGAGGACAACGGGCAGACAATAGCCCGTTCGCCCGTCGATGCCGCCCGCAGACCCGAGGCCGAGGCCTGGCGCGAAAAGCTCGTGGACGCGCTCGCCTCGCACGACGACGAGATCACCGAGCTATTCCTCGGAGGCGCGGAGATTCCCGCCGAACTCATGCGGAAAGCCATTCGCGCGCAGACCCTGGCGCGGCACATCGTACCGAGCTTCTGCGGAGCGAGCCGCCGCAACGTCGGCGTGCAGGCCGTGCTCGACGCCATCGTCGATTACCTGCCCGCGCCCCACGAGGTGCCGCCCGCGAAGGCCCACCACCTCAAGAAGGAAACCGAGATCGACGTGTCCTGCGACCCCTCCGGCGACCCGCTCGGCCTCGTCTTCAAGGTCCAGCACGACCGCGAAGCCGGTCCGCTCTGCTTCGTTCGGATGTACTCGGGGATCATCCGGAACGCCGGCACGGTCTACAACGTGGCCCTGAAGAAGCGCGAGCGGGTCACGCGCATCCTGCGCATGCACGCCAACCGCTCCGAAGCCATCGAGGAGCTCGCGGCCGGAGACATCGCTGTCTTCGTCGGCATGAAGGGCGCGCGCACGGGGGACACGGTCGGCAGCGAAGGATGGCCGGTCCTGCTCGAGCGCATGCACTTCCCCGAGCCGGTCATCTCCGTGGCCATCGAGCCCAAAACCCTATCCGACCGGGACAAGCTCAAGGACACGCTCGAGCTCCTGCAGCGCGAGGATCCGACCTTCGCGGCAAAGGAGAACGAGGAGACCGGCCAGCTCGTCATCTCGGGCATGGGCGAGCTGCACCTCGACGTCCTCGTGACGCGCGCCATCCGCGAGTTCAAGGTGGACGCCCGCGTCGGCAACCCCCAGGTCAGCTACCGGGAGTCCGTGACCAAGGCCGTGGAGCACTCGCAGGAATTCCGCAAGGTCATAGCCGGCAAGGAGAACGTCGCGGGCGTGAAGCTCCGCGTCGAGCCCCTGCCCCGCGGCACGGGCAACCGCTACGAGCGCGCGGTGCGCGAGCGCGGCGTGCCGGACGAGATCTGGGACGCTATCGAGCGCGGCGTCACCAACGCCTTCGCGGGCGGCATCCAGTTCGGGTATCCCGCGGTGGACGTAGGCGTGACGCTCGTCGGCATCGAGTACGACGAGCTCCTCTCGACTCCGCTCGCCTTCGAGGCCTGCGGCGCCATGGGCTACGATGAGGCCGCGCGCAAGGCCGACCCGGTGATGCTCGAACCCGTCATGAAGGTGGACATCATGACGCCCAAGGACTTCCTGGGCGAATCGATGAGCCTGGTGACCCAGCGCGGCGGCCTGATCCACGGCGCGGACTCGAAAGCCGCCATAGAGGTCGTCCACGCGGAGGCGCCGCTCGCGGCCATGTTCGGCTTCACCACGAGCCTGCGCTCGGTCAGCCAGGGCCGTGCCAGCTTCAGCATGGAATTCAGCCACTTCGAGAAAAAGCGCTGAGGATCAAAGAAACCACGGAGACACGGAGGCACAGAGCCAAGAGGGAGAAGAATAATAAAGAGGGAGAAATATCGAATCGAATAATCGACTCGGGTATTCCTCCCTCTTCCCTCCCGAACTCCGTGCCTCCGTGGTTTTCTTTTTTCTCCGTGGTTTCTTGCGCTAGAAGCTGGCGAGGAAGTGGATGCCGATCAGGAGCTCGAGTACCTTGAGATCCTCGTCGCAGTCGTCGCGGCCCTGGTCGGCGAGCTGTCCGACATACCAGTAGAAGAGGCCGAGCTTGGGGTCGATGCGGAAGGCGTAGGCGATGAATTCCGGCGATTCTGCGACCTCGCCGAAGAGCAGGCGCCCGATGCCGGTGGCCAGGTCGACGAAGTGGGGGAAGGCACGGTTCACCGCGCCTTGCCGGAACTCGGTCACGAAGGCGGCCAGGCTCTCATGGACGGCGTCCTTGGCCTTCTGGTCGTGTTTCTCTACCCAGGTCTTGGAGATGAGCAGGTCGGAATTGTGTCGGAAGGTCTCGAGCAGGCGGTCTATCCGGGCCAGGCGTTCGCCCGAGGAGCCGGAGACGTACTGGTGGAACTCCCCGGCCTCGCCGAGGATGTTCGCGAAGGCGATGGCGTACTGGTCGCGGAGCACGCGATTGTCGGCCTTGAGGAGCAAGGGGTAGACCTCGAAGGCGGCGCGCTCGACTTCCAACGCGACGGGATCGTCGGTCGCGAATTCGGGGAATGACATGGCTAACCTTGCCTAAAATCGGCCATCCATGTCAATGGGGGCTTCGTTCCGGCCCGGATGGCCGAAGGCGGCGCCGGAGAACGCCGTATCGGACCCGCCAGGCGCCACCGTATTGCCCCGTTCCCCCCGGCGCGTTACGATTCGCCCCATGAGCGAAGACGTGATCGTGAAATCGGAGCGGGCGCTTGGCTACGGCTTCGTCGACCCCAGGTACCTGCACGGCGGCGCCGACGAATACGCGTTCCGGGAACTCCAGGTCGGAAAGCCCGCCTCGTCCTGGCGCGGCCTGCGCGCCGAGGAGCTCGAGGCCCTGGTCAAGAACCGCAATTCGTGCACCGACTGGGCGCGCATCCTGGTGCGCGATCCCTTCGATCCGGACCTGATCAAGAACAACGAGTTCGCCGGCCTCGTCCGCATCGGCCGGCTCGAACGCCTGATCCTCGAACACCACGACCTCCGCCTGCCTGTCGGCATCACCGATTCGCGCATCGTCTCGTGCGATATCGGCGACAATTGCGCCATCCACGATTGCGCCTACGTCTCCCACTACGTCATCGGGGATAGCTGCATACTCTTCACCAACCGCGAAATCGCCGCCACCGACCACGCGAAGTTCGGCAACGGCATCGTCAAGGAAGGCGAGGACGAGTCGCTCCGGGTCAAGCTCGACCTCATGAACGAGGCGGGAGGGCGTTCGGTCTACCCCTTCGACGGCATGACCTGCGGCGACGCCTGGCTCTGGGCCAAGAAGCGGGACGACCACGCGCTCATGGACCGCTTCGCCGCCATGACCCAGGGCGCCTTCGACGCGCGACGGGGCTACTACGGCGAGATAGGCTCCGGCACGGTCGTCAAGCACTGCGGCATCATCAAGGACGTGAAGTTCGGCCGCTGCGCGTACGTGAAAGGCGCCAACAAGCTTAAGAACCTGACCATCAACTCCTCGGAGAAGGACCGCACCCAGATCGGCGAGGGCGTCGAGCTCGTCAACGGCATAGTGGGCCACGGCTGCCGCGTGTTCTACGGCTGCAAGGCGGTACGCTTCGTCATGGGCGACGGCTCGGCCCTCAAGTACGGCGCAAGGCTCATCCACTCGGTACTCGGCGACAACTCGACGGTCAGTTGCTGCGAAATCCTCAACAACCTGATCTTCCCCGCGCACGAGCAGCACCACAACACCAGCTTCCTGATCGCCGCCCTGGTAAAGGGCCAGTCGAACATGGCCGCGGGCGCTACCATAGGATCCAACCACAACTCGCGCGCCAACGACGGCGAGATCGAAGCGGGCCGCGGTTTCTGGCCGGGGCTCTCCACCTCGGTCAAGCACTCGTCCCGTTTCGCGAGCTACGTGCTTCTGGCGAAGGGGCATTACCGCTTCGAGCTCGACGTACCCTTCCCGTTCAGCCTGGTATCCGACGACGCGGCGCGCGACCGGCTCGAGATCGTGCCGGCATACTGGTGGACCTCGAACCTCTACGCCCTGATGCGCAACGAGGCGAAGTTCATCGCGCGCGACCGGCGCTCGGTCAAGCGCCAGCACGTCGAGTTCTCGCCCTTCGCCCCGGACACCGCCGAAGAGTGCTTCGCGGCGCTGGGCATGCTGGAAACCGCGACGGCCCGGGCCAGGCTGGCCGCGGACGGCGAGGATCCGTCCGCCAAGAGCCCCGACGAGCTCGCCGCGCTGGGCCGCACCCTGCTCGCAGAAAGCGCCGACCGGACCGGCGAGCTCGAGGTGCTCGCCGAAGGCGTCGAAAACTCGCGGAGGCCCGTGCTGATCCGCAAACCGCGCAGGGCGTGGCGGGCATATCGACGCATCGTCGCGTGGTACGCGGGGCTCGCGCTCGCCGACTACTTCGATACCCACGAGGGATGGACGGCCGCCGACGCCACCGACGCGCTGGGCTCGGGCGAGCGCGAGCGGCGCTGGGAAAACCTGGGCGGACAGCTCGTGCCCGGCCCCAAGCTCGACCGCCTGGTCGCGGACATAAAGTCCGGCGAACTGGCCGACTGGAACGCGGTCCACGCCGCGTACGAAGCGCTCTGGATCGAGTATCCCATCGACAAGGCCCGCCATGCCCTGCACGCCTGGCGCGACCTGGAAGGGGTCGACGCGCTCCGCGACCGCGATCTTTCGCGCCTTTTCGGCCGCCTGTCCGAATCGAGTCTCTTCGTCGAGGAAGAGGTTCTCAGGACGAGAAAAAAGGACTTCGAAAATCCCTTCCGCAAGGTGAGCTTCGCGAACGAAGCCGAGGCGAAGGCCGTGGTAGGCAGCGCCGAAACCAATTCCTTCGTCCGCAAGACGCGCGAAGACATGGCGTCGCTGCGCGATCGTTGCTCACGGCTCGTCGACCGTTTCGGGGGGCCGACGGACTGAGGCGCCTCGGACGAAGCGCGGAGACGGTATTGCGGCGAGCGGGCGGCGGGATTACATTTCAATCATGCCCGGAACGGACGACGGCAGGCGAACCGTACCTCAGGACGACGCTCGCGTCCCGCTTTCGGATTCCGAACTTCCCTCCTCGGTCTACCGCACCTTTTTCGACCACGCCCGCGAAGGCCGCGCCATAATCAAGCGCTCCGGCGCCATAGCGAGCTTCAACACCGCGTTCGCGGAATTCTGCGAACTCCCGTCCGAGCGCGTGATGAAGCTCGGAGCGTCCGGGCTCATCGAGAAGCTGGTCGACAGGGAAGGCGAGCCGGAAGCGGCCGCCCGGGTGCGGGATTTCCTCGTACGCTACCTTTCCAGCGGCGTCGAGCTCGAACGGAGCCCTCCGACGCAGATCCCGGTCAGGACGGCGAAGGGCCGCAAGCGCGTCGCCGAAGTGACGCTGTTCCCGGTCGAGCTCGACGGCGACTTCCTGATCGCAGCCATAGTCCGCGACGTCACCGAAGCCGCGCAGGCGGCGCGTTTCCTCGAGCGCGCGGTGACGCAACGCGACATCCTGCTCAAGGAACTCGTCCACCGCATCAAGAACAACGTCTCGCTCATAGCCTCGCTGCTCTCGTTCGCGCGACGCGAAATGGAGACCGAGCGCGACGCCGAGGTCATCAAGCAGGCGCGCGACCGGCTCATGGCCGTCTCGCTCCTCTACGACATCATCCACGGCTCCGGCGATTTCAACACGGTGCTGCTCGACGCATATCTGGAACGCCTCGCCCGCGCCGTGGAAGGCTCCACGGGCTGCAATCCGATCGAGTTCGCGGTACAGCCCGTCGTCATCCGCCAGAACGCGGCTCTTCCCGTCGGCCTCGTGGTCAACGAGCTGCTCACCAACGCCCTCAAGTACGCGTGGCGCGACAGGCCCCAAGGCTTGCTCAAGGTACGAGGCGGCGCATCGGACGGCATGGTTTCCATTGCGGTGGAAGACGACGGCGACGGCATGAAGGAAGGCTGGAAACCGGGCCTTGGCACCACCATCGGCACAGCCCTGGCCGAGCAGCTCGACGGCACCCTGGTCCACGCGCCCCGCGAGGGCGGCGGCACCGTCGCCACCCTCACCTTCCCCGCGTAGCCGCCTTGCACAAGAAGACCACGGAGGCACGGAGCGAAGGAGGGAAGAGGGAGAAATCCGTGGGTAGGGTATGGAATTCATGTCCCCCTTCCGTCTTCTTCCCTCCTGTCTCCGTGCCTCCGTGGTTGCTTTCTGTCAGGAGTTTTTCTGCTGGAAGTCCTGCATGAACTGGACGGTAGTCTCGACGTCCTTGAGGCTGACGGCGTTGTAGGCCGAGAGGCGGATGCCGCCCATGGAGCGGTAGCCCTTGGTCTGCACGATGCCGGAAGCCTTCGCGTCGGCGACGAACTTGGCGTCGAGCTCGGGGGTCGGGAGCTTGAAGTCGACGTTCATCCAGGAGCGGCTTTCCTTGTCCGCGGTGCCCGTGTAGAAGCCCTTCGAGCCGTCGATGGCGCCGTAGAGCAGCTTCTGCTTCGCCTCGTTCACCTTGCCCATGGCCGCGAGCCCGCCGTTCTTCTTGAGCCACCGGAGCACGAGGTTGAGGATGTAGATCGAGAAGCACGGCGGCGTGTTGTGCATCGAGAACTTTTCCTTGAAGACCTTGTAGCTCATCATGGTCGGCAGGTCGTCGTGGGCCTTGGCCAGGAAGTCTTCCCGCATGGCCACCACGGTGACGCCGGAGGGACCGAGGTTCTTCTGGGCGCCGGCGTAGATCATCGAGTGCTTGCCGAACTCGGCAGGGCGGCTGAAGATGTCGCTCGACATGTCGCAGACCAGCGGCTTGCCCTTGGCGTCGGGCGTGTAGTGCCACTCCGTGCCTTCGACCGTGTTGTTGCTGGTGTAGTGGAAGTACTCGGCGTTCGGGTTGAGGACCAGGTCGCCCTGCTTCGGGATGGCGACAAAGCGCTCGCCCTCGAGCTCCATGTTGGCCGGGAAGCTGATCTTGCCGTAGCGCTTGGCTTCCTTGACGGCGGCCTTGGACCAGTTGCCGGTCAGTACGTAGTCCGCTTCCTTGCCCGCTCCGAGATAGTTCATGGGGAGCATGAGGAACTGGGTCGAGGCGCCGCCCGTGGTGAAGAGGACGTTCCAGTCCTTGCCCATGCCGGCCAGCTCGCGGAACAGGTCCATGGTCTCCATGTGCAGGGCGTCGTACTCCTTGCCGCGGTGCGAGACCTCCATGACCGAGCAGCCGGTGCCGTTCCAGTCGAGCATCTCGTCGCGGGCCTGCTCGAGCACTTCGATGGGGATGCCGGCGGGGCCGGCGCTGTAATTGATGACGCGCTTCATGGCTTGACTCCTTTCGGGATGGACGGCGGACGGCCTTCGCGGCCGCCCGGGCGTCGTTCACTTCTTCGCGTACTTCTCGACGCGGGCGACGATGCTGTCGCCGAGGCGGAGCAGATTCTCCTCGGTCGAGGCGCCGAGGTGGGGCGTCAGCACGACGCGGGGGGCCGTGAGCAGGGGCGAGCCCTCGGGCGGCTCCTTGTCGTAGACGTCGGTGGCGTAGCCGCCGAGCCGGCCTTCCTTCAGGGCGGCGACGACATCCTCCGTGTTCACGACCGGCCCGCGGCAGGTGTTGATGACATAGGCGCCTTTCTTCATCTTGGCGATGTTCGCGGCGCCGATCATGCCACGGGTCTCGTCGGTGAGCGGCACGTGCAGGCTGATGAAGTCGGACTCGGCCCAGACGCGCTCGAGCGTGGTCATCTCGGCGGCATCCGATTCCTTGACATAGGCGTCGAAGGCGATGACCTTCATGCCGAAGGCCCTGGCGCGGACGGCCAGCTCGCGCGCTATGCGGCCGATGCCCACGAGGCCGAGGGTCTTTCCGCCGAGCTCGGTGCGCTCGAGCTCCTTCTTGAGCCACTTGCCCTGCTTCATCGAGGCGTCGGCCTCGGCGATATGGTTGGGCATGGCGATCATCAGGGCGAAGGCCAGCTCGGCCACCGCCAGGCTCGAGGCCTCGGGCGTGTTGTCGACGGCGACGCCCTTCGACTTCGCGTAGTCCACGTCGATGGTGTCGACGCCGACGCCGCCGCGGATGACGTACTTGAGCTTCGGGGCCTTGTCGATCATCGCCCTGTCGACCTTGGTCTTGGACCTGACGATGATCACTTCCGCGTCGGGAAGGCGGACGAGGTCGGTGACGACCTCTCCGAAAGGCTTGAGTCGCGCGGGAAGGTCCGGCGCGAACGCGTCCGCGAGAAGGATAACCATGGCTGTCGCTCCCGGTCGAGGCATGATGGGAAAACCCTTAAAGGGCGTGGGTGGAGGACTCCAGTCTAGCACCTCCCGGCAGGCTGTCAAGCGCGGTTGTCGCGCGTAAAACGTTGCGTTATATAGAAAAGGCCCGCATGAATATGCGGGCCCCATCATGCCGCGAAAGACGCCGCCGGCTTACCTGACGATTTTCCGGGCTTCTACATAGAAGCGTTTCTCCGGCGCCTCGCCCATGGAGAAGGTCTTTCGCGGCATGGCCCCCTCGCGGATGACCGTGCCGAAGAAGCCGGCCTTGTCGATGGGCGGCAGGTAGATGCCGACGTGGTCCTTCTTCGTGCCGAGGGCCACGGTGCTCTCCGTTCCGTGGATGTAGTCGATGCCGGCCTTCGGATTCGCCTTCAGCCACGGGTCCAGGAATTCCTGGATGGTGCCCGCGGCCAGCGAGGCTTCCGGCTTCGCGACGCGAAGCAGGCCGGACGCGGTCTTCGAGAACACGGCGAAGCGGTGCTCGCCGACGCGCTCGTCGACCATCGCGATCGCCTTGTCGCGGTCCATGGCCTCGAAGCGCCAACCCTCCCGGGCGGACAGGTCGCGCGTGAAAGCCTCGGCGTCCACGTTCATGAGGACGCGATGGATGGGATGGAAGGGCAGGCCTTCGTCGTAGATGTTCACGAGCTCCACCAGGGCCCAGCGCGCGGGATGCTCCATTATGGCCGGATCGTCGGCGCCGGCGGCCTTCACCTCTTCCCATATGCCCTTGGCGGTGGCCAGCGAATGGTTCCCGTCGCCGACGGCGAAGAGCAACACCTCGTCCTTTCCGTACTTCTCGCGGAAGGCGCGCCGGTCAGCGAGCTTGCCCAGTGCGTTGGCCACGCGCGAAAGCAGGGGCTCCTCCCAGACGCGCCAACCGGCCACGTGTCCCGAGCCTTCCATCAGGTCGAAGTCGTAGAGCTTCTCGAGACCAGCGCGCGCGGCGTGCAGAGGTTCGATGACGGTGCGCAGCGGGTCGTCGATCAGCAGCATGATGTGGGGCATCTCGAGCGGGGCGCCGCGGCGGATGCGCATGCGCGGAGGAAGCCGTTCCACGATGGTCCCCTCGGTCGGGCGGATCAACGAGGCGGAACCCTTTCCGTACACGTATTTTTCCAGGTCCACGGCGATCATGAGGCCGAGCCGGGGCTTGTCCTCGGTGGGCGTACTGCGCTCCACGAGCACGAAACCGCCTGAGGCGGGGCGGAAAACGCCCTTGGCGAGGTAATCGCGCATCGAAGCCTGGATGGCCTCGATGCGGCGCTCGCCATCCTTCTCTTCCAGATAGCATTCGGGGTAGACAAGGCGGAGCGTGGAAGGGGCCGCGCCGACGTTCGCGTCGACGCGCTCCCAATATTCCTTCTCGGACGAATACTGGTCGCAGGCCACGACCGCCCAACGCTTCCAGTCCGCGTTCGGGGCGGGGATGAGGATCTCGGGAACCCGTACGCCGACGGCGGCGAGCTGCGCCTCTGAATTGGCCATTTGAGGATCTCCTTGCGGATGTCGTTGTGGGAAGCAGTATGGAACCGTTCCGCGCCCGAGTCAAACGGAAAGGCCGCGGGACAAGGCCTGAGCGACGGGTAGCGCCCTCAAAGGCGCGGGGCGACGAGCCATCGCCAGAGCAGGGCCGCCAGGCAGGCCGCGAGCGCGAAGGCCCCCAATATTACCGGGGCCGCCGAGCGGAGGCGCGCGAAGGGCCCGGCGACGAGGGCCCAGAGCGCCAGCGACCCGAAAAACATGGCGCCCACGGCGATCGCGCAGGCGAGGACCGCGAACGCCAGGAATACTGGCTTGCCGCCCGGCTTCATTCCCGCTTGGTCGCGCCCGCGGGCTCGAAGAAGGCGGAAAGTGCCACGAGGCAGGCGCCGACCACGATGCACGAATCGGCGACGTTCCAGGTCGGCCAGCGTTCCATGCCGAGCAGGCCGTACATCCTCGTGCTTATGAAGTCAACCACCCCGTCCGGACGGAACACGCGGTCCACCAGGTTCCCGAGGCCCCCGCCGATGATCAGGGCGATGGCCCAGCGCTGCAGGCGCGTCGCGCGCTGTCCGCCAAGGTAGTAGACGCCGATGCCCACCATCAGGACGAGGGGCAGCACCATGAAGATGACGCGACGCACGAGTTCCGGGAGCCCGGCGCCGATCGAGAACACGATTCCCGTGTTCCGCGCGTGCACGATCCACAGGAAGTCGGACAGTCCGCGCCAGCCGATGGTGTTCACGGGCACCTTGGCCACGATCAGGGCCTTGGTCAGCTGGTCGACGCCGACTATGGCGAACGAGAGCAGGAGCGGGACCCAGCGCTTGAGCTTGGCGGATGAATGCATCTGGATTTCCTTTCGTGTGGTATGGTCGCGCGGGACGTACCGGGCCTAGAGCCCGGTCGGCACGTCGACAAAGAAGGTTCGGACACCGAAATCCGCGGCCAGGCGCTCCGCGAGCGACTTTACGCCCCAGACCTCGGTCGCGTAATGGCCGGCGGCCACGACGTTGAGTCCGGCTTCAAGGGCGGCATGGTAGATCGAGTGAGAGTTCTCGCCGGTCACGTAGAGATCGAGCCCCGCGTCGACCGCCTGGAAGGCTTCCATCGCAGCTCCGCCCGAAACCACGGCGGCCGTGCGTATCCGTTTCGGGCCGAAAGGCAATACGGAAAGCGGGCGGCTCCCGTCGGGCAGCACCCTGCCTATCGCCTCGTCGAGGCTGATCGCCGGATCGAGGCTACCCGAAAAGCCGAGGGCGACGCCGTGGTAGAGCCCGAAGGGCTTGCGGTCCACGAGGCCGAGCATGTTTGAGAGGGCGGCGTTGTTCCCCAGTTCCGGATGCTTGTCGAGCGGCAGGTGGCAGGCCAGCAAGGCGAGGTCGTGGTCGAGCAGGAATTTCACCCGTTCGCGCATGCCGCCGTCTATCCTCGCGGCCGAACCCCAGAAAAGGCCATGGTGGACCATGAGGGCGCGGGCTCCGGCCTCCGCCGCGCGGCGCATGGTTTCCATCGACGCGTCGACCGCGAAGGCGACGCTTTCGATGGGCCCGTCGCTCCGACCGACCTGGATGCCGTTCAGTGAGTCGTCGACGCGCGCGAGGGCCTCGATCTCGAGGAGCGAGCGCAGCCAGGCGTCGAAATCCCGCAGATTCATGGCGGGGACTATAGACGCTGCGTGGATAAAAGTCGACCCCGCCGGGGGAAGGAGGCGTGAACCCGGCGGGGTCTCAGCGGGAGGAAAACGGCGGACGCGCTTGCGCGCGTCCGTTGCAAAGCATTGCTGTAAGATGAATATATCTTCAGTCGACAGAATTGGTCAAGCGGTTGGCAACGTTTCGCCACATTTGCTTGGCAAAAGTCTCGTTTCACTGCGTTTGACGCAAATGCTCCACTATCTCCGCTTTTGTCAATTTCGCGGAAAGCGGGGATGATACAGCGAGGGGAACAGGCGACGGATCGGATTCATGCCGAGCCGGAACGCGAAATACAGCGCGGCGAAAGCGAAGCCCGCCAGGTGGGTGAGGTGGGCGACGCCGCCCCTGAAGCTGAGGAAGTGCGAGCCGAGCTCCATCACCGAATAGCCGAGCACGAGCCAGGGAGCGCGTACCGGCAGCAGCCCGTAGACGTAGATCACCGCGTTCGGGTTGTAGGCCGCGAACGCGAGCAGTATGGCGTAGATCGCGCCCGACGCCCCCACGAGCGGCACCTGGGAGGCTCCGAACACCGAATAGGCGAAAAACGAGAACACGCCCGCCAGGGTGCCGGTCACCAGGTAGAAGAGCAGGAACTCCGAGCTCCCCATCTCGCGCTCGACGTACGGCCCGAAGAAGAAGAGGCCGAGCATGTTGAAGAAGAGGTGGGATATGCCGCCGTGGATGAAGAGGTAGGTGACGAACTGCCAGACCCAGCCGCGCGACACGAGCGAGGGAACCATGGCGAACCAGCCGTACAGCTCCGGCAACGCGAAGTACATCAGGAAGAAGACGAGCGCGTTGACGCCGATGAGCCAGAAACTGGCATGCCACGCCGAATAGGGAAGCGGCCTTCGTATGCTGGAGCGGGTGAACATGGACTATACTGTACGGAAATTCCGGAACGCGGGCAAGCTGACGAGGGCGGGCTTCGGATCGCCGCTCCGCTACGCCCGCGGGTTTCGAGGTTCCCATGGTGTCCACCGAAGAAAGCGCCAGTCCCTCGAGGGCGCCCGACTGTCTCGTCTGCGCCTATTTCCGCGTCACCTGGGATCCGGACTTTCCCAGGGCCTGCGACGTTTTCGGGATAAAAACGCGGCAGCTGCCCTCGCTGGAAGTCTTCGCCGCCACGGGCCGCCACTGTCCCGCCTTCGAACGCAAGCTCCCCGTCGACCGTACGCGTCCGCCCGCTCCAGGCGGCAGCGGTTCCGACGACGACGGCGGACTCTGGGCCTGATCGCTCGAGGTCCGGGGACGGACCCGACGGCCCCCGGGCCCGGGCCCACAAGCCCGCCCTTCCTCCATGGCGGGGCCGCCCTTCCCTTCGCGGCGTCCGGCAAGGCCGCACGGCGCTCCCGCCTCGTTGCCGCGAGGCCCTCGTCCGCCTATACTCGCCCCCATGCGCACCTTTGACCCGAACGGACTCGGGACCCTCGTCGAGCGCGTCGTCGCGGAAGCGCGGCCGCTCGCCCGTGAAGGATCGGTAGCCAGCTACATTCCGGCGCTCGCCGCGGCCGATCCCGCTCGCGTCGGCCTCGCCCTCGTCGACGCCGATGGCCGCAGCCACCAGGCGGGCGATTCGCGGGACCGCTTCACCATGCAGAGCGTCTCGAAGCCGATCGCCCTCGCGCTGGCCATGGAAAGCGCGGGCGAGGAGGCTGTGTTCTCGCGGGTCGGCAAGGAGCCCACGGGCGACCCTTTCAACTCGATCATCCGCCTCGAGACCAGCGAGCGGCGCAAGCCCTTCAACCCGCTCATCAACGCCGGAGCCATAGTCGTCTCGTCGCTCCTGCCGGGCTCGGACGCCGCGGAAAAGGGCGAGGCCTTCCGCGCCTTTGCCGGCAGGCTCGCGGGGCGGGCCACGCTCGACCGCGACGAGGAGGTGTTCCGCTCTGAACGCGAAACCGGCGCGCGGAACCGGTCAATCGCCTGGTTCCTGGCGGAGCTCGGACTCCTCGCCTGCCCCGTCGAGGACGCGCTGGACGTCTACTTCCGCCAGTGCGCCGCCCTCGTGGACGCGCTCGACCTGGCGCGGATCGGCGCGGTCCTCGCCCTCGACGGACTTGAGCCGGGCACGGGCGAAAGGCTCATGGCCCAGCGGAGCGCCAGGGTCGTCAAGGCCCTCATGTTCTCATGCGGGCTCTACGACGAATCGGGCGAATTCGGCGTCGACGCGGGCCTGCCGGCCAAGAGCGGCGTAGGGGGCGGGCTCATGGCCGCCGCCCCCGGACGCTGCGGAATCGGCGCTTTCGGGCCCGCCCTCGACAGGCGCGGAAACTCGGTCGCGGGCCTCGCCATGGTCCGCTCGCTCTCCGCGGAACTCGGACTCTACGCCCTCTAGGCTCCGGCGCGGCTGTCGTCCCGCGTCCTCGCGCTCCGAAGCGTCAGGGCCTCCGCCCCAGCCGTTTCAGCACCGCCCGCGGCGTCAAACCCGCGAAGCCCGGCACCACGACGCGGGCGGCTCCGAGGGCCGTCCTTTCGCCGACGCCTACCGCCTCGAAGCCTCCTCGAAGTGCGGCCTCGACTCCGGCCGCCGCGTCCTCGAAGACAACGGCCCGATCCGCCGGAACGCCCAGGCGTCGCGCCGCCTCGAGGAAGACGGCGGGATCCGGCTTGGCCGCCAGTCCCGCGTTGCCGTCCACGACCGCATCGAAGAGCCGCCCTATGCCGAGCGCCGCGAGTATGGCGGGCGCGTTTTTCGAGGCGCTCGCGAGCGCGGTCCTCAAGCCCGCCGCGCGCGCGGCCTCGAGGAAGGCGACGGCGCCCGGCAGGGCGTCGCGGGCCGACAGGGTCGCGAGCGATTCGACGTACCAAGCGTTCTTCCGGGCCGCGAGCTCCGCGCGCCTCGCCGTGTCCGCCTCCACACCCCCGATCGACAGCACGATGGCAAGGCTCTCCTCGCGCGAGACGCCCTTCAGCCTCTCGTTCTGCTCCAGCGTCAGGTCGAAGCCGAGCTCGTTCGCCAGGGCGCGCCAAGCCGCGTAGTGCAGGCGCGCGGTGTCCACCACGACGCCGTCCAGGTCGAAGATGAAAGCCTCGACCGACGCGGCCTGGCGGTTCCCGTCGCCGGCGGCCCCCGCGTCTCTCGCCCCGGGCTCGTCGGGGCCGGGGGCCTTGTCGCCGCGCCGCGGCAATCCCAGGAAGGCGCCGAGGGCGCGCAGGGGCCGGCGATTGGCCAGCTCGACGAAGGCCTCGACGACTCCTTCGCCCAAGGCCCCGTCGGACAGGCCGGGCAGCTTTCCGGCCGGCATCTCCGAGATCATGGCCTCGAGCATGCGGCGGTTGGCCGAATCCTTTCCGGCGCCGAAGCGTTTCGCCATGACGGCGACCGCGGCCTTGAGCACGAGGCGAATCAAGGCTGAATCCTCGGCGAGCTCGCCGAAGGGCGTATCGGTCGTGCGGGGTCGCGCCGGCGGAACCGGGGGGATGGGCCTTCCCAGCAAGGTCTCGAACGTCGCGTCGGACATGGCCGCGAAGGGTCTCGAGAGGTCGCGACGCGCGACGGGGGCCTCGGGCTGCGTCCCCCCCACGATGCGGAAGCGCGCCGAGAGCGGCAACTCGGCCGAGGAACTCCCGACCCGGACGACAGCCTCGCCGTTCTCGAAGGCGAAACGCCCGAGCTTCGCGTCCCAATGCCTGAGCGCCGCGGGGTCCAGCGGCACTTCGACGGTCCTCGTCTCGCCCGCGGCCAGCTCCACCTTCGCGAAGCCCGCCAGGGCGAGGGCCGCGCGCTCGATGCGCGACTCGGGAAAGGCGACATAAGCCTGGACGACCTCGCTTCCGGGCCGGTCGCCGACGTTGGCAAGCGTCACCCGCGCCGTCGGGGCGCTTCCCGCGGACGCGACGCCCACGGAAAGCTCCAGGGCCTTCCACGAAAATTCCGAGTAGGACAGCCCGTGACCGAACGGGAAGCGGACAGGTTTCCCCGCGCTCGCGTAGTACCGATAGCCTATGAACAGGCCTTCCTTGTAAAGGACGTTCCGTTCCCCGCCGGGAAAGTTCCCGTGGGCGGGCGTATCCTCGAGCGCGAGCGGCCAGGTCTCCGCCAGCTTGCCCGAGGGGTTCGCGCGGCCGAACACGAGGTCCGCCTGCGACTGGCCCGCGGCCTGACCGCCGAGATAGCCTGCCAGCAGGGCGCGCACGGTGCCGATCCAGGGCGTCTCGACGGGAGCGCCTCCCGAGTAGACCGCGACGACGCGCTCGTGGATGCCGTCGAGCTTTTCCAGCAGCGCAAGCTGGTTGGCCGGCAGCCTCAGGTGTTCCCGGTCGAAGCCTTCGGATTCGTTCCGCTCGGTCAATCCGATATGGACGATCAAGACCTCGCCCCGTCCGGCGGCCGCCCGGGCGAGGGCGAGGGCTTCCGCCTCGAGCGAGGCATCCGGCTCGTCGGTGTCGATACGATAGGCGGCCTCGAACGAGAACGGCGTAGCTCCCTCCCGCAGTGCGTCGAGGAACGAGGCCACGCGCGGCGGCGAGAGGAAGGAGCTGCCCGCACCCTGGTAGCGCGGGGTCCGGGCCAGCTCGCCGAGGATGGCCACGGGCGCCGCGGGGTCGAGCGGCAGTATCCCGTCGACGTTGCGCAACAGCACCGCCGATTCCCGGCCGATGCGGCGGGCCAGCGCGTGGTGGTCCTCGGCGAGCGAGGGCCCGGGCTCGACCGGTTCCCGCGCCGAGCCGAGGACGAAGGAAAGGATCCGGTCGACCGCCCTGTCGAGGATCGCCTCGTCGAGGCGTCCGTCCCGTACCGCCCGCGCGACGCGCTCGGGGTTCGCCCTTCCGGACTCCGGCATTTCCAGATCCACGCCCGCTTCGAGCCCCCGCACCCGATCGGCGCAGGCTCCCCAGTCCGTCACCACCAGGCCCTCGAATCCCCATTCCTTCCGCAGGACCTGGTCGTTCAACAGCGCGTTCTCCGAGCAGTAGGTTCCGTTGACCTTGTTGTAGGCGCACATGAGCGAGCGGGGATGCCCCTCGCGGACCGCGCCCTCGAAGGACGCCAGATAGAGCTCGCGCAGGGCGCGGTCCTCCACCACGGCGTCGACGTACATGCGCCGGCGTTCCTGGTTGTTCACGGCGTAGTGCTTGAGCGAGGTGGCGACGCCCTTGCCTTCCACGCCGCGTATCCAGGCCGCGGCCATTCGCGCGGACAGGAGCGGGTCTTCGGAAAAGTATTCGAAGTTGCGGCCGCACAGCGGCGAGCGCTTGAGGTTGGCTCCGGGACCGAGGATCATCGCCACGCCGTGGACGCGACATTCCTCGGCCAGCGCGGCGCCCATCTCGCGGAGCAAGTCCGGATCGAAGGAGCAAGCCGAGAGCGAGGCCGTTGGAAACGCGGTGGTATGCACGAGGTTCGTGAACTCGCCGCCCTCCGCCTCGGGGGCGAGCTTACGCAGCCCGTGCGGCCCGTCGGTCAGCTCGACTTCCGGCACGCCGAGTCGCGGCACCGCTTTGGTATGCCAGGCTCCGCGTCCGGAAACGAAGGCGGCTTTTTCCTCGAGCGTCATCTTCGACACGATTTCCGCGTGCTGCATGGTGTGGCGGTCCTCCCGGCGCGGGCCCGCGAGGCGCCGCGACTGGGTCCAGTCTAGCACGCCTCCGCCACCGTCGGGCAAGCGCCACACCGACGCGAGGCCTTCACCACCGCCGAAAGCCGCCGTCCGGGAGGAAATCCGGCATCTGCCACCCAGCTGCGTAGCCCTCACCACAGCCGTGCAAGGCGCCGATTTACACGTCGCCGAAGGCGACGCCATACAATAAATTTCCTTACAAAACGGCGCCTTTCAAATGTAAACGGACCGCCGAAGCGGTCCGTTTTCTTTTAAGAGGCGCCGACTTACCGTTCGCCGAAGGCGAACACTACCATGAATTTCCTTGAAAAAGCGGCGCCTTAAAAGACAAGAGGACCGCTTGCGCGGTCCTCTTGTCTTTTAAGGCGCCGATCGGAATTGAACCGATGCATGAAGGTTTTGCAGACCTCCCCCTTACCACTTGGGTACGGCGCCGTATCGTGCTCTTGCAATGAACGTCCCGGAAAGTGGACAAGTCCCCTCGGGAAAACCAATATAGCAAAGGCGCCCCCGAGTGTAAAGAGGCGCGGCCGCCTGGCCAGCCCCGGGCCGCTGGATCGCATCGCGCATAAAAAACCCGCCCCCGACAGGAACGGGGGCGGGCGCACGCCGCGGGACATCGCGGCGCGTTTCGTTCGTCAGGGTCTAGCGGGAAGCCTTCGCCTTGGCGGCAGGTGCCACCTTGGCCGCCACTGCGGCGCGACGGCTCTTGGTATCGTCCCAGAGCTTCACGAAGCCCGAAGCGATGAAGATGGTCGAGTAGGCGCCGGAGATCATGCCGACGATGAGGGCGATCGCGAAACCCCGGATCGAGCCGCCCGTGAAAACCGCGAGCGAAACGACCGCGAGGAGCGTGGTCACGGTCGTGATGATCGTGCGTCCGAGCGTCTCGGTGATCGACTCGTTCAGGATGTCGGAGAGTTTCTCGTTCGGCCTGAGCTTGCGGTCCTCACGGATGCGGTCGAAGATGACGATCGTATCGTTGATCGAGTAACCGAGGATGGTCAGGATCGCCGCCAGGGTGGTAGTGTTGAACTCCATCCGGGTCCAGACGATGAAGGCGACCATGATGAGCGCGTCGTGGATGACCGCGAGAACGGCGCCCACGCCGTACTGGAATTTGAATCGGATGGTCGCGTAGAGCAGGATGGCGCCGAGGGTGAAGATCGTGAGCAGCCAGGCGTTGTCGGCGAGCGTCTTCGAGAAGCTGGCGCCCACGAAGTCGGTCTTCATGAACACGACGCGCTCGGCGCCGAAAGTGCCGGCCAGGCCCGCCCGGATCTTTGCGGATACGTCGGCGCCGAAATTCTGATTCGAGCCGTCGTCGGCGACGCGGACGACGTACTGCTGGTCGAGCTTCGAGCCGATCGTCTTGACGGCGATCTCGCCGAGAGCGCCGAGGGCGTCGCGCACCGTGCCGGAATCGGAGAAAATCTCGTTCTCGTCGCGGGCGACGCGGTTGAAGGCGACGGGCGTCGATCCGAGGCGCTCGGCGCCGCGGTAGGTCGGAACGATCAGCGAGGCGGGCAGCGAGCCGCCGTCGCGCACGGCGACCAGGAGTCCGTCGGCCGAAAGGGCGGCCGCGAATGCGTCGATGGTCGCGAAGGCGTCCATGTCGTATTCGAAGGTGCGGTTGTCCTCCTCCGTTCCGGCCAAGACTACCGTCGCGCGGGTCTGCGTGATCTCGAGCGTCGCGGTCTGCGTCCCGGAGTAGGAGACCTCGAAGGAGGGGTACGCCATCTGGACGTACTGGTTGACGCCGGCCTGGAAGTCGACGCCCATGTTGAAGCCGTCGTTGACGACGTACCCGACGATCCCGAAGGCGATAACAAGGAGCGAGAAGACGGCCGCGGGAACCATGCCCCGCGTGAACCTGATTACGCGCTTCATTTACTTGATCCTCCAGCTGATGGAGATCTTCTGCCGATTCAGCGCCTCGGTTCCGAAGTCGAAGATCAGGCGGGACACGAAGAGGGAGGTGAACAGGGAGGAGAGGTTGCCGATGGCGAGCGAAACCGCGAAGCCCTGGATGGGGCCGGTGCCGAGCTGGGCCAGGAAGAGGGCGGCGATGATCGTGGTGATGTTGCCGTCCATGACCGCCCAGAAGGCCTTGTCGAAGCCGGAGTCTATCGCCGCGCGCCGGCCCTTGCCGAGGAGGAACTCCTCCTTGATGCGCTCGAAGATGATGACGTTGGCGTCGACGGCCATGCCGATGGTGAGCACGAAGCCCGCGATGGCCGGCAGGGTCAGGGTCAGGTTGAACGCAGAGAGGATCGAGAGCATCAGGTAGAGGTTGAGCACCTGGGCGACGAGGGCGTTGAATCCGGCGCCCTTGTAGTAGGCGAACATGAAGATGAAGACGGCCAGGAGGCCGATGGCGACGGCGTTGCGGCCCTGGAGGATCGCGTCCTCGCCGAGCGAGGCGCCGATGGCGGTCTGGCTCTCGACCACGAGCTCGAGTGGCAGCGCCGCGGTCTGCAGGATGCGGCGGAGGTTCTGCGCCTCGTCGACGGAGAAGCCGCTCATCTGCACCGAGGACCGGATGGCCTCGTTGATGACCGCGTACGCCTTGATGCGGTCGTCCAGGACGACGGCCATGCTCTTGCCGACGTTCTCGCTGGTCATCTTGTAGAAGATCTCGCCGCCCTCGTCGGACAGCTGGAAGTTGACCACGGGGCGGCCGTCGATCGGGTCGTTGGCCGTGGCCGCGGACTGGATGTAGTTGCCGTCCAGTCCGGCTTCGGCGCGGACGACGACATAGGTGCCGGTCCACTGGTCAAGGCCGTACTCGTCCGGCTGGTAGAACTTGCGCACCACGAAGCCGGCGGGAACGATGGAGGGATCCTTGACCGAGAGGTCGGCGTTGACGCCGTTCGGCACGGAGCGCAGGTAGTCGCGGAGCGCGGTGGTCGCGTCGTCGTCAACCATGTGGAAGGCCAGGCGGCCGCGTCCCATGATGATGCTGTTGATGCGCTCCGGATCCGCGGTGCCGGGAATTTCCACGTAGATTCGATCGTCGCCCTGCTGGCGGATGACCGGTTCGGTCAGGCCGAACTTGTCGATGCGCCCGGACAGCACTTCCATGGCGTTGGCCATGGCGTCCTCGCGATCGGCGGTGCCGAGGGCCTCGCCCCGCTTCTCCTCGAGCGCTTCGAAATCCGCCTTGATGACGACGGACAGTCCGCCCGACAGGTCCAAGCCGAGCTGCACCGTGTGCGCGCCGAGGTTCTTCACCTTCAGGATGCGCTCGCGGTGGTGGGTCTCCATGGCGTTGCGCGCCTCGGAGGGGGTGAGGAAGCCGGCCAGGATGGACTGGGCGTCCCAGGCGGCCGGGGCGGCCTTCTTCATGGCCTTGTAGTTCTTCTTCGCGATGTCGACGAGCCAGCCGTACTTCCCGAGATCCATGCCGGATCCGGTCCTGGCAGCGGCCTGCACGACGGCGAGATCCTCGTCGGCGAGCATCAACGCGTATTCGCGGATCTGCTCGCGCGAGCTGGTGGCCAACATCTTCTGGTCTTCGGGCGTGAAGAAATACCAGCGGATGGAGGGAAGCAGGAATCCGAACGCGATCGCCACCACGGCGACCACGAGAAGGAAGCGCTTCATTTTGTTCATGGCGCGTACTCCGATGGAGGTGGGTATGTGAGGAGGCGGACCGCTCCGGGAAGGCGCTTCCCGAGGGTCCGCCGGGAGGAAATTACTTCTTCTCTTCCTTCGCCTCGGGCGCGGGCACCTCTACGGCGCTCCCCTGGGGAACGACGGAGGCGAGGGCGGACTTGGAGAACTCGAGCTTGGTGTCGTCGTCGACCTTGACGACCACGGTGCCTTCCTTGACCGCATGCACGATGCCGTGGATGCCGCCGATCGAGACGACCTTGTCGCCCTTCTTGACGGCGGCGAGCATCTTCTGCGTTTCCTTCTGCTTCTTGTTCTGGGGGCGGATGATCAGGAAGTAGAAGATCACGAAGATCAGGCCGAAGGTGATGATCATCTGGACGAGGTCCCCCGAGGGGGCGGCGGCCTGGAGAACGTTCAGGCCGGGAATAAGCGTGAACATGGCGGGTTCCTTACGGGCGAAAGATTGCCGCTAAAGTACCACGCCGATCATGGAGCCGTCAATCGCGATGGCTTCGACCTGAATCAAACCACGGAGACACGGAGATGGGGAGGGAAGAGGGACTAGTCGAAACCGATTCTTGGTCCTTTCTACTCCCTCTTTTCTCCGTGCCTCAGTGTCTCCGTGGTTTCTCTTCGGAAGGCTATTTCGTGATCAAGGTGCCGGCTTTTCCATCCACTGCCGCGAGGGCGTGGTCGAGGTCGGTGATGACCACCTGCGTTCCTCCGCGCTTGACGAAGTCGCAGGCCGCCTCGATCTTCGGACCCATGGAGCCCTTCGGGAACTGGCCGTCGGCGTGGTGCTTCTCGGCCTCGGCCACGGTCATGCGGTCGAACACCTGCATGTCGGGCTTCTTGTAGTTGATGGCCACGCGGTCGACCCCGGTCAGTATCAGGAGCTCGTCGGCCTTGAGCAGGTTGGCGAGCAGGGCGCTGGCACGGTCCTTGTCGATGACCGCGTCGACGCCGACCACGGTGCCGTCCGCCTTGCGCTCGACGGGCACGCCGCCGCCGCCCACCGCGATGACAACCTTGCCGTTCTCGACGAGCTCGCGGATGACGTCCTTCTCGACCACGTCCTTCGGGAGCGGCGAGGCGACCACGCGCCGGTAGCCCCGGCCCGGGTCTTCCTTCATCACCCAGCCCTTGGCGCGGCAGGCTTCGAGGTGATCTTCCTTGAAGAAGGGGCCGACGTACTTGGTCGGGTTCTTCATCGACGGATCCTCCGGATCGACCACCACCTGGGTGACCACGGTGACGACGTCCTTCTTGATTCCCTTGAGGGCCAGGGCGTTCTGGAGCGACTGCTGGAGCATGTAGCCGATGGAGCCCTGGGTGTCGGCGACGATGACGTTGAGCGGGCTCGGGGGCACCTGGGAGGAACCGGCCTCGTTGCGGATCAGCTGGACGCCGGCCTGCGGGCCGTTGCCGTGGGTCAGCACCACGCGGTGCCCCTCGGCGATCATGCCGACGATGGCGGCCATGGACTTGCGGGTGTTCTCGAACTGCTGCTCGCTGGTGCCTTCCGCGCCCTCCTCGATGAGGGCGTTGCCGCCGAGCGCGACGACGATGGTCTTCCTGCTCATGTCGAACCTTCCTTGTGGACCCGCGCGCGGCTCGTTCCCGCGGCCGGGGAGCATCGATTATATGTAGGTTTTCGCAAACGCGGCAAGCCGGTCTCGCTTGCGACGGAAGCCCTCCGGGGGGAAAGGAAGGGCGCGGGATGGGGTGCCCCGTCCGCGACGACCATCCCCGCCCGCGCCCTTCCTTCCCGCCCCGGCCCCCCTCATCCATCCCGCGTGGGGGGCCATGTCGGCGATGGACCCACTCGCGGGGCTTGGACCGATCTTGCGGGCGTGGCCCTCCCTTCCGCCGGGCGCGCTTGCGGACGCGACGGAGACGCGCTAGCATTCCGGCGCGGCCCCTTCAGGCCGCCACCAGGACCATCCGGGAGCTTCCCGACAGGAAAAGACATCATGAAACGTATAATGCCCGCTTTTCTGGCCGTCGCCTCGATCTGCATTCCTGCCCTTGCGCAACCCTTCCTCATGACCGAACTCGTCACGTACTCGGACCTGCTGCTCCCCGCTCCCGTGCTGCGCGAGCCTTTCCCCTGGGGTTGCGAGCCGGCCATCTTCGAGCTTTCAGGCGTCGGCCCCGGCGCGGCCGCGGTCCGCGTCGTCGAAACCGATCTGCGCCCGGCCACCGGAAGCGAAATAGCGCGCGCGCCGACCAGGGTGTTCGAGGCCGGCGCCGTGGAAGGCACCTGGGCGGAGGACGGCAGGACGAGCATCTGGGTCGACGGGGACACCCGATTCTGGTGGGATTCGGCGAGCGGGGACGGCGCGCTCGTCGCCTGCACCGGACCGTGGACCGATCCGGAGTACGTCCTGAGAATTTCCGGCGCCTCGGGCCTGACGGAAACCTGGACCCGCGATCCTGCGTCCCCCGCCCGCTGGCTCTACGAGTCCAACCGTGGAGAACGCCTTGCCTGGATCCGCTCGTCCTCCGTCGACCGGGTCGACTGGACCGCGTACGACAAGAGCGGGAAGGGAGTATCGAGGCTTACCGTGCGGAGCTCCGGTGGCCAAGCGGTCTCGGTGGAGTGGTGGCCGGAACCCGGAACCCGCACGCTGCTCGTCACAAAGGATTCTTCCGGCCCGGGCACCGTCATCACCGGCACCGACGGAGGAATCGCGGAGCTGCGGATGGAATTCGACGAGGAATGCCGCCCGCTCCTCGGCGTCATCGACCTGGGAGCGACGGTATATGTCGATTGCTACTCGCGCGGATCCGATGAACGCGTACGACGGATAGAGACCGAGGCGGGCGGGCTGCGGAGACGCGTCGACCTCGGCTACGGCCCCGAGGGCTTCGTCGTCCGCCTCGACTACGCCGTCCTCGTCGAGGAATCAGGGGAAACGCGCGCGGAGCCCACCATGCGGATCGAGCGCTTCGTGGAGGCCTCGGTGCCGGGCGGCGCGCGCCGCGAACTCGGCCCCGATCCGGCCGCGCTCGTCCTGCTGTCCCTGCGCGACGCGAAGGGCGCGGAGAGCGCCGATGACGGATTCTACATCGGACTCGTCACCGACGAAGGGGGCATCCACGACGGGGCTTTCAACCAGGGCGCCTGGGAAGGCGTGCAAGCCTTGGCGCGCGACGCGCGCCCGGGCGAAACCCTTTCCGTCGTCTACCTGCCCTCATCGGCGGAGGCGTTCTGCCGCTCGAACCTGGACTACTTCGCCGAACGGGAAGCCGATCTCATCGTCGGCGCGGGCTTCTTCTTCAACGATGCCCTGGGCGAGATCGCCGAACGGTATCCCGACCGGAATTTTCTGCTCTTCGACGGCATCACGCGCGACGCGGACGGGGAGCTCTATCCGAACGTCGCCTGCGCGCTCTTCGCCGAACACGAGGGTTCCTTTCTGGCAGGCGTCGCGGCCGGACTTGCGGCCAAGGCCGCCGGGAAGGACACCCTCGGCTTCATCGGTCCCAAGCGGCACCCGCTCTTCGAGAAATACCAGGCCGGTTTCGAACAGGGCGTCCGTGCCGTGCTTCCGGAGGCCGTCATCCTGGTCGACTACTCAGGCACCATCCTCGACGCGGCGAAGGACCGGGACCTGACCCGGAAACAGTACGACGCCGGCGCCTACATCATCTTCCACTCGATGGCAACCGGGAACGGTCTGATCGAGGAGGCGAAGGCGCGCCGGGAACGCGGCGAAGCAGTCTGGGCGCTCGGCGTCGAGTTCGACCAGTACGACGCGGGCCGGTACGGCGGCGCAGCCGCATCCGTGGTGCTGACCTCCATGGTGAAGCGCGTCGACGTGGCCGCCCGCGAGGTGGCCAAGATGACCATGGACGGGAATTTCCCGGGAGGCGAAGTCCTGGTTTTCGGCGCGGCATCGGGCGGAGTCGGCCTTCCCGACGAGAATCCCAACCTGGACCCTTCGATTATTGTCGCCGTCCGCGAATGGGCGGGTCGGATCGCCTCGGGCGAGCTCGTCGTGTCGGAGACGCCCTGAGCGGAAAGTGCCGCCGTCCCCCCTCGCTTGCGCCCCGCGGAGGCGCGGGGCTATCATCATCGACATGATCGTAGTACGCGCCCGAGTCTTGGGCTTCTGCGCCGGCGTGCGCCGCGCCGTCGACCTGGCGCGCTCGGCGGCGCTCGCCGAGCCCGACCGCCCCGTCTTCACCCTCGGCCCCCTCGTGCACAACGCCCGCGCGGTCGCCTCGCTCGCGGAGCTCGGCGTCCGGGTGCTCAACGACGACAGCCTCGACGCGCGGCTCGCGGGCTCGGTGCTCGTCATCCGTTCCCACGGCGCGCGGGCCGAGACGGCCGAACGGGCGAAGGAACTCGGCGCCACGGTGCTCGACGCCACCTGCCCGCGCGTCGTGGCCAGCCAGCGGAGGGCCGCAGACTTTTCCGCGCGCGGCTGGTCGGTGGTGATCGTCGGCGACAAGGGTCACGGCGAAGTGGTCTCGGTGGCCTCGAGGGCAGCCGGCGCCGTCGTGGTCTCGAGCGCCGCCGAAGCCGAGGCCCTCGAGCTCGCGGGACCGGTCGGTGTGATCGCCCAGACCACCATCAAGAAGCGGGAATACGAGGCCATCCTCGACGTCCTCTCGCGCCGCTACTCGGTCATCGAGGCGGCGGACTCCATCTGCCCCGCCACGCTCGAGCGACAGGACGCCCTCCGCGAGCTCTTCGACCGGGTCGAGGCCGTGGTGGTGGTCGGCGGGAAGGACAGCGCCAATACGGGCCGGCTCTACCGGAGCGCCGTGGAAGCCGGCCTGCCCGCCTGGCACGTCGAGGGGGCGGCGGAGCTGCCGCCCGAGGCCTTCCGCTTCGAGCGCGTGGGCTTAAGCGCCGGCGCGAGCACCCCCGACGAGGTGGTCGACGAGGTGGCCGAAGCCCTCGCGCGCGGAGGGGCGTGAAAGCGGGGAAGCGCCGGCCGCGCTACGTCTGGCGCGTGCTCGCGGCCTTCCTCGCAGCCGCGCTCGCCCCGGTCGGCCTCGTGGCGGCCCTCGTGTCCTCCGTGGCCAGTTCCGCGCTCGACCGCGCGCTCGAGGCGAGGGGCGCCGAGGCGGC
>JAFGNN010000036.1 GCA_016926955.1 Spirochaetales bacterium | reverse complement strand
CGTCGTACCAGGAGTTGAAGATCTGCAGGAAGATCCACTGGGTCCAGCGGTAGTACTCCAGATCGGTGGTGGAGACCCGGCGCCGCTCGTCGTGGCCGAAACCCAGCCGGCGGATCTGGCGCAGGTAGGTCAGCACGTTCTCTTCGGTGGTCTTGCGCGGGTGCTGTCCGGTCTGCACCGCGTACTGCTCGGCCGGCAGGCCGAAGGCGTCGAAGCCCATCGGGTGCAGGACGTTGTAGCCGTTCGCGCGCAGATAGCGGCAGTAGATGTCGGTCGCGGTATAGCCCTCCGGATGTCCCACGTGCAGGCCCGCGCCGGAGGGGTAGGGGAACATGTCGAGGACGTAGCGGCGCTTCTCGGGAGGGAAGGACGGGTCCTCGAGTGCCTTGAAGGTCTTCTCGCGGTCCCAGTAAGCCTGCCATTTGGGTTCGATCTCGTTGAAGGGGTATTTCGCCATGCCTGACTCCTCGACTCGCGGCCGCTGTGGGCGCGGCGCGTGGGGGCATACTAGCGGCTCGGGGCTCTGGTTATCAAGCTCCGCGCGGTGTCACGAAGCTTCGGGGCGGGGAATCCCGTCGCTACGGCCTGCCGATGGCGCGGTAGAGCGCGAGCAGCTCCGCGGGGTCGAGGGCTTCGCCGCGGACGTCCTGCCTGAAGCCGCAGCTCCCGAGCGCCTCCGTCACGGCTTCGTCGGAGTAGCCCAAGGCTTTGAGGTTGTTGCGGGCGGTCTTGCGGCGGCTCGCGAAGAGGGCGCGGACAAAGGATCCGAATTCTCGGGTGCCGGCCTCAGGCGCCCGATCGGGCCGGGCTTCCATGGTGACCAGGCTGCTCGCCACGCGGGGCTGGGGCCAGAAGGCGCCCGCGCCGAGGTCGAAGGCAACCCTGACGCGGCACGAGGACGAGCAGAGCACCGAGAACGAGGCGTAGTCCTTGGTGCCCGGTCCGGCGGCCATGCGCCGGGCGGCTTCCTTCTGCACCATGAAAACCATGCGCTCAGGAACCCCGAGCCCTTCCACGAGGGCGGCGACCATGGCCGCCGCGGCGTTGTAGGGCAGGTTGCCGAAGACGCGCTCCGGGCGGCCCCGCGCCTCGAGCTCGCCCCGCCAGGTCTTGAGGAAGTCGCCTTCCACCAGGTTGAAGCCCGGCAGCGCGCCGTAAGCCCCCCGGAGCAGGGTGGCGAAGCCCTTGTCGATCTCGAAGGCCGAGAGCCGGGCGCCGGACTCAAGCGCCGGGTGGGTCATCGCCCCGATGCCCGGCCCGATCTCCCACGCGGCCGCGCCGGGCTCGAGGCCTATCTCCGCCATGACGCGCTCGCGGGCGTGCCGCGCCACGAGGAAGTTCTGGCCGTAACGCTTTCGCATGGCCAGTCCCTCCGCCTCCAGCAGGGCCGAGATGGCCGAGGGCGAATCGTAGTCGATGGCGGGATCGACCCGGATCGTCGGGGAGGGCCGCGCATCCCGCGCGGTCGAGTTCGGCGAGTCGCCTGAAACGGTTTCGATGGAGGAGCTCACGGGCATGGGGCAAAGCATACACGAGCGCGCCGATCGTGGCCACCAGCGCGATGCCGAGCGCCTTCGCGCCCGGGTCAGGCAGGTCTATCGCGGGCGCGCGCGAGGCCGCGCCGACGAGGCCGACCAGGATGTCGTACAGGAGGTCGCAGAGCGCCCCCGCGGGGGCGGCCAGCGCCGGATGAAGGGCCGCCGCGGCGGCGCCCGCGAGGCCGCACCACATCAAGGCCGCCGCGAGCAGGCTCGCAGGCGCCGCCACGAAGGGGCCGACCAGGGGGACGCGGCCGAACGCGGCCGCCCCGAGCGCCGACGAGGCGGTCCAGGCCGCCAGCGAGGTCGCGAGGACCTTCGCGACCCTGGCGGGCAGGGCCGGCGCGAGCAGGCACTCCCACGCGGGCGCGAGGAGGCCGATGCCGCCGAGCGCGAGGAAGGTGAAGGCGAACGAGAGCGTGAAGGCATTCTCGGGTTTTCGCGCCGCGAGGACGATGAAGGCGATGCCCAGGGACTGCCCGAGTTTCTGGGGACGGTCCGCCAGCAGGGCCAGGGCTCCGTAGGCGAACATCAGGGCGGAACGGAGTATGGGGCTTTCTCCGCCCGCGAGCCAGGCATAGGCGAGGGCGAAGGCGGCCGCGGCCGTCCTTACGCGGCGCGGGCCGAGAAGGCGCCCGAGCAGGGCCGCGACGATGGAGGCGAGCACGGCCAGGTGCTCACCGGACAGCGCGATTATGTGGGCGCAGCCCGCCGCGGCGAAGCTGTCCCGGAGCCCCGGTTCCAGTCCGTCGCGGCGACCGGTCAGCAAGGCGGAGAGGAGCCCCGGCGCGCGTCGTCCCAGCGGCGAGAGTGCGCCCACGAAACCTTCGAGGAGGCGGGCGCGGAGCTCGGCGCTTTCCGAGATCCAGCCGAGGGCCCGCACGTCGTTCCGTTCGGCGAACAGCAAGCGCCCGCCTTCGGGTTCCGAGTCCGGCCGCGCCGCAACCCGCAGCCGTTGGCCCTTCGATGCCGGGGCGCCGTTCCGGACCAGGATGACGAGGGTGCCGCAAGCGTCGGCCCGCGGGGCGACGCTTGCCGGTGCGGCAGCCCCCTCGGACGCGGCAAGTTCCAGCTCGTAACGGCGGAAGCCGCCCGATCCGAGACCGGCGTCGCGCGCCAGGACGCCTTCGACCGCCCTCACCGAGCCGGCCGGCAACCCGTACGAAAAGATCGCCCCGTGCGCGGCCAGGCCGGGAAGCAGCGCGGCGGCCGACAGGAGTCCCGCTGCGAAAGCCGATGCCCTGAGAGCGCCCCGGTTGGCCCGTCCTGCCGGCGCGGCAACGGCGCGCCGCGTCGAGGCGAGCGCGCCGAGGACCAGCGCGAGCGCGAGCGCGGCGAGGCTTCGGGCGGCTGCGCCGGCGGGCGCGTCGAGCAGAACGGGCGGGTAGAGCCCGAGGGCGAGGCCGAGCGCCGCGTCGCGGGCGGGTTCGAACCGCGCGGGGGCGGCTTTGGGTTCCACGGACGCCATACCGCGCGCGCCGGCATGGACGCTTGCGTCCTATGGGGCCCGTCGCGGCGTTTCGGCCCCGGACGTCCCGGCGGGGAGCGGCGGGAACGGGCCTGCCGGCCGGATTACCAGCGGAGCAGCAGGAGGGCGTCGCGCGCGGCGCGCTTCACCGTCTCGGACCAGGGCAGGTAGCCCATGTAGAGGAGATAGTCGAAGGCCATCTTGTCGCCGAGCTGACCGAGGTTGCGGATGACCGCCATCGCCACGTCCTCGTCGAAGTTGGCGCCCCGCTCGATCTCCGAGTTGGCGAACTGGAGGAAGATGGCGAGGGTCTGGGCCGCCTCGTTGGTGCCCATGGAGCCGAGCGTGTCGATGGCCTCGATCAGCTCCGATACGGGGGAATGGCCCTTGTTCCAGCCGTCCAGGATGTCGTAGAAGTGCCTGGCCACGAGGGGCGAGGCGCGCTGCCAGCGACGCACGCGCAGTTCGCGGGCGGCGCGGAAGCGGATAGCGCGGATTATCTCCCTGCCGACCGGATCGGTGCCGGGCTCGTCGAGGGCGCCCGCGAGCGCCTTCTCGGCGAGCATGCCCCGGTCCTCGTCCGGCAAGCCCTCGTAGTCCAGCCCGGCTGAAAGCGCCGCGGCGCGACGGGCTGCCGGTCCCGACGCGACGTAACCGCTCAGGAAGCCGCGGTAGTCGCCGGCCAGCGAGGCCAGGGCGGCCGCGGCCGCCATCTTGAGTCTTCCGTCTTCAGCCGCGAAGGCGCCGGCGAAGAGCTCGAAGAGCTCGCCGTAGGCGGAGGGCGCGCCGAGCGATCCGAGGGCGGCGGCGCAGGCGAGAAGCCGCGAGCGTTCCCCGGATTCGCTCAGCTCGGGGGCTTCGGTCGACCCGAGGGCTTCCGTCCGTGCGGCGAGCCATGCCTCGATGGTCGAGGAGCTGTCCGGATAGCCGCGGCCGAGCGTGCCGAGCGCCTCGAGCAGCGCGATGTCCACGTCGGGTTCTTCGAAGGCGGTGAACAGCCCGAGCATGAGAGGCGCCGCGTCGCCGGCTCCAGCCGCTCGGGCTCCTCTCGACGCCTCGATCGCAAGATCGGCCAAGGCGCGATCGGGGCCGAGGAGCGCGAGATTGTCCGCCACGAAAGCGAGAGCCCGCAGGTGTATCGCTGCCGCCGCGGACCCGGCCTCCGTTGCCGACCTGACCGCCTCGATTTTGCCTTCGAGATCGGCCGCCACGAAGCGGCGCTCAAGTTCCTCCACCGGCAAGGTCTGGGCGGTCGCGCCGACGACGGATAGGGCCAGGGCGAGAGCCAGCGCGACCTGTGCCGCCGTTCGCTTTGACATGGTGCCTCCTGATCATGCAACAAGGTCGGGCGCGTCCCGGTTACGCGCCGTCCTTGCCTAGAAGACCCGGTCCGGCGCGGCGAAGACGTTCTCCTCGCCGTACGCCGGCGCGCGGCGGGGCGCGGCCGGCGTGGCCGCCTCGTATACATAGGACCGGATGACATCACGGGTCCGGGGGCTCGGTTTCAGGGCCTCCACATGGAGCACGGAGCGGTTGCGGTCGGGATACCAGTCTATGCTGCGGACCACGCCGCTCATCACCACCTGTTCCTCGTCGAGGAAGAACTGGGCCTTGATCTGGAGCCCTTCCTTGCCCTTGCCGCCGATCAGCACCGCGAATCCGTCGTCGGAGAGGTCCTGAACCACGCAACGCATGCCGCTCTGCGTCTCCGGTTTCTCGTAGGCGCCCTCCAGCCGCTTCATGATGTAGAGGTAGGCGGGAATGCTGGAGCGCGCGCGCACGGACTTGCGCTTCTGCGTGCGGAAGAGCGCCTCGCCGTGCGCGACATGGACGACGGGCGTGCCGCGGATGCGCAGCTCGTCGATTACGTAGGTGTCGAAGACGTAACCCGCGTCCTCCTGCCGCCAGAAATAGACCGAGACCCGACGGCCTTTCCAGGAGAAGCCTCGCGGCAGTCCGCCTATCGCGGAGCTCGGGCTCGAGACCACCAGGTAGCGCTCCGTGTTGTCGAGCAACGCGCAATCGAAGACGCCGAGCCCGTGCACCAGGAGGCGGAGCTTGGTGCCCTGGGCGATTTGCCGGGAACCTCGTATGCCCTGCTTGTAGCGGGGCTGGTCGAACTCGAGCTTGCGCCGGAATTCGTAGAGTTTCTCGAGAAGCTCGAGGGCGTCCCGATCGCGCTCCCGGCCTTGGGCGCGAAGGCGGCGGCGCACCGCGCCGATGCAGATGTCGAGTTCGCGTGGGCTCCAGAGGGCTGCCGCCGGATCGTCGAGTCCGGCCAGCCTGGCCGTGTCGCGCACGTAGCGCGCCTGGGACAGCGTCAAGCCGCCTTCCTTCGCGCGGAAGTAGTATTCGGCCGAGGAATAGCGCCGTTCGCCCCCCGCCATCAGGGCGAGGGACACGAGGCCGAGTATGGCTACCAACACCGCGAGCAGGGCTGTCATGGCACTCCACGGAAGCGCCTTGCGGCGCCGTCCGACACTATACTATAAAACATCGCCGGAGCGGAGGCGGATCTGGGGATGAGCCGAAACGAAGCGACCGTCGACCTGGGTCTCGCGTTCCTTCTCGCGCTCGTTTTCTCGCTGCCCGAATCCGCCGGGGGCGGCGGTATCCCGGACTGGGGCGGCGCGGCGGTGCATCTCCGCAACATCGGTTTCCTCGCGCCCCAGGCCTTGCTCTTCCTGATGATTATCGACATGCGGCTCGGCGGATCCGCGCTCGAATCGCCCCGCGGCTTCCTTCGCGAGCTGCCCGGCACGCTGCTCCTCGCGGGTCTCCTGACTGGCGCGGGGCTCGCGGTCCCTCTCGTCCTGCCGGCCGGCGCATCCGCTCCGGCGCTCGCGGCCGGTCAGGCTTCCGCCGTCCCCCTCCATCCGTGGCTGCTCCTGCCCCTGATCGCCCTTTCGGCGCTTTCGGTCGGCTGGCGCGAGGAAGCGCTCTTCCGGGTGCTCGTGCCCGGCCTGCTCGAACGGGGCGGAACGCCGAAAGCGCTGGCGCTGGCCGCGCCGCTGGCCCTCTTCGCGCTGGCGCACCTCTGGCAGGGAGTCCAGGGAGCGGTTTCCGCCCTGGTACTCGGCGGCATCCTCGCGGCCGCGCGCGCGCGCGGATCCCCGCTCCGGCGTCTCGCCCTCGCCCACGCGGCCTACGACGCGCTCGCCATGACCCTGCTCGCGTATGGAGCCTGAGGCCGCGGATCGCTATACTTCGGGCATGAGACCAGTGGACAAGATCGCTTCGGATATCGAACGCCGCGCCGGCGCCCTTGGCGCCGACGCCCGCGCTTCCTCGCCCGCCCTGGAGGAATTCCGGGCCTTTTTCCTGCGCTCGGCGGCCGGAGTGCCGGCCGAGGTGCTCGAGGACGTCTTCGCCCGCTTCCTTGAACTGCGCGGGGGCCGCGGGAAGCGACCGGCGGCCGAGGCGGGCAAATGGCTGGCCTCGGTGGCCAGCGCCTTCCTCATGGAATGGGACGGCTTCGCGTTCACCCCCGACGAGTGGCGCGAACTCGCCGACTTCGCGGCCCTCGGCTCGGGAGAGATGGACCTGGAGACCCTCAACTATGTGATGGCCCTGGCGCTCGAGCACGGAGGCCTTTCGTGAGGAAGGACCGCCCGGAGCGTGCCGCGTCGGCCGCCCGCGGCGTGTCCGGCGACCCGGTCCGGAAGGCGGACGGCGGGCCCTCCTGGTTCGAGGAAGCCGGATTCTGGGAGCGCTTCGCCCCGGTCATGTTCGGCGAAAAGCGCTGGGCCGAGGTGCCCGAAGTGGTCGACGCGGCGCTCGCGCTCTCCGGATGCCCGGCCGGCGGCGCCGTGCTCGACGCGGCCTGCGGCCCGGGCCGGCATTCCATCGAACTGGCACGCCGCGGCCATCGGGTCACCGGCGTCGACCTCACCCCTTCCTTCCTCGAGGCCGCCCGCGAAAGCGCCGATGACGAGGGCGTCGAGGTCGAGTGGGTGCGCGAAGACCTCCGCCGCTTCCGGAGGCCCCGCGCCTTCGACCTCGCCCTCAACCTCTTCACCAGTTTTGGCTATTGCGACGAACGGGACGGCGACCTGCTCATCCTGCGCAACATCCGCGAGAGCCTCAAACCGGGCGGATCGCTGATCATCGAGACGATCGGCAAGGAAACGGCGGTCCGCGACTTCACCGAGAGCGAATGGTACGACCGCGACGGCTGGACCGTGCTGGCCGACTACGAGGTGGTCGGTCCCTGGCGCGGCCTCCGGAACCGCTGGGTGCTCTACCGCGGCACCGAGCGCTTCGAGCGCAGCTTCGTGCAGCGGCTCTACGCGGGCACCGAGATGGAAGCCCTGCTCCTGGAGGCGGGGTTCTCCGAAGCCGCCATCTACGGCTCGCTGGAGGGCGCTCCCTACGACCTCGACGCGGGCAGCCTCGTGGCGCTGGCGCGGGCCTAGGCGCCCGCCGGCCGGGGACCGGCCCGGGGCGCGCCGGGATCGAGACTCGCCGCGTTTTCCGTGAATGGCTGGCGCGGAAAGAAAATGCGCATTATACTTTTCGGAAACGATCCGCGTCGCGCCGTGACCGACGGAGCGACGCCGCGAGGAACACGATGGCGGAAAAGCGCATAGGCATCAAGCTCGCCGACGGCGAGTTCTACCCGATCCTTCCTGAAAACCGCGCCGCGCGGAAGCGCCTCATCGTCACCACGGTGAAGGACGGGCAGGCATCCGTGCAGATCGACCTGTACCGGGGCGAGGCCGCCCGCGTCACGGGCGACGACTACATCGGCAGCCTCCTCATCACCTCCATCGAGCCGCGGCCCTCGGGCGAGCCGGATATCCGCCTCGACGTATCGCTCGATGATCAGGGCGAACTGGCGGCGACCGCCACCGACGAGTCTTCCGGCGTCTCGAAGAGTCTCAGGGTTTCGCTCGCCTCCTTGCCCCCCGAGGAACATTTCGAGGTTCCCGATTTCGAATTCGAGGAAATGGCCGAGAACCCGCTCTCCGGCGGCGACGCGCCCGATTTCAACCCCTTCGAGGCCGAGGCCGCCGCGCTGACCGGTTCCGCGCTCGACGACGACGCTTCCTCGCTGCTCCAGAAGGCCGAACGCAAGCACGGCGTCGAGGGCGGCAGGCGCTTCCCCTGGATCGTCATCCCGATCGTCCTCGCCCTGGTCGGCCTCGTCGTCCTCGTCCTCTTCCTGCTCCGAGGCTGTCCGGCCGATCCGACCCGCGCTCCCGAGCCCGTAGCCGCCGTGGAAACCAAACCGGCGACCCCCGCCCCCGCTCCGGCTCCCTCTCCTGCCCCGGTCGAAGCGAAGCCGGCCGAGACGCCGCCTCCCGCACCCGTGGCCGCGAAACCCGCCGCGCCCGCCGCGCCCGCCGCACCCGCCGCGAAGACCGGGGGTGTCGAATACAAGATCAAGTGGGGCGACACCCTTTGGGATCTCGCCTATGCCTACTACCGCAACCCCTGGCTCTATCCGAAGATCGCGTCGGCCAATTCCATACGGAACCCGGACCTGATCATTTCGGGGACGACCATCCGGATACCGCCGAAGTGATGCCGCCGCCGCCGGGCGTTCGCGCGTCCGGCGGCACCGCCCTGGAGTACGCATGAATCCGCAGACCACGCGGCGCCCATCCGGGCGCCGCTTCGTTCCCCCCGTCCTCGCTTTCGCGGCCATGGCCGGCTTCGCGCTGGCCTCCTGCGGCGAGACGCGCGCCCTCGGAGTGGAGCTGGGCGAGCTCCGGGCCCTGCTCGGGCGCGGCGAGGGCGGCATCCTGCTCGAAGTGCCGGAAAAGCGCTACGCCGAGCTCGAGCGGCTCGGTCCCGGCGCCTTCCATTACGCGGCCCGCCTGGCCGCGCGGCTCGGTTCGCCGGAACGCTCGCTCGTCCTGCTTCGCCTCGCTTTCGAGCGCGAGGACGGCCTGCACCGGGAACGCGCCCGCGAGCTGCTGCTCGACGCCCTCGTCGATTCCGGCGACGACGGGGCGCTCGCGGCTTTCGTCGACGGCCTGGCCAAGGAAGCCGACGCGTCCTCCGCAGGTTCCGCGACCGACGCCTTCCCGCCGGGCGCCGTGGAACTCGAGGCGCGCGCGGCAGCCCTCGCGCGGCTCGGCCGCCACGCAGAGGCGCTCGTGGCGCTCGACGCGATCTTCGCGAGCTGGCCGGAGCGACTGAACGCGCCGGCCCTGCGAGCCCTCGAAGCGGCATCCGCGCTCGAGCTCGAACAGGATTCAGCGCGCGGCGTCGAGGCGCTCCGCGCGGTCCTCGCTTCGGGCGACGCGGGCAGGGCTGAGCTCTCGAAGGCGAAAGCCCTGGCTGCCGCGTTGCCGGAAGGAAGCCTCGACGCGCTCGAGCGCATGGCCCTCGAGGTACGCGCGGCCGTCGCCGCGGGAGACCAGGGCGCCGCGATTAGGCTTGCCGACGCGAACCTCGAGGCGCTGGCCGGCGCCCTGGTCCAGGACGCGGCCCTCTCCGATCTCGGCCGCGCCTTCCTCGCCCTGAAGGAGCACACGCGCGCCGAGGCCTTTTTCGCGCGGGTGGCGGCCTCGGCCGCCGCCGCCCCGACGGCCGCCGGCGCCCCACGCGCCGCGTTCCTCGCGGCCTTCTACCGCGCGCGCATCCTCCGGGAGCGCGAGCGCCACGCCGCGGCGGCCGCCGCCTTCTCCGAGGCCGCGGCTCTCGCCGAGCGCCCGGCCGACCGCGACGCCTGTCTCTGGTATCACGTCGACGCCCTTTCGCGGCTCTCTCGCGCGGACGCCATCCGCGCGCTCGACGAGTCGACGCCCGAACTGGCTGCGCCGGGGAATTTCACCGATCTCATGGACGGCCTCGTCCGCGCTTCGCTCGTCGCCCGCGACGGAGCGGCCATCAGGACGATCGCGACCGGGTTCGGCCTCCGCGCCCCGGCCGCCGCGCGGGCGCGACTCTACTGGACGCTCGCCCGCGCCGCCGAGGCGGGCTTCGTCCCGGGCTTCGACACGCCCGCGGATCGGCGCGCCTTCGCCCTGCCGCTCTACCACGAGGTCGCGGCCCTGAGCCGCGAACACTACTACCTGGCGTTTTCGGCCGCCATGACGGGCGAAGCGGCCTGGGCTTTCGTCCCGGAACCCGCCCCGGTCGAGGCTCCTCCGTCCGCGCCTGCCGGGCCCGCGGTGACGGCGATCGAAAAACCGGCGTTCCCGGACACCTCCGAGCTCACCTATCTACTCGGTTTCGCCGAGTGGGGCATGCCGGACCTGGTATACGCGGAGCTTCGCGAGCTGACGGGCTGGGACGCGCTCTCGCCCGCGGCCTATCGAGTCCTCGCCGGACGCCTCGCCGACGAGGGATTGTGGAGCGACTCGATGCTGGCGGCTTCGAGGCTGTGGTACCTGGGCGGCTACGCGCCGACGCGCCGGGATTGGGAACTCCTCTGGCCGCGGCCCTGGCTCGACGAGATCCGCGCCGCCGCCGCCGCCGCCTCCGTGCCGGACCGCTTCCTGCTGGGACTCGTGCGCTCGGAAAGCCATTTCCGTCCCGCGGTAGTCTCGAGCGCGGGCGCGATCGGCCTGGCCCAGTTCATGCCCGCCACCGCCGCCGAAGCTGCCAAGGCCCTCGGCATGACGGACTACGATCTGACCCGTCCCGAGGACAACCTTCGCCTCGCGGGGCGGCACCTGGCCGGCCTGACGCGCGCCCTCTCCGGCGACCTGCCGCGCGTGGCGGCGGCCTACAACGCCGGCCTCTCGCGACCGCGCGCCTGGGACCGCGAGTTCGGCGACTTGCCGGTGGAACTATGGATCGAGGCCATCCCCTTCCCGGAGACGAGGCAGTACGTGAAGAACGTGCTCGGCGCGGCCGTCCTCTACGGCGCCCTCCATGAGGGCCTCGACGGCCCGCTCGACTTGGTCGCGCTGCTGGGCATGGAATAGGAAGCGGACGCGGCGTCCCCGGTCGGTCCGGGCTCCGTGCCTGCCGCGGCGGAAGGAGGTCCGGGGTGCCGGTGGTCAGCATCGAGTATGTGCGGTCGGAAGATGAAGGCCCCGCGCGGGACACGCTCGCGCAGGAGCTCGCGGACGGGATCGGCACGGTCCTCGAAGCCGCGGAAGGCTCGGTGTGGGTGCGGCTTCATGAGCTCGCGCCCTCGCGCTATGCAGAAAACGGCGGAGGCGGCAGCGCGTTCAGCCCCGTCTTCGCGGATGTCTTGCTGAAGGATTTCGAACGCGACGAGACGCTCGACGGGCGAACCCGCGAATTGGCGCGCTCGATCGGCCGCGTTCTCGGGCGTCCCGCGGAAAACGTACACATCCTCTACGGGAGCTCCGCGAGGGGCCGTGTGGCCTTCGGCGGCGTTTTCGTCGACTGAGAGGGCGTCCCTACGCGGCGAGCGAAACGAGGCTGCCGGGAGCGGGCAACGAGGCCGGTACGACGGGTCGGGCGGCGAGGCTCTTCAGTTCGCGGGTGTACCGTTCGATCAGGGCGTCGACCCGGGCCTGGTCCTTCTCGCTTCCCTTCCGGTTCCGGAACGAAGGATCCGACTTCGCGGCGGCAAGCCGGTCTATCAGGAGGTCGAGCAGCTTGAGCTTGTCGATCGAAAAGCCGGGCAGGCCGGCCTCGGCGCTGGCCGCCACCCCCGCGACATGCTCGAAGTGGGCGTAAAGCGCCTGGGAGGGCAGAACCGGCACGCTGATCCTCCCGCTCGCGTAGCGGGCGCCCGTCACGTAGGACAGGGGCAGGCGGTTGGTAGCTCCGACGACGGCGTTCATGGCGCGCATCCTCCGCTTTCATTATCGGAAGCCGGGGACGCGCTTATTATCCGGTATTTTTTCCGCGCCGAAGGCGGGCTATTTTTCGGAGGCCTTGTAGAGCCGGTCGTTGACCGCGCGCCCGAGCCCCGCGTCGGGCACGCGCTCGGCCCATATTTCCGCGACGCCGGAGCCGTCGAGCGCGTGCAGGGTCTCGAAGAGCTCGGCGGCGGCTTCGACGAGGTCTCCCGAGGGCGAGAGGACGAGGATGCGGGAGTAGAGCCCCGGCTCCTCCGCGCGGAGCCGCGCTTCCGAGGCGCCGTCGAAGCAGAGCGCGACGGCCCCGGGCGACGGGTCGCAGAGGGGCAGCGCGCCGGCGGGCACGAGTTTGAGCCGGGCGCGCGGGGCATAGTGGCTCGGCAGCTGGCCGGGCGCCTTCGGGCTCGTGGTGGAACGGTCGAAAACCTCCACCGCTCCGAGCAGGGCCTCGAGGCGGTCGAGCGACAGCCCGCCCGGCCGCAGCACGAGGGGCGGGTCGACGGTGAGGTCCAGCACGGTGCTCTCCACTCCGACAGGACAGCGCCCGCCGTCGATTATGAAGTCGACGCGGTCACCGAGCTGGTCGGCCACGTGGGCGGCGCGCGTGGGCGAAAGGTAACCGAAGGGGTTGGCTGACGGGGCGGCCACGGCCCCCGTCGAAAGCTCGATCAGACGGCGCGCGACCGGATGCGCGGGCAGTCGGACCGCCACGCTCGGCAGGCCGCTCGTGGCCAGGTCGGGCACGTCAGGTCGCTTCGGCAGTATCAGGGTGAGCGGCCCCGGCCAGAACGCCTCCATCAGGGCGCGCGCGCGCGCGGCGCCCGCGCTCCCGAGCGCGTCCAGGTCCGCCACCCGGTCCACCGCCTCGACCGAGGCCACGTGGACGATGAGCGGGTCGAAGTGCGGGCGGTTCTTGGCCTCGAAGACGCGGGCCAGGGCGCGCGGGTTGAAGGCGTCGGCGCCGAGCCCGTAGACGGTCTCGGTGGGCAGGGCGACGAGCTTGCCCCCGCGGAGCGCGTCGGCGGCCAGGCGGAGGTTTTCCTCGCCCGGGTCGAGCATGCGCACGGCTAGGCCTTTGCCTTCCGCGCGAGGTAGGCCACGGGTCCGAGCTCCTCGAGGGCTCCCGCCTTGCCGAGCACCTCGGTCTCGAGACGGACCGCGTAGGCCGCGAGGCGCTCCGCGAGCTCCGGGCGCGTCGCCGCGAGCATGCGGACGGCGAGGAGCCCCGCGTTGCGTCCCCCGTCGACCGCCACGGTGGCCACGGGGACGCCCGAAGGCATCTGCACGATGGAAAGGAGCGAATCGAGCCCCTCGAAGCTTCTTCCCTTTATCGGAACGCCGATCACCGGCAGGGTTGTCAGGGACGCCACCATGCCAGGAAGGTGGGCGGCGCCTCCCGCTCCGGCCACGATGAGCTCGAGGCCGCGGCCCCGCGCCGAACGCGCGTACTCGAAAAGGCGCTCCGGCGTCCGGTGCGCCGACACTATGGTCGTCTGGTGCGGCACGCCGAATTCGTCCAGGACCTTCGAGGCCTCGGCCATGACGGCGAGGTCGGAATCCGAACCCATGATGACGCCGACGAGCGGCGCTGCCTGTCGTTCCATACGCGGAGGATAGTCCGAAGCGCCGGCCATTTACAACTCGCCTCCGGATCCCGCGGGGACCGCCGCTCTCCGGGCGGCCGCCCGGTCGTGGGCCGAGCCGGACAGGTGGAGGACGAGGCCGCCCGCGATGGAGACAGCGGCCGCGGCCACGAAAACCGCCCGGCTCCCGTAGCGCTGCATGAGGAGGCCCGCGACCGGGGCCACGACCGCGCGCCCGAGCTCGGAGGCCACCGAGAGCCCCTGGTAGCGGCCGAGCAAGACGGGCTTCGCGTGCTCCGGCACGAAGCGCGACTGCACCGCAGAGCCCCAGATCTCGCCGGCCGAGAGGACGAGCATGGCCAGCACCGCCGTCGCGGGATAGGGCAGGAAGGCGAAGCCGAGAAAACCCGCCGCGTAGGCAAGCTTCGAGAGACCGGCCGACGGGGCGATCGGCGCCGTGCGCAGGAGCCTCGAGAGGGGAAGCTGGGCCAGCACGCAGACGGCCGCGTTCGCGAAGAGGACGGCGCCGTAGGTCGAGAGGCTCTGGCCCGACTCGCGCAGGTGCAGGGGCAGGAAGCTCTGGATGAGGTCGTAGGCGCCCCAGACCAGGGCCATGCCCGCAGTCCAGGCCCAGAAGACGCCGTCGCGGAGGATGGCGCGCCACTCGGCGGCGGCCTCGCGGCGGCGGGCGCGGGGAGCGGCGGCGCGCGCGCGCAGTGCCGGCGCCGATTCCGGCACGACGAGGGCGATATAGATGCCGGCCGCCAGGTTGAGGAGGCCGCCCGCCACGAAGCCGAGGCTCGGCGCAACCGGGAAGATGGCGAGCCCGATGAGCGGCCCCCAGGCGTACGCGGCGTTGAGCGCGATGCGGTTGAGCGCGTAGGCCTCCGAACGCCGCTCCGGCGGGCAGTGGTCGGCGATGGCTGCCTGGGTGGCGGGGCGGTAGAAGGTGCGCGTCATGCCGTTGAGGAAGTTCAGCACCCCGAGCGCCAGCGGGTTGGCGCCCGCGAAGGCGAAACCGATGAGCGCGAGGCCGCTCGTCGCGACGCCGGCGATCTGCACGGGCTTGCGGCCGACGCGGTCGGCCAGGGTGCCGCCCCAAGCCCCGAAAATGACGCTGGCGAGCGGCGCCGCCCCGAGCACCGCGCCGAGCGCGCCGAGGCTTACGCCCGCGTCGCGCATGCGGAGCGTCAGGTAGGGCACCGCCATGAAGCGCCCGGTGGACTCGATGAGGGTGGCTACGGTGAGGAGCAGCACGGGCCGCGGGAAGCCGCGGAGGTAGGCGAGGCCCCGGCCGGGCAGGGCGGCCGCGCGGGCGGCGAGGGCTGAGAGCTTCGGGTGGCGCATGAGGCCGGCAGTATAGCGACGCCGCGCGGATTGGCCAACGAGCGGGCGGGGATGGATGGGTCCCGGGAAGGAAGGGGCAGCGCCTCTTCCTTCCCGGGAGAGGGTCCGGTTTATACGATCGTGAAAACGGCTTCCGTCGCGCCGGCTGCGCGCAGGAGCTCGGCGAAGCGGGAGGCGCAGGCCTCGAGCGCGGCGATCGGGTCGGAGCGCGGCGCGTAGACCACGCCGACCGCCTCGCGGCACCCCTCGAAGACCTTGGTGGCCATGGAGTCCTTGACCGGGTTGCCGCAGGGGGCGAGGCCGCCGTCCGGGCGGCGCGCGCGCACGAGGAGGAGGTCTTCCAGATCGATCTCCTGGCCTGAGGCGTTGAACACGTAGGATTCGCCCGCCTTCCCGCGCGTGAGCTCGAGCTCGGGACCGGTGAGGGCGAGGTCGAAGACGCTGGCCGGGTAGCCGGATTCGAGGCTCGCGGCGTTGCAGGCGTCGACGGGGCCGTTGACGAAGGGGAAGCTCCCGTCGAGGGCGGCGGCGACCAGATACTCGCTCGAGGGCTTGGCGCGCCCCGCGGGCTTGTAGACGCCGTGGCGCAGCAGCTCGCGCACGGCTTTCTTGCGCGCCTCGGGAAGCCAGGCTTCGCCCGCGGCGCGTACGCGTTCGAGGAGCTCCGCGAGGAAGGGGCCGGGGGCGCCGGTCGGAGGGCAGCCGGGAAGCCCGCGCGCGACGACCAGGGCGGCGCGGACCGTGCGCGGTTCGAGGGCGGGATCGACGGAGAGGACGGGTGCGGCGTTCATGCGGGGGAGGGTAGCACGCGGGGGCGCGTCACGCCATGCTGACCCGGTTCCGTCCCCCGTTCTGCGACCGGTGGAGCGATGGGCCCAGGCTAGTCGGCCAGGTAGAGGATACGCACTGTCCGCGGTGGGATCGTCAAGGTCGGTCCGGTGTAGCTCCCTGATCCGAGCAGGTCGATCAGGCTGCCCGCAGGGAGGCCTCCCGCTTCCTCGGAGCCGTCTCCCCGGTTGAGGACGAGGAAAAGGGTTTCGTCGGATGTCCATAACCTGAGCGACAGCGCATCGCCCTCGGCGAGCAGAACCTCAATCGAGCCTTCCCGCAATGCGGGATGGGATGATCTCAGGTTCGCCATGTCGACCACCAATTCGCGCAGCTTGGCGGCTGGCGCATCGGGAACGTCCGAGGGCATCGACTTGAGGTTGTCGGGATTTCCGCCTCCGTGGAGACCGATCTCGTCGCCATAAAAGACGACGGGTATTCCGGGCATCGCGAAAGCCAGGGCGTAGGCCAGTCCCAGCCGCTCGTAAGCCGCCTCCTCGTCCGAAATGGCAGGTAGTGATGACCAGGCGTTCAGGCCGCCTGAATCCCATGCGGAGGGCCAAAGGGGCGGAGTCTCGGCAAAATGGATTCCCCGACCGAACTGCGGTCCGCTGACCGTATTGAGCAGGACTCCCCCGGACATTCCCGCGGCGCTTTCCAGGCTGTCGGCGACGATCGAAAGCTCGGAATCCCCGGTCAATATGCCAGAGACGATGCTTGCACGGGCGGAATAGTCGATGACGCCATCGAGGCCGCCGCCGTCGGGATCGATTTTCGACAGCAGGTCCGTGTACGAGCCGGAAAAGAAATCCCCGAGAACGAGGATATCCCGGTCGCTCGGGCGGGGAAAGCGTTCGTGGAAAGCGTTGATCCAGTCGCTGGAGAGTACTTTGGTGTCGAGGAGCAGGACGCCGTCCGCATCGGTCGCGGCGACCCAGTCGACTGCAGCCTCGACGGACCAGGCCAGCGGAGACACCTTAGAAAAATCGAAAGCCGGGAGGTACGGGGCGATCCAACCTCTCTCCGCTTCATCGCCATCCCATGGAATTTCATCCCCGAGGATCTTCGCGGGCGTGAACCAATCCGGATGCGCGTTGAAAACGGGAGCGCTCTCGTGCACGTGCCTGGCCTCGTACTCCAGCACCACCCGGATGCCGCGGAGGTGCGCCGCCTCGATGACCGAAGCCAGGTCTCCCGGTGACCCGTACCGGCCATCAACTTCCGCCGTTTCGACGGGCCAGCCGCCTTCGATGTTCGCGCCTTGGTGCCCATCCGATCTCATGCCACCCGTGTCCGGGCCTGAAACCGGGGAACTGATGATCAGAAGGTTGACGCCCAAGTCCGTGAAGAATCCGGATTCGATCTTTGCCTGCAATCCCTGGAGGTCCCCGCCGAGGAAGTTGGCCGCCGGATCGACGTCGTGGATCGGCGAATCGTTGGAAGCGTCGCCGTTCGCGAAGCGATCGATGACGAGGCGATAGGCGATCGATTCCGACGCCCATGCCGGGATGGGTTCGGTCAATCCGGCATCGGGAGCCTTGCATCCGCCGAGAAGGAGGGCCGCGAGGAGCAGTTGAACCCAAGTCGACCCACTGCCATGTTCCTTAAGCATTCTGTCTCCCGTGAAAAGGCCGCGCGGGGCGGAACCCGCGCGGCCCGGACTGGATCGCCGGACGGTCGCCTACCAGGTGGCTCCGCCGTCGAGGGACTTGGCCACCTTGAGCGCGGTGTTCGTGACGTCGTAGTAGGCGATGTAGACGACCGACCCGTTGACGGCCACCGAGCTGTACTGGCCGACGTTCCCGGTCGAGTCCACGGTCTGGACGCTCCACGTGCTTCCGGAGTTGGTCGACTTGGCGAGCTTCAGGTTTCCGTTGGTGGCATCGTAGTAGCTGATGTAGATCGTGGTGCCGTCGGCCGAACAAGCTATCGAAGCGTATTTGCCGACGTCGCCGGTGGAATCGATAGTCACTGGAGTCGTTGATGACAGCACATAGGAATAGGAAAAGGAGTTATAGCTACGCGTCGTCTTTACGAATTTCAAGTTTGCGGATGTCACGTCGTGGTAGGCGAAATAGACGGTAGAAGTCGAACCCATGACCGCGTCGATATTGGTACCCTGATCATTAACTCCGATATCCCCGTTTCCCGCAATCCAAGGAATTGGCTCGTTATTGTAGTTGTAGTTGTCGACCACCAGGTTGCTCGAAGAATGGGATCCGATGAAGTATCCACCTGTTCCAAATCCAGATGTAGCACCCGGCGAGGCAGCGACCGCGACCTCATCTCCTGCTCTGCTGAAGGAGGAGAAATCCTTGGACCAGCCGGTCCAACCGTCTGCGGATTCGGCGACGTGAATCGAGCTCCCATCACTGTAACCGACAATGAAACGGGTCGAGCCATCCCATGCGATTGACGAGTGATCTCCCACGCCGATTGTCGTGTCAATATTGGTAATTCCCCAAGACGTGCCATCTGTGCCCCTGGCAATTTTCAGCCTGGGGTAGTTGCTTGGCATGGCCTGATAGCAGACGAAGACGTTACTACCGGCGATCACCATTGAGTTATAGTAACCGGCCGCGTCGGTGTCGGGCGTGTAGCGGTCCGACCAGCCCAGCGCCGCGTTGATGGAGCGCTGGACGACCAGGTCGCCGTTGGTCGTGTCCTGGTACGCGATGAAAACCGAGCTGCCGGAGACGCCGATCTCGGCGTGCTTGCCGACGTCGTTCGCGCTGTCCACGGTGGCGATGCCGTGCCATTCCGTGCCGCTGCCGGCGATGTTGAAGGTGAAGGCCGGGTAGGTGGGATCGTTGGAGTTGACGGTGACGGTCGCCGAATACGCCTGGACCGCGCTCGGCGCGAAACGCAGCGTGAAGGTTGTGGAACCCGAGGGCGTCACCGGATTCGCGGGGGCGGACGTGAGCGTGAAATTCGCCGCGTTGGTGCCGCCGATCTGCACGGCGGGCGCTCCGAGGCTCAGGTTGGCGCTGCCGGTATTCTGTATCGTGAACGTGAGGTTCGCCGTCTGCGTCCTGATCGTCGCGGGATAGGTGATCGTGCCGCCGCTCGATATCGTGGTCGCACCTTGCTTGAAGACCGCGGTGGGGTATAGCTCCGCCTGCGCCTCCTCCACCTTCCGCTCCACGTAATCGAGGAGGGGGAGCGGCTGTACGCACGAGGCGGCGAACATGAAGGTTGCCAGGGCCGCGGCGGCGACGGCCGCGGGGCGGTGTTTCATTCGGTCCATTCGATGACCCTCCTGGCCGCGTCGGCGGCGGATGCGCGGCCGGTTTCCGTGGACGAGAGACCAAGGTAGGCGAAGCGTTCGGCCAGGGCGGAATCGAGCGCCTTGACCTTCGCGTAACTCGTCGCGGCCTCCGCGAAGCGACCGAGCTCGGCCTGAGCCCGCGCGACGCCGAGCCAGGCCCGCGCGTCGTCGCCCTTCTTAACCGCCTTCTGGTACCAGGCGAGCGCGTCGGCCATGCGACCCGCGGCGAAGGCGAGGTTGCCCAGGTTGTACAGGACCGCGACGCTCTCCTTGCGCTTGGCCGATTCGAGGAATTGGGCCTCGGCCTTGTCGAACTGGCCGTACCGGGCGTAGAGCACGCCGAGCCTGTTGAGTACGGCGGCGTCCCCGGTCCGCTTGAACTCCGCCTGGAGGGCGGCCACGCGCGAGTCGAGTTCGCGGGCGAGGATTGCGGCGAGCTCGGTCCTGAAGGCGCCCAGGGTCGCGCGCTCGGGAGGGGTCGGGGTCGCGGCCGGCGTGCCGGGCAATACGACGGCGGGGAAGGTCTTCCAGGCGTCCCGCACGGGAATCAGGGTCGCACTGCCTTTGGCGAAGCCGTCGCGCCACTGGCGGGCCCCCTCGTCCCAGGCGTAGGTGAAGCTTTTGCCCTGGACCGTCGTCTCTATCGGCAGCCACATGGTGCCGCCGCTTTCGACGAGGTCGCCGGGCCGCTGGAAGAGGCGTTCCGCTTCGTACCTGCCGATTCCCAGGTCCACCGCCACCAGGATGTGCCCCGGTACGGTCAGGAAAGCGGCCGGCACTCCGAGCGACTCGAGCACGCTGGCGTAGAGGATCGAAAGGTCGTCGCAGTCGCCGGAGCGGTAGGCGAGGGTCTGCTGGGGAAACTGCAGGAAGTCGACGGAGCCGCGCCGGCCCGAGGTGATCGAGGATGACGGATCGACCTGGTAGGCGAGCCTGAGCTGCCTGAGGCCTTCGTGGGCGGCAATCGCGACCTGGAGGTTCAGGTTCAGTCCGGGCAGGTAGGCATCCTTGACGGCGGTCGCTATGGCCCGAGAAACGCGGAACGCTTCCGGATCCTTCGAGGAGACGAAGGCGGCAGCCTTCCGGTCATCGTCCCAGACCAGCGCGTTCCGGTTCCCGACCACCAGGGTCTCGATGTATTCCTCGCGGACGAGGGTGCCGTACTGCCGGTATTCGAGTTCGATCGAGACGGGCACCTTGGTGCCTTCGGCCACCGAGAGGAGGCGGTCGGAAAAAAGGCCGACGAGCCGGATGTCGGCGCTTGCCCCGGGGGCGAGGCGGCTGATCGGTTCGGAGCTCTTCGGCTCGTCCATGTACTGCTTGACCATGACGCGCGCGACGACGTTCCGCGCCTCGCCGACCTCGAGGTTGCGTACGCGCAGGGTACCGAACGGCTCGGAATCGTAGTACGAGTGGAACACCGGATATACGGTGTCGAGCGAAATCCATGCCGGATCGACTCCGGAGCCGTCGCCCGACAGCGGTCGGACATCCGGGTCGTCGCCGCCCGGCGGCTTTCCTCCGCTTTTCGTCTCGGGGCGCAGTCGCAACGAGAGTCCGGCGGTCGCGCCCGACTCCAGGCCCCCGTACCAGGCATAGCCCCCGGAAAGCAGCACGCCGAAGGTTCGGCTGGGGTCGAATTCAAGGGAAAGGGCGCCCGCGGCGAAAGGATTGGAGCCGGCAGGGGCGCCTCCGCCGTTGAGCGAGGCGACGAACCAGCCCGCCTGTCCTCCCGCTATCATGGCGAAGGAGCGGGAAAGGCGCAGCTCCCACGAGAGGCTCGCGGCGCCCTTGACGACGCTCAGCGAGGTTTCGGGGGCATCGGTGGCGCCGAACAGGTATCCGGCGCTGGCGCCGAGGCTCAAGGGGGGTAGGGCGCCGAGGCGCCAGGCCGCGGTGGCGTCCGCTCCGAAACTCGTCCCGAAGGTGTCGGCGGAGGCGCCGAGCGGCAGGAGGACGAAGGGACCCGCGTCGAAGGCGGATCCGCCGAACAGGGACGCGCCTGTCGAAGGGGGCGGAGCCAGGACCGGCTGCCCTGCCAGAGGCCCGGCCAAGGCTGCCAGGAGGACAGCCGTCGCTGCGATCAGGGGGCGGGAACTGCTACTTTTGGACATCGGACCCTCGCTCGGGCCGGGACGCTGTCACCGGCCTCGCTGTTACTATAGCGCGGTTCGACCTTTCAAACTCCACGGATCACGCCATGCTCACCCGGTTCCTTCCTTCGTTCTTCGAGCGGTAGAGCAGCTGGTCCGCGCGCATGATGAGCGACTCCATCGTGTCCGTGGAGGCCAGGGTCGCCACGCCGAGGCTCGCGGTCAGTTTCCAGGGAACGCCGCGGAAATCGTGGCCTTCCACCGTGGCGCGGACGCGTTCCGCCACCGTGCGCGCGTCCGACGCGTTCGTGCGTGGCAGCAGGATCAGGAACTCCTCGCCGCCGTAGCGCGAGGCCGTGTCGCTCGTGCGGACGCAACCCTGGATGATGGTGGAGAATTCGCGGAGCACCGAGTCGCCCACCGGATGCCCGAGGGTGTCGTTCACCTTCTTGAAGTGGTCGATGTCGAGCAGCGCGAGATGCAGCTCGAGGCCGTAGCGCCGGTGGTAGAGGACTATGTTGTGACCCGCCTCGACCACGTAGAGGCGGTTGTAGAGCTTGGTCAGCGGATCGTGGAACGAGATGTCGCGAAGCTCCTCGTTGCGCTCCTCGAGCTGGCGCCGCGCCACGAAGCTTTCCTTGCGGCCTTCCTCGAGATATGCCGCGATGAACCAGGCGACCACGGCGTATATCCACGCGGCAAAGGCGGCGTCGAGCTGGCCGCGGCCGCAGCTCAGGACCGAGCCGATCGACATGAGCGCTGCCGAGACGGAGAGCGCCGCCGCGGAGAAGGCGGGCGGCATGCGGAGTATGGCCGAGGTCGCGATCAGGGCGAGCGCGAAGGCGGTCATGTCCTCGCCGTTCACCATGTCCGCGATGGCGATGCCGGTGCCCCAGAGCATCACGACGACGATGAAGACCGCGTGCGCGATCGCCTCGCATCGCGGAGCGTGGATCTTGGTCCGCCTGAGGAACCAGAGCGCGGCGATTCCGGAGAAGGCGGCCATCGAGGCGTGCATGGCGCGGTAGAAGCCGTGCAGGCTGCCGCCGCTCGCGGTTTCCGGATCGATCAGGTGGAAGGCGAGGTAGAGCGACGCCACCACCGCCAGCACGATGGCGAAGACCAGCGCCCGCTCGCGGTTGCCGGAGATCCGGTCGTTGAGCGATTCGCCCCGGTACTTCACCGGGATCGGGCGGAACAGGTTCATGCGGAATGCCCCCGCGGACTTTTATCGATCTGCGCCCTTCCAGTATCGGCGATTCCGGGTGCGCGACTTCAAGGCCTTCGCTTTCCGCTGCGTTCCCCCGCGCCCTTCCCGAGCAAGCGTCCGGCCAGGTCCGCGCGGCCCGCCACGCGCAAGGCCTCCAGCACCGTCGCGCGGTTCTCCGGACGGTCGAACTGGAGGAGGGCGCGCTGCATGGCCCGCTCGCGCTCCCCCCGCGCGACGTGGACGCTCTCCAGCGTCAGCGGGTCGAGCCCGGTCCGGTACATGGCGGTGGCGAGCGTGCCCGGGGTGGGGTAGAAGTCCTGCACCTGGTCCGGCACGAAGCCGTAGTCCGCGAGCCAGAGCGCGAGCTCGATGGCGTCGTCGAGCGTGGCGCCCGGATGGCTCGCGATGAAGTACGGCACCAGGAACTGCTTCTTCCCGAGCGCGTCGTTGGCCCTGCGCCATTCGGCCGCGAAGGCTTCGAAGACGCGGTGCGGGGGCTTTCCCATCAGCGCGAGCACGCGGTCCGAAACGTGCTCGGGGGCCACCTTGAGCTGGCCCGAGACGTGGTGCTCGGCGAGTTCGCGGAGAACGAGCGGATCGCGGTCGAGCATGAGGTGGTCGAAGCGTATGCCCGACCTGACGAAGACCTTGCGCACGCCGTCCAGGGCGCGGAGCGCGCGCAGGTTGCCGAGCCACTCGCCGTGATCGACCTCGAGCGCGGGGCAGGGTTCGGGCGAGAGGCAGCGCCGCTCGGGGCAGGGCCCGGATCGGGACTGCTTGGCGCAGGCGGGGCCGAGGAAATTCGCCGTCGGGCCGCCCACGTCGTGGACGATGCCCTTCCAGTCCGGGTCGTCGCGGAACCCTTCCACCTCCGCCACGATCGACCCGCGCGAGCGCGAGGAGGGCACGCGGCCCTGATGGAAAGCGATGGCGCAGAAGGCGCAGGCGCCGAAGCAGCCCCGCGTCGCGGCCACCGAGAATTTTACCTCGGACAGCGCGGGTACGCCGCCGGATCGCTCGTAGAGCGGGTGCGCGCGGCGCTCGAAAGGCAGGGCCCAGACCCGGTCGAGCTCCGCCCGGGCGAGCGGGAATTCCGGCGGCTCCACCACGACGAAGCGCCCTTCGGCTTCCTCGGCGAGCGCTTTCGCGTTCCAGGGGTCGGAGGCGCGGTACTGCGTCGCGAAGCTCTGCGCGAAGGCACGCAGCGACCCGCCGTCGGTCCCCGAGACTTCGGCGAAGGCCGGCAGGCGCACGGCGTCCGCGGGAAGGTCCGCCTCCTTCGAGGTCCACCAGGCCGTGCCGCGCAGGCCCCGTATCGCGCGCGCGTCCTCGCCCGCGGACAGGCGCCTCGCGATGGCGACGACCTGCCGCTCGGCCATGCCGTGGACCAGGATGTCCGCCTTCGAGTCCAGCAGGATGGATCGGCGCACCGT
>JAFGNN010000035.1 GCA_016926955.1 Spirochaetales bacterium | reverse complement strand
GGGCGTCCCACACGTCGCAGACGGCCATGATCCGAGAGCCCGTCGGGATGCCGTCTCCGGAAAGTCCGCGCGGGTAGCCGGAGCCGTCGAGCATCTCGTGATGGCTCAAGGCCAGCTCGGGCACGCGGGAGAGCTCCGGCGGCCAGGGGATCTTCGAGACGAAGTCGTAGGTGTACTGGGCATGGGCCTCGACGAGCTTGCGCTCTGCCTTGTTGAGCGAGCCGCGGCGAACTGAGAGGCTTTCTGCCTCCTCGTCGGTCAGGACCGGCGGCGGCTCCTCGTCGAGCGCGGCCGAGAGCGTCGCGGGGAAGGCGAGCGCGCGGAGGCGCGCGATCTCGGCATCGGCGTCCAGTCCGGTGGGCGAGGGGCTCGCGAGGATGCCGACGAGCTCCTCGGCGGCAAGCAGGGACTCCACGGCGCCTGCGGCCCCTGCGCGGGCGTCCGCCGCCTCGTCGGGGTCGGCGCAGCGGGCTTCCACCCGCGACTCGGCGAGCTCGACGAGCCTGCGGAAGTAGCGGAGGCGCAGCTTGAGGTAGTCCTCGTCCCGAGGCATGAGCTTGCGGGCCTTGAGCAGGATGGACCCCTCTACCAGCACCTTGCCGAAGTCGTGGAGCAGGCAGGCGTAGCGGAGCTCGGTCAGGGCGTCGCCGTCGAAGCGGACGCCGGCGAGAGGGCCACCGGCGGTCTCGTGGGCGGCGGCGGCCAGCGCGAGCGCCATCTTCGCCACCCGCTCCGAGTGTCCGCGGGTAGCCGGGTCGCGGGCCTCGATGGCGGCGATGCTTGCGGCCACGAGCGAGTCGAACTGCTCGCGGAGCCGGCGCACCATGCGGCCGTTCTCGAGGGCGATGGCGGCCTGGGCGGCGACCGCCTCCATCAGGCCTTCGTAGCGTCGCTTGAACGGCACCACTCGGCGCTCGAAATCGCCTTCGTCCTTGAGCATGACCCTGTCGGAGGCACCGTCGCTTTCCTCGCCCGGGGCTTCCTTCGAGTTTATGAGCTGGACCACGCCGAGCACGCGGCCCTTGTGGTCGCGCATCGGCACCACGAGCATGCTGCGCGTGCGGTAGCCGTAGTCGTGGTCGAAGCCGCGGTTGAACCGGTAGGGCTCGGCGGGATCGATGTCGTAGACGTCGGGAATGTTGAGCGTCGCGCCGGTGAGCGCGACGTAGCCCGCTATCGAGCGGCGGTCCGCGGGCATGACGAATTCCTCGTAGGGGAGTTCGCGCGAGCGCGTGCGCGTCCAGGCGAAGCGGAGCAGGTGCCGTTCGCCTTCGTCCTCCACGAGGAAGATGGAACCGGCGTCCGCGCCGGTGATGTCCATGCTGGCCTCGAGGATGAGGCGGATGAGCTTGTCGGGGTCCTTCTCCGAAGCCAGCGCGCGCCCGATGCCGATCAGGCGGCGCTGGTCCTGATACGCGTCGATCAGCTCCGCGATGTCGTTCGAGTCGATGCCGTCGTCGGCGGAGAGCGAGGCGACGAAATCGTCCATCAGGCCTCCATGCCGAGCTCCCGGAGCTCGTCGTCCTCGAGGACCTTGTCCGGACCGCGGGGGCCGAAGCCGAAGCGACGGGGTTCCGGCGCGGGGGAGCCGGAAGCGGTCAGGACTGCCGGCGCCAGCACGGGCACGGCGCGGCCTCCGCCATGAAGATAGAAGATCCACGCCTCGCACTCAAGGCCGTAGATGCCGGCGACGGCTTCGCGGTAGCAGGAGAGCTGGGCCTCGTGCCGGACGGGATCGAGTGAGCGGTCGGTCTTGTAGTCGACGAGGACTGCGTGGCGACCTCCGTCCGGACCTTCCTCGACGAACACGAGGTCGGCGACTCCGCGCGCCGCGGTGCCGTCGTCGAGGCGCACGAGCAGGCGGAGCTCGGTTTCGCGTTCCCGGGCAGCCGCGGCGCGCTGTCCGAGCGGCGACGAGAGGAAGGTCGAGGCCAGGGCGTTCGCGCGGGAGAGGGCCTGCCCGCGAGGCTCGCCCTCGCCCAGGGCCGCCTCGACCGCGGGAGGGAAGGGCGCGTCCGCGTCCTTCGCGTCGGGGGACAGAGCGCGTTCGAGGATGGCGTGGACGAGGGTTCCCCAGGCGTCCGGGGGAAAGCCCGGAGGCTCGGCGTGCGCCTTGTCGACGGGGAGCGGTTCGAGACCGGTCCCCGGGCCCGACGGGTCGGAGCGGGCGGCGCCTGCCCGGACCGCGGCGTGCGCGAGCGCAGTGACCGAGGAAAAGGCCGGAGCCGCGGCGTACGCGCGGCGCGACGCTTCCCGCGCTGCCTCTAGAAGCGCGTCCGGGCCCGGCGCCTTTCCGGCGCCTCGGGCGGATGAGCCGCCGAGCAGCGCGCGGTAATCGTCCTCGACCCGGTCGCGCATGGCCTTGAGCGCGATGCCTGCCGGGTGCCCGAGGACCTCGCCCGGACCGGGGAAATCGGCGGCGCCCAGGGGCTCGAGCGCGGAGCAGAGCAAGGCGCGGAAGGATGAGGTCGAGGCCCTGCCCGGCGCCCGCGAGAAGAAGACCAGGCGGGTTTCCGCGCGCGTGCAGGCCACGTAGAACAGGCGCTTGAGTTCCGCCGCCCGCCTCGCGTCGCGCTCGTCCTTGCCGGCGGCGAACAGGATGTCGCGGCGACGCTTCGGATCCTCCTCGCCCGGCGCCAGCTTCAGGGTGACGAGGCCGTCCCTTCCCGCGTTCCAGGAGCCCGCGGTTTCGTTGCGGCCCGAGTTCGCCAGGTCGACGACGATGGCCACGGGAAACTCCAGGCCCTTGGCCTTGTGGATGGTCATGATGCGGACGCCCTTGGTCTCCTCCCGCTGGTAGGCGGCCTCGTCGAGCTTGCGGACCGAGCCGAGCTCGCCCTCCCAGGCGGCCGTGAACGCGGGCGCGTCGAGCCCCGCGCGGTCCGCCTGGACCGCGAGCGCGTAGAGGGCTTCGAAATGTTCCTCGAAAGCTCGGGCCCCGGGGCTTGCCAGCAGGGCCGCGCGGTAGCCGCGTTCGTACCAGAGATATGAGAGCGCGCGGGCGAGCGTCGCCGTGCCCGCCATGGCCCTGAGCGCGAGCCAGGTTTCGCGGGCGAAGACGTAGCGTTCCCGGTCCGCCGGGTCGGAGATCGCCTCGGGCGGCGCGTCGAAGGCCTCGCCGTAATCGAAGCGCCCGTCCGCGCGCTCGCTTCCGGAGGCGAGGGCTTCGACGAAGGCGTCGTCGGAGAGGCGGGCGAAGGGAGACCGGAGGAAGGCCGCGTAGGCGCGGCGGTCGGCGGGCCGGGCCGCGAGGGTCAGGGCGAGGAGGAGGTCCGAGGCCGGCGCCTCGGAGAAGAGGCCGCAGACGCTTTCCGGCGCGTAGGGGACGCCGAGCATCCGCAGGTACTTTTCGATCAGGGCCTGGGCCGTCGTGCTGCGCTCGAGGATGGCGAAGTCTTCCCATTCCGCGCGGCGGGCCTTCCCGGTCTCGCGGTCCGCCACCATGAACGAAGGGTCGGCCACGGCGTCGCGGATCCATTCGGCCACCGCCCAGGCTTCGACCTCGGCTCGCGGCAGGTAACCGTCGAGCTCCCCGTCGCGCGCGAGTTCGTGCCATTCCACGCCGCTCGAGGCTCCCGCGATGGGCGCGCGGGCGACCAAGGGCTCGAAACGGGCTTCGTGCGGAGACGTGGCCCCCGCCATGAGCGCGCCGAAGACGGCATTGAAAAACGAAACGAGCGCAGGTTCGGAACGCCAGTTCGACCTGAGTTGGACCAGCCGGTCGCCGTCCGATTCCGGTCCATGCGGGGAACAGCGCCCGAGCTCGTCCGAGAGCCCGCGGAAAACCGATACGTCGGCGCCGCGGAACAGGTAGATGCTCTGCTTCTCGTCGCCCACGAAGAAGAGCTTGTCCGGTTCGAGGTCCTCAGCCTGCGGCATGCCCGGCTCGAAGCGCCCGAGGCGCTCGGCCAGCAGGAAGAGGATGTCCTTCTGGAGCTCGTCGTCGTCCTGGAACTCGTCCACCATGACGTAGCGGTACCGTTCCTTGAGGAGCTGCCTGAGCGGCGGATCCTCGACGAGCAGGCGGCGGGCCATGGCGGCTACGTCGCGGAAGGTGACGACGCCCGCCGCGCGGCGGGCGGCCAGGGCGCGGGACGAGAATTCGTCGAGCAGGCGGTAGACGGCCTCGAGGACGGGAAGCTCGCGGATGGCGGCGAGGGTCTCGAGGGAGTCCTTGGCGGCGTCCTTGATTTCGGTCCACCGGTCCGACAGGTGCTCGGCCAGGCTTCCTTCGAGGTTGGAGGCCGGTTTCTTGAGGGCCAGGCAGGTCTCGAGGGCGGCTTCCCGCGAAGGATCCGGAGCCCAGGGTTCGGGAGGAACGACGGAGAACGGGGCCAGCGCCTCGGCGACCCGACGCACGCTCTTCCGCGCGTCGCCGTCGTCCGCCGCCGCCGCGTCAGCGGCCTCGTCCGCCAGGAAGTCGGCGAGCCCGGCGAGCCTGGTCTTCAAACGCGCCTCGATGCGGGCGGGCATGGCGGAAAAGCCGGGCTCGTCCGCGAGGGTCAGGCGCCTCAGCGCAAGGTCGGCGAGCAGGCGTTCCACCGCGCCGCCGAAGCCGTTCGCGGCGACCAGGGCGCGCAGCGAAGGGTCGGTCCGGCGCTCCAGGGCGAAGGCGAGGGCTTCTTCCTCGGCGAGACGTCCGGCCTCGTCGTCGTCGAGCGCGAAGTCGGGAGCCAGGCCGAAGCGGTAGGCGCCCTGTCGGGCCACGTCCCCGGCGAAGGAGTCGAAGGTGACGATGCGCGCCTGGCCGAAGCGCTCGACGCAGTCCTCGAGGTGAGCGGCGAGTCCTCCGTCGCCTTCATCCCGCGCCCGGTTCGCCGCGTCGAGCAGGGCGGCGAAGATGCGGCCGTACATCTCCGAACGCGCCTTGTTGGTGAAGGTGAGCGCCAGCACGTTGCGCGCGTGGACCCGGGAGCCGTCGGGCATTCGGCCGGTCTCCACGAGATCGACGTAGCGCGCCGCCAGCACGGTGGTCTTGCCGGACCCGGCTCCGGCCGCGACCACGACGTTGCGACGGGCGCGGGCCGCCTTCCGCTGCTCCTCGGAGAGGTCTTCGACGCGCTTGGCCGCCTTTTCCGCGATCATGAAGCCGCTCCTTCGCTTTCATCGAGAACCGGGCCCGGCCGCGGACGACGCGCTCGGGCGTCGTCGCCGACGCGGGCCGCGTAGCGCTCGCGGCAGACCGCGCGCGTCCGGCATTGCTTGCAGGTCTTCTCCTGCTCGGCCGGATCGGGCACGAGGTAGAGGCCGGCCCGGAGCCCCCGGGCGGTGGCGGAAAGCGCGGCCGCGAAAGCCTTTCGCACGGAATCGAGAGCCGCCTCGGGCAGGTCGGCGTCGGGACCGTCGCCGAGGGCGCAGCGGAAAGAGCCGGCCTTGGTGTCGGAATTTCCCTCGACACTGGCGTACCACGCGCTTGCGAGCCCGAGCCCCCCCGCTTCGACCAAGGCCTGGTAGGCCGGCATCTGGGCTTCGCCGAGCCGACGCGATCCGTCCGGCCCTTCCTCTCCGCGGACCGCGGACTTGGTCGGAATGCCGGATTTCTTGTAGTCGACGATGACTGCCTTGCCGTCCTTGAGCTGGACCCGGTCGAGCCTTCCCGAGAGCTTCACGCGTTCCGTGTCGAGCCGCAGGGTCCGCTCCTCCTCGACGTCCAGCACTTCGAGGTTGGCGAAGTACCCCGAGCCGGCTTCGAGTTCGGCGTCGAGCAAAGCGGCGACGTACCACTCGATGCGCGCGGCCAGGGCTTCGAGGACCGCGAGCGCGAAAGGACCGAAGCGCTCGGCGGAGCGAAGGAAGCCCTGCGCGACGGCTTCGGGAACCCAGGCCCGGTACTCCGCGCGCTTCTCAGGCCGGAAGGCGCCATGTTCCGCCTTCACCCGTTTCCAGAAGGCTTCGAGCGCCGCGTGGTAGACCTCGCCGAGGAAACGGTCGTCGGCGAAATCGATGCCCGTTGGTTCGCGCTCGACCGCGAGCAGGCGAGCCGCGAGCGCCGCGAATCCGCAGGCCGCGTATTGGTCCATGGTCGAAGGATCGAGGCGGAGCCAGGGTAGGCCGCCTTCGGCGTCCGCCTCCATCCGGCGCTCGATCGCCTTGGCCGCGGCCTCGGGGCCGAGCGCGCCCGGAAGGACCTTGGCGCGACCGGCGAGCCCGGTCCGCGCGGCCGCCATGCATCCTTCCGCGAGCGGGTCTGACAGGGCCGCGGGCCGAGCCCGTCCGTCCGACAGCCAGGCTTCCTCCTCGCGACGGCAGTCCGGGGCGTCCGGGCCCTCGGGCTCGGCGGCCCGGACTGCGCGGCGAAGCAGGGCCCCATGGGGGGCTTGGTCGCCGCGGGCGCCTCGGGGCGGGCAGGAGAAGAACGCCCGGTCCGCGCTCGCGGCATAGGCGGCGAGGAAGTCCGCGCTCGCGTCGGAGTCCTCCGCGCCGAGCTCCGCGCGGAGGTCGTCGCGCAGGAAACCGAGCCGGGCGTAGACGACTTCGGCGGAGTCGAGCGAGGCGCCGAGCAGGTAGTGGCGCCGGAAGCGGGCGCCGGCGGCGAGCCGCCACGGAAAGACCCGCACGCCGGCTCCCGTTGCCGCGCTGACATAGACGGTGCCTTCGAGCCTGCGCAGGAAGAGCCGGAAAGGCTCCGGGCCGGGACCGCCCGAGAGGGCAGCCGCCGCGTCGAGCTCGCGGAGCTCGGCGACGCAACGGGCGACCACGGCGTCCGCGACGGGATCCCAGCCTTCGTCCGAGAGGTAGGTGTTGCGGAACGTCATCCAGGTTTCCGACAGGGCCGCGTAGTCCTTCGCGTTTGCGATGCGGCGCGCCGATTCCCGGATGCGGCGCCAGCCTTCGGCCGCTTCGGGCGAGCCGCGCAGGGCTTCCTCCCAGGGATCCCGCTCGCGGCCGTCCTCGGTCCAGGGCGCGACCGCGTGGCGCTCGATGCCGCGCCTCAGGATGGCGCGCACGATGCCGGGATTTTTCCAGGGCAGCGCCTCGTCGGAAAGGAGCGAGGCCACGGCCGGTCCGGACCAGCGGGAGGAGGAGGCCCGACCGAGTTCCGGGAAGAAGCGTCCGCCGGGCAGGGCGGCGAGCGGCTTGCCGGCCCTCACGTCGAGGGGTATGCCCAGAAGCTCGGCTTCGCGTTCGAGCCACGGGCGCGAAAACTCGAGATCCGCCGCGCTGATCGCGAGCTCGCCGGCGGGAATCCCGGCATCGAGGTCGACCGTGAGGGCGCGGAGCGTCCCGCGGATCTCCGCGAGGGCGGAAGCCCGTTTCACGAAGGGCAGTTGGGCGAGGCACGCCTCGGACGGCGGATCGAGGATCTCGACGCCGGCAGCTTGGAGGGCGGCGCGCCAGGGGGCGAAATCCTCCACCAGAGCGGACAGGAAGACCGCGGCCTTTCCGGGCCGCGCGAGGGCTTGCGAGGGTGCCCAGGCGCCGTCGCGCAGGGTCCGCTCCTCCAGGAACGCCTCGTAGGCGGCGGCTATCGCCGCCCAGTCGGCGAGGGCGCCGCGCGCGTCCCGGGCCTTGAATCCGCGCGACGGGGCCAGGGGCGCCAGTTCGGGCAGGCGCGAAGCGACCCAGGGAGCGAGCGCCATGGACGATTCGGCCGCGCGATCGGGCGAAACCAGCGTGGAGAGGAAGGGTGCCTCGGCGTTCTTCCGCATGAGGCCCGCCGCGAATATCTCCCGGATCCGGGCGTCGGCGAGCCTCCGCCGGTCCTGGCCCGCGGTGAGGGAGTCGCGGAACTCGTCCCAGCCCAGGAAGCGGTCGGCGCGCACGGCGCGGAAGCCGGATCGCGAAAGTGCCCGGGCCGCGCGGTTTTCCGCCACCACGGCGCTCGGGTACACGAAGCGGGTCGAGCCGTCACCGATGCGCGCCGCCACGGCTTCGTCGATCCAGTCGAAATCGGTCATGGTAGCGGAAGTATAGAGCAAAGCGGCTCGCGCTTGTCGGGAAAATCGGAATGAGGGCCCGGGATAAGGGTCAGGGCCGGCGCCGTTCCCCGACCGGGCAGGGAACGGGCCACATTCCCCGACGCGGGAGGCGGAATTGGACGTTGAGAGCCCGAGGGTGGTACTATCGGATCATGGCCAAGGAGAAACGATGCCGGCGCGCCGGAGCTGACCGGCCGCCGCCGCCCGCCCGGAGACCGGCAGCCTTTTCCGCTCGAGTGCCCCGGTCGGCGCTGGTCGTCGCGGCATCGGCGCTCGCAGCGGCGGCGATCCTCCTTGTGGCCTTCCCGGCCGCCCGCCGGAACGGCGAGGCAGGCCTTCCGTCGCTCGGCCCCGTGGACGCCAGTCCCGCCTGGGCCGGCTTCACGCCAGCCTTCGAGCCGCTCGAGGGGCCCATCAGGATCGGCCTGCAACCCGGCCACTGGAAGATCGAGGAATTGCCGGACGAACTCGCCCGGCTCAGGACCAGCACCGGCGCCGCGTGGGGTCGGCTCCGCGAGCTCGATCTCAACCTCGCGGTCGTCCGCGCGCTCGCAGCGAGGCTGGAGAAGCGCGGATACGCGGTCGACATCGTCCCGGCGACCGTGCCCCCGGGATATCGGGCGGACCTCTTCATCTCGGTCCACGCCGACCGGAGCGACCTGCCCCTGCGCTCGGGCTGGAAGCTAGCGCCGCCCTGGCGGGCGAGCCCCTGGTCCGTGGCGCTGGCCGGAGCCCTGACCGGGGCTTTCGCCTCCTCGGGCCTGCCGCACGACGCCTTCGGGGTCACGGACAACATGCGGGGGTATTTCGGCTTCTCGTGGCGCCGGTACGAGCATGCCCTCTCCCCGTATACGCCGGCGGTGCTCGTCGAACTGGGTTTCCTGGGGAACGCCGCGGACCGGGAGCGCCTCCGAGACAGACCGGATTTCTATGCCGGGATCCTCGAGAAGGGCATCGACGCGTATCTGGAAACGTATGATCGCGGGATACGCTCGGCCTACGTGCCGACGAATCCGCCGCGGCTCGTGGCGGGGCCTTCGGGCGCCCGCCTGCGCTCCTCGCCGGACCGGGTTTCGGCGATCCTCGACGAACTTGTGCCGGGACAGCCCGTGACCGTGCTGTCCAGACGCGGCGTCTGGTACGAGGCGTGGTTTCCCGAAGCCCGGATGAGCGCCTGGCTTCCGGCCTCGGAACTGGCCGGCGCTCCGGGGCCGGCGCCTGACTGGACCTTCGTCATCAGGATGAACGAGCGCGCCGCCGCCTCGGTCGACGGCGCTTCGATCAAGGTTCCCGCGCCGCCTCGGGTTCGACCCTGAAAACCGTGCGTCCGGGGCTCGACTCGAAGCCTATGGAGCCGCCGTGCTCGCTCGCGATGCCCCGGCACGGCGCGAGCGCCACCGCCTCGCCCAGCTCGCCCGAGAGGGTCCGCTGATGGAGCTCGTAGATCAAGCCCGGGTCCCCTCCAACCGGTCGCGGATCCGGACGAACGTGGTCTGTTCGGCCGTGTAGCGCAGGACCAGGGTGACGCCGAGCGTGGCGGCCAGCAGCGGCGCCGCCACGCCCGCGAAGGTCCACGCGCGCAGTTGGCCGAGCAGGCTGTGCCTCCGTCCGGGCCTCGATCCCGCGGCGCTCATCGTGCTCCCGGTATTGCGCGCGGGCCGGGCAATCGCATGGCCCGCGCGAGGAAAGCCGGCGGGCGTCCGCGGCACCCGCTCAGCGCTTTCCCGTCAGCTTGATGACGTGGTAGCCGAACTGGGTCGATACGACATCGGAGAGCGAGCCGACGGACAGGTTCCGGCAGGCGTACTCGAAGGGCTGGACCATCTGGCCTTCGCCGAACCAGCCGAGATCGCCGCCCTTCGACTTCGAGGGGCAGGTCGAGAATTCGCGCGCGAGCGACTCGAACGCGGCGCCCTGCTGGATGCGCCTCCGCAGGTCGTTGGCCAGGGAACGATCCTTCACCAGGATATGGCTTGCTTTCCATTCCATCGCTGAAATCCTCCGGGATCGATTATAGCCGGAGCGGTGCCGTCGAGGGAACGGCCGGCCCTGCCGGTCGGCCCTGCGCCCGGGTTTTCGGCCCCGGCCGGCGTAGCGCCCGGAACGGCGCATGGTGTAGAGTGGGACAGTCCTCGCCCCGACACCCGGAGGAATCGGCATGAAGTACGTATATCTCGTATCGCTGGTCGCCATCGCCATCCTGGTGGCCATTTTCGCCAGTCAGAACACGGAGCAGGTCACCGTCCGCTTCTTCGCCCTCTCGACTGGCGGATCGCTGTCGCTGTTCCTTGTGGTCTCGATGTCGGCCGGACTCGTGCTCGGCATGCTCGTCATGCTGCCCGCGGTCATCGGAGGCCGGTTCAGGCATTTCCTGACCAAGGGCAAGCTCAGGCGGCTGGAATCGAAACGCGGGCGCGCCGTGAAGCGCTCGGGCGAAGCGGACGCGACGCGCGGAAGCGGCGGCGCCGAAGGCACCGGGAGCGGGACCGCAGACCCCGTCGAGCCGGATCCCGCGGCCTCGAAGTAGGCTTGCGTCGGGGTCCGGAGCCCCGAGGGCGGCTGCCGGAGGAACGGGCTCCGAGCCGCGCGACCGCTTCCATTGACCCCCCTCCGCCGACCGTGCGAGCATCGAGCCCATGCGAATCATCGACACGGGCGCCTGGAAGCGCCGGCAGCAATTCGAGCATTTCCTCGCGATGGCCTATCCGCACTTCAACGTCTGCGCCGACCTCGACGCGACGGCCCTCCGCGCCTGGTCCCGTCGCGAGGGACGCTCGTTCTGGCACGCGACCGTCTGGGCCGCTACCCGTTGCTGCAACGAAATTCCCGAATTCCGCTATCGCCTGCGCGGCCGCGAGGTCGTCGAGCACGAAACCGCGCATCCGTCGTTCACGGTGCTGCTCGAAGGCGACGTCTACTCATACTGCATGGTGCCCTACGTCGACGACCGCGACGCCTTCCTCGACGCGGCCGAAGCCAGGCTGGCCGAGCTCCGGCGCGACGGCCCCACGCTCGACGACGGAGGCCGCGACGACCTTCTCTACCTGACCACGCTCCCCTGGGTGTCCTTCAACTCGATCAGCCACCCCGTCGAGATCCCGGCCGACTCGGTGCCGCGCCTGGCTTCGGGCCGCTTCCGCGAGCGCGGCGGCCGCATCGAGCTGCCCTTCTCCGTGCAGGTAAACCATGCGCTGATGGACGGCGAGCGGGTGGGGCGCTGGTTCCTCCGGATGCAGGAAATCCTGGACTCGATGGCGTAGGCCTCTGCCCGCGGAAGCTCCGACCGCGCAAAACCCGCGAAAACCTTGCGTATCCGCTCGTTCTCCGCGACACTTCGGAGACGGCGCCCGATCCGGGGCCGGAGCGTGCAAACCATGAATCATCCCGTAAAGTTCTTCGGCAAGGTCGTCCTGTCCATCGTCCTTTTGCCCGTGCTCACCCTCGTGCTGGGCGAGGCGTTCACCCACCTTTACAACATCACCCTCGACGCCAGCCTCGGCCAGCGCGTGGCCTTCACCTTCGCCAAGCCCCTCATCTTCGTCCTCGTCGCGGTCATGGAGCTGATCATGATCGCGGCTGTCCGCTTCCGGCTAAATCCCCTGATCCGCTACCTGGCCGCCCCGGCCGCGGCGGACGGGGAGCTCGAGGCCAGGGCGCGCCGGGCAGCCCTGGGCATACCCTGGGCCCTGATCGTGGTCACGCTCGGCTTCTGGGTGGTCGGCACCCTGGCCTTCTACGCCATGAACGGCTGGAAGGCGCCGGGCGGCACGCCGCTCGCGTGGGCGCTCTCGTTCAAGATCTGCGAGGGGGTACTCTCGGCCACCCTCAACGCGCTCATCGTCGACCTCATCATGCTCGAGCCCAAGAAGGCCCTGCACATCGAGCGGATCCGACCGGGCGAGCGCGACCGCTTCGCCGAATCGCGCGACATGATCGCGACGATCGCGGCCGCGGCCACGATGACCACGCACCTCGCGTACGTCGGGCGCTACTTCATCGAGCGGAACCCAGCCGCGGCGGGGCCCTCGATGCCGGTCGTATCGTTCGGGGCCGTGGGCGCCGTCGTCGCGGCCTTGCTCGTCACCTGCATCGCGCTTTCCCGCGCGGAGGACCGCCGCCAGGCGTCGGCCTTGAGGACGCGCATCGTGGAGCTCGGCTCGAGCGAGCGCGTCGACCTCGCGGCCCGCGCGGCCGTGCTCAACTTCGACGCGAACGGCGCGCTGGCCGACGCGTTCAACGGCTATACCGAATCGCTGCGGGGCATGGTGGTCGAGATCGATTCCGCCATGGACATCCTCTCGGAGTCGTGCGGAGGGCTCTCCACGCGTACCGACGTGATGCAGCGGGACATGGCGGAGATCGCGGAGGCTGTCGCGGGCATCGGCGAGACGGTTGAGGCCGAGGCAAACTCGGTCGCGGAGTCGAGCGCCTCGATCGGCATGATAGGACGCAACATCGAGCGGCTCCACGAGGCGGTCGACGAGCAGGCGGCGGTCGTGGCGCAGTCGGGCGCGGGCATCGAGGAGCTGATAGCCAACGTGCGCTCGATCGCGCTCAACGTCGAGCAGGTCGACACCCAGTACGACGGCCTCAAGGCCGCTTCCGAGACGGGCGCCGCGCGCATCGCGGAAGCCAACGCCCAGATCGAGAAAGTGGCGGCCATGTCGGGCCTCGTGCTCGACGCGAACCGGGCCATCGCGTCCATCGCCGCGCGCACGAACCTGCTGGCCATGAACGCGGCCATCGAGGCCGCGCACGCGGGGGAGGCCGGCGCGGGCTTCTCGGTGGTCGCCGGCGAGATCCGCAAGCTGGCCGAGCAGTCGGGCGCGCAGTCGAAGGAAGTCGGCGCGCGGCTCAAGGAGGTCAAGGCCTCCATCGACGCCGCGGTCCTGGCCGCGGGCGGGGCCGCCGAGGGCTTCGCCGAGGTGTCCAAGCGTATCGAAGCCGTGGCGAGCCACCAGGAGGAGATCCGCAACGCGCTGAGCGAGCAGTCGGAGGGATCGAAGCAGGTGCTCGACGCCATCGGCACCATCAACGGCGTCACCGAGACCGTCAAGGACGGCGCCCGCGAGATGACCGACGGGGCCAGATCGCTCGTGGAGGGCATGCGCAAGCTCAACGAGCTCTCGGCCCGCGTGCGGGATGAGATGCGGACCATAGTGGCCGACGTCGAGAGCATCGGCGCCGAGTTCGGTCGTGTCATCGAGCTCGTTTCGTCGAACGACGGCGCCATAGACCGCGTAAACTCCCGAGTGCGCCGCTTCGGCGTCTAGAGTCCCGGACTTCGGCCGGCGCGGTCCGGGACGGCGAGCGGGGCCCCGCTCGCATTCGACCCGCGATTCCCTCCCGAAGCCGGCGCCGCCAAGGCGTCGCTTGCCGTTGCCGCGCGCCTCGTTACACTGGAAATCATGGAACCGACATTCCGGCTGGAAACCACGGAGCTATTCCGCGCGATCTTCGAGGCGAGCCCGGAGATGGAACTGGTCACCACGGCCGACGGAGCCGTCGTGGTCGAGGTCAACGCCGCGTTCGTCGCGACGAGCGGCTGGTCGCGTTCCGAGGCGCTCGGTCGCACCGTGGACGAGCTCCGGCTCTGGGAGGATCCGCGGGCCATGGACGAGTTCCGGAGCCGGCTCCGTCGCGACGGCTCCGTACGCGGCCTCGAAGCAGTCTTCCGCCTCAAGGACGGCTCCCTCCGGAGGCTCGAGCTTTCGGCCTCGGTGGCGGACTCCGGAGGCGTCCGCTACGTCGTCACCCGGACCCTCGACGTCACCGGGCGCCACGAACTCGAGGAACGGCTCCGCAAGTACGCCTTCCTGCTCGAGCGCGCGGAAGAGATGGCGAAGATCGGCAGCTGGGAATTCGACTACGCGACCAAGGCCGTGACGGGCACCGAGGGCGCCGCCCGGATCTACGGCGTTCCGCGCGACAACCTGAGCGTCGAGGACATGGAGACCATCCCCCTTCCAGAATACCGTCCACTGCTCAACGAAGCGCGCGACTCCCACATCCGCGAAGGCAAGCCGTACGATATCGAATTCCGCGTCAAGCGGCGCTCGGATGGCGCCATCCTCGACGTGCGGTCGAAGGCTCATTGGGATCCCGCGAACAAGCGCCTGTTCGGCATCCTGCGCGACATAACCGAGGAACGGCGGACCGAGCAGGGACTCCGCGAGGCGCTGGCCGCGCGCGAGGTGCTGATCAGCGAGCTCTTCCACCGCATCAACAACACCCTCCAGCTCATCGTCTCGATGCTCTTGCTCGAGAAAGGCCGTGAAAGCTCCTGCGAGGCCGCGAGGCTCTCGGCCCGCATGGTCAGGCGCGTCAGGACCATCGCCCTTGCCCACGCCCATCTTTACGACGCCCGTTCGCTCGCGCGTGTCGCGCTCGGCGCCTACCTGCCCCGCCTCGTCTCCGAGGGCCTCGGGGAGGAACTCGTGAGCAGCGGCGCGCGTCTCGAATTCTCTGTGGAGGGTATCGAACTCCTCATCGACGCCGTGGTCCCCGTCGGGCTCATCGTCTCCGAGCTGGTGGGGAACGCATTGGAGCACGCCTTCCCGGCCGGCAGGCCCGGCGGCGTGCGCGTGGAGGCCCGGCGGGGACCTGAAGGCGCTTGCTCGATCTCGGTGTCGGACGACGGCCCGGGCGCCCCCGGTGGGCCGGTCGAGCGGCTCGGCCTCTCCATGGTCCGGAACCTCGCGGAAGGCCAGCTGCGCGGCAGCGTCTCGTTCGGCGGACCTCCCGGGTTCACCTGCGTCGTCTCGTTCCGCGACGATTTTCTCAGGGAGCGGGTTCCGGCATCGTTCCGCCAGGGCTGATGCCCGGAACCGGATCCGGGCATCCTCGGGCGGGGCGATGGCCGGCGTTCCCGTGGCCGCGTCCCGTGCGGCCCGTTTTCGCGGCATCCTTGCCCCGGCACGCCGCATCAAGTAAGCTCCACGGATGGACGCGCGGCCGCGCGTCGCCGGAGGCTCGATGGATTCCGCGGGGAAGAAGCTCGTCCTCCTGGTCGAGGACGACGCCATCATAGCGCTCGACGAGCGCTACCATCTCGAATCCTACGGCTACGCGGTGCGGGTCGCGCGTAACGGCGAACAGGGCATCGAGGCGTTCCGCTCGGAGCCGACGATCGACATCGTGCTCATGGACATCGACCTCGGCCCCGGCCTCGACGGCACCGAGGCGGCCCGGGCCATGCTCGCCGAGCGGAAAATCCCGGTGGTCTTCCTTTCGAGCCATACCGAGCGCGAGCTCGTCGAACGCACCGAGTCGATCACGTCCTACGGCTACGTGGTCAAGAATTCCGGCATCACCGTGCTCGATGCCAGCATGAAGATGGCCTTCAAGCTCTTCGAGACGGAGCGCGAGCTGCTCAAGCAGAACACCGTGCTGCGCGCGGTCATGGAGAACGCGCCGATCGGCTTTGCGGTGAACACCATCTCCGACGGGCGGGGCCTGCTCGTGGCGAAGAAGTTCCGGGAGCTCTACGGCATCCCGGACGGGGGGACCGAGACGGTCGACGACTTCTTCGAGTCGGTCTACGTCGACACGGTCCAGCGAGAGGCCATGCGCGGGCGGGTCCTCGCCGACATGCGCTCCGGCGATCCGGCGCGCATGCGCTGGGAGAACATCCAGCTCCGCTACCGCAGCTCGGGCGAATTCAAGGTGGTCACCGCCATGAACATTCCCGTCATCGAGCACGACCTCATGGTTTCCACCGTGCAGGACGTGACCGAGCGCTGGGAAGTCGAGCAGGCCTTGCGCGCCAGCGAGGCGAGGTTCCGCGGTTTCGTGGAGAACGCCACCGACCTGGTCTATGAACTCGATCCGGAGGGCCGCTTCACCTATCTTTCGCCGAAATGGCTCGAATTGCTCGGGTACGGACCGGAGGAAGGGATCGGGCAGTCCTTTGAACCCTACGTCCATCCCGACGACCTGCCCGCATGCCGGGAAATGTTCGCGCGCGCGATGAGCGACTCGCCGTCCGGCGTCGCCGTCGATTACCGCGTCCGTCGCTCCGACGGAACCTGGCGCTGGCACTCCTCGCGCGGCACGGCCGTCCGCGACGCGGACGGGAAGCCGCTGGCCTTCCTCGGCATAGCGCGCGACGTGACCGAAAGCAAGCAGGCCGACGCGGAGCTGCGGAGCCGCGTGGAGGACCGCGAGCTGTTGCTCAAGGAGGCTCACCACCGCATCAAGAACAACATCGCGTCGATCCAGGGCCTGCTCTCGATGCAGGAGCGCATGGTGGAGGATCCCGCCGCCGTCGCGGCGTTGCGCGACTCGATCGGCCGCATCGGCTCCATGCGCGTGCTCTACGAGAAGCTGCTCGATTCGGGCGACGGGGCCGAACTGCCGGTCGGTTCCTGGCTGGAATCGCTGGCGGCCACCATCGTGGACGTGTTTCCGGCCCCCTTCGGCCTGCGCGTCGAGGTGGAAGCGGACGATTTCTCGCTCGCTCCGAAAAGGCTCTTTCCGCTCGGCATCGCGCTCAACGAGCTCCTGACCAACGCGCTCAAGCACGCCTTCGTTTCCGGAGCTTCCGACCCGCCGGAGCTCCGTGTCTCGCTCCGGCGCGCGGACGGACGGGTCGAGCTGGTCGTCCGCGACAATGGCGTCGGGTTCCCCGAGGGATCCGCCGAACGGAAACCGGGCGGCTTCGGGCTCTCCCTGGTGTTCATGCTGGCCGAACAGCTGGGCGGCGAGTTCCGCGTGTCGGGCAGGCGCGGGACCGAGGCGCGTTTCGCCTTCGATGCCTAGGTCAGACCGGGAAGCGACCGGGGGAGAAGGGGCTTCGTGAACTGCGCCCCTTCCCTCCCCGGACCCCTCCATCCCCGGGACGGCGTGCCGGCACGGCTTCCCGCGCGCGGTCCGGACCGCTAGAATCCGTCGGCATGCCCATACCCGTACCGCTCGCGCCCTGCGGTTTCGACTGCGCGCTCTGTCCCGCGTATCGGGCCACCGTCTCGGGAGACCCGGACGGGCTCCGCAAGGTCTGGGAACGCTGGGACCCGGCCACGCGGCCGGAGACGCCCGAGGGCATCCGCTGCTTTGGCTGCCTTTCGGAGGGGCCGATCCTCGCGTACTGCCGGGACTGCGAAGCGAGGAGGACCGGGGGGATGAGGGGGCCCGGGGGAGAAGGGGCTCCGTGACCGCCCTCGAGCGGCCCCTTCGCCCCCGGACGGGATTTACGCGAACGACGAGTGGAAGCGGGCGATCCGCCTGACCACGTCCTCGAGGGCCGCGGTCGGCGGCAGGATGGTGGTACGGAAATGGGCCGTGCCGGGAATCTGGCCGAAGCCCGAGCCGGGCACGACGCAGACGCCTTCCTTTTCGAGCAAGGCCATGGCCCAGTCGGAATCGGAGCGGCCGGAGGGCAGCTCGATGCGGGGGAAGGCGTACATGGCGCCCGCGACCTCGTTGGAGTGGATGCCGGGTATCGCGTTGAGGCCGTCGGCGAGCAGGCGCGCCCGGGCCTTGAGTTCGCCGAGTATCAGGTCGCGCTCCTGGACGTAGCCGGCGTGGGAGGGACCGCCCTCGACGGGCGGCTTGACCATGAGCCAGGTGGCCACCTGCCCGGGCACGCTGGCGCAGAGGCTGACCGACTGGAGCTTGAGTAGCTGGGCCGCCACGTCGGAGGGAACGTTGCGTATCTCGAAATAGCCGCCCCGGTGGCCGCACTCGCCCGTGAAGCCCTTCGAGATCGAGTGGAAGCTGAAGAGGGGGACGTCCTTCTCGCCGAGCTCGTGCATGACCTTCGCGAAGCTGGTGAAGCGAGCGCCGGGGCGGTAGACGTTCTCCTGGTAGACCTCGTCCGCGAGTATGCACAGGCCGTGCTCCTTCGCGAAGCCGACGATCATGGCGATGTTGTCGCGGTCCAGGACGGCGCCCGTGGGATTGCCGGGATTGATGACCGTGATGGCCCGCGTGCGCACGCCGTAGCGGCGGGCTTCGGCGATGGCCTCGTCGAGCATGGCGCGGTCGAGGCGCCAGTCGTGGCCTTCGTCGAGGTAGTAGTGGACCTGCTTGCCCTCGTAGAGCGTGATGGTGGCCGAGTAGAGCGGGTACTGCGGGATCGGGATCATGATGCCGTCGTTCGGGCCGGAGATGAGCATGCGGAGCGCGGCCTGCACGCCCTTCGAGGCTCCGTCGGTCAGGAAGATCGCCTCGGGGTCGGCGTCGATGCCGTCGCGCTTGCTGATGAACGCGGCGACGTCCTCGCGGATGAAGCGGAGGCCCTTGGACTCCGAATAGGCGCCGAGGCCGTGCTTCGAGCCCTCGAGCACGCGGCGGGCGGCCTCGACGGCGTCGGCGGGAACGGAGCGGCACTCCTCCATGAGCTCGGGCGCCTCGGCCAGGGCCAGCACGCGCCGGACCCACGAGAGCGGCTTCTGCTTGAGAGCCTGGGGGTTCCCGATATTGCAGTAGACGATGTCGCGGCCGGCGCGCTCGAGTTCCGCGGCGCGCGCGACGATGGGACCGCGGACCGCGTATTCGGTGTCGAGCACGGCGCGCGAGAGGTCGGCGAGTGTGATGGACATGGATGGCTCCTTGGGATGCGGGCAGTATAGCACGGTTCGCGCGCTTCGGGCGGAGCTTGCGGCGCCGCGCCGCTTCGATGTAGTGTCGCCGCAGTATGGCACAACTGCATGATACCGCGGCGCGGGCCGAGCGCGCTTTCCTGGTCGGCGTCCAGCCCGACGGCGTCGACCGCCCCGAGGCCGAGAGCCTTCTCCGCGAGCTCAAGGGCCTGGCCTCGAGTCTCGGCGTCGAGGTCGCGGGCGAGCTGTTCGCGAACCTGCGCTCCCGCAGCGCGGCCCTCATGGTCGGCACGGGCAAGGCGGACGAGATCGTGAACGCCGCCAAGGCCTGCGAGGCGGACAGCATCATCTTCGACGCGCCGCTCGCCCCGAAGCAGCAGCGCAACTGGGAGGAGCTCTCCGGCCTCCCGGTCTACGACCGCGCCGAGCTCATCATCCGCATCTTCGGCTCGCGGGCCCTGACCGCCGAGGCCGAGCTCCAGGTCGAGCTGGCACGGCTCCGCTACGAACTGCCGCGCCTCGCGCATTTCGGCCACGCGCTCGAGCAGCAGAAGGGCGGCCACTACGGCACGCGCGGCTCCGGCGAGAAGAAGATCGAGCTCGACCGCCGCGTCATCGAGCGGCGCATCGACGAGATCAAGGTCGAGCTCGAGCAGGTGCGGGTCCGGCGCGGCGTCCAGCGCAGGCGGCGCGAGAAGACCGCCATCCCGCGGGCGGCCATCGTCGGCTACACCAATGCGGGCAAGTCTTCGCTGCTCAACGCGGCCGCGGGCTCGGGGGTGCTGGCCGAGGACAAGCTCTTCGCGACTCTCGACGCCACGACGCGCCGGCTCGAGCTGCCGGGCGGTGGCGCCATCCTCCTGACCGATACGGTCGGCTTCGTGCGCAACCTGCCTCACGGGCTCGTGGAGGCGTTCAAGGCCACGCTCGAGGAAGCGACGCTCGCGGACCTGCTCGTCCACGTCGTCGACGCGTCAGATCCCGAGCACGAACGGCACGCGGCCACCACGGCCGAGGTGCTCGAGGAGATAGGCGCCCAGGATGTCCCCGAGGTCCTGGTGCTCAACAAGATCGACCTCGTCGACGCGGCGCGGCTCGAGGACCTGAGGCGCAAGCATCCGCACGCGATCTTTGTCTCGACGAAGACCGGTTCCGGGCTCGAGGAGCTCGCCGGGCGGATCAACGAGGTCCTGCGCGCCGGGGACTCGGAGCGCGAATACCTCATCCCCTACGCCGAGCACTCGCTCGTTTCCCTCCTGCACCGGGAGGCCCAGGTGCTTTCGGAAGCCCAGGACGAGGAGGGCACCCTCATCCGCTGCCGCGTCCCGGAGAAGCTCGAGTCGAAGCTGGAGAAGTTCAGGATCGAGCGCGAGCGCGAGCGCCCGTAGGCGCTCGCGGCGACGAAGCCGAGGGACGGCTTCGTCGAACCCCGGCAACGCAATCGCCCTGAAGGAACCTCCTGAAGGGCGGCGTGTCGTCATCCATGACGTACCCGTCCGCTATGCGGACGGGCAAGACTGTGGGCGCGCATCCATGCGCGCCCCCGGGCGTCAGCGACGGGGTGTGCTTTCCCCCGACAGGACCCCCGCTCGTCGGTTCACATGACGCGCTTCGCCGCTTTTTCCCGATCCGCTATTCGCCCTTCACGAAGTACTGGAGCAGCTGCACCATGTAGTAGATCTTCTTGTAGGCCTCGACGAGCATGTCCTTGATGGGCTTCGGCGCGGCGGAATCGATCTCCTTCCAGTTGAGCAGCACCTCGTGGCGGAGCTTCCCCAGGTCCTCGATCAGCGAGCGGTACTGGCGCCCGATGGCGATCAGGTTCAGCGCGGCCTTGTTGAGCATGGCGAGCGCCTTGTCGTTCGATTCCTTGAGTATCTGCCTGAGGTACTTTACCGCGTCCTTGTCCCGCTCGCTCTTGGCCAGGGCGCTCCGCATGCGGGCGCCGATCTCCGTGTCATCGGCGAGCGAATCGTCGAAGGCGAGCAGCGAATCCGACACCTCGAGCAGGCCGTGGTAGGCGTCCGACAGCTGCTGCGACTGGACGTTTATGGTCCACTGTCCGCGGATGATGAGGATGTCGTTGATCTCCCGTATGTCCTTCTTGAAGTAGTCGATCAGGAACGCCTTGAGATAGTTGAGCGCGCCCGTGTGGATGTATCCGCCGAGCATCTTCTTGGAGAAGGCGATGTTCGCCTTGTCGGTGTAGTTCTTCGTGCGGACCACCACGGACGTCCCGAATATGGCCTTCGCCGTTTCATCGATCTTGGCGTTCCGCCGCTCCTGGGACATCTGCTGGATCAGCATCTCCACCTGGTTCTTGAGCTTGTCCAGGAAGGGCTCGACGATGCGCTCGCCCGAGACCCGGGGCGATGAGTTGAAGTAAGGATCGCGCTTCGCGATGCGCACCACCTGCTCGAGGATCTGGCTCTGCCTGACTTCGCGGATGGCCGGCACGAGCTTGTTCCACGACTCGATCGAGATGACGTCGAGGTTGCGGTATTCCTTGAGCGCGCCGAGGATGCGCTTCCAGTCGGCGTCGAGGTTGAGGGGGGCGAACACCTCGAGGAAGTCCGCGAGGTCGTCGGCCACGTAATCGGCGGAGATGGCGTCGAAGCTCGGCTTCGCCGCGAAGCCCCGCTCGACCAGGGTGGAGTCGAATTTCTTGAGAAGGAAATAGTAGTCGAAGTTGACGAACGAGACGAGCGAGAGGAGGGTCGAATAGGCGGCGTCGATCTGGTTGGTACGGTCCGCGTCGAAGACCGAGTAGAAGGTGAGAAGGTCGTTGCGGACCGACTCGGTGAGCTCCCGCAGCGGAAGCTTCAGCGCCCGTTCGCGGATCGCTGCGTCGGTGAGCCGCTCTGCGAGCTCGCGCTGTTCCTTGGAGAGGAAGCTCTCGATGACGAAGGAGCGGAGCACGCCGGAGCTCGAGGCGTTGGTGAGCAGGACCTGCGCCGGCGCCACGACCTTGTATATCTCGTAGAAAAACCTGGCGAGCGCGGGCGTGGCCTCGGCTCCCTTTACCCGGTAGAACTTGAACCGGGAGCGGGAAATGTCCTTCCCGATGGACTTGAGGAGTTTCTTCTTCTCCGCTTCCGGATCGCCGATGCCGGTGAAGATCGAGAGGATCTTGTCCAGGAATCCGCCCGACTCGGTCGAAGCGGAGGGTCGGGAACCCGAGCGGTCCTTCGTGGCCATATCCGGAAAGGGTAGCCGCGGAGGGGGGCGGCGTCAATCCCTGCCGGCGTGGCGCACGGTACGCCGCTCGGCCCGGCTTCTGCTTCGCGCGTCCGCCATGTCGCGCCCCGTCCCGGTCGGCGCCGTGCCGCCGCCCGATCGGATTATCCGAAATCCAGCTCTCCCGAGGCGAAGGTCACGACGCTTCCGGCCGCGAGCCTGATGCGCAGGGAACCGGAGTGGTCGAGCCCCTCGACGCATCCTTCGACGGGCTCCGAACCGGGCAGGCCGGGTACGAAGCGGACGCGCTTCCCGCGCGCGTAGAGTCGCCTTCCGACTTCGGCGAGGGCTTCCTCCTCCGAGATCGCGGAGCCGAGCTGCCCGAGAAATTCCAGGAGGACCGAGTCGCGTGAAGGCACCGCCGAGGGGTCGGCGGGATGGAATGCCTCTTCGACTGAGACCGGAGGCAGCTTGCAGCCCCCGGGCCAGGGCTGGCGGAGGAGGTTCACGCCGACTCCGGCCAGGACCCTTCCCCCCGAGCCTTCGCACAGGATGCCCGCGAGCTTCCGCGCGCCCGGGGCCGCGCTGTCGGCACCCTTCGCGGAGGGCCCGTCGTCCCCGGTCGGGGCGCGGCGCGGGTAGGCGACCACGACGTCGTTCGGCCATTTGAGCGCGAGGCGATCCCTCGCGGCCGGCACGAGGGTTTCGATGGTCCGGAGCAGGGCCAGGCCGACGCGGAGGGGAAAGCCGCCGCCCGAGAGGTCGCCCGAGTCGAGGATGACCGTGCACAGGAGGCTGGCGCCGGGTTCGCCCGCCCACGATCGGCCGGGCACGCGCCCGCGGCCGCGGGTCTGGCGGTCGGCGACCACCGCGGAGCCCCGCGCTGCGCCCGCGGCGGCGAGCGCCCTGGCCTCGTCCATGGTGCTCGTCGTCGACCCGAGGCGGACGATCCGCGCCCCGGGGAAGGGCGACTCCGTTTCCTTCGCTGGCATGGGCGGATTGTAGCGCAAGGCCGCAGGGTGGAACAGCCGCGCCCTTACGCGCTATGCTGTTCATGCGGTCGGGCGCGGACCTTCCTGTCGGGAAGGTCGGGAGCCCCTCCGCGGTGTCCGCCTCCGGGATCTCCGTCGCTTGTCGAGCAGCACTCGGAGCTCGACGCCTCGCGGCGGATCCGGCGGGACGCGGGCGAAGGAGAACGCCATGTGCGGAATCGTCGGCTACACGGGGCCCAGGCAAGCCTCGCGCATCCTCGTCGAAGGGCTCAAGAGGCTCGAGTATCGCGGCTACGACTCGGCCGGCATCGCGGTGCAACGCCCGGCCGGTGCCGGGTCGCCGCTCGCGGTGATCAAGCGGAAGGGCAAGATCGCGGAGCTCCGCTCCGCCGTCCCGAAGGACTTGCCCGGTACCTGCGGCATCGGCCATACGCGCTGGGCGACCCACGGCGGCGTCACCGACGAGAACGCCCACCCCCATTGCGACGCCTCGGGCAAGGTGGCCGTGGTTCACAACGGCATCATCGAAAACCACGTCGCGCTCCGCGAGAGCCTCGAGAAGGAAGGCGTCGTCTTCAAGTCCGAGACCGACAGCGAAGTCATCGCCCACCTCGTGGCCTTCTACTACAAGGGCGATCTCGAGGAAGCCCTCCGCGCCGCCCTCCGCCACCTCACCGGCACCTACGGCATCGCGTGCGTCCACTCGGACGAGCCCGGCCGCATCGTCGGCGCCCGGAACGGCAGCCCCCTCGTCGTCGGCGTCGGCTCCGGCGAGATGTTCCTCGCCAGCGACGTCACCGCGATGCTCGCGCACACGCGCCAGGTGGTGTACCTGAACGACCGCGAGGTCGTGAGCATGAGCGCCGACGATTTCCGGATCGCGGACCTCGAGGAAAACGCGGTCGACCCGAAGATAGACCGCATCGAGTGGGACCTCGAGGAGATCGAGAAGGAGGGCTTCGGCTGCTTCATGGAGAAGGAGATCTTCGAGCAGGCGGCGTCCGTCCCGCGCGCCCTTTCCGGGCGCCTCGACCGCGAGAACGCCACCGCCAAGCTCGGCGGCCTCAACCTGACCCGCAAGGAGCTCCACGCGATCGAGCGCGTGCGCGTCATCGCGGCCGGCACCAGCTGGCACGCGGGCCTCGTCGGCGCCTACCTCCTCGAAAGCCTCGCGCGCGTGCCCGTCGTGGCCGAGCTCGCGAGCGAGCTCCGTTACCGGAATCCCGTGGTGGAGCCGAACTCGCTCTACCTGGCCGTGTCGCAGTCGGGCGAGACCGCCGACACCCTGTTCGCCATGCGCGAGGTCCAGCGCCGCGGCGCCACCGTGCTCGGCGTCTGCAACGTGGTCGGCTCAACCATCGCCCGCGAATCCGACGGCGGCATCTACGTCCACTCCGGTCCCGAGATCGCCGTCGCCTCCACCAAGGCCTTCACGAGCCAGCTCGCGGCCTTCTACCTCCTCGGCCTCCTGCTCGCCCGCACCCACGACCTCTCGCACGCCGAGGGGGTCCGCTTCATCAGGCACCTCGACGCGGTCCCCGAGGCCATCAAGGGCGCGCTCGCGACCCGCGACAGGGTGCAGGCCGTCGCGAAGAAATACGCCCGCTCGGGCGACTGGCTATTCCTCGGACGCGGCATCCTCTACCCGATCGCGCTCGAAGGCGCCCTCAAGCTGAAGGAGATCTCGTACGCGCACGCCGAAGGCTGCGGCGCCGGCGAGATGAAGCACGGCACCATCGCCCTCGTCGACCCGGAGACGCCGAGCGTCTTCCTCGTCCCCTCCGGCCATCTCCGCGAGAAGACGATTTCCAACATCAAGGAGATCAAGGCCCGCGGCGGTCCCGTCATCGCGGTGGCCGACTCCGATGACAGCGAGGTCGAGGCGCTCGCGGACGACTTCATCGGCGTGCCGCCCGTCGACGCACTTTTCCAGCCTTTCACCCAGATCGTGCCCCTCCAGTTGCTGGCTTATTTCGTCGCGCTCGAGCTCGGCCGCGACGTGGACCAGCCCCGCAACCTGGCCAAGAGCGTGACGGTGGAATGAAGCGCGGGGGAAGCGTCGCGCAGCCCGGGATGACGGACGACGGAGAGCCGAAGTCGGGATCGGGGGAAAGGCAACTCGGCCTCCCGCGCCGCGGCTCGGCCGCCCTCGCCGTCCTCACCCTCGTTCTCGCTTCGCTTCCCTGCCGCACCGACGCGGCAGGCGCCCAGGCTCTTGCGCCGGCCGCCTCGCGCGCGGTGCTTTTGCGTTCGGATCCTTCAGGCAAGGGCCTGCCCTTTTTCGAGCTTCCGAACGCGTTTCCCGCGCATTCCGCGGAATACCGCGTGGCGGGCCCGGGCTTCGTGCCCGCCGGCGCGGACGCGCTTTCCTTCACGGTCCGCGCCTGGTACTCCCGTGCGCCGGTCTTCCTCGATTCCGCGTGGACCGCCGCGACGTGCGGCGCGGCCCTCGTTCCGGGCGCGCGCACGCTCGAGAGAGGGTTCTCGCCGGGACGCTCGGTGTACGCCGTCGAATACCCGGACTACCGCGTTTTCGTCGAGGCACCCTCGGATTGGTCCGATCGCTGCCGCTTCATAGCCGCCCTGGCCTCGCGCGTCGCCTATTTCATACGGTACGCGCCCGATCCGGCGGGCTTTTCGATGCCCGCAGTCGTCGAGTTTTAGCCGGCGCGGGCGGGGCGCGTTCCCGAGGCCGGGCTCCCGTTCAGGAGCGCTCCCCGGCGGAAACCCGGCCCGGCGCGTCAGCCGTTTCCCCGTCCGGACCGCAGTATGCCTTCATGAATTCCCGGTAGAAGAGCGTCGCCTTGCGAAGCTCGCCTTTCGCGACCCGCTCGTCGCGTCCGTGCACGCGCGCCAGGTCCGCGGGGGTCTGGAGTATCGGCGCGAAGCGGTAGATCGAGTCGGCCACGCCGACCCAATGCTTGGTGTCGGTGCCCGCGCTGAAGAGGAAGGGCAGCATGCCCGCATCGGGGCGCGTCGACGAGAGCGCCTTCGCGAGCGCGTCCCAGGCGGGCCCCGAGGGTGGAGTCTCCGGAGACGGGTCGCTCGCGCTGCCCTCGTGCGCGGCGTAGGCGCGGGCACCCCGACGGCGCGCGATCCGGTCGAGGCGGGCCAGGGCGCTCGCTATGGTCTCGCCGGGAAGGATCCTCACGTTGACGTTGGCCCTGGCGCGCTCGGGCAGGACGTTTTCCTTCGGCGAACCCTCGAGCATGGTGAAGGCCATGGTGGTCCGCACCAGGGCGTCGGTCGTCGGCGACCGGGAAAAGGCCCTTATGACGAGGGGGCCGAAAAGCCACAGGTTGCGGAAGAGCAGCCGGTATCCGAACGGGGCATGGTCCGACAGGGCGCCGAGGAAGGCGCGGGCGGTCGGAACGAGCCTTGCCGGGAAGGGGCGCCGCTCGAGGGCGCTGACCGCCCGGGCCAGGCCGCCCGCGGCGGTGCTCCGGGGCGGCATCGACGCGTGTCCGCCCGAGCCGAGGGTTTCGATGGTCGCGTCCAGGTAGCCCTTTTCCGCGGTGCCGATCAGGGCCAGCGGCCGGTCAACGAACGAAAGCATGCCGTCGGCGATGATGCCGCCTTCGTCGAGTAGGCACGCCGCGCGCAAGCCCCGTTCCCGGAACCACTCGGCCATGCGGCGCGCCCCCCGCGTGCCGCCCGTTTCCTCGTCGCCGCCGAAGGCCAGGAAGATGGTCCTGTGCGGCGTCCAGCCGGCCCGGGCAAGGCGCTCGCAGGCGCCGAGGATGGCGGCCATGGTCACCTTCGTGTCCTGAGCGCCCCTGCCCCGGATTTCGTCGCCTTCGACCCCGGCGGAGAATGGATCGAAGGACCACCCGTCTCCCGGCGGCACCACGTCCCAGTGGGCCGCGAGCACGAGGGGCGCGAGCGTCGAGTCAGATCCGGGCCACTCGAGGAGTATCGCGCGGTCGCCGGCCTCGCGGCGCAAGGTGCGGGCCATGACGAGGGGCCAACGCCTGGCCAGCTCGGCGGGCAGGGAGGCGAAGGCTTCCCCGTCCTCGAGGTCCGGCTCGAACCATGAGACGGTGCGGAAGCGGATGAGCGCGGCCAGGTCCTCGGCGGCGCCCGTGAAATCCTCCTCCGAGTCACGGTCGAGCGGCGGCCGCGCGGGGTGGCCGCCACCGGAGAGCGCGCGCGCGAGCGCCAGGGCCGCGGTTCCCGAGAGGATCCCCAGGGCGAGCACCATCAAGACGGTAACTGTCTGCATCGAAGCTCCGAATCCCGGTCCTGCCGACCGGAGTTCCGAGTATCGCGCGCCCGAGCTCCCGAGTCAAAAACGGTCCGGGCCGCGGCCTGACCCGCGCGGACCCTGCGCTTATGCCTTGCGGGAGCGGCGGGGCGCCGCTAGAGTCGGTGCATGCGCATTTTCGGCGGCGGCGCGTCTCATGGCCAAGGCTGCGCGACCTCGCCCCGCGCGGGAGCCGCCTCGGCTTTTATGTCGGGCGGGAAAGAGCGCCGCCCGGAGCCCGGCGCTTCGTGCGCCCCGGAGAGCCAGCCCGCCCGGAGCGGGCGGGGCGAGTCCCTGAAGGGCGCCCGGGCATGAAGGGAGCGACGCTCGTCGTGGATCTCGCCGCCCTCGCGCGGAATTTCGTCCGACTGCGCGGGTTCCTGCCCGGGGCGGAACTCGTTCCGGTCCTGAAAGGGGACGCGTACGGCCTCGGCGCGGCGGAAGCGTGCAAGGCCCTGGTCGGCGTCGGCGCCCGGCGTGTCTGGGTGGAAACGCTGGATGAGGCCAGCTCCCTCCGGGCTCGGCTGGAGGCGGCGAGCTTCGACCGGGGATCCCCGGCCGGGCCGACGCCGGACGGCGAAAGGTCGCCGCGCGGGACGGAGCCCGGCGTTCGCATCGGCGTCCTGGACGGTCCGCCGCCCGGGGAGGCGGCGGCTTTCACGGAATGCGGGTTCGAGGCGGCCATCTGCGACGGCGGGCAGTTGCGGGAATGGATGCCGGAGCCGGGGGCGAGCGCCGGTACTTGCGTCCTCCGCGTCGACACCGGCTTCAACCGTCTCGGTTTCCGGCCGGACGATGACCTGATCGGCGACCGCGCCTTGATGCGGGCCCTGCGTCCCCGCGCCTGGCTGACTCACCTGGCGGACGGCGGCGCCGGGCGCGACTCCCCGAGGAACGTCGAACAGGGCGAGGCGATCCGACGCTTCGAGGAGCGCCTGCAGGGGCCGTTCCCCGAAGGGCTTCCGCTGTCCCTCGGCCTGGACGGAGCCGTCGCGCTCCGGGGCAGGATCGACGCCGCCGAAATCCGCTCCGGCGCGGCCCTGTTCGGGGTGGAGGTCTTTCCGGAGCTCCTGCCGCTCGAGGGCGTAGCGAGGCTCGACGCGCCCGTGCTGCGCGTCATCGAGGTGCCGGAGGGCGCCCGCGTCGGGTACGGCTCCGGGTGGGAAGCGCGGCGGCCTTCCCGCGTGGCCGTGCTCGGCATCGGCTACGCCCATGGCGTTCCGCGCTCGCTGACCGGGCGCGGGACGGTGCGTTTCGGCGAACCTGACGCGTTGCCCGCCGCCCCCGTCGTGGGCGCCATCTCGATGGAGCTGCTCGCGTGTGACGTCACCCTGCTGCCGGCGAACGAGACGGCCCCGGGAACCCGGGGCCGTCTCCTCGACGAACGTTACGGCATCAACGAAATGGCGAGGGACTCGGGCCGGCTCGACACCGAGATCCTCTGCGCGCTCGGGACCTGCCCGAAGGCCTATCTCCGCTCGTCGCTGTAGAGCGCCACCAGTGCCGCGCCTATGGCCTGCGAGAGTTCCCCGAGCCGCGCCTGGCTGTACTTGATGGCCTTCCGCTGCGCGGGCCAGAGCCGTTCGCGCGCGGTTTCCTCGAGTATGCGCATGTACCGGGTCCGGAACTCCTCCGTCGTCGCCTCGGGGTCCATCAGGCCGCCCCCGATGACCACGTACTCGGGGTCGACCGCCATCGCGAGCGCCGCGACATGGAGACCGAGCGCCTTGGCCTGGAAATCGAAGATCTCCGTCGCGAGCGTGTCGCCGGATTGGGCAAGGGTCCGGAGCGAAAGCACCTTCTCCTTGATCGGCAGGGGGGAAGCCGCGAGCGGGTGCTCGGGATGGCGCTCGAGCATCACCGCGAGCAGCTGGGGCAATCCGGAGATGGTTGTGTACGCCTCGACGCAGCCCCAGTCCCTGCCGCAGCCGCAGCTGAAGGGCGGCATGCCGAGCAAGTGCAGGGGAGCGGGCATGTGTCCCGCCTCCATGCCGACCAGCGAGGCGCCGTCGAGCGGAAGCCCGCGGTCGTCGATGTAGGCCACGCCGAGACCGGAGCCGGGCGCCAGCATCAGGACGCTCCCCGTTCCGTCACCCCGCACGAGCCGCGCCTCGGCGACGCCGCCGTAATTGCCGTCGTTGCCGACCGTCACCTTGATCGGCCGGCCTGCGGCAGCCGAGAGCCTCGCCGCGTAATCCGAACCCACGTCCCATCCGTCCAGGTCCTTGGGAAGGTTCGCCGCCTGGCCGAGCACGCCGGGCGCGAGGAAGGGGCCCGGAATGGCGAGCCCCACGCCGCCCACGTCATCCCAGGCGCGGCCGTTCTCGGCCAGGAACGCCTCGATGGCTTCGAGCCAGCCGCGGAGGACGTGGTCCTTGCCCTTGTGCGCGTCGGTTGGGCGCTGCGAGAGCCTGGTCGAGACCGGCTCGCCGGAGGCGTCGACGCCCCCGACCTTGCTTGTCGTCGCTCCCGAATCCGTGCCTATCCATATCCTTCCGTCACCCATGTGCATCCCCTTCCGCGAGCGCGATCGGCCCCCGTCATCGATATGGGGTCATGGTAGCGTGCCCGCGGCATTCCGTGAAGTGGCGGCGGAAGAACGGATTCGGGGGTTCGAAGGGGGGGGGGGCGTCGCCGTCAAGGGCGCGTAGCGCCCTTGACGCTATTTCTTCCGGCGCGAGCTGACGAAGCGGCTGAAGTCGTTGATGTTCTTCACGACTATGCGGTCGCCGTAGAGCTCGACGCGGCGCTGGTTCGAGAAGTGCGCCAGTATGGCCTGCACGTCCTGGCTCGACATGCCGGCCCAGTGCGCCACGTCCTCCACGGTTACGCGGAACTCGCGCTTCTCGCCGTCCTGCTCGCCGGTCGACGAGACCTGGGCCTGCGTCTCGTTGAGCATGAGGAAAACGTCCGCGACGCGCGCCTGCTGGTCGTCGAGGGTAAGGATCATGAACCTGCGCTTCTGGTCGTAGATGCGTTTGGCGAAGAGCTTCATGAGGCGCAAGGCGATCTGGGGGTTGCCCATCATGAGCACTTCGAAGTTCGCCCGGTTGAACTCGAGCACCTTGACCGAGTCCAGCGCGACCGCCGTGGCGGAACGGGGCGTGCCCTCGAGGATGGCCATCTCGCCGAAGATCTCGGGAGGCTGCAGGATGTCGATGGTTTTCTCGATCTCGCCGACTATCTTCGTGATCTTGACCCGTCCGCTCTGGATCAGGTAGAAGCTGTCGCCCGGCTCGTACTCGGAGAAGATGATCTCGCCCGCCTGGTAGACGCGGGCGAAGCGGGTGAAGGCGGCGAGGTCAGCCACGGGCGCCCTCCTCGAGCGACTTGAGCGACCTTCGCGCCTTGATGTGCGTCGCGTGGTCCTCGTCCTGTTCCATCGAGAGGATCTTCCGGTAGAAGCCCTTCGCGCGCTCGACGTCGCCCTTCCGCTCCCACGAGTGGCCGAGGTAGAGCAGGATGTCGAGCAGGTCCGGATGGCGGGGCGAGCTTTGGACCATCTGCGTGAAGTGCTTGATGGTCAGGTCGTACTGCTGGAGCATGTAGAGGCTTCGTCCGAAGTCGAAGGCCGCCTTCGGGCCGTACTCGGTATCGCCGCCCGAATCCATGATGGCCTTGAACTCGCCCAGCGCTTCCTTGTACTTCTCCTGGCTGAACAGGCTCACCGCGTTGTAGTAGCTCTTGGCCGCGTCGGAGAGCGGCGCCGGATCCGGCTTCCGCGGGGCGCTCTCGGCGCCCCCTTCGGCGGCTCGGGACCGCGGGATCGAGCCGCCGGATGTTCCCGTGGCGATGGCGGGGCCCTTGCCGTCTCCGTAGCGGACCAGGGCGGTCTCCGCCGCCTCGAGGTGCCGCGCGGAGACCTCGGCCTGCTTGCCCGCGGGGTAATAGGTCAGGTAGCGGCCGAACACGTACTTGGCTTGGGAGTACATGCGGTTCTTGAGATAGTACTCGCCGGTGCGGAACAGCCCCGCTTCCGGCGAGAGCGCTTCCTGCTTCTCCATCAGGTTCTCGACCTGCCGGTGGATGCGCCTGAGCTGGTTCGAGAACACCTTGAGCATCTTGATGATGATGCGCGAATTCGCGCCGGCGAACTGCTCGAACTCCGGAACCGCGAAGACGAGCACCTGCGCGTCCTCGACCACCAGGGCGTTCTCCTCGCGCGGATAGCGCCCGAGGGCGGACTTCACGCCGAAGAACTCGCCGGTGGCTATCATGTCGTGGACGTCGGCCCCGGTCTCGATGTCCGTGTACTTGAGCGTGACGCGGCCTTTCTGGAGCACGAAGATCTTGTCCGAGACGTCGCCTTCGAAATAGATGACGCTGTTCGCGCGGAACGAACCTACCTTCGGCATCCGCGCCTCCCGGCCGGAGCGGCGGAGCGGCTCATGCGCGGACCTCCGGCTCGAAGGGCAGGTACTCGAGCTTCTTGTCGAAGCCGACGGCCTTCCGCATTTCCCGGTAGAGGCTGTCCGGTTCGCCCTTCACCAACACCTTCCGGCCGCCTATCGTGACGGTTTCGCCCGAGGGCGCGGCGCCGAGCCGTTCGGCCAGCTCCGCGGTCGCGAGCACCGGTTCCCCTTCCATGAGCAGCAGTTCGATGTCCTCGCTCGTAGCAGCCACCAGGTTCTCGTAGGGGTCGTCGTGCCTGCGTTTCAGGACCAGTACGTCCGCGAGCTTGCCTTCCTCGAGGCTGCCGACGCGGTCGGCCATCCGGAAGGCGCGCGCCGGGTTGATGGTCAGCATGTCGTAGATGGCGCGGGCGGGGAGGTCCTCGCCGTAGAGCGCGCGGTAGGTTTCCCGCGCGAAACGGGCTTCCGCGAGCAGGTTGTAAGAGCCGGTGTGCGTCGAATCGGTGCCGATCGCGACGTTCACGCCGGCGCGGAGCAGCTTTCGGATCTTGCAGGTCGCATTGAACATGAACAGGTTGGAAGCCGGGCACCAGGAGACGGAAGCGCCCGCCTTGGCCACCTTCGCGACGTCCTCGTCGGAGAATCCGATGCAGTGGATCAGCAGGGCGTGCGCGTCGAGGGCGCCCGCGCGCTCCAGGATCCCGATGCCGTCCTGGCTTTCAGGGTCGAACCCTTCCTCCAGGTGCGTGATGAAGGGCCAGTCCCGCTCGACGGCGCGCGCGTGCTCGATCGCGATGCCGTCGCCCCACTTCAGGTCGTAGCTCGAGCATTCGTGTTCGATCGCGTATTCCCGGATGGCGCGGATCGGCAGGCGCGGCAGGATCTCGTCGTTCAGGGCGTGGGGGAAATGGTCGTTGACCGTGGTCACGCCCGAGAAGAGGTTCTTGTAGGCCGAAAGGAAGTAGATGCGCTCGAAGGGAATGTTGGAGCGTTCCTCGAAGACCGGGCTCGCCTTGAGGTCCGCGTCCCACGGTCCCCAGTTCAGGTAGAAGACGCCTTCGGGCGGACCGACGCGCGGCAGGTAGTTGCCCCGGAGGTGGTCGTGGACGTTCACCAGGGCCGGGTAGACGATGTGATCGTCGCCGAGCAGCACTTCCCGGCCCTTGGCGTCCCGCGCGAGGCGGCCGCCCGACACGCCGAGGCGCTTCGAGCGCTCAAGGCCGCGCGGGCCGACGATGGGGGCGTTGATGAGCGTGAAAGCGGTGTGCACTTCGACCGTCCTCATTTCGCGATACGCTTCCCTCAATTGTCGGCGGGATGGGCCGAAAAGAAAAGCCCCCGCGTTTCGAGGCGCGCGCTCACGCAAACCCCGGATCGTTCGACAGGGCGGCCAGTCCCGCGGCCCCCAAAATGCCCGAGCGGGTCCCGAGTCCGGGTGCCACCAGGAGCCGCGAGGCTTCCGCCGTCGTGTTGACGTCGCGGCGGTAGCCGCCGAGCGCCGCCGGCAGCAGCTCGCGGGTGCGCCGGAGCAGGTCCGGACGGCCTCCCACGCCGCCTCCGAGGATGAAAAGTTCCGGGGCGAGTGCGAGGCAGAGGCTCGCGACGCCCTGGGCCAGATAGTGGGCTTCGAGCTCCCAGGCCGGGTGCTCGGGCCCGAGCTCCGTCCCCTTCTTCCCCCAGCGCTTCTCGATGGCGGGCCCGGACGCCAGACCTTCGAAACAGGTGCCGTGGAAGGGGCAGGCGCCTTCGAACGCGTCGTCCGGGGCGCGGCAAAGCCGGATATGGCCCATTTCGGGATGGCTCGCGCCGTGCAGCAGGCGGCCTTCGACGAAGGCTCCGCCTCCTATGCCCGTGCCGACGGTCAGGTATATGAAGCTTTCGACGCCGCGGGCGGCGCCCCAGAGGCGCTCGCCGAGCGCCGCCGCGTTGACGTCCGTGTCGAAGGCGACCGGCTTCCCGAACGAGCCCTGGAAAAATCCGGCCACGTCGGTGCCGATCCAGCCCTTCTTCGGGGTGGCCAGGATCCTTCCCCAGCTCGGAGAGCCGGGCACGGGATCGATGGGACCGAAGCAGCCGATACCGAAGGCCTCGGCCGCGCCGTGCCTCGCTCCGGCGCTTTCGAAGAAGCGCCGGACAATGTCGAGCGTCGGTCCGGGCGCTCCGGTCGGGACGCTCTCCTCGGCGAGCAGCTCCGGGAGCTTGGACGGATCGGCCGTGTCGACGCGCGCGAGGGCGCAGACGAACTTGGTTCCCCCCGCCTCGACGGCGCCTACCGTCACGATCCGGATCCCGTCCCGTCCGTCGCGGCGTCGCCGTCCGGAGCGTCATCGACGGCTTCCGCGGCGCGCGTCGCCGCGCGCGCGTATATGTAGTAGTCGTTCTCGTTTTCGTAGAAGTCCGGAATGTGGCCGATCGTCTCGAAACCGTTCGCCTCGTAGAAGCCCGGCTCGATGGCCTTTTCCTTGGTCTTGCTGGTCTCCGAACGGATGATGGCGTAGCGTTCGCGGGTGACGATCTCGTCGCGCACAAGCTCGACGAGCCGCGTGCCTACGCCCTTGCCGCGGTAGTCCCGGCCGACGATGAGCGTGTGGATGTCGTAGGTGTACTCGGTGGCCTGCGCCTTGTGGTAGAGGCAGAAACCCGCCAGCTGCTTGCCGTCGCGGATTTCCACCAGCGTGTAGGGCTGGCCCGGACGTTCCTTCCAGACTTCCAGCGTCTCTCCGAGGATGTCCAGCTCTATGTCGCGGTATGCGCCCGTTTCGAGGACGAGCTGTTCGTATTCGCGTACGTCTATCATGCCCTTCACTTTCTCGCTGTGGGCCGGTTCGGTCTCCGGCCCGGATGCGAGGAGTATAGACCACCCACCTCCGTTCGTCCACCTTGCGTGGATGATCGGTTCGGGCGGGCGGGTCGCGGGCGGCAACCGCCAGAATAAGGAAGGGGCCGGGACGGGGAACCGCAGTCCCCCGTCCCGGCCCCGGCCGGCGCGGCGTCGCGCCTTACGGCTTGACGGTGAGCATGAGCAGGGGCTCGAGGACGTAATTCTTGCCGGCCTCGAAATCGACGATGGTCTCGATCTTGAACGCTCCCGAGATCATGGTGACGGTGTGCTTGCCGGGCTCCAGGCTGCCCTTGAAGTCCTTCTGCGCCTTCCCGTCGATGTAGAGGCGCAGCTGGCTCCACGGGTTGCCCTTGAGGTCGGGATTGATGGAGGCCGCCGCTATCGACAGCTCGAATTCCGCCATGGAGGGCTTGAGCGCCACCGGCAGCGTGACCGCCGAGCCGATGTCGACCACCGTCGTGAAGTCGAAGAAGCCTAAGGCCTTGATGGTCAGGGTGTAGCGGCCGGGCTTGATCTGCGCGAGGAATTCGCCGGCGGCGTTCGCGGCGCCGAGCTTGATGCCGTCCAGGAAGATCTCCGCGCCGGGCACGAGGCTCTTGAGGCTGAAGGGATAGAGCATCGGGGTGAGGGTCGCGTTGACCCTTCGCGGGGCCGAGAGGGCGACCGTTTCGGTGTAGTCGACGTGGTTCGGCGCGCGCACCACAACCGTGTAGGTGCCGGTGGGCAGGGCGACCGCGTAGGGCACCGTGCCCGCCGTCGCCCCGTTCAGGAGCACCTGGGCGCCGGCCACGTTGGCGGTGACGGTCAGCTGGAAGCTCGTGGCGCCGAGCGTGGCCGTCACGAGCTTGTTGCCGTCGACGCGGACGTTCTCGGTGTAGTCGGCGTAGCCGGGCGCCCGGACGACCACCGTGTAGGAGCCTGAGGCCACGTTGCCGATGAAGGGCGTCCTGCCCGCCAGGATGCCGTTGATGTAGACTTCGGCGTTCGCCACGTTCGACTGCACGCTGATCGAGTAAGTGGTCGGCGCGGGCGGCGGCGTGGTGGTCGGCGGCGGCAGGGTGGCGCCGGGCCTGAGCAGGGTCACGTTGAGGGTGATCGGGGACGACTTGACGTCGATGGTCTGCATGAAGTCCTGGAAGCCGGCCTTCTTGACGAGGACCGTCCACTTGCCGCGCGCCACCAGGAAGGAGAAGTTCGGCGTCGTGTAGCCGACCAGCTTGCCGTTCAGGAGGACCTGGGCTCCCGCCTCGTTGCACACGATGTTGAGGCTGGTCTTCGACTGGGCCATGAGCGGCGCGGCAAGCAGGGCGAGCGCGGTCAGTAACAGGATGGTTCTCTTCATGTTCTTGGGCTCCTTGGCGCCGTGTCCGGCGCGGGAATCGGGGCAGGTCGTCGCCCCATGGGTCTTCCGGCATTGAAACCCCGGCGGGGCCGGGAGGTTTCGCGATCCGGGCAACATAGCGCGATTCTTGCCGAAGCGCCGGCTCCGCGGCCGCGTGTCCGGAACGCGCTCCGACGCGTAACCTTGACCGCGCCGGAATGCTTCCATGATAGCGCTACGGCGGTCCCGCTTCCAGATGCGGCAGCCCTCCGGCGCGCCGTTTAACGCGTCCGGCGGCTTTGTTTTCCGGAGCCGCCCGCGCTATACTGATCCACGACGACGGCGCATGAAGCGCGTCGAGGAGGACCTTCAATGACCACGAAGAAGATTCTGGCGTTCGCCCTCATAGCGATCCTGGCTGCCGGCGCCGCGAGCGCGCAGCTGGCCATCGGCTGGTCCGGAGCGCTCTACAGCGAAACCGAGCTGTCCTGGAGCCAGCAGATGGACCGCTTCCAGAACGGCGAGGGCATTTTCACCGGCCCCTTCGCCGAGTTGGCCTTCGACAAGCTGGCGGTCGGCGCGTCGCTGAACTTCAGCGAGTACGAGGAAGCCGCGATCGGCTACGTCGAGATGGTCGACTACGACCTGACGCTCTATCTCCAGGCGCACTTCTTCGAGTACGACAGCTTCCTCGATCCCTTCCTCGAGGTCGGCTTCGGCATGATCGGGACCGACTTCGCGAACGCCGAGGACGATCCGGACGAGGCGAACCCCCTCCGCGCCACCGGCTACTTCGAGGCGGGCGCCGGGCTCGGCGTCAACGTCGGCATGCTCGGCCTCTTCTGGAAGATCAACTACATGTTCCCCGGCGAGCCGCAGGAAGTCGATTACGAGTACACGGACGAGTACGGAACCTATTACAGCGGTACCTACACGCTGGCCGAGTATCCCATATCCAAGCTGAAGACCTACCTCGGCCTCAAGATAATCTTCTAGTCGATTCCGGGCGCGGTCCTTCGGGGCCGCGTCCCGCTGACGGGCGCGAATCGAGTCGCCCGTCCCCGCCGGCCGCAAGGTCGGCGTTTTTTATTGACAGGCCCCATCATCCACGGTAAACCCCAGCCGGAGCATGTAAACTCCGAATAACGTAATGGGAGAGTCCGCATGAAAAAGCTCGTCGCCTTGCTCGTCCTCGCTTCGTTCGCCTTCATGGGCTGTTCGACCATGGTCCGCATCGAGACCTCGGTTCCCGGGGCTACTGTCCGGATGAAGGGAGTCGTCATCGGCGAGACCCCGTTCCAGACGAAGCTCACCAACGCCATCTGGGAAGAGCATTCCGTGGTCGTGGAGAAGGACGGGTACCGCACGCTCCGGACCGATCTCGACAAGGAATTCAAGGGGGGCAACCTGGTCGTCGGCGCCGTGCTCTTCTGGCCCCTGCTGCTCTGGAGCTACGGTCCCGAATCCAGGCAGTACCTGGAGCTCGTCGAGGACTGAGCCCGAGGCAGGCCTCAGGCCCCGCCCCGGCCGCCTCGCGGTCCGGAAGGGTCCGGGTGCCCCGATCCGCGCGGGCGGGTCGGGGCGTTTTTCTTTCCGGACTGTGGGTCGCCTGCCCGCCTCGTGCCGCAGGGAGCAGGGAGCAGGGAGCAAAAAAAGACCGCCCTCGAAGAGGGCGGTCAGAGTCGCCTGGCCGAAGCTTAGCGGGAGATGGCGTTGCCGGAAACGGAGACGTAGTTCCAGTTGAGGAATCCGCCGGTGAAGGAGGTGATGACGAGGCCGAGTGCGTCGAAGCCGTACTTGATGCGGACGTCGCGGGCGGCGTTGGCGCCCTTCTCGGCGAGGGCGGGGTCGATCAGGTCGTTCAGGGCGGCGTAGGGCTTGGTGATCGGGATGAGGTAGGGGCTGATGACGGAGATCGCGTTGGCCTTGACCTCGAAGCTGCCCTTGTCCGTGCCGGAGATGTCGGCGTAGGCGAGCTTTCCGTTCGTGGTCTGGAAGGTGGTGGCGCAGCTGCCGAAGGCGAGGGCGACGACCAGGGCGAGGGCGAGAATCTTGAGAGACTTCATGTGATGCTCCTGTATGGGATTTTAATCACCGCGCGACGCGCGGCGTAGGCATCATATACGCTCCGTTCATAATGTCAAGATGGAGTAAGGGACCGAGCTTCGAGTCCCAACCGGCGCCCACGGCGATTCCTCCGACGGAACTCAGGGGAATCAGGAGCTTCGCCGAGGGGCGGACGGAAAGGACGGGGCCGTCCGCGTCGAAGGAAGCCACGCCGTCCAGCTGCGCGTAGATGCCGAAGGCCTTCGCCGAATAGGCGTTCAGGCGTTCGAAGAGGGCGAGCTCGGTTCCGGCGAACACCCTGAAGGGCCTCTCCGCCCACCAGGAAAGCCCGGCCCGTCCCCTGACGCGCGGCCAGGATACGAAGCGGGCGTCGCCCCAGGAGACGCTCAGCCCGAGTCCCTCGGGTACGATGATCGATCCGGACGATTCGGAGCCGGGGGTGGCGTTGAACTCCCAGGAAAGGCCGAGGAAGCTGGCCTCGCCGGGGGGAGGCGCGGGCTCCTGGGGGAAGGCGGCCGCGCACGCGAGCGCGAGCGTCAGGGCGCCGAGCGCGAGCTTCCTGGGGCGTGGGGTCATAGGATCCTCCTGGTCGCCCGGCGAAGGGGCGGGCGGATCCTAGCGCGCCGAGCCCCGGAGGTCAATGCTGCGCGCGTCCACGGCCCGGAGGCGCCCTGTCCCCGTCCCCCCGGGGCCCAGAATCCGCTTGACGCCGACCCGAAACGACCATTGAATGGAAGCAACCCGTAGCGTACCTCGCGCGACTCCGCGGCCGCCCCTGCGCGTCCGACCTTCCGTCGGTGGGGCGGTGCGCGTCATGGGTCGCAGCACCACAAGGAGCCTTTCATGCCGCTCGGAAACAAGTACGGAACCCATCGCGTCCTCGAACCCGCCGGGGCGTTGCCGCAGACCGCGCAGCGCCTCGACAACGACATGAGCGTCGTCTACGACAACGAGATCCTCCTCGACGTCATAGCGCTCAATGTCGATTCCGCCAGCTTCACCCAGATCGAGGAGGAAGCCGGCCACGATCCCGAGAAGATCGGGAAGAAGATCCTGGAGATCGTCGCCGCCCGCGGCAAGCAGCAGAACCCGGTGACGGGCTCCGGCGGCATGTTCATCGGAAAGGTGGCCAAGATCGGCTCGGCCCTCAAGGACCGCGACCTCAAGGTGGGCGACACGATCGCCAGCCTCGTGTCCCTTTCGCTCACCCCCTTGAAGATCAACAGGATCCTCAAGGTGATGCCCGAGGTGGACCGCGTGCTCGTCGACGCCCAGGCCATCCTCTTCGAGAGCGGCATCTACGCCAAGCTCCCCGCCGACATGGACGAAGGCCTCGCGCTCGCGGCCCTCGACGTGGCCGGCGCTCCCGCGCAGACCGCCAAGCTCGTGAAGCCGGGCGACTCGGTCCTGGTCATGGGCGCCGGCGGCAAGTCGGGCATGCTCTGCTGCTACGAGGCCATGAAGCGCGTCGGCCCGACCGGCCGCGTGCTGGCCAACGTGCGCAACGAGAAGTACGTCAAGGCCCTCCGCGAGCTCAAGCTCTGCCACGAGATCGTCATGGCCGACGCCTCGAAGCCGCTCGACATGCTGGAAGAGACCCTGAAGAAGAACGGCGGGAAGGAGGTCGACATCGTCATCAACTGCGTGAACATGCAGGGCACCGAGATGGCGTCGATCCTGCCGGTGCGCGAGAATGGCACCGTGTACTTCTTCAGCATGGCCACGAGCTTCACGCGCGCGGCGCTCGGAGCCGAGGGCATCGGCAAGGACGTGCTCATGATCATCGGCAACGGCTACACCAAGGACCACGCCGAGATCACGCTCTGGGAGCTCCGCGAGAACGCGGCGCTCCGCGACTTCTTCGAGAAGCAGTACGTGAAGTGATCGAAGGCGCACCGACCCGGACGGAATCCGTTCCGGAAGGGAAGGGCGCGACGGACGCAGGAAGGCGGCGAGCCTGGGGCGCTACGGGGCGTCTCCTGGCGGGGGCAGTCCGCCTTCCTGTCCGGTCGGACCTGCGCGCGGTCCCTCCGGTACGCGTCCCAGTCAGGTTCCAACGCGGGACGCGACCATGCAGGTCGCGTTCCCGCCCCGGGGGCTCCCCGTCCCCGGCGCGGCCCGATACCTCGAGTCTCCCCGATCGGCTTGGGCCGGGCGGGGGCGTCGCGGTCTCGAGCCGGTCATGCGGAGACCGCGCATCGGGTCGGCGGACGAGACCGCCGGCCCGCGGTTCCCGTTTCGAGGTGGACGCGTTATGGCGGCGAAGGAATTCCCGAAGCTGAAGCTCGACAAATCCATGGCCATGTTCGAGGAGGCGAAGCGCCTTTCCCCGGGCGGCGTCATGGGCATCCGCAGGCCCTACAACTTCGTGCAGGGCGAGTACCCGATCTTCATCGACCGGGGTTACGGCGGGCACATCGTCGACGTGGACGGCAACGACTACATCGACATGCTCTGCGCCTACGGGCCGATCATCCTCGGCTACGACGAAAAGGAAGTGAACGAGGCCGTGAAGCGCCAGATGGACGAGCGCGGCTTCTGCTTCAGCCTGGTCCAGCCGGCCCAGAACGAGCTCGAGCGCCGCGTCGTCGACCTGGTGCCCTGCGCCGAGCAGGTGATTCCGGTCAAGACCGGCTCCGACGCCACGACCTTGGCATTGCGCATCGCGCGCGGCTACACGGACCGCGAGGTGGTGCTCCGCTGCGGCTACCACGGCTGGCACGACTGGTGCGTCGAGAACCACGGCGGCGTGCCCGCTTCGACCCTCGCGCTGACCGACGAGTTCGAGTACGGCTCGCTCGAGTCGCTTGAGGCGAAGCTGGAAGCGCACAAGGGCAAGGTGGCCTGCGTCATCATCACGCCGGTCGGGCACCCGCTCGCGAAGCCGGTCGAGGAGCCGACGAAGGCCTACCTCGAGGGCGTCAAGGAGCTCGCCCACGCGCACGGGGCGGTGCTCGTCTTCGACGAGATCCGCACCGGTTTCCGCGCCTCCCTGGGCGGCGCGCAGGAGCGCTACGGCGTCACGCCCGACCTGGGCACCTTCGGCAAGGCCATGGCGAACGGCTACGCCATCAGCTGTGTGGCCGGCAAGCGCGAGATCATGCAGGTGTGCGAGTCCAAGGTCTTCGTCTCGTCGACCTTCTTCCCGAACAGCCTCGAGATGGTGGCGTCCCTCAAGACCCTCGAGATACTCGTGCGCGAGGACGTGCCGGAGTCGATCTGGAAGCGCGGCACGAAGTTCCTCGCGGACCTGCGCGGCATCGTCGAACGCTCGGGGCTTCCGGGCACGGTGTCGGGCATCCCGCCCATGCCCTTCCTGACCTTCGACCGCGGCCCCGGCGAGGACGCGGGCACCCCCGGCGAGAAGGCATACAAGGCGCGGCGCGAGTACTTCTACACGCAGACCATCCGGCGGGGCCTGTTCATACAGCCCTTCCACCACTGGTACATCGCCCACCGCCACACCGACGCGGACCTGCAGAAAGCCCTGTCCGCCATCGAGGAATCCCTCGAGCTCACCATGGCCAGGTTCCCGGCGGGGAAGTAGAAGATCAAGAAACCACAGAGGCACGGAGGCACGGAGGGAAGAGGGAGGAAGAGTGGGGAAACTGAGGGAGGAGGAACTCACGGAGCGCATCATCCGATGCGCTATCGAGGTTCACCGGGAGCTCGGTCCCGGATTGCTCGAGTCGGTGTACGAGGAAGCGCTTGGTCTGGAATTGGCGAACGCGGGGTTGGCTTGCGTCAGTCAGGTCGGAGTTCGGGTTGCCTACAAAGGCGTGTCGCTTTCCGGATCCTTCCGGGCTGATCTGGTCGTGGAAGGCAAGGTCGTCATCGAACTCAAGACCGTCGAAGCGATCCTGCCTGTCCATGAAGCCCAGCTCCTGTCGTATATGAAGCTCGGCGGATGGCGAATCGGCTTGCTCTTCAATTTCAAAAGCGCCTTGCTCAGAGATGGCCTCAGGCGGTTTTCCCTTTGATCCGCCTCCCTCCTCGCTCCTCGCTCCTCGCTCCGTGCCTCCGTGTCTCCGTGGTTCAATCTCGTGAAGGAGTCCATATGCTTGAGGGAAAGATAGTCATCACCTGCGCGTGCACGGGGGCGGAGACCTCCAAGCAGCTGCAGCCGGCATTGCCGATCACGGCGGAGGAGATCGCCGACACCGCCGTGGCCTGCCGCGAGGCGGGCGCGGCGATATTGCACCTGCACGTCCGCGACGAGAACGGGAAGCCGACGCAGGACCCGAAGGTGTTCCGCAAGGCCATCGAGATGATCAGGGCGCGCACCGACATCGTCGTGGAGATAACCACGGGCGGCGCGGTGGGCGACACGGCGGACGAGCGCCTCAGGCCCGTCATCGAGCTCGAGCCCGAGATGGCCAGCCTCGACTGCGGCACGGTCAATTTCGGCGACGAGTACATCGTCAACACCCTGCCGGTGATGCGCGCCTTCGCGAAGGAATTCAAGGCGCGCAAGGTGAGGCCGACCCTCGAGTGCTTCGACCTGGGGCACGTGCACGCGAGCCGCATCCTCGTGAAGGAAGGACTCCTCGAGCCGCCCTACCACTACGGCTTCGTGCTCAACGTGCCGGGCGCGGTGCCCTTCAGCCTCGACGCGCTCGACTCGTTCTGCCGGGCCATGCCGGAAGGCGCCGACTACACCGTGATGGGCATCGGCCGCGCCTCGCTGCCGGCCCAGTACGCGGCCATCGCGCGCGGCGGCTGGATCCGCGTGGGCTTCGAGGACAACGTCTATTATTCGAAGGGAGTGCTCGCGGAGTCGAACGCCCAGCTCGTCGAGCGGGCCGCCCGGCTCGCCCGCGAAGCCGCCCTGGCCCCCGCCACCCCGGCCGAGGTCCGGGCGTACCTGAAACTGAAGAAATAGAAACCACGGAGGCACGGAGTGTGGGAGTGAAAAGGGAGAAATATCGGGAAATGGATTTGGAATTTCCCGTACCTCGACGATTTCTTCTCCCTCCTTCCTCCGTGTCTCCGTGACTCCGTGGTCTTCTTCAAGGAGCAAGCATGCACGCTTATGATTCGTACGATTACCGGAAGATACCGCTCTGGAAGGACGTGACGCCGGAGGAGTGGAACGACTGGCACTGGCAGATGCGCAACGACATCAAGGACGTCGAGACGCTCTCGAAGGTCATCCCGCTCTCCGACGCGGAGAAGGCGGACATCACGAAGGTGCTCGAGCGCTTCCGCATGGCCATCACGCCGTACTACGCCAGCCTCATAGACGCTGCCAACCCCGGCTGCCCGGTCCGCCTGCAGGCGATTCCGCGCCTGCCCGAGACGCGCGACGAGGCCGGCGACCAGGACGACCCCCTGCACGAAGACGTCGACAGCCCGGTGCCGGGGCTCACGCACCGCTACCCCGACCGCGTGCTGCTCCTCGTCACAAACATCTGCTCGATGAACTGCCGCCACTGCACTCGCAGGCGCCTGGTGGGCTTCGAGGACGTGCACATGACCGACGAGCACATCGACGCCGCGGTCGAGTATATCCGCAAAACTCCGGTGGTGCGCGACGTGCTCATATCCGGCGGCGACCCGCTCGTGCTCTCCGACGAGAAACTCGAGCGCATCATCGCCAAAATCCGCGCCATTCCGCACGTCGAGATCATCCGCATCGGCTCGCGCGTCCCGGTGGTCATGCCGATGCGCGTCACCGACGATTTGGTGAACATGCTCAAGAAATACCACCCGATCTACCTCAATACGCACTTCAACCACCCGAAGGAGATCACGGCCGAGTCGCGCGAGGCCTGCCGCAAGCTCGCGGACGCGGGCATTCCGCTGGGGAACCAGAGCGTGCTGCTCCGCGACGTGAACGACTGCCCCGTGCTGATGAAGAAGCTCGTGCAGAAGCTTCTGGCCATCCGCGTCAAGCCGTACTACATCTACCAGTGCGACCTCTCTCGCGGCATCGGCCACTTCCGCACCACCGTGTCGAAGGGCATCGAGATCATCGAGAACCTCCGTGGGCACACCTCGGGAATGGCGGTGCCGACCTTCGTCATCGACGCGCCCGGCGGCGGCGGAAAGACGCCGGTCATGCCGAACTACCTGATCACCTCCAACGAGAAGCGCGTGGTGCTCCGCAATTACGAGGGCGTCATCACCACCTACGACGAGCCGACCCGCTACGTCGAGGATTGCGGCAAATGCCCGATCTGCGACACCGATCCGCAGCTCAGCTCGTGCTGCGGGGTCGCGCGCCTCCTCGACAAGAGCGAGCACGCGTTGGAGCCGCAAGGACTCGAGCGCGGCAAGCGCCTCGCGAACAAGGACACGAGCACGCGGAAGCAGCGCACCCAGGGTTCGCGGTAGCCTCCGATGCTCGATTCCGCCCGCGACTTCGCCGGGCGCGTCACCTTCGTGACCGGGCCGGGCAAGCATTCGGGCAAGACCACCTTCCTGAACCGCGCCGCGGCCCTGGTCCGGCGCGGCGGGGAAGGCGGCTTGCCGCTCGCCCTGCTCGGCGCCGGCTACGACGGCGAAGTCCGCGATTTCATCTCGGGCGTACGCAAGCCGGCCGTGCCCGTGGCCTCAGGCGACGTGTTCGTGACGGCCGGGCGCTTCCTGCGCTCGGGCGGCGCGTCCCCGGAACTGATCGCGGCTCTGCCCGGCTCCACGGCGCTCGGCCCCTGCTGCGTCGCGAGGGCAGCGCGCGACGGGACGGTCGCCCTCGTCGGTCCCGAGACGAACGCGGGGCTGGACGCGGCGCTCGAGGCGATACTCGCGGAGGGCCTGGCGCGGACCGTGCTCGTGGACGGCGCGGTGAACCGGGTGACCCAGGTGGCCGGCCGGCGGGACGCATCCATGGTCTACGCGCTCCGTGTCGAACCGGCGAGCTTCGCGCGCTCGGCGGAGCTCGTCCGGCGGATGGCTCTCCTCATGTCGCTTCCCCTCGCGCCCGCGTCCGGGGACGACGGCGCTCCGGGCTCCGGGGCGTTCAGGCTTGAAGGAGCGCTCACGGCCGAGATCGCGGCCCGCCTGCCTCGCGAGGCGAGGGGCGTGATCGTCGACGACTTCACCAAGATCTTTCTCGACGGCGCCGGTCTCGCCTCGTTCCTTGGCGCCCGCTCGCTGTACGTCGCCCGCTCCATCCGCTTCTCGGGCTTTTCCGTGAGCTGCCGCGGCGTTTCCGAGGAAGCCTTCCTCGAGCGCCTCGGCGACGGGGAACTCGGGCGGCTCGTGTCGTTCAACCCGTACCGGGCCGAGCCCGGCGTTCCGGAGGAAGGCGCATGAAGGACGCATGGGATTTCGCGCGGCTCGACGAGTTCCTCGTCGCCTGGGAGCCGCTCACCCCGTGGGGCAAGGACATCAAGGCCGCGCGCGAGGTGCTGGTCGAGCGCGCGGAGATCGAGGCGCGCCACGATGACATCGACGCGGCCCTCGCGCTGCTTGCCGCGCTCGAAACGGATCCGGTTTCGCTCGACCGGCTGAGCTGGCATCTGCGGCGTATGCCGCGCGTTCCGGTCGACGCGCGGGATTCGTACGACATGCTCGAGCTGTTCCAGATCAAGAAATTCCTCGCAAATCATCGGGGCGTGGCGTCCATCGCGAACGCGGGGGGCGGAGCGGGGCGCTTCGGGTTGACGCCCGCCTGCGTGGCGCTCGCGGCTGAGCTCGATCGCGGCGGTTCCGACGCTGAGACCTTCTTCCTGGCCGACGCGTTCCATCCGGGTCTGGCCGCGGTCCGTTCGGCGCTCTCGCGCGTCGATGCAGAGCTGCGCGCGGTACGGGCCGCCGCCGAGTCGCGGGCTCGCCATTCCGCCGGGCTCGATTTCGACGGCCGGGACTTCCTCGTCGTCCCGGCGGCGGCCCTTTCCGCCCCGATCGCCGCTCAGGCCGGCCTTTCCCTGGAGCCCTACGACGACGCCCAGCTCCTGGTGCGCATGCTTCCGGGCGCCGCGGAGCTCAGGCTCGCGGCGGAACGCGAAAGCCTGCTCGCCAGGGAAGCCGTCCTCGAGGGGGAGGCGCTCGCGAGGCTCTCCGTCCTGGCGCGCGAAGCCATGCCGGAACTGCGCGCCGCCGTGGCCGCCGTCGCGCGCTTCGACCTCGCGCGCGCGGGCGCCGCGCTCGCGCTCAAGCTCGGACTCACGCGCCCCCGGCTTGACTCCGACGCGATGACGATCGAAGGAGCCCGCTTCGTTCCCGTCGAATCCGATTGCGGACGGCTCGGGCTTTCCTATCGACCGCTCGACGCGCGTTTCGACGCGGCCGCGGTGGTGCTGTTCGGATCGAACATGGGCGGCAAGACGGTCGCGCTCCAGACCGTGCTGTTCCTGCAACTCCTGGCACAGGCCGGGCTCTTCGTGCCGGCGCGGGTTTTCCGCACCAAGGTCTACGCGCGCATCGCCTACGTCGGGGAGCTGGCGGGCGAGAGGCTCGCGGGGCTCTCGGGCTTCGGCTTCGAGATCATCCGCTTCGAACGGACCTGGAAGGACCGGGAAGGTTCGCTGGTGGCGTTCGACGAATTCGCGCGGACCACGGGCTCGCACGAGGCGGAGGCACTGCTCTCCGCCATCGTCGGGGCGTACGCGGAGGGCGCCGGAGGTCGGGCCTTTTTCGCGACGCATTTCCGCGGCATCGCGCGAGTGGAGGGAGCGGCGTACCTGCGGATGAAAGGGCTCGACAGGAACGCGGCGTCGGACGCGCTCGACTCGGGCGCGCCGCTCGAGGAGCGGCTGGCCGGCATCAACCGGCACATGCGTTACGAGCTCGTCGACGACGATGCCGCGCCGGAGGCGGGAAGCGACGCGCTCGCCATCGCGGAACTGCTGGGGCTCGACCCGGGCATAGCGGCGCGCGCCGGAGAGCGTTTCCGTTCCGGGCAGCCCGGGGTCCTCGGCGACCAGGATTGAACGCGCGCCGCGGAGGCGGCCGATTTCGGGTTCCCCGAGCTTCCGTTCCCGCCGAAGACGTCGTATCATCCCGGGGGCGGAAGCCGCTCAGTCCGCGCCGTCCGCCCGAAACGCACCGAAGGAGTCAAAATGGAACGCCATGAAATTCCCGCTCCCGCGCATGAAGCGGGCGACGTCGTCCACGGGTTCCGCGTCGACGCGGTCACGCCGATCGACGACGTGAAAGCCCTCTGCTACGAATGCACCCACCTCGCCACGGGCGCGAAGCTCGTCCATCTGCATTGCAACGACCGCGAGAACCTGTATTCCATCTCGTTCCGCACTCCCCCCGTCGATTCCGCGGGCGAGGCGCACATCCTCGAGCATTCGGTCTTGGCCGGCTCGGCCAAGTTTCCCCTCAAGGACGTATTCGCCGAGCTCGCCAAGTCCTCGATGTCCACCTATCTCAACGCATGGACCTTCGGCGACAAGACGGTCTATCCCGTGTGCTCCGCCGTGCCCGCCGATTACTGGAACCTCGCCGAGGTCTACACCGACGTGACGCTCAGGCCCTTGATCACGCGGAACACCTTCCTGCAGGAAGGCTGGCACTACCATTTCGGGCGCGAGGACGACATCGCGTCGCCGCTCTCGATCTCCGGCGTGGTCTACAACGAGATGAAGGGCGCCATGTCCGCGCCCGAACGGGTCATAGGCGAGGCGCTGGGCAACGCGCTCTTTCCCGACACGCCCTACGCCTTCAATTCCGGAGGCGACCCCGAGCGCATCCCCGACCTGACGCACGAAGGGCTCGTGGCCTTCCACCGGCGCTACTACCACCCGTCGAACGCAACCTGGTTCCTCTACGGCGACATAGCGCTGGATGAGCGCCTCGCCTTCGTCGACGCGCGCATACGGGATTTCGGAAGCGCCCGGGTCGACTCCGCGCTTCCCGAGCAGCCGCGTTTCCGTTCGCCGCGCAAGGTCGAGGTGCCGTATCCCGTAGCCCCCGACGAGCCGACCGAGGGCAAGACTTTCGTCGGGCTGGCCTGGATGGTCGCCCCGCTCGCCGACCGCGACCGGACGGTCGTCCTCCAGGTGCTCGGCGAAGCCCTGCTCGGCAACGCCGCCGCCCCGCTCCGCAAAGCCCTGGTCGATTCGGGGCTCGGGCAGGACCTGATGTACGGCGGACATGAAGGTCATAGCCTGCAGGGCTCCTTCGGCTTCATGCTGCGCGGTTCCGAGCGGGATCGCGCGGGGAAGGTCGAGGCGCTCGCCCTCGAGGTCCTGGGGAAGCTCGCGAGCGAAGGCCTCGACGAGGCCCTGGTCGAGGCGGCGTTCCACAAGCTGGAGTTCGACGCCCGCGAGATCGGCTCGTCCTACCCGACCTCGCTGCTGCAGCGCATGGCCGAGCTCGCGAACTACGGCATCGACCCCAAGGCCGGACTCGCCGGCGGCGCGGCCGTCGCTCGGATGCGCGAGGCCTGGCTGCGCGATCCGGACCTGATCGTCCGGGCCATTCGGGAATGGCTGCTGGACAATCCCCATCGGGTGCTCGCGACAGGCTATCCGAGCCGGACCCTGGCGGCGGAGACAGAGGCGGCTTTCGCGGAGCGCATGGCCGAGGCGAAGGCGCGGCTGGGCGCGTCCGAGCTCGAACGCATACGCGCCGAGGCCGCCGCGCTCAAGGCCGTGCAGGAAGCCCCCGAGAAGCCGGAAGCGCTCGCGAGCATACCGCGCATCACGCTGGCCGAGGTGCCGCGGAAGGGAAGCTCGTTCCCGACGACGGAGCTCGCGGCGGACGGCGCGACGGTCCTCTCGCATCCGACCTTCTCGAACGGCGTGCTCTCGGTCGACCTCGCTTTCGACGCGTCGGACTTCTCCGACTCGGAGCTCCTTCTCGTGCCGTACCTGCTCAAGGCGACCACAGGCGCCGGAGCCGCCGGCGCGGACTACGCGGCCATGGCCACGCGTATCGCTCGCGCGACGGGCGGCCTGGAGTTCGAGGCGTCCGCATTCGGGCGCGGTTCCGGAACCGAGGCCGTCTCACTGGCGGTCCTGCGCGGCAGCGCGCTCGGACGGAACGTCGCGGAGCTTTTCGCCATCTTCCGCGACCTGCTGCTCGCCGCCGATTACTCGGACGGCAAGCGGATGAAGGACCTCGCGTTCGAATTCTACAACAATTGGAAGAGCCGCCTTTCGCGGAACGGGACGGCGTTCGCCTTCGACGCGGCCGCCGCCGCGCTCTGGCCCGCCGGCGCGCGGACCGAGCAGCTCCGCGGCTTTACCCAGGTGAGGCACCTGCGCGACCTGGCCGCCGACTTCGCGAAGGACCCCGCGGCAGCCGCCGCGCCGCTCAAGGCGCTCGCCGCGAAGCTCTTCTCGCGCGGCCGCCTGACCGTCAACCTGGCCGGCGATCCGGGACTCGTCGCGGATGGCGAGCGCGAAGCCCTCGCCCTGGCCGCGGCGCTTCCAGCCGGAGCGGCCGGTCCCGCGCAAACGTACGCTCCCTCCGCCTCGCGTTCGGTCGGCATCGCCCTGCAGTCGCAGGTCAACTACGTCGCCAGGGTCGCGCGTCTCGGCGGCATCGGCGACCCCGCCGCTCCGGCGGCCTTCCTGCTCGCGAGCATCGCGTCCGACGACTACATGTACAAGAAGCTCCGCGTCCAGGGCGGTGCCTACGGAGGATACAGCACCTACCGCTACGCCGACGGCGGCCTGCTGACGCTCGGCTCCTACCGCGATCCGCGCCTCGAGGGCACGCTCGTTGACATGGCCGGCTTTGCCGCGTTCGCGCGCTCGCCGGAGCTGGATCAGGCCGTGCTCGAGAAGGGCCGCATCGGCGCGATCGCCGCCGTCGACTCGATCCTTTCGCCGAAGGCGGCGTCGCTCCGCGCCTTCCATGACCGGATCAAGGGCATACGGCCGGCGGACCGCGAGGCCTTCCGCGAGGGGCTCTTCGCGGTGACGCTCGACGAGCTTCGGAAAAAGGCGGCGCCGCTCGTCGAAGCGGCCCTCGCGGACGCGCCGAAGGCCGTGGTCGGCTCGCGCGCGGCCATCGAGAAGGCCAACGCCGCGTTCGCCGCCTCCGGCGGGAAGGAAGCGCCCTTCGCCATGTCGAGCCTCGACGACTGACGGGGCGATCCCGTCCTTTTGCCGCTGTCGGGCGACACGCGTTTTGAGCCCGTCAGCGGCATCCGGGGCTTTGCCCGTGAGGGCGGCAGGCTCGCGGGACCCGAGCTCGAGCGCGCGGCGCGACCCTTTCCCGGGGTCGCGCCGCGCCCGGATCCCGCTCTTCCCCCCGCGACAAAAGCGCGATTCCGTGCGAAAATGGACGCCTTCCCGAACCGCGAGATACCCGCAAGGAAGGTCCCATGCAGAACAAGCTCCACCTGAGCACCGAACGCGTCGCGTACGCGCGGCGGCTCGCAGAGAAGATCGCAGCCCCGGTCGCGCGTTTCATAGACGGTCACAGCTCCGTCACGGTCGAGCGCGCCACCTTGCGGCTCGCGGGCGCAGACGGCGCCAACTCCGACGGCGTGCCCGTTCCCAACCTCGTCGTCGACCAGGTTCGCGCCGCCGATCCCTCCTACCTCGAGGACGGCGTCCTCCTCCGCTACGTCAACGCCTTGGTGAAGTCGGGTGGCACGGTCGCGGAGCTCAACGCGAAGATCGCCGCCGGACTCGACGTGACTTCGTTCCCCTTGGGCGATCGCGCGATCGTCGAACGCAAGGCGGCCGAGCTCGTGGACCGCGCCGCCGAACGGATCCGCGACAAGCGCGCGCGCCGCGAGGCGATGCGCTCCGAATGGGAGGGCGCGAACAATGATCCGCTGCTCTACCTCATCGTCGCGACCGGCAACATATACGAGGACGTGAAGCAGGCGACCGCCGCCGCCGAGCAGGGGGCGGACGTCATCGCCGTAATCCGCACCACCGCCCAGAGCCTGCTCGACTACGTGCCCTACGGCGCCACCACCGAGGGCTTCGGCGGCACCTACGCCACGCAGGAGAACTTCCGCATCATGCGCGCCGCCCTCGACGAGGTCGCGGAGCGCCAGAAGCGCTACATCCTCCTCACCAACTACGCCTCGGGCCTCTGCATGCCCGAGATCGCCGCCATGGGCGCTCTCGAGCGCCTCGACATGATGCTGAACGACTCGATGTACGGCATCCTGTTCCGCGACATCAACATGTACCGCACCTTCGTCGACCAGAAGTTCAGCCGGATGATCAACGCCAGCGCGGGCATCATCATCAACACCGGCGAGGACAACTACCTGACGACGAGCGACGCCTGGGAGAAGGCGTACACCGTGCTCGCGAGCCAGCTCCTCAACGAGCGCTTCGGTTTCCAGGCGGGCCTCCCCGCCAGGCTGCTCGGCCTCGGCCACGCCTACGAGATGGACCCGTCCATAAAGAACGGCTTCCTCTTCGAGCTCGCGCAGGCGCAGATGGCGCGCGAGATCTTTCCGGAGCATCCGCTCAAGTACATGCCTCCGACCAAGTTCATGTCGGGCGACATCTTCAAGGGTCTCGCCATGAACACCATGTTCAATTTCGTCTCGAAGGCGACGGGGCAGGGCATCCACCTGCTCGGCATGCTGACCGAGGCCATACACACGCCGTTCATGATGGACCGCTTCCTTGCCGTCGACAACGCGAAGTACGTGATGAACAACATGGCGGGCTTCGCCGACGACATCGAGTTCAAGGAAGGCGGGATCGTCATGACGCGGGCGCGCGAGGTGCTCGACCGGACGATCGAGTTCCTCGAGGAGGTCGGGGAGCTGGGGCTCTTCGACGCCATCGAGCGCGGGCTTTTCGCCGAGGTAAAGCGGCCGAAGGACGGCGGGAAAGGATTCGAGGGGCTCATCAAGAAGGGTCCCGCCTACTGGAACCCCTTCGAGGAGCGCCTCGAGCGGGAGCTCGGCATTTCCGGCGCGAAGGGAGGGAACTGATCATGCGCGTGGTGCGACCCTACGGCGACACGCTGGACGACGGAAAGGTCCAGCTCTCCTTCACCCTGCCCGTGCCGGACGGCGCGAAGGGCCGCGAGGCGGCCCGGAAGCTCGTCCTGTCCTGGGGCTTCAAGGACTGCGAGGTGGCCCACTCCCACCCGCTCTCCGCCGATTTCTCCTTCTACGTGGCTTACGGCAAGACCGAGGTCCCGATCGACTACGACTCGGTGGTCGCCGACGAGGCGGAGTCCGACGGCTCCATGGACATGGACGGCGTCAACGACTTCATCCGCGAGCACATCGGCCGCAAGGTGGTCATCGTCGGCGCCTGTACCGGATTCGACGCCCATACGGTCGGCATCGATGCCATCATGAACATGAAGGGCTACAACCATCATTTCGGCCTCGAGCGCTATCCGATGGTCGAAGCCTACAACCTCGGCGCCCAGGTTCCCAACGAGAAGTTGATCGAGTTCGCGGGCAAGGTGAAGGCCGACGCCATCCTCGTGTCCCAGGTGGTCACCCAGAAGGACGTCCACCTGAAGAACCTGGCCGAGCTTGTCGAGCTGCTCGAGGCCCGCGGCGAGCGCCGGAACTACGTCCTGGTGGCCGGCGGCCCCCGCATCGGCAACAAGCTCGCCGTGGAGCTCGGCTACGATGTCGGCTTCGGGAAGGGCTCCTACGCCGACCATGTCGCGAGCTTCGTAGTTCGCAAGATGGTCGAACGTCAGCGATCGTAGGCGGCGTAAGGGAGGGGCGAAGCGATATCGTGTCGGATCGGGGGTATCGGCGGAGGTCCGGTACCCTCTTTTTCGCTTCTTTTTACGGAAACGGTTGCAAAACGCCCGATTCGGTTCCACTATTGCGGCAATCGAAGCGAACCGTTCCATGAAAGGAGGCTTTGCTCATGGACCATTTCGGCATTCTTTCCATCCTGCCGCCGCTTTTGACGATCGTGCTCGCGATCGTCACGAAGGACGTCATCGTCTCGCTCTTCCTCGGCATCCTGTCGGGAGCCCTCATCGTGGCGGGCGGCAATCCGTTCACCGCCATGCTGGGCCTGTCGGACCTGATCGCGGACACCCTGGCCGACGGCTGGAACATTCGCATCATGCTGTTCACCATTTTCCTGGGGCTCCTGGTGGGGCAGCTGGCCCGCACCGGCGCCGCGTACGCGCTGGGCGACTGGGCCTCGAAGCGCATCAAGTCGAAGCTCGGCGCCCTCCTGTTCACCTGGATCTTCGGGCTCCTCATCTTCTTCGACGACTACTTCAACTCGCTGACCATCGGCACCTGCATGCGCCCGCTCTGCGACGCGAAGAAGGTGAGCCGCGCCAAGCTGGCCTACATCCTGGACTCGACCGCCGCGCCGATGGCCATCCTCGCGCCGGTGTCGACCTGGGTGGTCTACGTCATGGGCACCTACAAGGACATGCCGGAGTTCCAGAGCCTCGGCATGGGCGAGCTGCCCTTCTTTGTCCGGACCATACCATTCAACCTCTACGCCATCTTCGCGCTTATCATGGTGGCTTTCATCAGCTTCACCAAGCTCGAGTTCGGCCCCATGGCCCGCTCCGAGGCCCGCGCGGAAAAGGGCCTCGGCCTCTATGACGAGAAGCGCTACGGCGTCGTGGTCAGCCAGGTCGAATCCAAGGCCGAGACCAACAAGGCGAAGCCTTTCGACTTCCTCATCCCGATCGTGTTCCTGATCGCCGTCGCGCTCTTCTTCTTCCCGATGACGACCTGGCTCGGCATGGTCGGATCCGAGGATGGCCAGGTGGCGACCCTCGGCGAGGCCATGCGCTCCATGTCGGTGGGCGAGGCGTTCAACAACACCGACTCGTCCGCGGCCCTCACCTACGCGGCCGTATTCGCCAACGTGTTCGCCTTCATCTACTTCTGGATCCGCCGGCTCTTCACGATCCGCGCGGGCGGCGAATCCCTGCTCGATGGCTTCCGCGCCATGGTGCCGGCCGTCTCCATCCTGACCCTGGCCTGGGCCCTCGGCTCCATCATCAAGTCCAGCCCGGCCGACGGCGGCGTCGGACTCGCGAGCTACGTGTCCGAGCTGGTCGTGGGCGGCGGCTTCCCGCTCTGGCTGCTCCCGGTGGTGGTGTACCTCATCGCCTGTGTCATCAGCTTCGCGAGCGGCACCAGCTGGGGCACCATGGGCATCATGATCCCGATCGCCATGCCTGTGGCGATCGCCCTGGCCCAGAAAGCCGGCCTCTCGCCCCAGGCCACCATCAACGCCGCGGCCCTGACGGTCGGCGTTTCGATGGGCGGCGCGGTCTTCGGCGACCACTGCTCGCCGATTTCCGACACCACGGTGCTCTCCTCGACCGGCGCGGCCGTGCCGCACCTCGAGCACGTCGCAACGCAGCTTCCGTACGCGATGGCTACCGCCGGCGCGGTGCTCGTCGGCACCCTGGCCGCCGCCCTGACCTGGAGCCCGATCGTCGGCCTCCTCGTAACCGCGGCCGCCTTCGTGGGCATCATCTTCGTCGCGAACAGGCTGTTCGGCGCGAAGCACTACAAGCTCGACTAGGCGTCAAGCCGGGGGTCCGAAGGGCTTTCGGCGCTTCCCCCCAAAGGCCCCGGGTCCGCGAGGATCCGGGGCCTTTTCATAAACGAAGGCGGGAAGGGCTTGGCACCCCTCCCGCCTTTTTCCAGGGATCGTAGTAAAAGGATCTGTCGCATTTCTCTAGCCCAATTCTATTTTCCTTCTTCTCCCTCTTCCCTCTGCGTCTCCGCGTCTGCGCCGCTTCGCGTCGCTTTCGGAGTGGAAGGGATTGAGGTGCCCGCGCTTCGCGCAGGCGACCTCATCTGCGGTTCGTCTTTTACGAGAGACCTTTCGCGAAGGCCCTGCCGAATTCCCGCGCCGCTTCGAGCGCCTTCTCGTCCGGCATCCAGAGCGCCTTCGGTCCGCCCTCGACGAGCTCGAAGCCGGACTCCTTGAGCAGCTCGGCCAGGACCTTGGGGCTCTCGCCGGACCAGCCGTAAGTGCCGAAGCTGGCGGCCTTCTTGCCCTTGAACTTGAGGCCCTTGATCTCCTCCATGATGCCGGCGATGGACGAGAGGATGCCCTTGCCGACCGTCGGCGAGCCCGCGAGCACGGCCTTGGACCGGAACACGTCGGTGATGACGTCGTTCTTGTCGTGCCGCGCGACGTTGTGCAGCACCACCTGGGTGGAGGGCGAGGCGTCGACGATGCCCTTGGCCAGCTCCTCGGCCAGGCGCCGGGTTCCGTTCCACATGGTGTCGTACATGACGGTGACCCGGTCTTCCTGGTAGTCCTGGGCCCATTCCAGGTACTTGGTGACGATCTGCAGGGGATCCTTCCGCCAGATGACGCCGTGGCTCGTGGCGATCATGTTCAGGGGAAGCTTCATGCCGACCACTTCCTCGATCTTGGCCTTCACCAGGGCGCTGAAGGGGGTCAGGATGTTCGCGTAGTACTTGACGCACTCCTGCATGAGCTCAGCCTGGTCCACAAGGTCGTTGAACAGGAGCTCCGAGGCGTAGTGCTGGCCGAAGGCGTCGTTGGAGAAGAGGATGGCGTCACCGGTAAGGTAGGTGAACATCGAGTCGGGCCAGTGCAGCATGGGCGCCTCGACGAAGACAAGGCTCTTGCCGTTGCCGACCTCGATCGAGTCGCCGGTCTTGACCACCTTGAAGTTCCAGTCCTGGTGGTACTGCCCCTTGAGGCTCTTCACGCCGTTGGCGGTGCAGTAGACGGGCAGTTCCGGGCGGCGGCGGAGCAGTTCGGGCAGGGCGCCCGAGTGGTCGACCTCGCCGTGGTTGGCGACGACGGCGTCGAGCTTGGCGAGCAGGCCCTCGGCCTCGAGGTTGTCGACGAATTCCTTTGCGAAGGGCATCCACACCGTGTCGATGAGGACGGTCTTTTCTTCCTCGACGACGTAGGCGTTGTAGCTCGAGCCGCGGTGGGTCGAGTATTCCTCGCCGTGGAACTTCTTGAGCTCCCAGTCGATCTTGCCCACCCACGAGACGTTCGCGGCCACGTGCTTCTTCACATCGTCCTCCCCGCCGCCCGAGGCGGCTTGCTTGGCGTGCTATGACGGCATCCGAGTACCACTATACCGCAAAACCTATAAAAGGTAAAGGGGTGCCGTTGAATTTTTCGCGCAAGGCCACCTGTGGCGCAAGGGTCTGGATCTGTGAGGGATGGTGGGGGGAGGGGGATGGGAGGGTCC